>DJEW01000026.1:0-9920 GCA_002431965.1 Clostridiales bacterium UBA5888
CCCAACTTTTAGTTTAGAACCAAAATTCCCACTGCGCGGAATATTATCCGCACAGTGGGAATTTACTTTCGGTCACTTGAGCACCACGTTCATCACAACGGGGTTATGGTCGGAGTTTTCAAAGCCGAGATCGACGCACCTGACGTTTTTCAGCTCCACATTCGGGGAGAGGATAAACCCGTCAATGACGTAATACTGTGTGTTCTCTTTGTCGTCGGGGTCATAGGGCTGATTCAGGAGACGGCAGGAGGGCGTATTCAGATCGTAGGCGAACTGCCAGTCCTCGCCGGGCAGCACCTTCTCGTCAAGAATGGCGGGCGACCAGAGGTCGGCATGATTGTTGGGGTATTTGTCCAGCCCGCCGGGGAAGATCTGGTTGAAGTCCCCGCCGGCGATGACGTAGTTGCCCTTGCGGTACTCCAGCTCTATAAACTCTCGCAGCTGCTTTGTCTGGGCGATCTTGCCCTCGCCGTCGTCATACGCCTCAAGGTGCAGATTGACGAGCACGAGCTGCCTGTTCGTGTCCTTTATCGGCAGGTACGACACCAGCAGACAACGCTTGAGATTCGCGGCGCTGACAGGCCAGGAAAACGGGCAGGGGAGGGCTATGCGCTCGGCGCTGCTGATGTAAAGATCCGTTGTGGTGAAAAGCCCGCTGTTGACCTGCCCTATAGGCGGGATGGGGAACGGCACGAACACGCAGGAATAGTTCAGCGCATGGACGCTCTCCCCGGCGGTGAGATACTTCGTCTGGTCGATGTTGTATGTGCGCGCCGAATTCGTGTCCACCTCCTGCAGCATTATGAGGTCGGGGTCTTCGCCGCGCAGAAACTCCTTCACGCCGAACATGTATTTCAGCACGGTGTCCTGATCAGCGGACTTGACGTTTTTGCCGCCGTCCATGAAGAAATCCGACCCGGCGCCCAGCCCGCAGTAGCCGATATTCCATGTCAGCACGCTCAGCTCCTGATCGGGACGGAGATATGAGGTGTCTCCGTCCGCGTCGATCGGCAGCTCCTCAATTGCCATGGGCACATACTCGTTTGCCAGAACCCATACGAAGACGAATAAAAGCACCGCACCTATGACGATGAACACAGTGCGCAGAATGTTCCGGAATTTTTTCATTGCCGTCTGCATATCTCCTTTGAACACAGATTCCCAATGCCGGTATTTTATCATAAATTGCCCTACTTGCCAAGGGGATAGACCTGAGCTATAATGTAGAAGCTACATGAGAATTAAAAAACGGAGGCATAAAAATGAGCTATGACATTATAAAAAAGCAAGACAGAGAGGTCTACGACTCCATGATGCGCGAGCTTGCGCGTCAGCGGGATCATATCGAGCTTATTGCCTCTGAAAATTTTGTCAGCCCTGCCGTCATGCAGGCGATGGGCAGCCATCTGACCAACAAATACGCCGAGGGCTACCCTCACGCGCGCTACTACGGCGGCTGCCAGTACGTGGACGAGATAGAGGAGCTTGCCATTGAGCGGGCGATGCGCCTTTTTCACGCGGAGCATGCCAACGTGCAGCCGCACTCCGGCTCGCAGGCGAACGTTGCGGTTTACCTCGCGCTTTTGAAGCCGGGCGACACCATACTCGGCATGGATCTCAGCCACGGCGGGCACCTTACCCATGGGTCGAAGGCTTCCATATCCGGCAAGTATTTCAACGCCTGCTTCTACGGCGTTGACCGCGAGAGCGAGCGGATAAACTACGACGCTGTGCTGCAAAAGGCGGAGGAGTGCCGCCCCAGGCTCATCATCGCCGGGGCCAGCGCGTATTCCCGTGTTATAGATTTTGCCAGAATGCGCGAGATCGCGGACGCCGTCGGGGCGTACCTGATGGTGGACATGGCGCACATCGCGGGGCTTGTCGCCGCGGGCGAGCACCCCAGCCCCGTGCCCTATGCCGACGTTGTCACCTCCACCACGCATAAGACCCTGCGCGGTCCGCGCGGCGCTCTCATTCTGTGCCGGGATGAGCTGAAAAAGAAGATCGACAGCGCTGTGTTCCCCGGCACACAGGGAGGACCGCTGATGCATATCATCGCGGCGAAGGCGGTCTGCTTCGGCGAGGCGCTCACGCCGGAATTCAGAGCGTACCAGCATCAGGTTGTCATCAACGCCGCCGCACTCGCGGAGGAGCTGAAGGCGCAGGGGCTGCGCCTTGTCTCCGGCGGGACGGACAATCACCTTATCAATGTTGACGTTATGAGCCGCGGCAAGACCGGCGCGCAGATGCAGGAGCTTCTGGACCGCGCGAACATCACCGCGAATAAAAACGCCATCCCGTTTGACGCTCTCCCCGTGCGCCAGACCTCCGGCATGCGCTTCGGCACGCCCGCCGTCACCACACGCGGCATGAAGGAGACGGAGATGCACGAGATCGGCGCGATGATAGGGCGCATCCTGCGCGAGGGTGAGGACGCGGTGGACATGACGCGTGAGCAGTCCGTCGCTCTCTGCGGTCGCTTCCCGCTGTACCCGGAACTGTAAAGGCAGCGCGGCTTGACCTTTTGCAAGAAAAAGACTATAATCAAAAGTGATCCCGTTATAAATATAAGGAGAATGCCATGACACCCAGACTTTATATTGTGATACCCTGCTATAACGAGGAGGCGGTGCTGCCGATAACAGCGCCTATGTTCCTTGAAAAGGTGAAAAGTCTTGCCGCCGCGGGCAAGGTGAGCGAGGACAGCCGTGTGCTCTTCGTCAACGACGGCAGCAGGGACGGCACGTGGAGCATCATAAAAAAGCTCGCCGCCGAGGATGAGCATTATATCGGCATCTGCCAGAGCCGCAACAGAGGTCACCAGAACGCGGTGCTCGCAGGGCTTATGGAGGCAAAGGATGTCTGCGACATCACCATTTCGATAGACTGCGACGGGCAGGACGATATAAACGCCATGGACGCCATGGTTGACGCCTATCTAGACGGGTGCGACGTGGTGTACGGTGTGCGCTCCTCCCGCGAGACGGACACGTTCTTCAAGCGCTTTACCGCGCAGAGCTTTTATAAATTCCTTGCCGCGATGGGCGCGGAGGTCGTGTATAACCACGCGGACTACCGCCTGATAAGCGCGCGTGTGCTCAAGGAGCTGGCAAACTTCAAAGAGGTCAACCTCTTCCTGCGCGGGCTTGTGCCGCTTGTAGGCTTCAAGAGCACCAGCGTCGCCTACTCCCGCGCGGAGCGTATCGCCGGGGAGAGCCATTACCCGCTCAAGAAAATGATTGCTCTTGCGGTAGATGGGATAACAAGCCTCTCCGTCAAACCCTTGCAGATGATAATGGGCTTCGGGCTATTTGTCGCTTTTGTGAGCTTTGTGGGCTGCATCTGGGCGCTCATCACGGCGCTGTGCGGGCACTCCGTCTCCGGCTGGGCAAGCATGACGTGCATCATCTGTTTTGTCGCCGGGGTGCAGCTGATCTGCCTGGGCATAATCGGAGAGTATATCGGCAAAATATACCTCGAAACGAAGCATCGTCCGCGCTATATCATCAGCGAGCGCACCTGGGACGTGGAAAAGTGAAGAGCATATCACGCCGGGACGCATTTTCGCGCCCCGGCGCCGTTTTGCCAAAGTGATAACAAAAAAATAATATATTTGACATGGATATGCGTGCGTCGTATAATAATACAAAATAAGCAGTCAAATCAAATATAAATAATACATAAGAGGTGTGCAGATGTACAAAGTAGTAACCAAACGATTTCTGAACGAGGCAAAGACCATCTGCCTTTTTGAAATCGAAGCTCCGCTGATCGCAAAGCACGCGCAGGCGGGGCAGTTCGTCATATTCCGTCTGGACGAGCAGGGCGAGCGCGTTCCCGTGTCCGTGGCGGGCTGGAACCGCGAGAAGGGCACCGTCACCGTTATGGTGCAGGCTGCCGGACGCACGACCAGAATGCTCCACACGGTCGCAGAGGGCGACGTTATCACCGACATCGTCGGTCCGCTCGGCAAGGCGACGGAGATGGACGGGCTGAAAAAGGTGTGCGTTGTCGGCGGCGGCGTCGGCTGCGCGATCGCTTACCCCATCGCAAAGGAAATGCACAAGAAGGGCATCGACGTCACGTTCATCGCGGGCTTCCGCTCGGCGGACATCGTGATACTCAAGGACGAGCTGAAGGAAGCTTCCGACAAGCTCATCATCTGCACGGACGACGGCTCCTACGGCGAGCACGGCTTTACCACCAAGTACCTCAAGCAGGAGATCGACGCGAACATCGCGGAGGGCAAACCGCAGTTTGACCGCGTCATTGCCATCGGTCCGGACATCATGATGAAGTTCCTTGCCGATGTTACGCGCCCCTACGGCATCAAGACCATCATCTCCCTTGACCCCATCATGGTTGACGGCACGGGTATGTGCGGCGGCTGCCGCGTCATCGTCGGCGGCGAGACAAAGTTCGCCTGCGTTGACGGTCCGGACTTTGACGCGCACGAGGTCGATTTTGACTCTCTTATCAAGCGCGCCGCGTTCTATAAGGACGAGCAGGACGAAGAAGCAAAGCATATATGCACAATGACGGGAGGTAAGCGCAATGGCTAATATGAAAATGACCAAAAACCCCATGCCCGAGCAGGATGCCGTCGTCCGTGCCGGCAATTTTGACGAGGTCGCCCTTGGCTACACCGCAGAGGCGGCGATAGACGAGGCGAAGCGCTGCCTCAACTGCCGCGACCCGCACTGCCGTCAGGGCTGCCCTGTCTCCGTGCGCATCCCGGAGTTTATCGCCAAGGTCGCCGAGGGCGACTTTGACGCGGCGTATGAGATCATCACCTCCACCAACTCCCTGCCCGCCGTGTGCGGCCGCGTCTGCCCGCAGGAGAAGCAGTGCGAGAGTAAGTGCGTGCGCGGCATCAAGGGCGAGAGCGTCGGCATCGGCCGGCTTGAGCGCTTTGTTGCCGATTATCATATGAACAAAGAGGTCAAGGACGAGATCAAAGCGCCCGAATCCAACGGTCACCGCGTTGCCGTTGTCGGCTCAGGTCCTGCGGGGCTTACCTGCGCGGGCGACCTCAGAAAGATGGGCTACGACGTCACTGTTTATGAGGCGTTCCACAAGTCCGGCGGCGTGCTGGTCTACGGCATCCCGCAGTTCCGTCTGCCGAAGGAGATAGTCGCGGCAGAGATAGAAAACCTCAAGACAATGGGCGTGAAGATCATCAACAACGCCATCGTCGGCAAGAGCGAGACCGTGGACGAGCTTTTTGAGGACGGCTATGAGGCCGTGTTCATCGGCTCCGGCGCGGGTCTGCCGCAGTTTCTGCACATCCCCGGTGAGAACCTGCTGGGCGTATATTCCGCAAATGAGCTTCTCACCCGCGTCAACCTCATGAAAGCGTACCGCGACGATTACGACACACCCATCAAGCACTTCCACAATGTCTGCGTCGTCGGCGCGGGCAACGTGGCGATGGACGCGGCGCGCGTGGCAAAGCGCCTGGGTGCGGAGCATGTATATATTGCCTACCGCCGCGGCAAGGACGAGCTTCCCGCGCGTAAGGAAGAGGTCGAGCATGCCGAGGCCGAGGGCATCGAGTTCCGTCTGCTGAATAACCCCGTGGCGATCCACGCGGGCGAGGACGGACACGTCACCGGTATAGAGCTTCAAAAGCAGGAGCTTGGCGAGCCGGACGAGAAGGGACGCCGCAAGCCCGTCCCCGTTGAGGGCAGCAACTGGATTCTTGATGTTGACGCTGTCATCATCGCCATCGGCACAAGCCCCAACCCCCTCATCCGCAACACGACCGAGGGTCTGACCTTCACCCGCAAGGGCGGCATTGAGGCCGACGAGGGCGGCGTGACCGCGCGCGAGGGCGTTTTCGCCGGCGGCGACGCCGTCACCGGTGCTGCCACCGTCATCCTCGCGATGGGCGCGGGCAAGGCCGGCGCAAAGAGCATCGACGAGTACATCAAGGGCAAGGCAAAGAAGTAAAGCGTATATAATAGCGATCTCCCGCCGGACACCCGGCGGGAGATTTTGCATATATGAGTTACCTTACTTCTTCGTGCCGAACAGTCCGCGGATGATGGCGGACGAACCGGAGCGCGCGACGGAGCTGAGCGCGCTTCTCGCCGCCTGACCGGCAATGGCGGAAGCGCTCTTTTTCCGCCCGCCGAGCACGGAGTTGACAAGGTTTGTGCTCAGTGAGGACGCGACGGACGACGCGGCGTTTGTGACGGCGCGCTGTGCGACCTTTTTCTTCGCGGCGGCTTCCTTCTCACGCGCCTTCTCGGCGGCGGCTTCTTCCCTGAGACGGGCTTTCTCTGCCGCGGCCTCCGCTTTCAGCCGCGCCTTTTCGACCGCCGCCTCCTCTTTGAGGCGGGCTTTCTCGGCTGCCGCCTCCTCCTTCTGCCGCTGCTTTTCCGCAGCGGCGGCTTCCTCCGCCTCGATGCGCTGGCGCTCCAGCTCCTCGTTGGCGGCGGTGATTATTTCATACGCGGACTCCCGGTCAACACTGTCGCGGTACTTGAGGTCGAATTCGTCCGCAGCGACGATCTTTTCCACAGCGCCATCCTCGGCAGGACCTATAAGGCTCTGCGGCGGGAGAATGTGCGCGCGCTCGACCACGGTGGGTATGCCATCTGCGTCAAGGAAGCTGACCAGCGCCTCACCGACGCCAAGCTCCATCAGCGCCCGCTCGGTGTCGAAGCTTTTGTTCGCGCGGAACGCGCTCGCCGCGGCGCGCACGGCCTTCTGCTCGGCAGGGGTATAGGCGCGCAGCGCGTGCTGCACGCGGTTTGAGAGCTGGGCGAGCACGTCGTTTGGAATGTCGGACGGGCTCTGGCTTATGAAGTACACGCCGACGCCCTTGGAGCGTATGAGCTTGACGACCTGCACGATCTTTTGTATAAGCGCCTTGGGACAGTCGGAGAACAGCAGGTTCGCCTCGTCAAAGAAGAATATCATGCGCGGCTTCTCAAGATCGCCGACCTCGGGCAGCTTCTCGAAAAGCTCCGTCAGCATCCACAGCAGAAAC
This sequence comes from Clostridiales bacterium UBA5888, assembly GCA_002431965.1. Taxonomy (GTDB): domain Bacteria; phylum Bacillota; class Clostridia; order Oscillospirales; family Oscillospiraceae; genus Limivicinus. Next base: position 6,998 of record DJEW01000026.1, read on the forward strand.
GTGCCGTACACCGTCGGGCTGCTGACAAGACGCTGGGAGGAGAGGATGTTTATATATCCGCGCCCGTCAGAGTCGGTGCGCATCCAGTCCTTTATGTTCAGCGACGGCTCGCCGAAAAATGTCTTGCCGCCCTCGTCCTCAAAGGCGAGCAGCGCCCGCTGTATAGCGCCGATGCTTGCCGAGGAAACATTGCCGTAGAGTGTGGTGTACTCTGCGCGGTGCTCCCCCACAAACTGTACCATCGCGCGCAGATCCTTCAGGTCGATAAGCAGCAGATCGTTGTCGTCCGCCACGCGGAACACAATGTTCAGCACGCCCTGCTGAACCTCCGTCAGCCCGAGCAGCCGCGACAGCAGCACCGGTCCCATCTCCGACACCGCCACGCGCACGGGTATGCCGTTCTCGCCGAAAATATCCCAGAAGCGGGTGGGGTAGGCGCGGTATTCAAAGCCGTCAAGCCCGAAGCGCTCTATGCGCGCGCGCATATCGGCACTGTCCTTGCCGCGGCGGCACATACCCGACAGATCGCCCTTTATGTCCGCCATGAACACCGGCACGCCCATGTCAGAGAACGACTCCGCCATCACCTTCATGGTGACGGTCTTGCCGGTGCCGGTCGCGCCGGCGATGAGCCCGTGGCGGTTTGCCATCTGCGGCAGCAGATAAAGGTTTATGTCAGACTGCGCGAGAAAAATTTTCCTGTCTTTGTACATGTTGAATTGCCCCCTGGTCGGTCGTTTTTGCGCGGATCGTCATTTATATCATAATAATAGCACAGCTCCCGCCTGCGCACAACACGAAATTCATGACCTCACGCCACCGGTTAACAAAGTGTTAAAAATGGTATTGACGGCGGGACAATTGGGTAAAATCTGAAAGCTCCTTATTGAGCGCGAGCAGAAAATATGATATAGTTACATCATATTAAACAAATTTTAAGGGATCTGCCGACGAGGCGGAAGAGGGATAAGATGAAAAAAAGAGTGATTTCCGCGATAGTGATGCTGGCAATAGCGTTTACCTGCGTTTTCCTGTCCGAGGCGACAAGGGTGCTGTTTTTCGCCGCCGCCGGCATACTCTGCGCCTTCGAGCTGAGCCATAATTACGAGAAGCTGAACGTCTACTGCGGCGCGTGGGTGATGTACACCTATGTGGCGGCGCAGGCGCTGCTCACGCTCTTCCATGCCGGGGCGATCGCCTATATCGCCTGCATGGCGGGCAGCATCTACCTCGCACTGTTCGACGGCATCATCCGCCACCGGGTATCCGGCGACGGCGCGGTGTACACCATTATGGGGCTTGCATACCCCAGCTTTCTCTTCGGACTGCTGATGATGATCTCCGTCAGCCCGAACTGGCTGGACGTGCTTGTGCTGGCATGCTTTGCAACATGGGTGTGCGACAGCTTCGCCCTCTTCGGCGGCAAGCGCTTCGGCAGGCGCCATGTCGCGCCCGACGTCAGCCCGAACAAGACCGTGGAGGGCTGCGTGTGCGGCTTCCTCTCCTCGCTCGTCACGGGCGTGATAATCTATTTCATCCCCGGGCTATGCACCGGCATTCCGCTGTGGCTGTGCGTGCTGACCTGCGCCGTCGCTTCGACCATGGGGCAGATCGGCGATCTGGCGGAGTCGCTTATAAAGCGCATGATAGGCGTGAAGGACTTCTCCAACCTTATCCCCGGACACGGCGGCATGTTCGACCGCGCGGACAGCCTGCTCTTCTCCATCCCCACGGCGTATATCTGCCTTTTCATTTTCGGATTCACGACGCTTTCAAGATAAGATAAGCACAAACCACGGCACGGCGCGCTTCAACGCACAGGAAGGAGTAAAAAATGACCACTGCATCCACACCGCTTGATAAACCGGCGATGCTTATCATCAACCCCGTCTCCGGGAAAAGGCTCGTCCTGCGCTATATCCCGGACATCATCCGCAAGCTGATGGATGCGGGCTATATGGTCAGCACGTTCATCACCTCCCGCCGCGGCGAGGCGACTGAGTTTGTGCAGCGCTACGGCGCAGGGCAGCGGCTCATCTGCTGCACCGGCGGCGACGGAACGCTCAACGAGGTGCTCACGGGGCTTGCGAGAGAAAATCTCGACGTTCCGCTGGGCTACATTCCCTGCGGCAGCACAAATGATTTTGCCAACTCCCACAAGCTCAGCACGGACATTCCCACGGCCGCGGCGCGTATCGCGGCGGGCAAGCGCCGGCGGTACGACATCGGGCGCTTCGGCGAGCAGTTTTTCTCCTACGTGGCGGCGTTCGGGGCTTTTTCGTGGCTGTCGTACACGACGGATCAGAAAATGAAAAACGCGTTGGGTCACACGGCGTATATCCTTGACGCGATAAAGGACGTTTACAAAATAAAGCCGGAGCATGTGCGCATGACGGCGAACGGCGTGACGTATGAGGGGGATTATATTTTCGGCGCGGTCTGCAACACCACCTCAATCGCGGGAACGATAGAGCTGCCCGGCAGCCTTGTCAACACAGCGGACGGGCTGTTTGAGGTCATCCTTGTGAAAATGCCGGAGACGATATTCGATCTCAACTCCATCATCACCGCCATACTCAATCAGGATTACACAAACCCGTTCATCACGTTCTTCCAGGCGGCGTCCATTGACGTTGACAACGCCCCGGATCTCTACTGGGCGCTTGACGGCGAGTGCTCGGGCGGGTATGAGCATATCCATATCGAGCCTATGCGCTCCTTCCTTGACCTTCAGGGCGCGGAGTAAAAAAAGAACAACCAGAACACACAATAACACACAGGCGGCAGGCGCACAGAGCGCCTGCCGCTTAAGCTTGTCAAAAAAGACCTCACAGGACTTTTTTGACCGCGCTTTCCGCCGAGCATTTTGAAAGTGTTCAAAATGCTGTTACCGAAAGCCCTGATATATCAAGGCTTTCGACGG
>DJEW01000026.1:9982-30795 GCA_002431965.1 Clostridiales bacterium UBA5888
GATTTGAGGCGGGTCTTGCCCCCCTCAAGCTCCCCCCGCTGCTCAGCTATCTGACCTTAAAGCTTTGTTTTTTGACAGTCTGAATATATGCGGCATATACGCAACAAAAGACACCCTGTTTGTGGCAGGGTGCCTTTCGTTTTATATTAGGGGGATAGGAAATTAGCTTTTCAGTTGGCTCAGCCCAGGGTGAGGTAGCCGCTGTCGGCGTCAGCATCGGGAGCCGGAACAGAAGCGGCGGAGGGAGAGGGCAGAGCATCGGTCACGACAACCGGGGCGGAAGCCGCGGGCGCGGCAGCCGTCTTGGGTGCATCCGCAAGGGTCACATTGATGGTGACATTTTCTCCGACCTTGATGGGCTTGTCGAGCTTGATCTCGATATAGCCGTTCGTGTTATTCGTGCCGTCCTTGTTCTTTTCCCATGCGCGCTGCTTCTCTGCGGTGTTGCCGTCTACCGTGACATCCTCGCTGTCAACAAATGCGGTGTAGGAATGCGTCAGGCTGGCGATCCTCTTGCCGTCCGGCGGGCACACGAGAAGCGTGTCTCCGCTGGCGACGGTCTTGACTTTCTTGCCGCCGACCTTGAGGATGACCGAAGTATCTCCTTCAACCTCGACCTTGTGCTTATTCGGCGCGAAGGTCACGGTGACGTCTATTTCCTTGGCGTCGGCAGGAACGATGAACTGATACGTGCCGTTCTCATAATCGGTGATTTTGGCTTCATCAAGCTCCTTGCCGTCTATCTCGACCTTGATGCTGGATCCTACGTCGTAGGTATCATCATTGGCTTTGGTGTTGACAGTGATGCAAGCGCCTACATCTGCGCTGTCGCCGGTGCCGGTCAGCTCTCTATCGCCGACACTCATAGCGGCGGTGCCGTCACCCTCGGTTGTGAGGGTGATGGCTGCCTGAGAAACAAGCTCAAGCTGAACTTCAACGCTGTCTGCGGTAAGCTGGAAGCTTGCCGATTTGCCGCCTCCGGCTATGGTGGCATTGCTGCTGTATTTTTCATCGGTACCTGCTTTGTACAGTGTCACACTCTTGATGGTGCGGCCGTCAGCGGCTGCCACGGTGACAGTGCTGCTCTGAGTCTGCGAGCCGGTAACGGTTATCGCAGGCGCACCCTCGCGGGCAGTGACAGTTACCTGCTTCCCGCTGGGATCGTAGCTGAACGTGACGTCTGACTTGGGCGCGCTGGTGATCGCGGGGAGATGCTCGGAATCGCCGAAGGTGAACTCTACCAGTCCGCCACTGTTGACCACACCCTCAACAGTGATCTTCTGCTCAACGCCGTTGTTGTCGGTGTATGTGACATATGCATCAGTGTTTACAGGGGACGTAGCCGACACCTTGATCGTGTTCAGTCTGCCGATGCCGACGGAGGCTGTTGCCGACGTGCTGTTGGGCGTAAGCTCGTTAAGCCCGGCGATGGTCGCGCCGCCTGCAACGCTGGCGTCAAGCGCATACTTGTCGCTGTTCTTGAGGGCGTAGCGCACGTGGATCTCGCATGCGCCGCTCTCAACGCTGGGCATGGTGAAGTAGTAATCGCCGTTGGTGTAGAGCGCTGCCGCATCCTTGTTGTCGTTATAGAGCACCCAGATGTTCTTTATCTCGAAGCGCTCGTCCTTGCCGCTGGCAACCTCACGCAGAACGACCGTCTTGCCTGTTCCGATGCCGTTTGTGATGGTATCCTGCTGATACGCCTTGGAATCCTTGCCGGTGTTGCGCGTGATCTCCTGCTGCACGCCGTCAACGAAAACGTCAACCTTGTAGCTGTTGGAGGCGCTCACGCTGCCCTCGTCAGCACCGAATTCATAGATGATGTTCAGCGCCTGAGAGATGGGCGCGAATCTGACCTCGACGGTGACCGCGCTCTGCGGCAGACCGTTGGGCTTTGCAAAGTACCTGCCGTCGGAATCGGGCTCGATCTCCTTCTCGACGAGCAGACCGTTTGCGTCGGTGTAGCTCATGTAGACGCCGTCAAGCTCATAACCCGCTGCGGGCTTGATGTCGGTGATCTCTGCGCCCGGAACAAGCTTCGCGTTGTCGGGCACAGTGTAAGTGCCGTTCGCGGAGGGCTTTGCGATGACGGAGAAGTAATCGTCCGTGTAGACGGGCGTGATGGTGACGTCCTCAAGAGGCATGGTGAAGCAGCAGGTGGTCTCGGTGAGCTGAGTGACCTTGACAGCCTCGTGCGTGGTGTTCGTCTCGACCTTTATCTCCTGGAGATAGTAGCCGGGGAGGGATTCGTGGGCGATGATGACGCTCGTGCCGGCCTTGACATACAGCGGTGACTTGCTCGGGTTGAGCAGCTGACCCATGCCGTTCATGCCGGTGAAGTCGGTGTAGGTGACATTGTCGATGGTGCACTTGATGATGCCCTTTGCGGTGTTGGTGCCTTCGGAGCTGATGCGCTGATACCAGATGCTGTGCATGAGGTTGGTGACGGCACCGGTGAAGTCAACGGTGACGTCCTGCGCCGGCATCACGAAGCTGTTGTCAATGGGGTCAAAGCTGCACTTGACGGTGATGTCCTCGCCCGTGGCGGTGTCAAGTATCCTGACCTTGTTCCAGTCAAGCGTGTACTCGCTCTTCGGGAACGCGCGGATCCAGACCTTGGAGCTTGCCGCGACACTGTCGGTGTAGCCGAGGGAGGTCATGTAATCGACCGTGCCCCAGGTGTTATCCTTGTCGAGCGGATTGGAGGTTATCTTGTAGCTGGCGATCTCCCTGAACTTGACGAACAGATCGACGCGGTTGTTGGAGAGACCCTCGCCGAGCTTGGGAAGCTCGAACTGCCAGTTGCCGGTCTGTGCGTTCCAGTATGCGTCATGCTGGACGCCGTCATAGGTGTAGTAGATCTTGTCAAGCACGTAGCCGATGTTTGCAGCCGGCTTCACGACGACGGTGCTGCCGCCGGCGGCCCACATTTCAACTGTCTGCCCCTCGGTGCCCGCCTTGTCGCTGAGCGTGCGGCCGAGCACGGTGTAGCTGTTGCCCCAGCTCGGGCACTTGTCGTCGCCGTAGAGCGGGTTGTTGCCGTATGCGGGATGCCCCACAAGCTTGACGGACTGCTTGAAGTCCACGCGCACGCGCACGTCGCAGTCGGGCATGACGAATTCGTTGGTGTTTACAAGGGCGTAGCTGCTGCCGTCGGCGTAATAGAGGGTGATGGTGCCGGCGGAGTATCCGTTCTTGATGCCCCAGGTGTTCACGTGCAGCTTCACGCCTGCTCCGCAGCTCGTGATGACAGCGCCGCCGTCAGCCGTGACGTTGAACGAGCCGAGCGCGCCGTTTGCGCTGTCGAGCACAACGCGGTGGTAAACGTAGAACTTGACGTTGACATTGACGGCGTAATCGGGCATGGTGAAGGTGTTGCCCTCGCCGAGGTTGATGATGGTGCTACTGTCGCCGACCTTGGTGACAGTGGTGAGGTAGTAGTAATAAGCCTTGGACGAGCTGCCTTCCACCTTGACGGTCTGTCCGGGAGATGCGGAGGTGACCTCCTTGCCGTCAACCGTGATCTTCACCTTGCCGTCGGGGTTCTCCGCGACGTTGATGGCGAACTTCGCGCTGGAAGTGGGCTTGACCACGGCGACGACGGTGACGGGACCGTCCGGCATGTCAAAGCTCATCTTGTCAAGTGCGATGGTCTTGCTGAAGTCGCTGGTGTAGACCTTGATGGACTCGAGAACATAGTTGGCGTTCGGCGTGACGGTGAGAGTGACGCGCTCGCCGGGCTTTGCATATTCGGTCACGGTGTCGCCGATCTTTGCGGTGATGGTGGCGTTAGTGACGTCGGTGAATATCCTGCTGCCCTTTGTGGGGTTATAGTCGGGGTCGATCTTGAACTTCGCCGTGACCGTTACGGGGAAGTTGGGCATGGTGAACTTGCCGTTTTCCACTGCCACGGAGTCACGGTAGTCATTATATGTGACCCTTATATAGTCGAGCATGAAGCCTGCCGCAGGGGTGGTCTTCACGGTGACCTGCGTGCCGGCGTATGCCTTGCTGACGGGGGTGTTATCGACCATGGCGACAATGCCGCCGTTGGAGGATTCGTCGATCGTGATCTCGGACTGCTTTGCCTGCTTGAAGGTGACGCTGACGATGGCAGAGTAGGCGGGCATGACAAAGCTGTTGTTGTTGACGGTCGTGGTGGTGGCGGTGTCGCCGACCTTGGAGACCTTTATCGTATCGACCGCGTAGCCCGTGTCGGGAACGGGGACGATGCTGACGACCTGACCTGCGGCAGCGGTCTTGACGCTCTTGCCGCTGACCTGAAGGTCAAAGCTGCCGTTTTTCGGCGTCTCGCTGACGAGGTTATAGTAGCCGGAGCTGCTGACCGTGCCGGTGGTCGTGCCGCCGCCGGTCGTGCCGCCGGTGACGTTGTTGCTGACGGACACAACGCCGGAAACGGGTATGTACAGAAGCTCACCCACGCGGAACGAGCCGAGGTTCGTCCTGTTGTTGAGCGTCTGGAGCATTGCCTGTGCGCTGTTGTAGTTCAGACCGTAATCCGCGCAGACGATGTTGTAAGCGCTCTCACCGGCGCGCATGGCGTGCGCCATGACGGTGGTGTAGGTTGAGCCCGGGAGAGAGGGGTTGGTCGTGGGCAGAAGAAGGGTCTTTCCGGCCTGAATGGCGTTGATGCTGCGGAGGTTATTGAGCTTGACGATCTGGTTTTCATACGTCTTGTAGCTCAGTCCCCATCTGGCGTAGATACCGCCGATGGTCTCGCCCTTCTGGATGGTGTAGGTGGCGAGGTAGTACGCCACGTGGTCGCCGGAGGGCAGAGAGGAGACCGTGCCGGTCGTGAGACCGCCGGAGGTCGTGCCGGCGACTGTCGTGCCGGCCGCGGCGGACGAAATGCCGCCCTTTGCGAGCGCAGCCGCCGCCTGATTGCTGACGGGCAGGCTGAGCTGCGTGCCGACGGAGATGTGGTTGAATGCGCTGTCGCTCGTGAAGCCGTTGAGCTTCATGATCAGGTTTTTATAGGTATAGAAATCTATACCCTTCGCCTGACAGATGCTGAGAACCGTGTCTCCCTTTGCGACGGTCACAGTGGTGACCTGCGCGTCGGCGGATGCAGTCGTGGCAAACACCGAGAACAGGGAAACGAGCATAACCAGCATCATTATGAAACTGATGAGCCGTTTTTTCATGTTTTTGCTCCCCCTAACCGACCCTTGCCGGGTCGTAATTTTGCTGAACCTTTTTCCCGCCCGGGGCTGTCTTTCAGGCAGCCCTCCGAGCAGATCCTAATATAAATGTTAAGCTCGACCCTCGCTCTTTTCAGCGCGTTGGGTGCGCCGGGCTTACTTTGTTGAGGCGGCGGTCGTGCCGTCGATGGTGACGACGCCGCTGATCGGGATATACAGCGCCTCGCCGACCTTGAACGCGGCGAGATTATCCTTCCCGTTGACTATTTTCAGCATATCCTGATTCACGTTGAAATCCAGACCGTAGCCTGTGGTGACGACGTTATAAACCGTCTCGCCGGATTTCATCACGTGCTTCATAACGCTGTAGCGCACATCCGTGCCGGTCGCGGCGACGGTCGTGGGCAGAAGAAGCTGCTTGCCGACGCCGATCTTGTTGAAGCCGGAGATGTTGTTGAGGGCGAGGATCTGATTTGTGTAGGTCTTGTAGCCGATGCCCCAGCCCTTGTAGATGCTGTTTATCGTGTCTCCGCTCTGCACCTGGTAGTTGACAATGTAGTAGCCTACGGTGTCGCCGCCGAGGATCTGCGTGGCCATGCCGGGCTCTTTGCTTGCAGAAGTCGTGCCTGCGGCGGTCTGGGAGCTGGACGGAGTGATGGTGACCGATGCGGCGGCGGCGGAAAGCGTCTTTGCCGCAGCCTCCGACACCGGAACGGCAAACTGCCCGCCGACCTTGATCTTGCTGAATTCACTCTCGTCGCTCACGCCGTTGAGCGCCATGACGATCTTTTTGTAGCTGTAGTAATCAAAGCCGTACTTTTTGCAGATGCTGATAACCGTGTCGCCCTTTGCCACGGTCACGATCGTGACCGTCGGCTCGGCGGATGCCGTTACCGTTATTGCCGCGACCATTGCCGCCATCATGAGCACAGTCAGCAGCAAGCTTATCATTCTTTTTTTCATTTTGTTCTCTCCTGACATTTTTGCCTCTTGCTGCTTGTGACGAATAACAGCGCTATATGTTCCCCATGATTCGGTTACAATATTACTACAAGTTCAAACAAATTGCAAGAGGTATTTTACAAAAAGAATCGAAAAATTACAGAAAAATTTCAATAAATTATGTAGACCTGACTGCGCGCTTTTATGCAATGCGCCAATTTGACAAAATCAGGCTGTCAGCTGTCGTAGCCCATAGGGTTTTTCGTCTGCCATGCCCAGGTATCGCGGCACATATCGTCAAGGTCGTGCTCCGCTCTCCAGCCGAGGATCTCCGCGCTCTTGTCGGGGCTGGCATAGACCGTGGCGAGGTCGCCGGGGCGGCGCGCGACGATCTTATAGGGGATATGCTTGCCCGTGACGCGCTCGAATGCCTTGACCATGTCCAGCACGCTGTACCCTACGCCCGTGCCGAGGTTGAAAACGCTTTCCCCGCGGTGGGTCTGCATATACTCTATTGCTGCGACGTGACCGCGCGCCAGATCGACGACGTGGATATAGTCGCGCACGCCCGTGCCGTCGGGGGTGTCATAATCGCCGCCGAAGACGTTCAGGTGATCCAGCCGCCCGATGGCGACCTGGGAGATATAAGGCATGAGATTGTTGGGGATGCCCTGGGGATCCTCGCCGATTAGACCGCTCTCGTGCGCGCCGATGGGGTTGAAGTAGCGCAGCAGCACGACGGACCAGTCGTCTATCGCCTTGGCGGAGTCGCGGAGGATCTGCTCGTTCATGTACTTTGTCCAGCCGTAGGGGTTGGTGCACATACCGGTGTGCGAGGTTTCGCGCAGCGGCATGCTGTTGTCGGCGGAGTAGACCGTCGCCGAGGAGGAGAACACAAAGTTCTTCACGCCGTGATCGCGCATCGCCTCGCACAGCGTCACGGTGGAGAAGAGGTTGTTGTCGTAATACTCCAGCGGCATGTGCACGGATTCGCCCACAGCCTTCAGCCCGGCAAAGTGGATGACGCAGTTGATGTCATGCCTGTCGAATATCTCGTCGAGCACTTTGCGGCTGCGCACATCCTCGGCGTAGAAATCGACATGCTTGCCGGTTATCTCCTCCACGCGCTCTATCGCCTTCGCCTTGGAATTGACGAGGTTGTCTATCACGACGACCTCCATGCCCTTGTTCAAAAGCTCCACGCAGGTGTGGCTTCCTATGTACCCTGCACCGCCCGTTACCAGTACCTTCATAGTTTTTTCGGTCAGCGCCGCTCATTGCGCAGGACGCGATGCGCGCGCCTTCCAATCCTCCTTTTTATCTGTTTGTTGTTTTTATATGGCTTTATATGTGACGTTGAATGCGCTGCGTCAATCAAGCAGACGCTCGGGGTATATGCCATCGGCGCGCATGCGCGCGACGGCGGCCCTGAACGGTGCAAGATCGTCCTTATATGTGATGCCGTACCATGTCTCATGACAGTTGAGCACGCGCACGCTGCCCTCGCCGTCCTTTATGAGGGCGTTTGCCACAAACGGCAGGAAATACTCGCACTTGAGCGGGTTTTTCGGCAGATTCTCATCCAGCCATGCGGGGAAGCGCTTTATAAGCTCGTCCATCATCGAATGGGAGAAGCCCCAGCAGTTCATGGACACGAGCGTCTCGCCGGACAGCGGGACAAACGTTGTGCCGTCTTCGGTATATGCGCCGTCGCTGCCGCGTTTTTCAATGTGCGTGCGCTCCACCACGTCCGTGAGCAGCCCGTTTTCCACCTGGCAGATGCCGCGCGCGACATGCCCGCTCTCTGTGACGGTGTTGCGCAGAAGGTAGGCGACCATGGCGTGCTCGTTGTCGGGCTTGCCGGAGGTCAGATAGTCGTAAAGCGCGGTGTACGCCGTGCGCCCGTAAAAATCGTCGGCATTGATGACGGCGAAAGGACCGTCCACGGCGTCGGCGGCGCACATGACGGCGTGCCCCGTGCCCCACGGCTTCACGCGCCCCTCGGGCACGGAATACCCCGCGGGCAGGCGGTCAAGCTGCTGGAAAACGTACTTCACGTCGAAATACTTCTCCGCGCGGCGTCCGACGATGGCTTTGAAGTCGTCCTCTATCTCATGCTTTATAATAAACACAACCTTGCGAAAACCGGCGCGGTAAGCGTCGAAAAGCGAAAAATCTATAATGGCATGACCGAAATCGTCAACCGGGGTTATCTGCTTGAGACCGCCGAAGCGGCTGCCCATGCCTGCGGCAAGGATAACAAGAGCGGGCTCTTTCATGGCTGTTTACCTCATATTTCATATATAGTTTGTTTTTCCGAACCGGCGCCCGGCCGTTACGGCTGCGCCGCCGCGTCAAAAGTTCCCTGTCACAAATAGTGTCACCGGCTCATAGCCTCGCGGCAGTAGTAGTTGAAAAGCCGCTCGCGCTCAAGCGTGGTGGGGTCCATATGCCCGGGGTAGACCTCGTAGTCGCCGGGGAGGGAGCAGAGGGTTTTCAAGGACTGGAGCTCCTGCTCCATGCTGCCGCCGGGAAGATCGGTGCGCCCGCAGCTGCCCTTGAAAAGCGTATCTCCCACAAAGAGGGCGTTACCGCAGCGCAGCGTCACGCCGCCGGGCGTGTGACCCGGCGTTGCGATAACCTCAAAGCGCAGCCCCGCAGCGTCGATAACATCGCCGCCGGCGTAATGCCGCCCGTTTGCGGGCAGGGAGAACGGATAGTGCAGGGACGAACCGTTCTTTGCCTCATCCAGCGCGTTCATATACACCGGCGCGCCTGTCTCCTCCGCAACTGCCGCCGCCGCGCCCACATGGTCAAAGTGCCCGTGCGTGAGGAAGATGGCTTTGCATTTGAGATGGTTGTCCTCAAGGTAGTCAAGAATGGTGTTGCTCTCGTCGCCCGGGTCGATCACGACGCATTCGAGAGTGTCTTCGTTTGTCACAACATAGCAGTTGGTTTCAAACTGCCCGACTGGTAAGGTTTTTATAAGCATGGTTCAAAGCTCCTTCGTGTCCAGAATTATTGTGATAGGTCCGTCGTTGACGGACTCGACCAGCATCTCCGCGGCGAAAATGCCGGTCTGTACATTAAAGCCGCGCGCGCGGCACAGCTCAATGACCTTTTCGTAGAGTGGTATTGCCTTATCCGGGCGCGCCGCCTTGGAAAAGCCGGGGCGGCGTGACTTGCAGTCGGCAAAAAGCGTGAACTGGCTGATGATGAGAAGATTGGGACAGCCCGCGTCGATGGGGTTGAGGTTGATTTTGCCGTCCGCATCGTCAAACACGCGCAGCCCGCATATCTTGTCGGCTATCTTCTCCGCCTCGCGCTCGGTGTCGTCGCCGTGCACGCCCAGCAGCACCAGAAAGCCCTGCCCGATCTCTCCGTTTATCCTGCCCGCGATCTCGACCGACGCCGAGCGCACGCGCGTTACTACTGCCCGCATATGCTGTGGTCTCCTTTATAAATAATTTACTCTTTTCCGTTTCTTGTCACCTGCGTCACGCCGGGCACGCTCGTCAGCCGCGCCATGATGTATTTCAGCTCGGCCGCGCTCTTTACTTCAAGCGTGATGGTGCATATGCCTATCCCGGCGGCATTGTCGCGCGCGGAGAGGTTTCGCACCTTTGCATTGAGGCTGTTGAGCACGGTGGCAATGTCCATCAGAAGCGCGGAGCGATCCTTTGCCACTATTATAATAGTGGTGACATAGCTGTCGGATATCTCGCGCGCCCAGGAGACGTTGACCCAGCGCCCTTCGTTCTCCGGCTGCAGGAGACGCTTGTGGTAATTCTCACAGTCGCGCCGGTGGATGGACACGCCCTGCCCGCGCGTGATGAAGCCGACAATGTCGTCTCCCGGAACCGGGGTGCAGCAGCGCGAAAACTTTACAAGGCAGTTGGACAGTCCCTCCACCAGTATGCCGTGCACCGCCTTGCCTTGCTTCTGTGCGGTCTGCTCGCGCCGTTCCGCCGCCTCGGACATCTTATCGACGACGGTCTTCTTGTCCGTCTTCGCGTTCAGGCGCGTCAGCTCGTCCTTCAGGCGGTTTGCCACGCGCTGCGCCGTCACGCCGCCGTAGCCTATCGCGGCGTAGAGATCGTCCGTGCCGGCAAACGACAGGCGCTTGAGTATGGGCGAGATCACCTCCTCGTCGAGCGCGTCGTCGAGCGAAATGTCGTTGTGGCGCAGCTCATCCTCAAGCATGGAACGCCCGCGTATGATGTTTTCCTCGCGGCGCTCTTTCTTGAACCACTGCTTTATCTTTGTGCGTGCAGAACCGCTTTTCGCCATGTTCAGCCAGTCGCGGCTCGGCCCGGGGGCGGATTTTGACGTGCGTATTTCCACAATATCGCCGTTTTGCAGCGTGTGGTCATACGTGACGATGCGCCCGTTGACGGTCGCGCCGACCATGTGATTGCCGACGTCGGAGTGGATGGAATAGGCGAAATCTATGGGCGTTGCGCCGGCAGGGAGGTTTATCACGTCGCCCTTTGGGGAGAACACGAACACCTCGTCGGAGAACATGTCTATTTTGAGATTATGGAAAAAGTCCGTCGCGTCGGAGTCCTGCTGGCTTTCGAGCAGACGGCGCACCCAGGCGAACTTGTCCTCGTCCCCGCTTTTCACGACGGCGCTGCCGTCGCCCATTTTATACTTCCAGTGCGCGGCAATGCCGTACTCCGCCGTGTGGTGCATTTCCCATGTGCGTATCTGAACCTCGAACGGGATGCCCTCTGAGCCGATGACCGTTGTGTGTACGCTCTGGTACATGTTAGGCTTCGGCGTGGATATATAATCCTTGAAGCGCCCCGGCACGGGCTTGAACATATCGTGGATAACGCCGAGAACGTTATAACAGTCGGGTATGGTGTCAACGATGACGCGGAAAGCGCAGAGGTCAAATATGCCGTTCATGCTGAGATTCTGCGCGTACATCTTGCGGTAAATGCTGTATACGTGCTTTATCCGGCAGTAGATGGTCGCGTCTATGCCCTCGGCGTCAAGGCGCTTTTGGATTTTCTGCTCCATGGAGGACATGAAGTCCTCCAGTATCGGCATTTTCTCTTCGAGCGAGCGGGTGATCTCCTCGTATCCGGTGGGATCAAGGTATTGCAGCGACAGATCCTCCAGCTCCCACTTCGCCCGCTGCATGCCGAGGCGGTGCGCGATGGGCGCGTAGATCTCCATCGTTTCCAGCGACTTTATCCGCTGCTTTTCCGGCGTCTGGTACGCCATGGTGCGCATGTTGTGCAGCCGGTCGGCGATCTTGATGAGTATGACGCGGATGTCCTTCGCCATTGCCATGAGCATCTTGCGCAGGTTTTCCATCTGCTCGTCTTCCTTGCTGGTGTACTGCACGCGCGTCAGCTTTGTCACGCCCTCCACGATGTCCGCCACCGGCTCGCCGAACTGGCGGGCAATATCTGCATGGGTGAGATTCGTGTCCTCAATAACATCGTGCAGAAGTGCGGCGACGATGGAATCCTCGTCCAGCCCCATATCCACGGTGATCTCCGCCGCGGCGACGCAGTGCGTCACATAAGGCGAGCCGTCGCGCCGTTTCTGCCCGGAGTGCGCCATGCACGCCGTGTCATACGCCGCGCGTATGCGCCCCAGATCCATCTGGTGCCCGCTTTCCTTTATCTTCTTTTCAAGCTCGGCATACATTTTGTCTGGATCGAGCACCTGCCCGGGTTCGACCGCCTGCGGCGCGGCGGCTGGTTTCATTTCGTTCTCTGCCATATTTTCACCTCTCACATCGCCTGCCTGAGCGCACGTATAAGCCGCGTGGCTTCAAGATCCGCCTTGCCGTTTATCGCGGAGCAGCGCGCGCCGTATATACTGCCGCTCTCGCTTTTCAGCAGCCCCGTTTCCAGCAGCACCATCAGGCACAGGCAGAATTTTTCCGGCTGCATATCCGGGATGCACTGCCCTGTGATTGCTGAGACGCTGTCACCGGCGATGAAGTTTTTGCCTATGGCGCGCCATACGCGGATGAAGTCCGCCCTGTTCGGGCAATAGCGCGCCGCGGCATACATCGCGGAAGTGTCCGCGTTGAGAATGGCGGCGCACAGCGGCAGCGCGTCGTGCGCCCTCAGCGCGCATATGAGAAGCTGCACCGAAACGTGACCGCGAAATTCGTTGATCTGCGGGCAGAACGCCACGTCGATAAGCTCGCCCTCACGTATGCCGAGCTCCTGCGCCGTGTGAGAGAAGAATATCCCTTCAAAGTGCGCCCCGTCCAGCACCGCGCGTATGCGCAGATGCCTCCCGCCGCCCACGGCGCTCGCGCTCTCCAGCAGAGCGCCGCTTATGCACATGATGGGCTTGGGGTTGCCGTTGCCGTAAGGCTCCAGAAGATCGAGCGAGCGGACGCTGTCGATGCCGAGCAGCTTCGGGTCGTTTATCAGAAGATCGCACTGCACCTCCGGCAGGGCGTCGGGCTTGTTTGCTTTATAGTATTCCGCGAGTGCGGCGCGAAAATCGTCCAGCTTGTCGCGGCTGATGTTCAGCCCCGCGGCGAGCGCGTGCCCGCCGAAGCCGAGAAGGTGCTGCGAGCAGGCGGATAATGCCTCGAAAAGGTTGAACCCTCCGAAGCTGCGGCATGAGCCCTTGCCCGCATCGCCGTTGAGGCATATCATGATCGCCGGCAGCGAGTAGTGCTCGGCAAGGCGGGAGGCGGCAATGCCGATAACGCCCTGATGCCACTTGTCGCTGGCGAGGACGATGGGCGCGTCAGGGGTCTTGCCCGCAAGACACGCGGTTGCATCCTCCCATATCTCGGTCTCGATGCTCTGGCGCTTGCGGTTGAGCGCGCACAGCTCCGCAGCGAGCGCCGCAGCCTCGCCCTCGTCCGTGCTCATGAGAAGCTTCGCCGCGGTCTCCGCCTGACCCAGCCGCCCTGCGGCGTTCAGACGCGGCGCAAGCGCATAGCCTATCGTCGCGGCGGTGAGCCTGTGTGCGTCAATGCCGGACTCCTTCATCATCGCGGCAATGCCAGGGCGCGGGTCGTCCTCCAGCTTTTTCAGCCCCATACGCACGAGATAGCGGTTTTCCCCCGTCAGGGGCATCACGTCCGCCACCGTGCCCACGGCAACGAGATCGGCATAGCGCCGCAGCATCTCTTCGCTGCTGCCCTCCACCGCGCACACGAGCTTTAGCGCCATGCCCACGCCGGCAAGGTTGGGGTTTGGGTAGGTGTCGCCGCTCTGCCGGCAGTCGATCACTGCCTCCGCCTCCGGCACTTCGCCGGATCTGCACTCATGGTGGTCGGTTATCACCATGTCTATGCCGAGCGTGCGGGCGTAGCGCGTCTCCTCTGCGGCGGTTATGCCGCAGTCCACGGTTATCACCAACGTGATGTCCTCGCGTTTGAGCACATCCAGCGCCGCGCAGTTGAGCCCATAGCCCTCCTCGTTTCTGTCCGGGATATATGCGCGGCATTCCAGCCCCTTTGAGCGCAGATAATCCGTCAGAAGGCAGGTGGAGGTTATTCCGTCCACATCATAGTCACCGTATACCGCCACGCGCTCGCGCGTTTCAATAGCGCGGCGCACGCGCCCGGCAGCCTTGTCCATGCCCATTATGAGCATCGGCTCGTAAACGCACTCGCTTCCACCGTGTATCATCGCATCGGCGGCGCGTGCGGTGTCTATGCCGCGCAGGGCAAGCACCGCCGCAAGCAGCGGGGGATAGCCTGCGTCTGTCAGCTCCTTCGGAATGTCCGGTTTTTTAAATGGGATGCGCCACTCTTTACTGTTCATATCAATTCGTCTCTTAAAGCCATATATTTCTTTTCATTTTATCATACCAAATCTGTTGACATAATTCAATAGCGGTTGAGAAATTTGTTGACATAATTCGAGAATATTTTTCGTCAGGCACTTTCCGGCTTGACCGGGCAATGCCATCTGGTGTATTATTAAAAAAATTATTCTGAGGTAACTACTAGAGGTAACTACTATATTATAATGAAGACAATGAAGAGACTTTTGGCGCTGCTGCCATTGCTGACTCTTATGCCGGCGCTCTGCGCCTGCGGCGCACAAACGGCGGACGCTGCCCCGGACGGGCGGCTTGAGATCGCCGCGACGGTGTTTCCCGCCTATGATTTCGCGCACGAGATCGGCGGGGAGCGTGTGGATGTCACGCTGCTTGTTCCGCCCGGCTCGGAGGCGCACAGCTATGAGCCGACGCCGCAGGATGTGCTTTTGCTGGAGCGCTGCGCGCTGCTCGTCGCCAACGGCGGCGAGAGCGAGACCTGGCTTACCACCGTGACGGACGGGCTCTCGCGCGTGCCGGAGAGCGTATATATGCTCGAATGCGTCCATGCGCTCACGGAGGAGACGCGCGAGGGGATGCAGTCCGGCGGCATTCTCTCCCGCGGGCATCATGACCATGAGCATGACGAGCACGAGGAGGAGTATGACGAGCATGTTTGGACCTCGCCCGTCAATGCTATGGAGATATGCGCCGTTATCTGCGAGCGGCTGTGTGCGCTGGACCCGGACGGCGCGGAGTATTACCGCGCCAACTGCCGCGCGTATACGGACAGGCTTGCCGCGCTGGACGAGGGCTTTCGCGCTGCGGCGGATAATGCAGAATACCACACGCTCATCTTTGCCGACCGCTTCCCCGTGCGCTATTTTGTGGAGGAATACGGCTTTGACTACTACGCTGCGTTTCCGGGCTGCACCGACGACGCGGAGCCTTCCGCGCGCACGGTTGCGTTTTTAATAGACAAGGTGCGCGCAGAGCATGTTCCTGCGGTTTTTTATATTGAGTTTTCAAACGAAAAGATGGCGGACATAATATGCGAGGAGACGGGCTGCAAAAAGCTGCTCTTCCACTCGTGCCACAATGTCACCGCCGCCCAGCTTTCAGAGGGCGTGAGCTATCTTGAGCTGATGGAGCAGAATCTTGTAAATCTGAAGGAGGCGATAGGCTGATGGCGCTGCTCAGATGCAGAGACCTCTCCTTTGCCTATGACGGCAGGACCGTGGTCGAGGGTGTGAATTTTGAAATAGAGCAGGGGGATTATCTCTGCATAGTTGGGGAGAACGGCTCGGGCAAGTCCACGCTGATGCGCGGGCTTCTTGGGCTGAAAAAGCCGAGCGCGGGGACGATTGAACCCGGGGACGGACTGCGCCCGACGGAGATAGGCTATCTCCCGCAGCAGAGCGCCGCGCAGCGTGACTTTCCCGCAAGCGTGTATGAAGTCGTGCTCTCCGGCTGCCTCAATTCGCTTGGGCGGCGGATGCACTACGGCAGGGCGGAGCGTGAGCGCGCCGAGCTCAACCTTGAGCGCATGGGCATAGAGGAGCTGAAAAACGAAAGCTATCAGACGCTCTCCGGCGGGCAGCAGCAGCGCGTGCTGCTTGCCCGCGCGCTGTGCGCAACAAAGAAGCTGCTGCTGCTGGACGAGCCTGTCACCGGGCTTGACCCGATAGCCACACAGGAGATGTACAACCTCATCAAGCTTGTCAACCTCTGCGACGGCATCGCCGTCATAATGGTCTCGCACGATATACATGAGGCGGTGCGCTATGCCACGAAGATCCTCCATCTCGGGCACAGCCAGCTTTTCTTCGGCACGGCGGCGGAGTATAAGACCAGCCCGCTCGCCCGCCGCTTTCTGGGAGGGAAAACGATATGAGCGCCATTTTCACCATGTTTTCCTATCATTTCATGCTTCGCGCGCTTGTCGTGGGCGTGCTTGTGTCGCTGTGCGCGGCGCTTTTGGGTGTGTCGCTTGTTTTGAAGCGCTATTCCATGATCGGCGACGGGCTTTCGCACGTGGGCTTCGGTTCGCTCGCCATCGCGTCGGCGTTCGGGCTTGCCCCGCTCGCGGTTGCGGTGCCGGTCGTCGTGGCGGCGGCAATATTTCTGCTGCGCCTGCGGCATAGCAGCCGCGTCAAGGGCGATGCCGCCATTGCCATCATATCGTCGAGCGCTCTTGCCATCGGCGTGATAACCGTGTCGCTCACAACGGGCATGAACACCGAGGTCTCAAGCTATATGTTCGGCAGCGTCCTCTCACTCTCCCATGACGACGCGGTGCTCAGCGTCGTGCTGTCGCTGGCGGTGCTGTCGCTCTTTGTGCTCTTCTACCCGCGCATCTTCGCCGTCACGTTCGACGAGGATTTCTCCCGCGCCACGGGCACGAACACGGAGGTGTTCAACACGCTCCTTGCTGTGCTGACGGCGGTGACGGTGGTGCTTGGCATGCGCATGATGGGCGCGCTGCTCATATCCAGCCTTATCATTTTTCCGGCGCTCTCCGCGATGCGCCTTTGCAGAAGCTTCCGCGCCGTCGTTGTGTCGGCGGCGGTTATATCTGTGACGTGCTTTCTTGCCGGCATCATCGCATCATATTTTCTGGAAACGCCGACCGGCGCAAGCATCGTCGCGGCGGATCTTCTGGCGTTTGGATTGTCATATGGCATAGGAAAATTCACCGGAAGCTGAAAATAATATATAAATTGCCCAAAAACAATGTGCCCGGATCGGCTCGCGGCGGGCGGTTTTGGTCATGTAGCCGTCTTGACGCTTCCTTGACGGAATGATATAATTTTGGCAAAATGAAAACCATGAGGAGGGTTTATTATATGAGAACAATTGCACCTATTGAGCTCGGTATTGGCGGCAATGGCGTCGCCTATCGCAACCTCGCCCCCGCGCAGCTTGTTGAAGCCGCGCTCCGCCGCGGTGAAGGCACACTGTCCGACACCGGCGCGCTCGTTGTCAAGACAGGCAAGTACACCGGACGCAGCCCTGATGACAAGTTCATCGTTGACACACCCGCCGTCCATGACGAGATCGCCTGGGGCAAGATCAACGTTCCCATCGAGAAGGCAAAGTTTGACGCCATAAAGGCGAAGATACTCGCCTATCTCCAGAATAAAGAGCTTTATGTGTTTGACGGCTTTGCCGGCGCCGACCCGAAGTACACCAAGCGCTTCCGCATCGTCAACGAGCTGGCGAGCCAGAACCTCTTTATCCATCAGCTTCTCATCCGCCCCACAGAGGAGCAGCTTGACTCCTACGCCCCGGACTACACCATCTATGCCGCGCCCGGCTTCAAGTGCATTCCCGAGATCGACGGCGTCCACAGCGAGGCCGCAATCATCATCGACTATGAGGCGCACGAGGTCATCATCTGCGGCTCCGGCTACGCCGGCGAGATAAAGAAGAGCGTCTTCTCCGTCATGAATTACGTCCTGCCCAAGGAAGGCATCCTCTCCATGCACTGCTCCGCCAATATCGGCGACGGCGGCGACTCCGCCGTGTTCTTCGGTCTGTCCGGCACGGGCAAGACCACCCTTTCCGCCGACCCCAACCGCAAGCTCATCGGCGACGACGAGCACGGCTGGTCCAACGACGGCGTGTTCAACATTGAGGGCGGCTGCTACGCCAAGTGCATCAACCTTGAAAAGGAGCATGAGCCGGAGATCTACGGCGCAATCAAATTCGGCGCTCTTATGGAGAACGTCATCGTCGATGAGACCGGCAAGCCCGACTTCTTTGACGGCTCTCTCACTGAGAACACCCGCGTTGGCTACCCCATCAACTACATCCCCAATGCCGCCATCCCCGGCGTCGGCGGTCAGCCGAAGACCGTCGTGTTCCTCACGGCGGACGCTTTCGGCGTTATCCCGCCGATCTCCAAGCTCGACAATGACAGCGCGATGTATCACTTCGTCTCCGGCTACACCTCCAAGCTCGCCGGCACGGAGCGCGGCATCACCGAGCCTGTCACCACGTTCTCCACGCTCTTCGGCGCTCCGTTCTTCCCGCTCAACGCCTCCGTGTACGCTCAGATGCTCGGCGAGAAGCTCAAGGAGACCGGCGCGAACGTGTTTCTCGTGAACACCGGCTGGTGCGGCGGCGCTGCCGGCACCGTGCCCAGAATGAAGCTCAAATACACCCGCGCCATGGTCACCGCCGCCCTCGCCGGTGAGCTCAACGACGTCGAGTATGAGCTTGACCCCATCTTCAATCTCAACATCCCCAAGTCCTGCCCCAACGTTCCCGCGGAGATACTCAATCCCCGCAACGTCTGGACGGACAAGGCAAAGTATGAGGAGTCCGCAAAGGCGCTGGCAAAGAAGTTCCAGGAGAATTTCGCAAAGAAGTACCCCGATATGCCCGCGAACATCACCAACGCCGGTCCCAAGGCGGAGTAAGAAATCTGATACGTATTAAAACGCATACCGGGTCACCCGGTATGCGTTTTTCTATGCGCCTTCCATGCTCTCTTTCAAAAGGCCTATAAACTGGTGCAGGACGGGGTTTGTGCTGCCGTGCTGCCACGCGGCGATTATCTCCTCCTCCTCGTCCTCGCCCGTCATCGGCACGAAGACGAGATTGTCCGCGTTCCTGAGCTTATCTGTGAAATACGCAGGGAGAATGGATATGCCCTCCTCCGCCGCGATCATCATCAGTATGCTCTCCGCATCGCACGAGCGGAAGAGTATGTTCGGCTTGTAGCCCGCATCCTTGTACAGCTGCATGAAAAATGCGTCGCCGTAGGAGTCGTTCGCGCTGTCGGGCGACATATAGAGTATCGTCTCCCCGCGCAGCTCGGCGCGGCTCAGCTCCCGCCGCCGCGCGAAGGGATGCCCTGCGTACAGCGCCGCGACAAGACGCGCCCGCTCCACGGTCATGTAGTCTATGCCCGGCTGGGTTTTCAGGTTTGTGCTGTCCCATGTGAATATCACGTCGTACTCCTGCTGCAGAAGCCCGGCGGCAAGCTCATTGGTCGGGCAGCGGTAAAAGCTAATCAGCACGCTGCTGTTCTTCTGGTGAAAGCGCCGCATCAAAACCGAAAGGTCGCTCCTCTCATACCCGCGCACATAGCCCACGCGCAGGCTTCCCGCGAGACCCGTGGAGGCGTCGTGCACGCGGTCGGCGGCCTGCGTCATACGCTCGAGTATCGCCTTCGCTTCGATAAGGAATACTCTCCCCGCGCTTGTGAGCGTGACGGGGCGGGTGCTCCTGTCAAACAGCGTGCAGCCGAGAGTGTCCTCAAGCTGGCGTATCTGCTGGGTGATGGCGGTCTGCGTGATATAAAACTGCTCTGCCGCCTTTGTGAAGCTCTGGCTCTCTGCGGCGGCGACGAAGTACTTCAGCTGGTTGCGGTTCATGATCATCCTCAACAGAATAAGTTTTTCTTATTCTATCATGTCGAATAGGGTCTTGTAAAGGGTGATTTTCTCGGCTAATATAAGCACATCTGTTTTGTAATGGGAGAGAGACAATATGGAACGTGAATCCTTCGGCTCGCGGCTGGGCTTTCTGCTCGTCAGCGCGGGCTGCGCAATAGGCATAGGCAATGTGTGGCGCTTCCCGTATATCACGGGGCAGGACGGCGGCGGGCTTTTCGTGCTGATCTACCTCATCTGCCTTCTGATAATGGGCGTGCCGGTGCTGACGATGGAGCTTGCCGTCGGGCGTGCAAGCCGCAAAAGCGCGGTGCTGGCGTACAGAACGCTGGAAGCGCCGGGGCAGCGCTGGCATATACACGGCTGGTTGTGCATGCTGGGGTGCTATGTGCTGATGATGTATTACACCACTGTCACCGGCTGGATGGTCAGCTATTTCGGCAAATTTCTCACCGGCGTATTCAGCTCCGGTATGGACAGCACCTCTGTCAGCGGGGAGTTCACTTCGCTCCTCGGCGCGCCGGGCGAGATGGCTCTGTGGACGGAGCTTGTGGTGCTCGCGGGCTTTATCGTGTGCTCGTTCGGTCTGCAAAAGGGGCTTGAGCGCGTGTCAAAGTACATGATGCTCGCGCTGCTGGCGCTAATTCTAGTGCTCGCCGGGCACAGCCTGACGCTGCCCGGCGCGGCGGAGGGCATGAAATTTTATCTGCTGCCCTCGGCGCAGAGCATCAAGAGCGTCGGTCTCGGCAGGATAATCACGGACGCGATGAACCAGGCGTTCTTTACGCTCAGCCTTGGCATCGCCGCCATGGAGATATTCGGCAGCTATATGAGCGACAAGCACACGCTCACGGGCGAGGCGGTGCGCATCTGCGCACTGGACACGTTCGTTGCGCTCATGGCGGGCACCATCATCTTCCCCGCGTGCTTTTCGTTCGGCGTTTCTCCGGATCAGGGACCGTCGCTAATCTTCGTGACGCTGCCGCAGGTGTTTGTGAACATGGCGGGCGGGCGCTTCTGGGGCACGCTGTTTTTCCTCTTCATGGTGTTCGCAAGCCTTTCCACAGTGCTTGCCGTGTTTGAAAACATCCTTGCCATCTGCATGGACACCTTCGGCTGGAGCCGCAAAAAGGCTGTCGCCGTCAACTTCGTCATCCTTGCGCTGGCAAGCCTGCCGTGCGTGTTCGGCTATAACATCTGGAGCGATCTGCATCTCATCGGCGGGCGCGACGTGCTCGACAGCGAGGACTTTATCGTCAGCAACCTCCTCCTGCCGATCGGTTCGCTTGTGTATCTGCTGTTCTGCGTGAGCAAGTGGGGCTGGGGCTTTGACAAATATGTTGCCGAGGTCAACCGCGGCACGGGGCTCAGGCTCTCCGCCAAGCTCAAGCCGTACTTCCAGTGGGTGCTGCCTGTGCTGATTCTGATAATCATCGTGCAGGGACTGATATGAAATTCTGCAAATAAGGCATAAAACAGCGCCGCGCTCGAATTGAGCGCGGCGCTTGAGACTGTCAAAAAAACGGTTCTAAACTAAAAGTTGGGG
>DJEW01000010.1:0-32356 GCA_002431965.1 Clostridiales bacterium UBA5888
GCGGGGCAGTTCAACGGCTCGTCAGGCTATGAGGAGGCGGCGGCGCAGGGCTTTGTTGCGGGCGTGAACGCCGCGCTGAAGCTCAAGGGCGAGCCGCCGCTGATCCTGCACCGCACGGACGGATATATCGGCACGCTCATCGACGATCTTGTCACCAAGGGCACGAACGAGCCGTACCGCATGATGACCTCGCGCAGCGAATACAGGCTTCTGCACCGGCAGGACAATGCCGACCAGCGTCTCACCGGCATCGGGCGGCGCATCGGGCTTGTGTCCGAGGAGCGCGAGCGCGAGGTGGCGGAAAAATACGCCGCCGTGGAGCGCGAGCTTTCGCGCCTTGAGCACACGCATATTCCGCCGTCCGATGCGCTCAACGCCATGCTGACCGGACGCGGCACCGCGCCAGTGACCTCCGGCGCGTCGCTGGCGGAGCTTATCCGCCGCCCTCAGGTCGGCTATGCCTGTACCGCGCCCTTTGACCCATCGCGCCCGGCGCTCGACCGCGCCGTGACCGCACAGGTGGAGATCCGCCTCAAGTACGATGGGTATATCAAACGGCAGCTGCGCGAGGTTGATGATTTCGCGCGCATTGAGCAGCGCGCCCTCCCCGCGGACATCGACTATGACGATGTGCCGGGGCTGAGGATAGAGGCGCGTGAAAAGCTGAAAAAAATACGTCCGGTGAGTTTCGGTCAGGCGGGGCGCATCTCCGGCGTATCACCGGCGGATGTGTCGGTGCTGATGATATACACGGAAGCGAGGGGGAGAAAGTGAGCAGAGTCGTCCTGGGCTTTTCAGGCGGGGTGGACTCCGCCGTGGCGGCGGTGCTGCTGCGGCGCGCCGGGCACGAGGTGCATGGGCTGTATATGGACAACACCGACGAAGCCTCGCTTCACGACGCCGTGACGACGGCGGAGTTTGTCGGCATACCGCTTACCGTGCTTGATGTACGCGCGGCGCTTGAGGAGCGCGTGTGCCGCCCGTTTGCGGAGTGCTACCTCCGCGGGGAGACGCCGAACCCCTGCGTGATATGCAACCCAACGCTGAAATTCAAAAGCCTTATCGCCGAGGCAGACGCTCTCGGCGCGGAATATGTCGCCACGGGGCACTACGCCCGCGCCGCCGGCGGCGCGATATACAAGGGCATGCCATCCAACGACCAGAGCTATATGCTCTGCCGCCTTACGCGCGAGCAGGCGCGGCGCGTCATGTTTCCGCTGGGGGAATTTGAAAAGACGCATACGCGCTCGCTTGCGGAGGATTTCGACCTCCCCGTCGCCCACAAGGGAGACAGCATGGAGATCTGCTTTATTCCGGACAAGGACTATGTCTCCTGGCTCGGCCGCCGCACGGCGCTCCCCGGCGCGGGGGACTTCGTCTTCCACGGCGAGACCGTCGGGCGGCACGACGGCATATACCGCTATACCGTCGGGCAGCGCCGCCCCGGGCTTTTCAACGGGCGCAAGCTCTACATCTCGCACATCGACGCGAAAGCAAACACCGTCGAGCTTGCCCTCTGGGAGGAGCTTTTCAAAACCGAGGTCACGGCGCGCGACTTCAACTGGCTCATTGAGCCGCCTGACGCGCCCATACGCGCAAGCGTCCGTGTGCGCCACACAAAGTGGGAAAACCCGCCCTGCACCGCTTACATCGACGGCGGCATCGTGCGCATCGTGTGCGACGAGCCTGTCCGCGCCCCGGCTGCGGGGCAGTCCGCCGTGCTATATGACGGCGAGCGGCTGCTCGGCGGCGGGTTTATAGTCTGACATACATGATTGGAGAATGCATGATGGATAACACCAATGTCAACGCCGTACTCGGCGCCGTCATCCGCGCCGAGCGAGAGGCGGCGGAGCTTATCATGCACGCGCACGGCATTCTTGCCGAAGCAAAGACAGGACACCGCGACGTTGTCACGGAGTATGACAGGCGCGTGCAGGCGCTGCTTATGGAGCGGCTGAGCGCCGACGTCCCCGGGGCGCGCTTTTTCTGTGAGGAGAACAACATACACGGCGATCTCGGCGCAGAGCATGTTTTCGTCATCGACCCCATCGACGGCACGATGAACTTCGTCCGCCGCATGCACCACAGCTGCATCTCGGTGGCGTACATGAGCCGCGGCATACTTGAAGCGGCGGCGGTCTATAACCCGTATATGGACGAGCTTTTCACTGCCGTGCGCGGCGCAGGCGCTTTTCTCAACTCCCGTCCTATCCATGCGGAAACCGAACCGCTCAGCGAAACCGTCTTCTGCCTGGGCACATCGCCCTACTGCACCGACCTTGCGGATGAAACGTTCCGCATCGCGCGCATCGCTTATGACGCGGCGCTCGACCTGCGCCGCTTTGCCTCGGCGGAGCTGGATCTGTGCTCTGTCGCGGCGGGGCGCGCGGGGCTGTACTTTGAGCTGTCGCTCTCGCTGTGGGACTATGCCGCAGGCTCGCTCATTGTGAGGGAGGCGGGCGGAGTGTGCACGGACATCAACGGCGCACCCCTGCCGCTCGACGGGCGCAAAAGCAGCATTGCCGCCGGCGGCGCGCAGGCGCACGCGGATTTTATGGCGCTGATAAAGGAGCGGTAACGGATGGAGCTTGAGCTTGACCGCCATGCGCCGGCGGTATATAAAGAGTGCGTCACAAGCACAAATACGCTTTTGAAGGGGCTGGCCGCAAGCGGCGTGCCGGACGGCTTCACGATCGTCGCCGCAAAGCAGACGAGCGGGCGCGGCCGGCTCGGGCGCAGCTTTGTCTCGCCGGAGGGCGGGCTGTATCTCTCGATGCTGCTCTACCCCGGGTGCGGCATGCAGCGCGCCTCCACGCTCACGCCCTGCGCCGCGGTTGCGGTGTGCCGCGCGGTGGAGCGCGTCTGCGGCGTGACCCCCGGCATAAAATGGCCAAACGATCTTCTTCTCGGCGGCAGAAAGCTCTGCGGCATACTCACCGAGGCGTCGAGCGCGCATGGGCGCCCCTATGTCGTTATAGGGCTGGGCGTAAACGTAAATACCGCGCCAGACGACTTTCCTTCGGAGCTTCGTGATACCGCCGTGTCGCTTTTTGAGGCGACCGGGCGGCAATTCGACATCAAAACGCTCGCCTCCGCCATCATTGAGCAGCTGGACGGCATATACGCCGCGTGGAAGCAAAATACCGCCTGCGTTCTTGATGAGTACCGCCGTCTCTGTGTCAGCACCGGGCGCAGCGTATTGCTCATCCGCGGTGACGAGACCCGCGAGGCATACGCTGTCGGCATCGATGAAAACTACGCCCTCATCGCCGACATGGGCGGCAGAGAGGAGCATATAACCATGGGAGAAATAAGCCTGAGAAACGTGTAAAAAGGCGCCAAGGCAGCAAAAAAGCCGCCCAATCGGGGCGGCTTTTTCATTATCACTATAACTCAGTCGGTCACGTAGGGCAGAAGAGCGATCTGACGGGATCTCTTTATCGCCTCGGTGAGCTCGCGCTGATGCATTGCGCAGGTGCCGGTCGTGCGGCGAGGCAGGATCTTGCTGCGCTCGGAGAGGTAGCGGCGAAGCTTTGCGGTGTCCTTATAGTCGATGGACGTTGCCTTATCGACGCAGAACTGGCAAACTTTTCTGCGCTTGCGGTTTTTGGGGTTGTTCTTATCGAAAGCCAAAGCTGATTCCTCCTTTAAAGTTTAGCCGGGCAGGCGAAATGCCTTATACCCACACGGGTAACCGATGAATAAGCGCGTCTGACAGTCTGGCGAGAGGATTTTCCGACTGGCAGGATGAGATTTTCGCAGGAACACTTTGTGTATTTCAAGAAAAACTCATGAAGTCAGGCTGAAAATTGTCCGCTCAGGGACTGACGGCGTATTGTTCAGCGGTTACTGAAATTAGAACGGCAGCTCTTCGTCGCCGTCATCCAGCTCGGAGAACGCGGAAGCAGGCGCGCTTGCGCTGCTCTTGCCGGCATCGTAGCTGTACGTGCTGTGGCTGGCACTGCCGGTGTCGCCGTCGCGGCGGCGGCTCTCGCCGAAATAGATATTGTCAACAACTATCTCCGCGCTGCGGCGCTTGCCGCCCTCGCGGTCTGTCCAATCGCGGATCTGAAGCCGCCCGGAGACGACTGCCATGCTCCCCTTATTGAAATACTTGCTGACAAATTCGGCTGTCTGGCGCCATGCAACGCAGTCGATAAAATCGGTCTGCTTCTCGCCGCCGTCTCTACCGCCGAAATCGCGGTCAACAGCCACGGTGAATGACGCCACGGGGGTCTGTGACTGGGTGTAGCGAAGCTCGGGATCCCGCGTCAGGCGCCCCATGATAACAATGTGATTAAGCATGTCCGCTCTCCTTACTCTGCGCGCAGGGTTATCAGGCGACGCAGAATGCCGTCGGTGATACCGAGAACACGGTCAAGCTCAGCAGGGAAATCAGCACCGCTGGTGAACTTCATCAGCACATAGTAGCCCTCGGAAATGTAGTTGATCTCGTAAGCGAGCTTGCGCTTGCCCATTTCCTCCAACTCTTCCAGAGTACCATTTGCCTCAACAAGTGCCTTGAACTTCTCAACAACAGCCGCGGTCTCTTCCTCGGTGAAGTTGGGGTTGATGATGTACATTACTTCGTACTTCTCACTTGCTTTTGCCATGATTGCACCTCCTTTTGGTCTAATGGCCCCTCCTCACCGGGAGGAGCAAGGATGCCCGTACATCTTGACAGGCTTAATAATTATACCCTGTTTTCCCGCAATGTCAAGTGTTTTTTCGCATTTTCACCGCTCTCCGATGCGGCTGGCTATGTACTCCTCTACCTCGTCCAACTCCATCTCCAGCGCGACTGCAAGCTCCCCGTGCAGAATGTCCTTGGCGCGCTTCATCGTCGCCTCGGCGCGGCTGCTCTTGGTCTTTCGCTCGCTCATGCGCTCGCGCAGACCCTTCACCACCGACACCAGCGCCTCGCAGCTGTGCTTTTTGAAAAGCTCGCGGTAGAACGCATCGACATGGTTGAAGCGGCTGTCATTGCACACTGCCGGGGCGATTCCCGGTATCGCGTCTATCAGCGCCTCCGCCTCGGCGCGGCTCATCACCGGGCGCATATACGCGCCGGAATCAACCGGCGCAAAGTACGTTCCGCTGCCGGTAAACGGCGTAAGATAGTAATAGAGCTTCTCCTCCGACGCGCCGGACATCTCCAGCGGCGCTATCTTTTCGACCGTACACACCCCGTTCTCTCCGTAAATTATTTTATCCCCGACCGTATACATCGCAGTATTACCCCTACTATATTACTTTATAGTCCTATATTACAACAACCGCGCCGAAATTTCCAATAGTTTTTTTGGTTTTGCCTGAAATTTTGTATGTTCGCCGCATCTGCCCCTGCTAATTGGTGCTTGCGTTTGGTACAATAAGTTGATATATTATATACGTCGCCCCGCATCCAATCCGAAAGTGGGGCGTACTCGTCACTTTACCCTCGACTTTATGCTCAAAGTGGCGGGCGATATATGTTTTTGGACGGTATTCACACGTGAAGCTTTATCTTTTCGGACATGACTATAAATATGCGGCGGAGCAGATACTTCTCACTATGTTCCCCTCCGAGCGCCCGGAGTACCCCTCCGGCAAGCCCGAGGGCGACAGGATGGAGATACGCCTGAGCCGCGGAGAACGCTATATGACCGCGACATGTGCGCTGCACCGCGGCGGCAAGGTCTTCCGCGGGCGCGCAGCGGTGCGCGCGGAGCGGCTTAGCGACGAGCTTCTGACCGACCGGTACTGCCAGCGCCTTATCAAGAACGCCGTGTACCGCGCGGCGCTTGCCTCCGGGGTATGCCGCCCCGCATGGGGCGCGCTGACGGGCGTGCGCCCCGGCAAGCTCATGACCCCGCTTATAAAAAGCGGCATGAGCGGCGAGGCGGCGGTGCGCGAATTTGAGGAAAAATATGACGTCTCGCCGGAGCGCGCCGCGCTCTGCCTGGAGACGAGCCGCGTCACCCTCGCCGCGGAAGCGAGCCTTGCGCCGGAGGACGTCTGCCTTTACGTCGGCATACCCTTCTGCCCGACACGCTGCGCCTATTGCAGCTTTGTCAGCCAGTCCGTGGAGAAGAGCATGAAGCTAATCGACCCGTTCGTCGCCGCGCTTTTCAGGGAAATACGCGCCACGGCGGCGGAGGTGCGCGCGCTTGGGCTGCGCGTTGTGTCGGTCTACATGGGCGGCGGCACGCCGACCACGCTCTCCGCAGAGCAGCTGGACGCGCTGTGCACCCTCCTCGCACAGGAGTTTGACCTCTCCGCCCTGCGCGAATACACGGTGGAGGCCGGGCGTCCTGACACGATAACGGATGAAAAGCTCGCCGTGCTGCGCCGTCACGGAGCAGGCCGCATAAGCGTCAACCCGCAGACCATGTCCGACGCGGTGCTTGACGCGATCGGCCGCCGCCACACCGCCGCCGACATCGTGGATGCGCTCGCCAGGGTCCGCGCCGCAGGCGGGTTCGACGTGAACATGGATCTCATCGCCGGTCTGCCCTCAGACACTCCGGCTGGATTCAGCGAGACGCTCAGGCAGGTGCTCGCCCTCGCGCCGGAGAATATCACGGTTCACACGCTGTCGCTGAAAAAAGGCTCCCGCATCACGCTTGAGGGCGCGGCGCTGCCCACGGCGGCGGAGGTCGCCGCAATGCTGGACGCGGCGCACGCCGCGCTCACCGCCGCCGGATACTCTCCCTACTACCTTTACCGGCAGAAGTTCATGTCCGGCGGGTTTGAAAACGTTGGCTGGGCAAAGGGTGACACAGCCAATCTCTACAACATATGTATAATGGAGGAGCTGTGCAGCATCCTTGCCATGGGCGGCGGCGGCTCGACAAAGCTCGTCGCCCCGGGCGGCGGGCGGAACATCCGCCTTGTCGCGCCGAAGTACCCGCTCGAATACATAAACAATATAGACAAAACCTGTGAGGACAAGAAGAAAATAAGCCGGTTTTATCTGGCATCCGAGGAGGAATAGATTTTGGCATACAATCTTGAGGAAATAAATTTCAGAACCGTCGCCGACCCGGAGGGCTTCGTGCAGGAGAGCGACGCGGAATATCAGCGCAAGGTGAGCGCCGCCGCCGGGCGGATCATCGAAAACCGCGCCAGAAGCCCCATTGTGCTGCTGTCCGGTCCGTCCGGCTCGGGCAAGACCACCACCGCCATGAAGATCGCCGCGGAGCTCAACACCCGCGGCATAGGCACGCATTATGTCAGCATGGATAACTACTTCCACACCATCGACCCCGCCACCGTGCCGCGCACGCCGGAGGGTGAGATGGATCTTGAATCCCCGCTGTGTCTGGATATGGCGCTTTTGAACCGGCATTTTGATATGCTCTCGCGTGGTGAGCGCATCTATGTGCCAAAGTACGAATTCTCGCGCAGAATGCGCATACAGGAGCCGTTCTCGTCCATAAAGCTCGGCGCGGACGAGGTCGTCATCTTTGAGGGCATCCACGCGCTCAACGACATGATAACGAACGTGCATCCTGAGGCGTTCAAGCTCTACATCTCCGCGCGCAGCAATGTGGAATTCAGGGGCGAGATCGTATATAAGGGTACATGGTTCCGTCTCGTGCGCCGCACCGTGCGCGACTATCTCTTCCGCGGGTCCGACCCTGCCGAGACCATGTCCATGTGGGCGAACGTCCGCCGCGGAGAGAAGCTTTATATCTCGCCGTACAAAAACAAGGCGGACTATCAGTTCGATTCATCGCTGCCGTATGAGCCGGCAGTGTTCAACCGCACCGCGACGGAGCTTTTCTGCGCCGTACCCGAGGGGATAGAGCGCTTTGACGAGCTGCGCTCCGTGCTCCCCGCGATCCAGCTTTTCGGCAGCATAGACGAAAAGTACGTCGCGCCCGACGGACTATTGCGCGAGTTCATCGGCGGCGGCGTGTATGAGTATTGACGGTATTGATAAAATACGACCGGGCGGGGGCAATCGTCCCCGCCCGGCTTTCCGTCTGCGGCTTTCAGTCCATATACATTTCCCCGAAGCAGCCCTCCGGCAGGCAGTCCGCAAGCCCCGTGAGTATGCTCCTGCTGCCGATGGCATACGTGCCCTGCGGCGCGCTCAGCTTCGTCGGCGCATTCAGCTTTTTCTTGAACGACACGCGCACTGTCGTGCCGTATTCCGGGCGGCTCTCCAGCAGCAGCGTGCCGCCGTGGCGCTCCGCTATCCCGCGCACTACCGTCAGCCCCAGCCCGGCGCCGCCGGTGAGCCCGCCGAGGTTATACGGATGCACATAGCGGTCAAACACCGAATGCAGCGCCTCGCCCGCGATGCCGCAGCCGTTGTCGCTGACGGAGAGTATGACGCTCTCCTCCGTGTCGATGAGGTTGATGCTGATGCAGGTGCAGCCTCTGGCGTGGATGATGGAGTTTGCGAGCAGATTCATGATAAGCTGCTCGACAAGGGAGCTGTCCGCCATGGCAAACATGCTCTGCGTCGTGCCGACTTTGATCTCCGGCTCCGACAGGAAAAAACGCGTCCGCTCCGCAATGTTGGCGCAGATCTGTGTTATGTCCGTCATATGCGGTGCAAAGTACAGCGCGCCGTCAAGTATGCTCTTGGCGGCTGAGAGGTTCGCCACAGTGCGCGTGAGACGGTAATAGCTCTGCGTGAGCGAGGCGAGACCG
Organism: Clostridiales bacterium UBA5888; assembly: GCA_002431965.1. GTDB lineage: Bacteria > Bacillota > Clostridia > Oscillospirales > Oscillospiraceae > Limivicinus. Next base: position 8,650 of record DJEW01000010.1, read on the forward strand.
GCGCGCAGCTCCCTGCTGCACCCGTCTTCGGCGCGGCAGCGGCACAGCTCCGCCGATACGGACATGGTCATTAGCGTGTTGCGCATGGTATAAAGCAGTGCGTCGTTGAGCATGACCGGCTGTGTTGCCGGCAGCGCGATGAACATCACCTGCAGGTTCTCCTGCTTTGACACGCGCACGAGATAGCGCCGCCCGGCAACAACGGTGTCGGCAATGAAGTTGGAAGCCTGCGCGCCTATTATGTCCGGCTCAAACACTGCGCTCAGCTTTTTCCCGACGCAGTCAGCCCCCAATATCTCCCTTGCGCTTGCGTTCGCAAACGCTATCTTACCCGCCCGCGCAAGAACGAGCGCCTCCGATGTGAGCGCGAGTATATCCGATGAAACCTGGATCATAGCAGCACTTCCTTATTACCTTTTTTGTTGATTCTAGCAAATCTCGACAAATTATACAATAGTCTCCCTTTATTCTGGTCGAACAAGAGCGAAATTTCAGCACTTTTTTGGTCAAAATAACCGGGTTGAAATATTGCATTTTGCTTATATTATATGATAGAATTATTACGTTAAATAAGGCACAAATTTCCCGTGCTGCCGCGTCGGGAGGTTTGTATATATGCTAAGTTTATAATTTTTTTATGGAGGATATCACAAATGATCAAAGTTGGTATCAATGGTTTCGGCCGCATCGGCTCTCTCGCTTTCAGAGCAGCCATCAAGTCTGATGACATCGAGGTAGTTGCCATCAACGCTCCCGGTCATCCCGCTTCTCACATCGCTTACTGCGTAAGGTACGATACCGTTCACGGCCGCTTCGACGGTGAAGTTGTCGGCAACGACGAGGACAGCACCGTTACCGTCAACGGCAAGGTCGTCAAGGTCCTCTCCGACAAGTCCTACCGCGACGCTACCCTCATCCCCTGGGGCGAGCTTGGCGTTGATTACGTTCTTGAATGCACCGGCGTTTACCTGACCAAGGAAAAGGCGCAGGCACACATTGATGCCGGCGCAAAGGTTGTCGTCATGTCCGGTCCCGCAAAGGACGATACCCCGATGTTCGTCTGCGGTGTCAACCTTGACAAGTACACCAAGGACATGCAGTTTGTCTCCAACGCTTCCTGCACCACCAACTGCCTTGCTCCTATGGCAAAGGTCATCAACGACAACTTCGGCATCGTCGAGGGTCTCATGACCACCGTTCACGCTTCTACCGCCACCCAGGCCATCGTTGACGGCTTCCCCAAGAAGAAGGATCTGCGCGGCGCCCGCTCCGTTTACAACAACATCATCCCCGCTTCCACCGGCGCTGCAAAGGCAGTCGGCAAGGTCATCCCCGAGCTCAACGGCAAGCTCACCGGTATGTCCATGCGCGTTCCCACCCCCGATGTCTCCGTTGTTGACCTGACCGTCCGCCTCGAGAAGGCCGCCACCATGGACGATATCAAGGCCGCCATGAAGGCAGCTTCCGAAGGCTCCATGAAGGGCGTTCTGGAGTATGTTGACGACGAGGTCGTCTCCTCCGACTTCCGCACCGACGCTCACACCTCCATCTTCGATGCGCAGGCCGGCATCTCCCTCAACGATCACTTCGTCAAGCTCGTCGCCTGGTACGACAATGAGTGGGGCTTCTCCAACAAGATGCTTGACCTCACCCGCCACATTGACAAGGTCCGCAACGCATAATTTAGACTGCTTTGCGAGCTGAAAGTGTATGTTTCCTCAGATTTGAGAACCTTTTCAGCAATTGTGACAGACACAAGCTGTTGTAAAAGACACATTCTGTTAGAGAAACTATACGCCTGAGCCAAATCGTTATCACAATAACCTCTTCCTGCTTTTCATCTGGCAGGAGGAGGTTATTTTTATGTTTTCTATGGATTTTTTGGTGAAAGAGTTCTTATTTGACTGTAGGGTTCGTTCGTTATCTGAACAGACAATTTTGAACTATAAGAAGCAATTGGGGCACTTTGTCAGGTTCTTGGAAACCGAATGCCAAGTGACCAATATTGAGGACTTAAAGCCACTGCACATTAAGCTCTTCATTCGCCACTATCAGGAGAGGCAGTGTAAGCCATCCTATGTCAATGACAATCTGAAATTTTTTCAGCAGCATTTTATTCATAATATTTGCCGCGCGTCTCTTCCCATACGAGGGGTTTTATGCTATACTATAATTGCAATAAGAGGGCGCTGCTGTATCCCGCAGAGAAACGGGATGCGCAGATAAAGCATATATGACATATGCACATATGCGCGCAGACGCCCGGTATGGGACAAAACCGAAAAAGAATGAAATTACGGAGGACAAAGAGAAATGATTTCACACGGCAAGGAAATTAAGGTGTTCACCGGCAACTCCAACCCCGCGCTTGCGGAGGACATCTGCGCGCAGCTCTATAAGAGCCTTGGCAATGCGTCCGTTTCGCAGTTTGCGGACGGTGAATGCTCGATTTCCGTGTTTGAGCCTGTCCGCGGCAAGGATGTTTTCATTGTGCAGTCCACATGCAACCATGTCAACGACAATCTTATGGAGCTTCTGATAATGATAGACGCGATGCGCCGCGCCTCCGCAGGGCGCATCACCGCCGTTATCCCGTACTTCGGTTACGCCCGCCAGGACAGAAAGGCAAAGAGCCGTGACCCCATATCCGCAAAGCTTGTTGCAAACCTCATTACTGCCGCAGGCGCTGACAGAGTGCTCACGATGGATCTTCACGCCGCACAGATACAGGGTTTTTTTGACATTCCTGTCGATAACCTCATGGGCAGCCACCTTTTCGTGCGCCATTTTGTGAAGATGTTCGGCAAAGGAAACGAGGACGTTATGGTCGTCTCGCCGGATGTGGGCAGCACCGCTCGCGCACGCACCTTCTCAATGAAGCTGGGGCTGAACATGGCGATCGTGGATAAACGCCGTGAGAAGGCAAACCAGTCCGAGGTCATGAATATCATCGGCAACGTCGAGGGCAAGACCTGCATCCTGCTTGACGATATTGTCGATACTGCCGGGTCTCTCTGCGGCGCGGCTAAGGCGATAAAGGAGATAGGCGGGGCGAAGGAGGTTTATGCCTGTGCCACCCACGGCGTACTCTCCGGTCCTGCGATAGAGCGCATCGAGGAAAGCTGCATAAAGGAGCTGCTGCTGCTCGACACCATCCCCTATCCCTCCGACAAGCCCGCATGCAGCAAGATACGGTATATATCCACCGCCCCCGTGTTTGCCGAGGCGATAAGAAGAATTTACGAAGAGGTCTCCATTTCCAACCTCTTTGACTGATACGGGCGCGCGCCGCCCGGCATGAAGGAGAGAGACAAAATGCTTTTCAAAAAAAAGGGCGGCGTGAGCTGGCTGATCGTGTTTCTCGGCAACCCCGGCGTAAAGTACGAGGGAACGCGCCACAACGCCGGATTCATGGCGGCGGACGCGATGGCGAAGCGCCGTGGGATAGCGATAAACAGGCTGCGCTTCAAGGCGTTGACCGCGCAGTGCGCCATTGCGGGGGAGAATGTGCTTTTGATGAAGCCGCAGACGTACATGAACCTCTCCGGCGAGGCCGTGGGCGAGGCTGCGCGCTTTTATAAAATACCGCCGGAACATATCATCGTCGTGTCCGACGAGATGGCGCTGCCCGTGGGCAAGCTGCGCATCCGCAAGAAAGGCTCTGCCGGCGGGCACAACGGGCTGAAAAATATCATCGCGCATCTTGGCACCGAGGAATTTCCGCGCATCCGCATCGGCGTGGGAGAGCCGCCGCACCCGGACTATGACGTGAAGGACTGGGTGCTCTCGTCATTCAAAAATCAGGATGCGGAAGACATGGCGAACGCCGCCGCGCGCGCGGGCGAAGCCGCCGAGTGCTACATTGCCGAGGGCGCGGAAAGGGCAATGAACAGGTTCAACCAGTCTTCCGGCAAATGACAGCCTGAATTGAACGCCAGGCAATTCGGCAAAAATCCGACTGCGTAAACAGACGCCGGTATGCACCGGGCTGAATATAAGAGATACCAAATCAATGTATGAAAGAGGCTCGACGTATGAAAAAAAGCTGTATTGCGATGCTTTTGGCAGGCGGACAGGGCTCACGGCTTTACGCACTGACCCAGAACGTCGCCAAACCCAGCGTCCCATTCGGCGGGAAGTACAGGATAATCGACTTTCCGCTCTCCAACTGTGCCAACTCAGGTATCGACACTGTCGGCGTGCTCACGCAGTACCGCCCGCGCCAGCTCAACAGCTACATAGGCAGCGGTCAGCCGTGGGATCTTGACGTGTCGGACGGCGGCGTGTACATTCTCCCGCCGTATCAGAGCGCAGGGGAAAAGGGCTCGTGGTTTTCCGGCACGGCGAATGCCATTTACCAGAACATCGGCTTCATAGAAAGCTACGATCCGGAAAATGTGCTCATCCTCTCGGGCGACCATATCTACAAAATGGACTATTCCGTCATGCTGCGCGAGCATATGCAGCATGACGCCGCATGCACCATCTCCGTACAGCAGGTGAGCATGGAGGAGGCGACGCGCCTTGGCATAATGACCGTGGGGGCGGACGGGTACGTGTCTGAATTTGAGGAGAAGCCCGCGCACCCCAAGAGCGATCTTGCCTCAATGGGCATATACATATTCAACTGGGAAAAGCTGCGCAAGTATCTTATCGAGGACGAGAACGACCCGAAGTCCAGCAAGGACTTCGGCAAGAATATCATCCCCAACATGCTTGCCGCGGGCGAAAAGCTGTGGCCGTACCGCTTTGAGGGCTACTGGCGCGACGTGGGCACTATAACGAGCCTGTGGGATGCGAATATGGACATGCTCTCGCAAAACCGCATCAACCTCTACGACCCTGCATGGCCGATAAGCTCGCGCAGCCCGATATGCCCGCCGCATTACACCGGCGAGAACGCCAGCATCCGCCACTCCATCGTTACCGAGGGATGCGAGATAGACGGAGAGATCGAAAATTCCGTGCTGTCGTCGTCGGTGAAGGTCGGCAAGGGCGCGAGGGTATCATACAGCGTGCTGATGCCGGGCGTGAGCGTGGAGGAGAACGCCGTTGTGGAATACGCCATAATCGGCGAGAACACTGTGATAAAATCAGGCGCGCACGTCGGCGCACAGCCTGACGGGACGGACGCCTGGGGCGTTGCGACCTGCGGACCGGACATAACGATAAGAAAGGGCGCAGTCGTCCCGGCGAGCGCCATGATATACACAGGGGAGGAGGTCTGAGCCATGAAGGGATTCCACGGAATAATCTTTGCCTACAGCACATCCCCCGAGCTTGGCGTGCTCGTCAATGCGCGCACGGCGGCATCGCTGCCGTTCTGCGGCAGGTACAGGCTCATCGACTTCGCCCTCTCCTCCATGCGCAACGCGGACATATTTGACGTCGGCGTCATCATGCAGCGCGACTATCAGTCGCTGCTTGACCATATAGGCAGCGGCAAGGCGTGGGATATGAGCCGCAAGCGCGGCGGGCTGCGCATGCTGCCGCCGTTCGGGCTGCCCGACTATCACCGCGGCAACTACACAGGTACCATTGAGGCGATCAACGCCGTCGCGGCGTATATAAAGGATATTCCGCAAAGCCATGTCGTGCTCATGCAGGGCAGCCTTGCCGCAAACATTGATCTGAACGCCGCGACAGAAAAATATCTTGACGCGGGGGCGGACATGATGGCGATATGCTCCGACCATACCCCGGAGGGAATGCACCACCGCTATGTCGTTGACGGCGACGGGTATGTCAGGCAGGTGCTCTTTGACAGGCTCGGTCATGGCGAGGGCATACCGTCGCTTGAGGGCTTCATCGCAAGGAAAGACGCGCTTGTGGAGCTGATGGACAAGTGCAAGGCACGAAACCTTTATAGCTTCCACAAGGACGCAGTGGCGCTGTACCTTAATGAGGGCGGCAGGATGAGCACCTACGTTCATCCCGGCTATGCAGCATCCATACGCACGGTGCAGGCATATTACAGGGCGAGCATGGACATGCTCGACGCGGGAAACCGTGCGCAGCTCTTCCCGGCGGAGCGCCCCGTGCGCACGAAGAACACCGAGGGCGTCAGCACGTATTACGGCGAGAACGCCGTTTCGAAAAACAGCCTTGTCGCCGACAACTGCATCATTGAGGGCAGTATTGAAAACTGCATTATTTTCTCCGGCGCGCGTATCCGCACCGGCGCCGAGCTGAAAAACTGCATCATCATGCGCGGCTGCGAGATAGGCGAGGGGGCGGAGATGAAATACGTCATATCCGACAAGGTCTCGTCCTTCGCGCCAGGCATCGCCCTGACCGGCAGCCCGCGCCTGCCCATTGTCGTGCCGAAGGGCAGCGCCATATAAAACACTACAGGCAGCGCCATAGGCGGTGTTTATGAGCCGCCTATGGTACTTTACTTTTACACCCGGAAGAAAACAACCTGACATCCGGGACAACTCTTTTCAGGAGGTCTGATAAATGGTAGGAGAAACAATTTCACGCGCTGAGGTCCGCAGCGCAATAGAGGACAAGCTCTGCGCGCATTTCGGCGTTACCGGCACGGAGGCGACCGACGAGCAGATATTTCAGGCGGCAGCGATAGTCATCCGCGAGATAATGAGCCGCCTGCTCGTGGCTGAAGACCCGAAGCACGCAAAGAAAGAAGTACACTATATGTCCATGGAGTTCCTCATGGGCAGAAGCCTTATGAAGAACGCATTCAACCTCGGCATATCAGGGGCGGTCACGGGCGCGCTGGAGGACATGGGGCGCAATGCGTCAGACATTTTCGAGGCGGAGCCGGACGCGGGGCTTGGCAATGGCGGACTCGGGCGTCTTGCGGCATGTTATATGGACAGCATGTCCACGCTCGGGCTGGAGGCGACGGGTTATTCCATCTGCTACGAGCTTGGCATATTCAAGCAGAAGTTTGAAAACGGCAGGCAGGTCGAGGTCGCCGACAACTGGCGCACCGCCGCAGAGAGCTGGCTTGTGCCGCGATATGAGGACGCGGTGGAGGTTCGCTTCGGCGGGCAGGTTTCCCCGCGCTGGGATAACTTCGGGCACTACACCGCCGAATACACCGGCTACACCGCCGTAATAGCCGTGCCGCGCGACATGCTCATTGCGGGCTACGGCGGCAAGGAGATCAACACTCTCCGCCTGTGGGATGCGAAGAGCCCGAACTCGCTGGATATGTATCTTTTCTCCGAGGGCGAGTATGTCAAGAGCATGGAGCAGCGCACCATGGCAGAGGTCATCACAAAGGTGCTCTACCCGGCGGATGAGCATATCGAGGGCAAGACGCTGCGCCTCAAGCAGCAGTATTTCTTCGTCTCCGCCACGGCGCAGGACATCGTGCGCAAGCATATGAAAAAGTGGGGCGACATAAAGAGCTTTGCCGAGCACCACACCATCCAGATAAACGACACCCACCCCACCCTTATCATTCCGGAGCTTATGCGCATCTTCATGGATGAGCACGGCATGGGCTGGGACGAGGCGTGGAGCATCGTCAAAAACAGCGTCGCCTACACCAACCATACCGTCATGAGCGAGGCGCTTGAGCGCTGGCCGCAGGATCTCGTGCAGCAGCTTCTGCCGAGACTGTGGGAGATCATGTGCGAGATAAACCGCCGCTGGTGCGATTTCCTTGCGGAGCATTTCGGTCAGGGAGAGCGCGTCGGGCGCAATCTCATCATCCGCGACGGTCAGGTGCATATGGCGAATATGTGCCTTGCCGCGTGCTACAAGGTCAACGGCGTGTCGAAGCTGCACGGGGAGATTCTCAAGCACGACCTCTTCCGCGATGTGTACTCGATCCGCCCTGAGCGCTTTACCTATGTCACAAACGGCATTGACCACCGCCGCTGGCTCAGCCAGATCAACCCCGGGCTGCACTCCCTTGTGTGCGAGCTTCTCGGCTCGGACAACTATCTGACGCACCCGGAGGAGCTGGAGGGTCTGCTGCGCTGGGCAGATGACGGCGAAGTGCAGCGCCGCGTCAACGCGATAAAGCGCGACAATAAGCTTCGCTTTGCGGAATTTGCCTATCGGAACGACAGCTTTGCACTCAACGCCGAATCCGTTATGGATGTGCAGATAAAGCGCCTGCATGAGTATAAGCGCCAGCTTCTGTGCGCCATGAGCATCACAAGCCTCCAGCAGCAGCTCCACGACGACCCGAACATGCCGTTTCTGCCGCGCACGTTTGTGTTCGGTGCAAAGGCGGCGGCAGGCTACCGCACGGCAAAGCGCATAATCGAGCTTATTCTTTCTCTGGCGGACGACGTCAACAACGACCCGGTCTGCCATGAAAAGCTCCAGGTATACTTTGTGGAGAATTACCGCGTTTCCGCGGCAGAGGCGATAGTACCCGCCGCGCAGGTGTCCGAGCAGATCTCCACCGCCGGCAAGGAAGCCTCCGGCACGGGCTGCATGAAGCTGATGATGAACGGCGCGGTCACGATCGGTACGCTCGACGGCGCGAACGTGGAGATGTACGAGCGCCTTGGCGATGAGAATATGTTCCTCTTCGGTCTGCACACCGACGAGATAGAGAAGCTGCGCGCCAATGGGTACGACCCCAACGCCGTCGCTTCCGCCGATGAGGAGATCATGCGCGTGCTCGACCGCTTCTCCCAGGGCTTCAGAGACGGCAAGAGTTATTCCGACCTTGTGTCCATGCTGCTTTACGGCGGCGATCAGTATATGCTCATTGCGGACTACCGCGCGTATGCCGACTGCCAGAAGAGACTGTACGGGCGCATCGCGGATGAGCGCGAATATGCCCGCCTTGCGCTTGTGAACACCGCAAAGAGCGGCGTGTTTGCCGCTGACCGGGCTATCACAGAGTATGCCCGCAACATATGGAACGTATAAGCGAGCCCCGCGTCGCCGTTATAGGCGGCGTGAATATGGACATTGGCGGCAGCCCCTTTGCAAAGCTCGTCATGCGCGACTCGAACCCCGGCGTGATCACTGCCAGACCCGGCGGCGTCGGGCGGAATATCGCGCACGACCTGCGCCTTCTGGGTATGGATGTCAGCCTTGTCGCCGCTGTGGGCGGAGACGTCTATGGGCAGGGGATACTTGAAAGCTGCCGCGAGCTTGGCATAGATATGAGCCTTGCCCGCATCCTGCCGGAGCGCCGCAGCTCCACTTATCTCTATGTCACCGACGAGACCGGCGATATGCAGATCGGCATCGCCGACATGGAGATCACAGAATGCATCACGCCGGAGTATCTCGAATCCCGCATGGAGGAGATAAACCGCTTCGATGCGGTCGTGCTCGACGCGAATCTTTCTGCGGAGAGCGTGGAGTACGCCGCGCGGCACTGCGCCGCGCCCATCATTGCCGACCCCGTTTCCACGGCGAAGGCGGCGCGCCTTGTCCCGGTGCTTGACCGCCTGTGGGCGATCAAGCCGAACATTTACGAGGCGGAGAAGCTCACCGGCGAGCATGACCCGGAAAAAGCCGCCGCGGCGCTGCTGGATAAGGGCGTAAAGCGTGTGTTCATAAGTCTGGGCGAGGAGGGCATGCTCGCGGCGGAGAGAGGCGGCAGCGTGCATATGCCGCGCGAGCTTGTCACGGTCGTGAACACCACCGGCGCGGGTGATGCCGCGACCTCCGCCATCGTGTGGGCGGCGCTTGCCGGGCTGGATATTGCCGGGTGTGCCCGCGCCGCCGTGAAGGCAGGGGCGATAACCGCATGCTGCGAGGGCGCAAACAATCCGGAGCTCTGCGCAGAGAAGCTGGGATGAAAAATGGGCGGTCAGGCTGTCAAAAAAACAAAGCCTTAAAGCCGGATAACTGAGCAGCGGGGGAGCCTGAGGGGGCAAGACCCGTCTCAAATCGGATAAAATTCCTGGACGGCAGGCGCATAAAAGAGGGTCTGCGGCAGTCGAATCCAAATAAATAAATATTCGGAGGGAATACATAAAATGGAAGGAGCGGAAAAGAAGATCCACCGCACGGAGGACGGCTTCACGACAAAATGGGGCTTCATCCTCGCATGCATAGGCTCGGCGGTCGGCATGGGCAACATCTGGCGCTTTCCCATCATGGTTTCGACCTACGGCGGCATGACCTTTGTCATCCCGTACATCATCTGCGTCGTTCTCATCGGCTCGACGGGCGTGATGGAGGAATTCGCACTGGGGCGCTGGGCGGGCGCAGGACCTGTGGGCGCGTTCGGAAAGTGCACGAAGGAGCGCTGGAACAGCGCTGAAATCGGCAGGATCATCGGCGCGCTGCCGATCATCGGCGCGATGGGGCTTGCGATAGGCTACACCGTCGTGATGGGGTGGATATTCAAGTATTGCTTCATGGGCATAAGCGGCAGCCTCTACGCCCTCGGAACGGACATGGACGCCATAGTCGGCGCCTTCAGCGCGACCGCGCCGGAGGCGGACACGCTTGGCGAGGCCGTGAGTATGATGGCGCAAAACGGGGTATTCGGCATCGGCAACGGCGTTTGGCAGCTTGCAGGACTTCTGGCCGGGCTTATTATAATGGCGCTGGGTGTTGCCGGCGGCATAGAAAAGGCGAACAAGATAATGATGCCCACGCTCTTTGGTCTCTTTGTCATTCTGGGGATATATATCGCCACGCTTCCGGGCTCGGGCGAGGGGTACAGATACATTTTCACCATCCAGCCCGACCACATTTTTGACCCGCAGGTGTGGATATATGCATTCGGGCAGGCGTTTTTCTCGCTGTCCGTGGCGGGTAACGGCTCGGTAATCTACGGATCATATTTCTCAAAGGATGAGGATATTCCATCCTCTGCCCGCAATGTTGCCGTGTTTGACACGCTCGCAGCGTTTCTCGCGGCGCTGGTTATTCTGCCCGCCATGGCGGCGGGCGGGGTCGAACCCTCCAAGGGCGGACCGGGGCTTATGTTTGTCTACCTTGTCAACGTGCTCAACGGCATGGCGGGCGGACGCATCGTGGGCATGATATTCTTCATTTGCGTGCTCTTCGCCGGGGTAAGCTCGATCATAAATCTCTATGAAGCGCCCGTCGCATGGCTTCGCGAGCAGTTCGGCGTCAGGCGTCTTGCTGCCGTCGGCATCATCGGCGCGATAGGCATGGCGGTGTCCGTGATGATACAGCCGTGGACCTCGCAGTGGATGGACGTCGTGTCCATTTATATCTGCCCGATGGGCGCGTTTCTCGCGGCTGTGATGTTCTTCTGGGTGCTGAAGAAAAAGACCGCCATAGAGGCGGTCAGCGAGGGTATAGTCAAGCCGATCGGCAGATGGTTTTACCCGCTGGGCAAATACGTCTACTGCGCGCTCACCCTCGTCGCCCTTATTGCAGGCGCGATACTCGGCGGGATAGGGTGAAGCTTGATATATGCATAATATGAGGCTGCGGCGGAAAGATGAGAACGCCGCAGCCTCATTTATTATGCCGATAAGTCATAAATCGAGCAGCTCGAACTGCTTCTCTGCCCGGCGCATGGAAAATACGGTCATCCAGGCGAAGAGAATAGCTCCGCCGGCAAGCACGCCGGTCTGTAGGGCAAGATTGTCAAAGCCAAAGGAATTCAAAGCCGAGAGAGAAGGAATGTGAAAGAGCGTCTCCCCAAGAACAACGACCAGAAATGCGGCAATAATAAAGGCGACAAAGGGCTTGGCAAATTTGTAGGCGGTCTTGAAAAAGCCGCCGACAAATATCAGGTTGAACAGCCCCAGAATCAGCAGGACAAAGCCGAGATATACGAGATTTGCGTTCATGAGGGGATTATCCCTGTACACGGAGGCATCTGAAAGCACTGTCATGCGCAGCAGCACAGGAACAGCGGTGACAAGAAAGTACGCAAGTTCTATAACAAGGCAGAAGGCATACCTGGCTTTCACAATGTCGCTTTTGGCGACGGGCAGAAGGACGGTGTAGGTGATGTCGTTTGCCTCTCTCGCGCTCTGAAAAGTCTGGAAGAGACCAAGGCACACGAAGAATGAACCGACGAGTATAGGGTAGCCCGGCAAAAAAGACATTAGCCCAAATACGATAAATATATATGAAAGAGGAGATGCCGTGAGCGCCATTTCCTTTTTGAGTAGTTTCATCATATCATAACGCTCCTCTCCATCTGTAAAATACACTCTTCAAGACTTACGCCGCTCTTGCAGTAATTCGCGCGGAACTCGTCCATAGAGCAGTCGGCAGCGAGCCTGCCATTCCGTATATACATTATATCGTCGGCGCATTTTTCTATATCCGAGGTGATGTGCGTTGAAAACAGCACTGCAACGCCTCTTCTTTTCAGTTCGGCGAACAAATCAAGAAGCTCATCTCTGGAAAACGGATCAAGCCCGCTTGTAGGCTCGTCAAGTATCAGTATCTCCGCTCTGTGCGAAAGCGCGAGAAGAAGATTGAACTTCACCTTCATTCCTTCGGAAAGCTCGGAAGGAGTTTTGCTCTCATCAAGCGAGAAGAGGTCAAGATACTCCCGATACGCCTCCTCATCCCAGTTCTGATAAAAGCTTTCAGTTACGCCGGCAATATCCTTTATTTTCTTTTTCGGATAATAATTGACTGCACCGGTAGAAAAGCCGATGCGCTGCTTTATCGCCCTCTCGTTTTCTGAAAATGGAAGATCAAAATAGCGGATGTCGCCGTGATCCGCGTGGACAAGACCGAGAATGGACTTTATTGTTGTGGTTTTCCCGGCGCCGTTTCTGCCTATAAAGCCCTTGATGCGCCCGGCGCTCAACGAGAAAGAAACGTCAGAGAGCTTGAAAGATGGGTAGCTCTTGCTCAGATTCCTAATGTCACAAAGCATCATCACTCGTCCTCCCCGGCACTTTCAAATACTGCGGAGGTAAACTGCGAGAACATGGACTTTGGCGGAATCGCGATGCCGCGCTTCTCGTCGCCGAGAAGCAGAAGTGTGTCGCCCGGTTTGATTTTGAATATTTCCCTTGCCTGCTTGGGTATAACGATCTGCCCCTTTTCACCTACGGTAGCCGTCCATGCATATTTTCTTTTCGGAGCTGTCATTGAGTATACTCCCTCCCTGCGGTGTGTTTTGTATAACAAATCATACTACACTGCGCCGCTGTTGTCAATATGGAACAGAGGTAGAAGAACAAAAAAGGCTCCTTCAAAAAGAAGGAGCCTTTTATGCGGACATAGATAAGATTACTTGAGCTCGACCTTTGCGCCGACAGCCTCGAGCTGAGCCTTGATGGCCTCGCCGTCTTCCTTGGAAACTGCTTCCTTGAGCTTGGCAGGAACTGCCTCGACAAGAGCCTTTGCCTCGGCAAGACCGAGACCGGTGATGTTGCGGACTTCCTTGATGACCTTGATCTTCTCTGCGCCGAAATCGGTCATGACGACGTCGAACTCGGTCTTCTCCTCGGCTGCTGCGGCAGCGGCGCCGCCGGCTGCGGGAGCAGCAACGGCTGCGGCGGAAACGCCGAAGGTATCCTCAAGTGCATGGACGAGCTCGGCGAGCTCAAGAACAGAAAGACCCTTGATCTCTTCGATCATAGCGGTGATTTTTTCGCTCATTATTATTTCCTCCAATAAAATCTTTTTGTGACTGCTTACTCAGCAGCTTCGGCAGCGGGAGCTTCGACGGAGCCGCCCTTCTGCTCGAGTATCTGACCGAGACATACGGCCAGTCCGGTGATGGGAGCGATCATGGTGCCCAGAACCTTTGCATACAGCGCATCCTTGGAAGGAATTGCTGCCATTTCGGCGACCTCTGCGTCACTAAGAACCTTGCCCTCCATGAAGGCGGCCTTGATGTTGAAGCGCTCGTTGAGCTTCTTGCTGTAGTCGCTGAGGATGCGGAAAGGAGCGATGGGATCATTCTCGGCGGTTGCCAGAGAGGTGGTGCCGTTGAGGACGTGATCAAGCTCGTTCATCCCCAGCTTGTCCAGAGCCTTTCTGGTCAGGGTGTTCTTGACAACAGTGTACTCGATGCCCTCCTTGCGCAGCTCGGTGCGGAGTGCGGTATCCTCACTGACGGTGATGCCCTTGTAATCGACGAGGATGCCTGCGCTTGCGCCCTTGATGCGCTCGGCAAGTGCTTCGACTATTGCCTGCTTCTCGCTAAGAACCTTTGCGTTTGGCATGTGTGGTTTTCACCTCCGTAACGATGGTCACGCTCATAAAGAAAGCCTTCGCGGCAAAAGACGCAAAGGCACAAAAACAATCAATATTGTTGATGTCCTCGGCAGGGTTTACGGTATATACCACCTGCTGTCTTCGGAGCGCTCAAATAATATACAATAAAAGAGCCGATATGTCAAGGATTTTCTTTGAGCCTTGAGATAATATTCCCGACGGCTTTCGACTTGCCGAGGAGGTATATCACTGCGCACTGCACCGGAAGAATCACCGCCAGCTGCACTGCGCGCGCGGCAAGCATCGCCGCGTACGCATTCCCGGATATATAGGATATGAGCGCGGAGTTTAAAAGGTACGACACGATGACGCAATTCGCCGCAGCGGCAATGAGCGCCGTGATGAAGCGCACCTTGCGCTTATAGAGCACAAGCCCGAAGATAGCGCCTGTCAACGCCGCGGTCACGGTAAAGCCGGGGAAATAAGCCCCAGTCGGGAACAGCACACTCCCGAGAAGATCGCCCAGCGCCGCCACGCCCGCCGCCCACCACGGACCGTATGCCATGGCGCACAGCGCTATCGCCGCAAAGCCCAGACCTATTTTCATTATAGGCGTGTTGAGTGCGAAAACGCGCACAAACAGCACATCCGCCGCCGTAAGCAGCGCCGATACGGCGAGATGGCGGGTTGTGATTTTCATATAGCAGCACGACCTTTCTCTGCCCGGAATATAAATTCGTCTTTTATTATAGCTCATTACAGCGCGGCGCACAATCGGTAACCCTGCATGAAATTTCCCGCGCCGGGAAATAATACTGGGGTAAATAGACGGAGCGGGCGGCACGCGCTGCGCTCCGTGAGCGATTGGAGAGAGACGATGCAGGGAAAGGTTGAGATCTGCGGCGTGAACACGGCAAAGCTGCCGGTGCTGCGCGGCGAGGAGACAAGGCGGCTGCTGGAACGCGCGCAGGCGGGCGATAAGGCGGCACGTGAGGAGCTTATTTCCGGCAATCTCAGACTGGTGCTGAGCGTGGTGCAGAAGTTCGTCAACCGGGGTGAGAGTATGGACGATCTTTTTCAGGTGGGCTGCATAGGGCTTATCAAGGCGATAGATTGCTTTGACCTGAAACAGAATGTGCAGTTTTCGACCTACGGCGTGCCGATGATAGCGGGGGAGCTGCGGCGCTTTCTGCGCGACCACAGCGCCATCCGGGTGTCGCGCTCAATGCGCGACACGGCATACAGGGTCCTGCAGGCGAAGGAAAAGCTCACCTGCGTCAACGGGCGCGAGCCGGACGTGGAAACAATAGCCAAGGAGCTGGGGCTGCCGCGTCAGGATGTGGTTTTTGCCATGGAGGCAATATGCGACCCCGTGTCGCTGTATGAGCCTATATTCTCCGATGCGGGGGAGAGCGCCACGGTGATGGATCAGATAGGCGACACACGCAACACCGACGAACACTGGCTCGAGCAGATAGCGCTGGAGGAGGCGATGCGCCGCCTTTCAAAGCGCGAAAAGCGCATTCTGGCGCTGCGCTTTTACGACGGGCGCACACAGATGGAGGTCGCCAGAGAGGTCGGTATATCGCAGGCACAGGTATCACGGCTGGAGAAGAACGCGATAAACCAGATTAAAAAGAACATCACAGCATAAAAACCGGCTCGCGGGAGATCCCGCGAGCCGACGGCTTCAAGTGTATATTATAAGGAGCTTGGGAAAGAAGGTCTATGCCACGGCAGCGGCTTTCTTTTTCTGAATGAGCTGGATGACCACAACGGCGGCAACCAGCGCAACGCCGATGACATCGGTAAACGTGCCGGGGATCATCATGAGGATACCGCCGACGGCGGTTGCGATGCGGAAAACGGGATTCATCGGAAGCAGCAGGAAGCCCTCGAGCGCGGCGGCAACGCCGAAGAGACCGACAAGCGAGGTGATGATGATCTGTATCATGCTCCATGCGGTCACGTCGATCAGGAGCATCGCAGGGTTCATGCAGAAGATATACGGCACGATAAACGCCGCAATGGCAAGCTTTGTGGCGTTGATGCCCGTTTTCATCGGGTTGGATTTTGCAATGGCAGAGCCGGCGTAGGCGGCGAGCGCGACGGGAGGCGTGATGTCGGCAACAATACCGAAGTAGAACACGAAGAAGTGCGCCGCCATCTTGGGCACACCGATCGTGATGAGGATGGGCGCGCAGGTGGACGCCATGATGCAGTAGTTCGCGGTCGTGGGCACGCCCATGCCGAGGATGATGCAGCAGATCATCGTGAGGAACAGAGCGACGAACGTCGGGTCAATGAAAGTGACGGAGTTCGACGCGGAGACGACGGCGGAGATGAGCTTGGAGGCAAGCCCGGTCGCGGTGATGCAGCCGGAGATAACGCCCGCCATGGAGCACGCGACCGCCACGGTGATGGCGCTTTTGCCGCCGGCCTCGAGAGCCTCAAGGATCTTGGAAACAGTAATACGGTTATCCTTGTCAAAGAGACTGACGACAATGGCGCAGAGGATGGCGACGGAGGCGGAGAACTGCATGGTGCGGGTGTTCGTTGTGACCAGCCACACCAGCAAGACCAGCGGGGTCAGAAGATATATCTTGCGCAGAAGCTTTCCCATCTTCGGCAGCTGCGCGCGCTCAAGCCCCTTCAGACCGAGCTTGCGCGCCTCAAGATGAACGGAAATGAAGATGCCCGTGAAGTACAGCACTGCGGGCAGAATGGCGCGCAAAGCAACTTCGCCGTATGTGACGTTCATATACTCCGCCATCAGAAACGCCGCCGCGCCCATGATGGGGGGCATTATCTGACCGCCGGTGGAGGCGGAAGCCTCGACGGCACCCGCGAACTCCGGCTTGTAGCCGGCTTTTTTCATCATCGGTATTGTGACGGAGCCGGTGGTGACGGTGTTGCCCACAGAGGAGCCGGACACCATGCCGCACAGCGCCGAGGAGATGACCGCGACCTTCGCCGGACCGCCGGCAAAGCTGCCGACTAGGGAGTTGGCAAGGTCAATGAAGAACGAGGCAATGCCGGTGCGCTCAAGGAACGCGCCGAAGATGATAAACACAACGATGTATTTTGCGCAGACCTGCACCGGCGTGGACATGATGCCGCTTGTGGAGTAGAAAAGGGTGTACAGCAGCCTCTTGAGCCCAATGCCGGTGGAGAACGTGTAGATGAGCAGCACGCCCGCAACGCAGAGGATGGGGATGCCGACGCAGCGGCGGCACAGCTCCATCAGCACAAGTATGCCGACAACGCCGATGACGACCTGAAGGTCGGTCATCTTTGCGGCGCTCGTGAGCACGCTGATGAGAGAATCATAGCTGAAGCAATAGTAGAAAAAACACGCCGAGCCAACAAACATCAGCACGAAATCGTACCAGGGGACGAAGTTGTGGCGCACGTGGTGCTTGCTGGCGGGATAGGTGAGATAGCCCATTATCACGACCAGACCCAAAAATGCCGTCAGGCGCTTTTCAAGCGCGGCGACGGAAAACAAAGTGGAATAAATGCAGTAGAGAGAGAAAATGACCATGACCGCGCGCACGATAACGGCGACTTTGCCCTCCCATATGCGGGTGTTCGATTCTCTGTCGTACTTGCGCATGAGCTTTTCCACGTCCTCCGCCGTGCCCACATCGACATACTCAATGTCTGTCGTCGTGTCCACAACGTGCTCGGTGAAGCTCTCATGCTTCTTCTTGTCGGACATTCCTAACGCTCCTTTATGCTTAAATATTTATATGCTGAATAAAAAGGCGCAGCCGCTGTTGAGCGGCAGCGGACGACGTTAATATACTGCTAAGATTTTCAAGAGGTATTTTGCAGCTTGACCTGCGGCGTGGTTATGCGCCGCAGGTCAAGCACACAATAGGTTATTTCTTTACTTGGTTGCGACTTCAATGCCCTTCTCGGCAAAGTACTTGGCAGCGCCGGGGTGATAGGGCACGCTGGTCATGCTGGCGGCGAAGTCAAGATTAAGCTCCGCGCCCTTGCCATGCTGCTCGGCGATGGCGTCGGTGTTGTTGAAGATGGTGGACACGAAGGTGTATACAGCATCGTCGGACACATCGTCGCGCACGAGAACAACGGCGGCAACGGCGACGGTCTGGACATCCTCGGGCATGCCGTAGGTGTCGGCAGTTATGGTGTAGGCGGAGTAGTACGGGGAAGCGGCGATGAGCTTATCGACATGCTCGTCGTCAATAGCGACAAGGTACACCTGTCCGGAGGTGCTCAGGTCGGTGATGGCGGTGGTGGGAGCGCCGGCGACGATGAACGCCGCGTCGATCTTCTTGTCCTTCAGGCTCTCGGCGCTGTCGCCGAAGCTCTGGTAGACGGGGGTGATGTCGTCAAGGGTCATGTCATATGCGGAGAAGACGTCCAGCGCGTTGAAGTAAACACCGGAGCCGAGAGCACCGACGGAGACGGTCTTGCCCTTGAGGTCGGAAACGGACTTGATATCAGGATTCATGGTGACTATCTGCACCTGCTCCATGTACAGCGCCGCCGCGACGGAGAAGCTGGTAACGGGCTTGCCGTCGAAGAGGTTGGTGCCGGAGTAGGCATAGCTCATAACGTCGGACTGGCAAAAGCCGAGCTGAACGGTGCCCGCGTCCATATCCTCAATGTTTGCCTGAGAGCCGTTGCCGGTGACGGCGACGACGTTGAGGTCGGAATTGGAGGAGACATACTGAGCCAGAACGCTGCCGAAGGCATAATACGTGCCGGCTTCACCGCCGGTGGTGAACGTGAGGGTCTCCTTCTTCGCATCGGAAGAGCCGCAGGCGCACAGAGCAAAGACCATGCTCAGCGCAAGCAAAAGTGCAAACAGTTTTTTCATGAGATTTTTACCTCCTTATGATCCGCCGGAAAAAATTTTTCCGACATTGCACGTAACACTTGAATTACGCTCATTTCGGTATTATAATACAACCAAAAGTTGATTTTTGCAATAGGCTATCCACACTTTCACCAGATAACACATAAAACAAGCCTGAAAAACACAGCGTTTTATGCAAAAGCGATAAAAAACGCCGGCGAATGCATGGCTGACGGTCAAAAATCAACGCGATTGAAGGCAAATTGTTTGAAATTTGACTATTTTATCCCGCAGTGCTATACTTCTGCCCGCGATATAACCTGCGCGGGCGGAGCGGCGCACAGCAACGTATAAATGGAGTAGTGTATGGATTTTTCACTTTTGAAAAGCTTTATAGCCGTGGCGGACGAGAAGAGCTTTTCCACCGCGGCAAAGCATCTCTTCCTCTCGCAGCAGTCCCTGAGCAAGCAGATAGCAAAGCTGGAGGAGGAGCTTGAAACGCCGCTCTTTGTGCGCAGCCGTCCGCTTGTGCTGACGCAGGACGGCAAGCAGTTTTTGCAGACGGCAAAGGAGATATTGCAGCTCAAGCAGCAGTACGAGGAGACCTCGTCCAAGAGCATCAGCGGGGCGCATTTTGTGCACCTCGGCATTGAGCATACGGTTGCGCGCGCCATACTGCCGCGCGTGCTGCCGGATTACCTGCGCCGCAATCCGGACACGTATGTGAAGCTGAGCGAGGAGTCGCCGGAGGTGCTGCAGAAAACGCTGAGCTATGATGGGGTAGATCTTGTCATCGGCACGATAAACAACACGCCCGACACATATAAGGCGGTGCAGCTGTGCCGCAAGGAGCAGCTTCTCGTCGTGCCAAAACCGATCCTCGCCTCCCTCGCGGGGAACGATTACGAGGAAAAACGCGCGGAGTTTTCCGACGTCGCGGATCTGAGCTATTTTGAGAGCGTGCCCTTTATAAAGATACCGCGCCAGTCCTCCGGCGGAAGAACGCTCACAAGCTATCTGAAGTATTACGATATAAATCCCAAGTTTGTATGCGAGCTGACAAATGTGGAGAATGCGTTTCAGCTTGCGGTGAGCGGGCTGGGCGTGTTCATCTACCCGCGGCTCTTCTGGGATATGCTTGCACACAACGTGCAGGAGGATTATCTCAGAAGCATCGACGTCTTTCCCCTGCCGTATCTGCCGGATATAGAGAGCGTCTGCGCCTATTATCACCGTGAAACCGGTCTGCACGGCAAAACAAGGGAGCTTTTCGACAGCTTTGTGCGCTTTTTTGACGAGTACAAGGAAAGCGCCGGGATAAAAAGCAGCAGCATGTGAACGGATAAGGACCGCCCCTCACGGAGCGGTCCTTAGTACTATAATTGTATGGCGCATTTTTTGTACGCTTTTTAGATGAGCGCTCTGACCTTCGCGGCGATATGCTCGGCGGTGAGACCGTACTCCTCATAGAGCTTTGCCGGAGAACCGGACTGACCGAAACGGTCATTGACGCCGACGCGGTCAAACCTTGCACCGGGCTTGCCTGCGATGATCTCCGCCACGGCGGAGCCGAGACCGCCGGCGATGAAATGATCCTCCGCTGTGACAATGGCGCGCACCTTGCCGTTGTATGAGAGAATGCACTCTTCGTCAATGGGCTTTATCGTGTGGAAATTCACGACGGCGGCGCTGATGCCCCCGGCGGCGAGAATATCTGCCGCGGCGAGCGCGCGCGTGACCATGAGCCCTGTGGCGAATATCGCCGCGTCAGTACCTTCGCGCAGCACGAGCGCCTTGCCGGGAACGAACGGGGTGGCGTCATCCGTAATGTCGTCCGTGCCCGGACGGGTCAGACGGATGAACACGGGACCCGTTATCTCCGCCGCGGCGCGCACGGCCTTGTGCGTCTCGGCGGCGTCGCACGGCGAGAACACCGTCATTCCGGGAAGCTCGCGCATGAGCGCAATGTCCTCAAGCGACTGGTGAGAGCCGCCGTCCTCGCCGACGGCAAGCCCCGCATGCGTGAAGGCAAGCTTCACGTTCGCACCGGGATAGGCGACGGAGTTTCTGATCTGCTCGAAAGCTCTGCCGGCGCCGAAAATTGCAAAGGTGCTGGCGAAGGGCACATAGCCGGAGAAGGCGAACCCGGCGGCGGCGCAGATCATGTCCGCCTCGGCGATGCCGAAATCGTAAAATCTGTCGGGGAAGGCTTTTTTGAAAGTGACGGTCTTGGTCGCGCCTGCAAGGTCGGCGTCCATGACGACGATCTTATCGTTCTCTCTGCCCAGCGCCGCCAGAGCCTCGCCGTATGCTTCTCTTGTCGATTTACCCATCAGTGCACCTCCAGTTCCTTTATTGCCGCCTCATAATCTGCGGTCTTTATGGTCGCTCCGTGCCAGGAGGCGTTGTTCTCCATAAAGGAAACGCCCTTGCCCTTCACCGTCTCGCAGCAGACGAATTTTGGCTTGCCCGGCGCGGACGGGGCTTTGAGCGCGGCGGTGACGGCGTTGATATCGTGCCCGTTGACGGTGACAACGTCGAACCCGAACGCCGCAAACTTCGCGCAGATGTCGCCAAGGCTCATAACGTCGTCGTTTCTGCCGTCAATCTGAAGCCCGTTGTGGTCGAGTATAACAGTGAAGTTATCGAGCCTGTAATGCGCGGCAGCCATGGAGGCTTCCCATACAAGACCCTCCTGAGCCTCGCCGTCGCCTATGAGGGTGTAGACGTGATAGCCCTTTTTGCCGTGCTTTGCCGCAAGCGCCATGCCCATCGCAATGGCTATGCCCTGACCGAGCGAGCCGGTGTTGGCATCCACGCCGGGGGTCTTGCGCATGTCTGGGTGCCCCTGCAAATGACTGCCGAGCTTTCTGAGCGTCGCAAGCTCCGCCCTGTCAAAGTACCCCTTGTCCGCAAGCACCGCGTACAGCGCCGGGCAGCAATGCCCCTTGCTCATCACAAATCTGTCCCGATCCTCCCAGCGGGGGTCATCAGGTCGGACGTTCATCACATTATAGTAGAGAGCCACGAGGATGTCCATGCACGAAAGAGATCCGCCCGGGTGTCCAGACTGAGCCTCGTAGAGCTCTTTGATAGTGTCCAGCCTAAGCTGTCTTGCTTTTTCCTGAAGCGTCATCGCGTCAGCCTCCTTGCTTGTATTTTGGGATGCTCTGACCGGACGGACGAGCGCCCGGCGACGGCAGCCCTCAGCTTTTGCTGAACGTATTATACACTTGCGTTAATATTTGCGCAAGGGAATAAAAAACATTCGTGCAGTTTGCACGTTCACACCCGAAATACTACTTGCCAAAGCGGTGGTTTTGGGGCATAATCATGTATGATACAGCAGGGAGGGAAAACGGTTGAACTGCAGGCTGATAGCTTTTGATCTGGACGGGACGTTTCTCGACTCGGCAAAGAACGTGCCCGAAAAAAACCTTGAGGCGCTTGCCGCTGCGGCGGAGCGCGGAATATACGCCGTGCCCGCGACAGGGCGGATATATGACGGCATACCGGTAGCGCTGCGAACGCTGCCGTTCATGCGCTATTACATATGCATAAACGGCGCGTATGTATACGACGCAGTGGATGACGCCGTTATTCACCGTGCGGAGGTGCCGCTGGAGACGGCGCTGAAGTTTTATGAATATATGGACGATAAGCCTGCGCTCTATGATTGCTATCAGAACGGGAAAGGCTATATGACAAGGGCAATGTATGAAAGAGCGGAGGATTATATAAAAGACCCCGGGATACTGCGCCTGCTGAAGACGCTGCGCGTCCCAGTGCCGGAGCTGAAGGCGTATCTGCGCGAAAAGGGCGAGGACGTGCAGAAGCTTCAGGCATACTATGCCGACACCGCCGAGCGCGACAGAGAGCTTGCACGCCTGCCTGGGGTGTTTCCGGAACTTTTGTTTTCCACCTCCGTCGAGAATAATATAGAAGTAAACTACCGCACTGCGGGCAAGGGCAACGGGCTTGCGGCGCTGTGCCGTCATCTCGGCATAGACCTGTCGGATACCGTCGCCTTCGGCGACAGCTCTAACGACACTGATATGCTCATCGCCGCGGGCTGCGGCATAGCCATGGCGAACGCCCTGCCGCAGGTCAGAAAGATCGCCGACGCGGTGACGCTGTCCAACAACGAGTGCGGCGTTGCCGAAGCAATATATAAAATGATCTTGAATTAGAATTTCAGGAGGATGAGAAAATGAAGCTATGCAACGCAAAGGTATACTGCGACGGGCGATTCATTCCCGGCGGGCTGGACTTTGACGCGGAGATCCGCGGCTTTGACGGTGCGGGCGGGGAGGACGTGCACGGCGCGTACATCATCCCCGGTCTTGTCGATGTGCACACACACGGTGCGGTCGGCGCGGACGCGAGCGACGGCGACGCCGAGGGGCTGAAGCGGCTGAGCGAATACTACGCGGCAAACGGCGTGACAAGCTTCTGCCCGACGACCATGACCCTCAAAGAGCCGGAGCTTATACGCGCGGCGCAGTGCGTGCGCGGCTTTATCCGCCCGGCGCGCGGCGCGCGGATAGCGGGCATACATCTGGAAGGACCGTTTATTTCCTACGCAAAGCGGGGCGCGCAGAACCCGGACAATCTCCACGCGCCGGACTTTGATATGTTCATGCGGATAAACGAGGCCTCCGGAAATCAGGTGCGGCTCATCACCGTCGCGCCGGAGCTGGACGGCGCGCTGGAGTTTATCCGCCGCGCGTCAGATGTGTGCACCGTCTCCCTTGGGCACAGCACCGCAGATTATGATCAGGCGATGGCGGGCTTTGACGCGGGAGCGAC
>DJEW01000010.1:32476-76389 GCA_002431965.1 Clostridiales bacterium UBA5888
CCGAGCTTATATGCGACGGCTTTCATATCCACCCTGCGGTCGTAAACGCCGTGCACCGCATGTTCGCTGAAAAGCTTGTGATCATCAGCGACTCTCTGCGCTGCGCGGGCATGCCGGACG
The DNA here is from genome assembly GCA_002431965.1 of Clostridiales bacterium UBA5888. Lineage (GTDB taxonomy): Bacteria > Bacillota > Clostridia > Oscillospirales > Oscillospiraceae > Limivicinus. The sequence goes on from DJEW01000010.1 coordinate 32,597, forward strand.
GAGAGTATGAGCTCGGCGGGCAGCAGATAATCGTGCGCGACGGGAAAGCGACGCTCTTTGACGGGACGATCGCAGGCTCCTCTACAAATCTTATGCAGGAGCTGCGCAACGTTGTGTCGTTCGGCATACCGCTGGAGGATGCGGTATATGCGCTCACGGAAGCGCCGGCGCGCTCCATCGGCTGCTTCGGCACGATAGGCTCGCTTGCCGAGGGCAAGCAGGCGGACTTTCTCATCGTGGGGGGAAAGCTTGATCTGCAGGCGGTTTATATCGGCGGAGAGCGAGTAAAATAAAAATATTATGTAAATTTGCGAAAAACTGTTCCAAAAAGGAAACAGGTGTGGTAAAATCAGATATGTATAATATTTGACTGCGCACACTCTCGCAGGAGAGCGCCGAAAGGAGAATATATAAAAATGAAAAAAACTATCGCATTGATACTTGCGGTCGTAATGGCGCTGTGCTTTGCCGCCTGCGGCGGCGGCGCGACCGAGCCTGCCGGCGATCCGAATGCCGTCGGCACCGGCAAGCTTGAGGAGACCGCCGGAGAGACCATCACCGACGTCAGCAAGCTCAAGCCCGAGGCGAACGTCAACCCATCCACCATTGACGTCGGGCAGGCAATGAACGGCGCGCACACGGGCGACGCATGGTATGCCAACGGAATCCGCGGCGATAACTACATCTATTTTGATAAGGCTGACAACAGCAGCATCGGGCTTGCCTACGTCAAGGTCGAGGCGGGTCAGGTCGTCAAGACCGTCGTGTGCGGCATGACGGACGATAACCACCTTATCGACGAGGAAGCCGCAGAGGGCGAGAGCGGGATAGACATTGTGTTCCTTGATGATTTCAAGGCGTATGACTACAAAAACGACACCTGGTATGTCCGCGGAGACCCCAAGACCATTGAGCAGCTTTTTGTCGGCATACAGCTTGCCGAGCAGAGCAATCCCTCCAACACCCTTATTCTCAAGGGCGACGGCACCGGTCTTGAGGTGTTTGACGGCGAGGAGGATCCGCTCACGTGGACAATGACAAGCGCATCCACGCTCAAGTTCAACGACGGCGAGTATGACTATGTTCTGGACATCATCGTTGATGAAAACAACAATTTCGTCAGTCTCTCCGAGCAGAACCTCCGCATCTTCATCCCCGAGGATAAGATAGGTCAGCCGACCGAAGCGCAGGGCGAGGACACCGCACCCGCACAGGCGGCGGCGCAGGGCTGATAACCGCACAGGCAGAAAAACGCACCCCCGGAGGTTTTCCGGGGGTGCGTTTTCATATGGTACATATGTGCGATTATTCTTCCTTCGTATCATCCGCGCCGGCGTCGGATTTTTTGACCTTGCCTGCCCGGCGCTTTCTGCGCACGGATCTGACGATGAGCACGACGACACCCACAGCGGCGGCAAGGACGATCAGCACAGGCAGCGCGCCGGCAAGCCAGATGAGAAGCTCACTGAAAAAGCCCCCTATGGCGCGCAGACTGGCGCGCAGCGAGGTCAGAAGACGCTGACCGTAGCCGGGCTTTGCGGCGGGGGTCTCCGGCGTGTATTCGGCGACCTCTTCAACGCTGAGATACACCGTGCTGTAGCTGACCTGGCGATCCCAGTTTTTCAGCGTGGACTGCAGCGATTCTATCTGATAGCGCAGCTCCGTCAGCTTTTCCTCTATCGTTATCACGTCCTCCACGGTCTCCGCCTTTTCCATCATTTCCAGCAGACGCGCTTCCTGCGTCCGGTATGCGGTCAGGCGCGCCTCGGCGTCGTAATACTGGCTTGTGACATTGTCGGTGTACGTGTAGGTATACGGCACGTTGCCAAGCGTGGAGAGACTGCCCATAATGTCGGAGAAGCTTGCGCTGGGGATGCGTATGGTATAGCTGGCGGAGCGGGAGCTGGTGCTGCCGCGGGTCTTGCTGTAATAATTCGCGCCATTGATGCTGCTCGACTCTATCCAGCCGTTGTACTGCTCCACGAGCTTTGCAACGCCCGCAAGCGTCCCGTCAAAATCCGTGGTCTCTACGGTGGCATCGGCGGAGTAGATTATCTTGTCCGGATCAACCTCCGGCAGGGAATCCTCGCTTTTGCTGCCGTCCGCAGCGGCAGGCTGCGATTCAGGCGCGGCGGCGTTCATGGCAAAGCCGCCGTAGCCGCCTTCCGCGGCTTCATCGCTGTATAGGGCATTGGATCCTGCCGGCGCTTCCGCGGTGCTCTGATCCGAGGAGCGGCTGAGAGCCGAGACGGGGCTGGACGCGCCGCACGCGGCGAGCGACAGCAGCATCATAAGAGCAAGGAAAATGCCAGTTAACTTTTTCATGTCTGTTCCTCCGTTGTGCTTTATTCTGCAAGTGATATTCTGACGCTGAGAGCGGAAAAAAGTTTCCATACAATATAATAGAACAAATTTTTGTTGTTTACAATTTGTTCATATGCTGTTATACTCGGAATCGAGGTAAAGAAGTTAACGCGCCTTGCGGCGCGCGATACGGAGGAGAATTGGATGCCTGATACCGTTACGGTGATCTGCGCTCTTGCGCTGACGGCGGGATGCGCCCTGCTCGGCAGGAGCTTTCTCATGGCGTGTGAACAAAAGAATTATGACCGCGCATTCTGGCTCAAGGGTGCGGCGGGGCTGTGCTTTGCGGCACTGGGGCTGATGATGGCGCGCGGCGCGGTGCAGCCGGATTATGCCCGGCGCGTGTGCATAGGGCTTTTTCTCGGTCTTACCGGGGATGAGCTGCTGGCGATGCGCTTTCTGCGCCCGGCGCGGCACGATGAATTTTTTTCCGCCGGTGCGACGGCGTTCGCGGCAGGGCACATACTGTACATATGGGCGCTGCTCTCTCTGTCCGGTGCGCGGCTCGTCAGCGCACTGCCGGTATTCATCATCGGTTATTCCGCGGCGCTTATATATGGCTATTTCCGGAAAGTTGATGCGGGCAGGCTCACACCGTGCGCAATGGCGTACATTGCGCTGGTGGTGTTCATGGGCGCGACGGCGGGCGTGGCGGCAGTGCGGACGTTCAGCGTTGGGACGCTGATGTTCGCCGCGGCAGGCGTGTGCTTTTCCGTGAGCGACTGCATACTCTGCGCATACTGCTACGGCAGCAGGAAAACGACCGGCATGAATGTCGCCGTCCACGCCACATATTACGGCGCGCAGCTGCTGATCGCATGGAGCATCGCGCTGGTATGATGATAGCCGGGATGAGCGGTATGATTATGAGTATAATAACCGGTTCAGTGCGCGGAGAGATCCGCGCACTGAATCATTTTACGATATGTCTTTTTTTATGATATGGCACACACCGGCAGAGCCGTCAACGGCGTAGAGGGCGTTCTCCTCCACATCGCCGCCGAAGAAATCGGAGTATGTTTCGCGGAAATAGTCGTTGATACGGAAAAGATATACATAGTCGTAATCGTCCAGAACAAGGGCTTCCCAATCTTCCGGGGCGATGATCTGCGTCCAGACATCACCGTCATAAAACGGCTCCTCGCCGACGCTCCAGCCGCTCAAATTGACCGTTTGATACGGGCGCAGTTCATATTTCATGACATAGTTTTGGAAGCCGTTGCCGCCTTGAACGATAAGATATACATTTGCTTTGCGCTCTCCAATGGCATTGCGGATATCCTCGGTCGTGGAATCATATGTGAGACGGGAGGAAATGGAGGAATATACATACTCCGTGCTGAAGTAGCTTTCCAGAGTGGAGCGGCTTGAACAATAGAAGATGAGCGTTGCAAAGACGGCGATGTGTATGGCGTCGCAGTTTAAAGCGGATGCGGCGCAGAGGTAACCCAGAACAAGCGACAGCCACAGGCACGCAGCCAGTATGCCTATATACCGCGGCATGCTGGCAAGCCTCAGCGCCTCATACTCGGAGAACTTGAACATATATGTGGCGGCGAGACCGAGAACATATACAGCGGACATCACAGCTATGACGGCAAAATATGAATAACAGGGTCTCTTTGCGGCGCTTTCCGGTCTGGACAGACCTTTCTGCACGTATATTGTCATGAAAAAGACGCAGGCAAGCAGCGTGGTGAGCACGAGAATATATGACATGGAGAGGTCGCCGATGCGTATTCCGCCGCGGATAAGCTCGGAAAAATAGTTTGCGGATACCTGCGCGCGGTAGCTTGTGTCGTTTCCGGCGAGGACGCTGAAGAGCACGCCGAGATCGTAAGGGGCACTGAAGCTGACCGCGGCATGGTCGAGCCGTATGTTGAGCTTCCACAGAAGCTTCGGCGCGGCGACGCATGCGGCGGACAGCAGCCAGAAGCACAGCTCGCGCCGGTCAAAGCGCGGCTTTACGCCCTCAGGCGCGGCAAAGCGGCGGACGCGGATATGGGTGACGGCGTTGAGAATAATGGCAAAGACGGCGAAGAGCATCCCGACGTCTTTAGAGAGAACGAGCGTGAAGCAGGTGAGAAATACGACCAGATTCCGGTAAATTGAAGTCTCGCGCGCTCTCTCTTGCCAGACAATGGAGTGGACGACGGCGGTCGCGGCGGCGATGCCGACGAAGCTGTCTATATAGATCGTGTGGAAAATCGACGAAAGATCAAAAAGCGAGAGCGAGATCAGAATGATGACGGCTCGGAACAGGACGGCAGCGGCGTGCTTGACGGGAGAAGCATCCCCGGCGATGCCGACAGACAGAAACGGCGCGAGCAGCGCGGCGACATAGACCTGATAGGCAAACAGCAGCCGCCATTCGGAAAAGCCGCCCGGTACGCCGAAAAGCTGATAGAGAATCTGGAAGAAGTACTGAAACAGCGCCATGGCGGGCGGATAGCTCTTGAACATGCTGTTTGATGCGGGGTTTGTGCCGAAGTCATTTATATAGGTCATGGTCTTGACAATGTCGGCCCAGTGCGAAAATTCATCCCAGGTGCTCGCAAGCCAGCCGGCACAGCAGAAGCCGGCAATAAGGTATGCGGAGGCAAACATCACGGCACCGGGAGTGAAGAGCTTTGCCGCGGTCTCGCGCCATGCCCCGCGCCGGGCGCAGATACACACGGAAAAAGCGGCGGACGCCGCACTGAGCGCGAGCAGCACATATACACCGGCACGCAGGTGCCCCGCCGTGCCGAAGAGAAAGAGCAGCACGCACATCGACATGCATGTTATTGGAATGACATATTCGTTCCTGAGCCTGAAAAATGAGACGCCGAAAAGACTGAGCGCTTCAATGACAAAGAGACCGACGAGTTGAACAAGCATTATCCGTCACCGCCAATTCAGTTATTTATGGTACAGCTTTTTGACCTGATAGCGCGGCTCGCAGGTTATGTTTATGCCGAGCTTTCTGAACTGATCGAGATCAACATGGGAGAGAATGACGGTCGAGTGCGCCTCGCAGGCGCGAAGCCTGTCAAGCTGATCTATGGCATAGCCCGCGATTGGGTTGGTGACGGCGCAGATGGACAGCGCTATCAAAAGCTCGTCCGTGTGCAGCCGGGGGTTGCGGTTGCCCATATGCTCGACCTTGAGATGCTGGATAGGCTCTATAATGCTCGGCGGGATGAGAAGCATCTTCCGGTCTATCCCGGCGAGCGCTTTCAGGGCGTTCATGAGACACGCAGACGCCGGGCCGAGAAGGGAGGAGGTCTTGCCGGTGATGATCCTGCCGTCCGGCAGCTCAATGGACACGGCGGGCGCGCCCGTCTCCTCTGCGCGCGCGAGCGCCGCCGCAACGACGGGGCGATCGTCCGGCGATACGCCGGCGGTGCTCATCACAAGCTCGATGCGCCGCGCCTCGCCGGGATCGGACAGCCCCTGATGCGCCGCGCATGCCGCAGAGTAGTACCGGCGGATGATCTCCTGCCTGGCTGCATCGCAGCACACCGCGTCGTCTGAAATGCAGTATCCTATCATGTTCACGCCCATGTCCGTGGGGCTTTTGTACGGACTCTCACCGTACATGCGCTTGAACATCGCCTCAAGCACGGGGAAGATCTCCACATCGCGGTTATAGTTGACGGCGGTCTGACCGTAAGCCTCAAGGTGAAACGGGTCGATCATGTTCACGTCGTCAAGATCGGCTGTCGCCGCCTCGTAGGCGAGGTTGACCGGATGCTTGAGCGGAAGATTCCACACGGGGAAAGTCTCAAACTTGGCGTAGCCCGCGTTGACGCCGCGCCTGTGCTCATGGTAGAGCTGGCTGAGGCAGGTCGCCATTTTGCCGCTGCCGGGACCCGGCGCCGTGACGACAACGAGAGAGCGCGAGGTCTCTATATAATCATTTCTGCCGAAGCCCTCATCCGAGACGATAAGGGAGACGTTCTGGGGATAGTCGGGGATTATGTAATGGCGGTAGACGCGTATGCCCAGGTTCTCCAGCCGCTTCTGGAACTGCTCCGCCACTGCCTGACCGCGAAAGTGCGTTATCACGACGCTGCCGAAATACAGCCCTATACCGCGAAAAGCGTCGATGAGACGCAGAGTGTCCTCATCATATGTGATGCCGAGGTCGCCGCGGTGCTTGCTGCGCTCGATATCGTCGGCAGAGATGGCGATGACGATCTCCGCCACATCGCGCATCTCAAGGAGCATACGGACCTTGCTGTCGGGAAGGAAGCCCGGAAGCACGCGCGATGCGTGATAATCGTCGAAGAGCTTGCCGCCGAATTCCAGATACAGCTTGCCGCCGAATTTTGAGATCCTGTCGCGGATATTCTGCGATTGGAGCTTCACATATTTGTCGTTATCGAAACCGAGGGCACCCATAAAATCCATATTCTCCCCATTTTGATTCTGTATTTTACAAGATCATATTTTATCACACGGAGAACATGAACACAACAAGATTATACTTTTTTTATTCATAAACCTGTGCTATAATAATATCCTGTATAACCATCAACAATTTCATCCACGAAAGGTCAATATCATGGGATTATTCGATAAATTATTCGGCAGCTACTCCGACAGGGAGCTGAAAAGGATCTACCCCATCGCGGACGCCATAGAAAAGCTGGATAGCGAGTACGCCGCGCTGACGGATGCGGAGCTTCGCGCAAAGACGGACGAGTTCAAAGCGCGCCTTGCCGGCGGAGAAACGACGGACGATATTCTGCCCGAGGCTTTCGCCGCCGTGCGCGAGGCGGCGTGGCGCGTGCTGGGAATGAAGCCGTTCCGCGTGCAGCTCATCGGCGGCATAGTGCTGCATCAGGGGCGCATCGCCGAAATGAAGACCGGCGAAGGGAAGACCCTTGTCGCCGTGCTGCCCGCATATCTCAACGCGCTCGCGGGAGAGGGCGTGCACATCGTCACGGTCAACGACTACCTTGCCAAGCGCGACAGCGAATGGATGGGCAAGGTGCACCGCTTTATGGGGCTTTCCGTTGGGCTCATCGTGCACGATCTCACGCCGGACGAGCGCCGCGCGGCGTATAACTGCGACATTACCTACGGCACGAACAACGAAATGGGCTTTGACTACCTGCGCGACAACATGGCGCTCTATAAAGAGCAGATGGTGCAGCGCGGGCACGCCTTCGCCATTGTGGACGAGGTGGACTCCATCCTCATCGACGAGGCGAGAACGCCGCTCATTATCTCCGGACAGGGCGACGAGAGCACCGATCTTTACCGCCAGGCGGACGACTTTGTGCGCCGGCTGAAAAAGGTGGTCTACGCCACTGTGGACGAGAAGGAGGAGGAGAGCGAGGATCTCGACGCGGACTATGTCGTTGATGAGAAGGCAAAAACCGCCACGCTCACCGCGCGCGGCGTCGCCAAGGCGGAGCAGGCGTTCGGGCTGGAAAACCTTGCCGACATAGAAAACGCCACGCTCGCCCACCACATAAATCAGGCGCTCAAGGCGCACGGCATCATGAAGCGCGACATTGACTATATCGTCAAGGACGGCGAGATAATCATCGTGGACGAGTTCACAGGGCGTCTTATGCTCGGGCGGCGCTATTCCGAGGGGCTGCATCAGGCGATAGAGGCCAAGGAGCATGTGGATGTGCAGAAGGAGAACAAGACCCTCGCCACCATCACGTTCCAGAATTACTTCCGTCTTTACGGCAAGCTCTCCGGCATGACGGGCACGGCAGTCACAGAGAGCGAGGAGTTCGAGGCGATATATAAGCTTGACATTATAGAGATACCCACAAATAAGCCCGTCATCCGTATCGACCATCCCGACGTTGTATATAAAAACGAGGCCGGCAAAAACCGCGCCATTATTGAGCAGATCGCCGAATGCCACGAAAAGGGGCAGCCGGTGCTGGTAGGCACGGTGTCGATAGAAAAGAGCGAATATATCTCTTCTCTTCTCAAGCGGCGCGGCATACCGCACACGGTGCTCAACGCGAAGTACCACGAGAAGGAAGCGGAGATCGTCGCGCAGGCGGGCAAGCTGGGCGCGGTGACGATCGCAACGAATATGGCTGGGCGCGGCACGGATATAGTTCTCGGCGGCAATGCGGAATTTCTTGCCAAGACCGATCTGAGAAAGGCAGGCTATGACGACGCCGTGATAGCCGAGGCGACCGGCTATGCCGACACGGACGATGAGGACATTCTCCGCGCGCGCGATATGTTTGCCGAGAGGCTCGCCGCGCACAAGGCGGTCACGCTCGAGGAGGCGGAAAAGGTCAGGGCTGCGGGCGGTCTATTCATCCTCGGCACGGAACGGCACGAATCCCGCCGCATCGACAACCAGCTGCGCGGGCGCGCCGGCCGTCAGGGCGACCCCGGCGAGAGCCGCTTCTTCCTGGCAATGACGGACGACATCATGCGCCTTTTCGGCTCTGAGCGCGTCATGCACATGATGGAAGCGCTGAACGTCGATGAGGACACGCCGCTTGACCACAAGATGCTCTCCAGCGCGATAGAGCAGGCGCAGAAGACAGTCGAAAGCCGCAACTTCCAGGTTCGCAAGAGCGTGCTTGAGTATGACGACGTGATGAACCAGCAGCGCAATATCATCTATGGCGAGCGGCGCAAGGTGCTTGACGGCGAGGACATACACGAGCAGATAATGGGCATGGTCAGGGAGTTTGTACACTCCACCGTGATCGACGGGCTCCGCGGCGCGGCGGCGGAGAGCCAGCAGCAGCTGGATCTTGCCCTGCAGCCGTTTGAAAAGCTCTTCATGCCGCATGGCGCCGTGAAGATAGAGGATTTCGGCGGCTTTGCAAAGCCGGAGACCGTCACACAGCGCGTGCAGGAGCTTGCTGAAAAGGCATACGCCCTGCGCGAGAAGGCGTTCGGGCAGGGACCAAACGGCGCGCCGCTCATGCGCGAGCTGGAGCGGGTGATAATGCTGCGCGTTGTGGACGAATACTGGGTGGATCACATAGACGCGATGAGCGAGCTCAAGCGCGGGATCGGTCTGCGCGGGTACGGTGCGGTAAAGCCCATAGACGCCTACAAGCAGGAGGGCTACGCAATGTTCGAGGGCATGGTGCGCGGCATCCGCGAGGAGACGGTGCGCCGGCTCTACACCGTGCAGATACGCACGGCACAGCCGGTGGAGCGCAAGGCAGTGGCAAAAAACGCTTCCGCCAACGTCGGCGGCGAGCCGGCGAAGAAAAAGCCTGTCAGGAAAGCGCCGAAGCCCGGGCGCAACGATCCCTGCCCCTGCGGGAAAATGAAGCCCGACGGCAGCAGACGGCTGAAATACAAGGAGTGCTGCGGGCGCAATGAGTAAATGATCAGAGAAAAGCTATGGCATTTGCAGAAGTAAACGAAAACGGACTTATATATATGAGATCCACGCTCATCGCCGCGCGCCATGCGTTTACCACGCGCTATGGCGGCGTGAGCGAGGGAGATTTTGCAAGCCTGAACTTCGGCTCGGGCAGAGGCGATCCGCAGGCAAATGTGGAGGAGAATTTCCGCCGTCTTGCCGCGCTGATGGGCGTTGGCGGGAACGACTGTGTAGTGACGCGGCAGGTACACGGAAATGAGGTGCGCATTGCGACGGGCGCGGACAGGCACGTGCTCGGCACGCACACGCCGTATGACGCCGACGGGCTTGTCACGGCGGAGCGCGGACTGCCGATAATGTGCTTTGTCGCAGACTGCGTCCCGGCGCTGCTGTGCGATGCGAAGCATGGCGTCATTGCGGCGGTGCACTGCGGCTGGCGCAGCTCGGCCGCGGACATACTCGGCGTGACGGTGGAAAAAATGCGCGCACTCGGCGCGGAGAAGGAGAATATCTGCGCGGCGATGGGCGCGGCGATAGGGCGCTGCTGCTTTGAGACGGACGGCGATGTGCCCGCCGCGATCACAGAATACCTCTCCGGCGACACGGACGGGCTTTTCGACCGGCGCGGCGACGGGAAATACCTTGTGGATCTGCGCGCGGCGAACGCCCGGCGGCTGATGCAGCTTGGCATACCGGAGGAAAACATCGACGTGTCGGAAGAGTGCACGATGTGCAGCCATGAAAAATACTGGTCGCACCGGTATACGCAGAGACACGCCATGGGGCGCGGCAGCCTCGCCGCGGCGATAGTGCTGGAATGAACAGGGGGAAGCGAATGAAAAAGGATCTGAAGAAAATACTGTGCGCCATGTGTGCGCTGGCGCTGCTTTTCGGCTGCACCGCCTGCGGCGAATCCGGCACGGCGCTGACATACGACACCATCCCGACCTCCTCCGGCGGCAAGGATGTGGAGCGCTCTGCGGCGGAGGACGATGTGTTTTCGCTCAACTCCAACTCCCAGCGCAGCTTCAACCCGATGATCGCCACAAACCGCTCCAATCAGCTGATCTGTTCGCTGGTGTATGAGAACATGCTGGAGATCGACAACGACTTCAACATCATAAAAAACCTCATCATCGACTGGTCGTCAAACGAGGACTATACATACTGGACATTCACCATCGATCAGGGGCACACGTTCCATGACGGCACGCCCGTAACGGCGAAGGATCTGCGATACTCGCTCGACCGCGCCGTCACGGCGGACCGCTTCAAGGGGCGCTTTGCGAGCTATCAGGGCGCGTCGTATGACGATTATACGCTCTACGTCTCCCTCGGCATCGGCGATTCGCAGCTTCCGAAGCTGCTGAACATCCCGGTCGTGAAGTACGGCACCTACGGCGACGATTACCCCCTGGGCAGCGGACCGTATATGTATAACGAGGATCATACCCAGCTGCTTGCGTATGAGGGCTACATCGGCTATCCGACCGAGGTGACGGCGGAGGACGGCGACGGCGAGGACAGCGACGAGATCGGCGTGCAGGTGACACACGACGAGAACATCAGCCATCCGCTCGATGTTATCTATATAAAGGAATATACTGACGCGCAGAGCGCTCTGGACGCTTTCGAATCTTCGCTGATCGACGTTGTCATAAACGACCCGTCAAGCTACACAAACCTCGGATATGCCGACACAAACGAAATACACACCTATGCCACGACGAATATGCACTATGTCGTAATCAACGAGGCGGGCGCGCTCGGCAGATACAGCAACTTCCGCTATGCGCTCAACTTCGCTTTTGACCGGGAGAATCTTGTGACGCTGCTGCATGGCAACGCCGTTGCTTCCTCCGTGGCGATGTATCCGACCTGTGACATTTACCCAACCGACCTTGCAAACTCCCTGACTTATGACCTGACGACCTGCATCGCCGTTCTTGAGAACGCGGGCGTGAAGGACTATGACGAGGATGGGCGGCTGGAGTATATGTCCGGCTCGCCGCAGAAGATAGAGCTGAACTTTGTCGTCTGCTCCGACAGCTCCGCCAAAACGGGTGTTGTGCGCCGCTTTGCCGAGGATATGGAATCCATCGGCATCACGGTCAATGTGTCCGAGCTGAGCTGGGACGACTATATGACGGCGATAGAGGAGGGCAACTACGATCTCTATTATGGGGAGATCCGGCTGCGCAACAACTTTGACCTTACGGAGCTTTTGCAGGTGCGCTCCGAGGATAACGAAAGCACAAACCTGAATTATTCAAACTCTACTGACATCAGCTATGAGCAGTATATAAAGGCATACCTCGCCGCAACTGATATGGAGCGCGCTGCGGCATACCAGCAGCTCGCGGAGCTTGTCAGCCTCAACGCCATGCTCATCCCCATCGGCTTTGAAAAGCAGCAGATCATATGCCACCGGGGCGTTGTCAAGGGCATAGACGCAAACTTCGGCAACCCGCTCTACAACTTTGTAAACTGGGAGTTTGTCGAGGACTGAGAACATATTAACATTTTATGTTTACGATAAATATATTTAAAGGGAGGTCATCATTATGACTGACAGAGAGCTTATGTCCATGGCAAAGAAGGCGTCGCTGAACGCCTATGTTCCTTACTCCCGCTTTTCCGTCGGTGCGGCGCTGGAATGCGACGACGGCACGGTGTTCACCGGGTGCAACGTGGAGAATGCCGCCCTCGGCAGCACCATCTGCGCCGAGCGCACCGCCTGCGTAAAGGCGGTCAGCGAGGGTCACCGCAGCTTCCGCCGTCTCGCCATTTATGCCGACAGCGAGAACTGGCCCACCCCGTGCGGCGCGTGTCGGCAGTTTCTTGCCGAGTTTTCGCCGGAGCTTGAGATACTTTGTGCGAAGGCGGGCGACCGTTACGTCAGCTATAAGCTTTCGCAGCTGCTGCCGCATATGTTCAACTATTGATATGAAGCTTGACGAGCTTGCCATATTTGTTTCCGTCGCGCACCGTATGAGCTACAGCGAGGCGGCGCGGGAGATGTATATCAGCCATTCCACGGTCAGCCGCGCCGTGTCGTCGCTCGAGCGGGAGCTGGGTGTGCCGCTGGTGGTGCGCCATAACCGCGTGGAGGAGCTGACGGAGGCGGGGCGGGTGCTGCTGGAGGAGGCGCAGACGCTCCTTCTCTCGGCGGAGCAGGCGGCTGAGCGCGTCCGCGCTGCCGGAAAGGCAGATAAGGTCAGAGAAGAGGTGGAGACAGAGTGAGCTTTTTCACACCGTATGAGGGCGGCAGACCATATATATTCGTCAGTTATGCCCATGCAGACTCCAGGGACGTGATGGAGGTCATAACCGATATGCACGGCCGTGGATACAGAGTGTGGTATGACGAGGGAATAGAGGTCGGCAGCGAATGGCCGGAGTGTATTGCCGAGCATCTGCGCGGCGCAAGTCTCATGCTTGCGTTCATATCAAAGGCATATATGCGCTCCGACAACTGCCGCCGCGAGATGCACTATGCGCTTATGAAGCGCATCAAGGTCATCAACATTTTCCTTGAGGAGACGGATATGACCCCGGGCATGGAGATGCAGATAGGCAATATCTTTGCGCTGATGAAATACAGCATGCCGGGGAAACTCTTTTACGACAGGCTCTACACCGCGCCGCCGCTGCTGAGCGCCAGAGGGCTCATGGAGACCGGCGGGGCGGACGAAAACGCACCCGCGGCCGCGCCCTGCGCTGCGGAGACGGAGAAAAAGCCCGGCGCGAAAAAGGCGGAGGACAAGCGGCTGAAAGCCGAGCGCGAGGCAGAACAGGAGGAGCGCCGCGAGGCAAGGCGCAAAGCCCGCGAGCGCGCGCAGCAGGAAAAAGCGGCCGCGCCGGGAGATGATGAAACTGCCGCGCCAAAGCCGGCACCGGAGAAGCCGAAGAAAAAGAAGTGGACCGCCGGGCGCATCACGGCGCTGGCGGCGGCAGTGCTTATTTTCGCCGCGATAGTTACGCTGGGGATAGTCGGGCACTTCACCGGGCTGACGGAGCGAGTGGCGGTAATGCTGAACACGCAGGAGGCGCAGATGCTGCCTGCCTCGGCAAAGGCGGAATTTTCAAACGAGACGTTTGAGAACATCGCGCGCGAATACACAGGCATTGCCGAGGGCGAGATATATGTGTCAGACCTTGCCTCGCTCACGGAGCTGCGCATTATGGGCGCAAACTTCTATTTCGGCGATGAGGTCACGGCAGAGAACGCGCACCGTATCACCCCTGAAGGGACAGAGATACGTGATCTGAGCGACCTTCAATATTTCACGGGGCTGAAAACACTGTGCTTAAACGGACAAAGTCTCAGCTCCCTCGCCACGCTGCCTGCACTCAGTATACAGTATCTGGATATAAGCGGCAGCCGCGTGACCTCGCTGGAGGGCGTGGGACGCCTGACAAAGCTGCGGGAGCTGCGCGCGGAGAAGTGCCCCGTGACGGATCTGGGCGATATACGCCAGTGCCTTGATCTGCGCCTTCTGAATCTTGACGGCGCGTCAGTCACGGATTTCACGGCGCTCAAGCCGCTGACGAAGCTGACCTCGGTGTCGCTCGCCAACTGCACGACGGCGGAGTTGAAGACCGTTCTGCGCATGAACTCGCTGACGGACGCGAGCTTCACGGGATGCGACCTGCGCGGCAGCTTTTTCAGAAGCTTTGACAGAGAGTCTGCCGTTACGAGCCTCACGCTCACAAATTGCACGCTCGACTCCACGGCGAACATCTCGGATTTTGAAGCGCTTACGACGCTCACGCTCATATCCAGCGGGGAGACGCTTGACTGGAGCGAGCTTGCGGAGCTTTCCGCACTTTCCACGGTGAATATTGACGCGCCTATGGAGAGCGCCGTGAACCGTGCGCTGAAGGGAACGCGGGTGACGGTGAACATACTGCCGGACGAACCGGCAAGCGAATAATGTATGGAAGCACAAAAGCCCGCAGGCACATCGCCTGCGGGCTTGAAATATTGCGGATATAAAATCAGTACACGTCCTCAACGACCCTTGTGGGCGGCGCTTCGAGTATCTCGGGGTGCTGGAAGAGATAACGGATCGCCTGAAGGAACTGGGCGTAATAGTGCCCATCGACGGTGCGCTCGTCCATGACGAACTTGCAGTCGACATACTTGTGGTCAACGACCTGACCGTGGCGGTCGATCTCATAGGCGTGGCGCTTTGAGCCGAACGCGATGAACACCGGCAGTGTGCCGAAGTTGTAGATATGGTGATAGATGGGTCCGATGCGCAGAGAGCCGACGTCGGTGATGATCATCGAGCCGTGGAACGGGCTTGCGTCCACAAGACTCTGCGGCAGCCAGCCGAAGTAATCCATGATGCGCAGAACGGTCAGCGCCAGGCGCAGCAGCCAGCGCGGCGCTTTGCAAAGCGACTCCGCCACGTCCTCGGTGTTGTTGTTGCCTTCGGAGGTCTTTATCTCATCTATCTTTTCGTTCATCTTGCGGTAGACGTCAAATATCGTGTCAGTCGGTTCAAAGACGACCTTTATGGTGGTCTCCGTCGCGTCAAGAGAGAGCGTGCGTTTTACGGTCATGACGATCTCAATATTATCCCTTGCATAAATGCGCCGCCCGACGACAAAACGGTTGATGCCGGGAAGCATGGATATGCCGCGGATATATGCGGCGATGATGAAGTGCAGAATACCGATGCCCTTATATCCCGCGACGCGCAGCTGACGCAGACGGCGGTCGAGCGTGGTGACCTCAAAGCTCTCCTCATACAGGTTGGAGGCATCGTTGCGTGTGGGCATTATGTAAGGAATGAATTTGGCAAAGGCGGGCAGGGAGCGCAGAAGACGCCCGTCCTTGCGGTCACCGTAGCGGCGCTTGTACTTGCTCATTTCTCTCTCCTCCGTATATGCGGTGCGGCAGGCGCACCAAAATTTTGAGACCCTGCCGCACGGTGCTGCGGCAGAGATTTCGCTTTCAAAATTTTAAGCATTGTTATTATACAGGTATTCTTATAATATTACAAGCACAAGTTGAAAACATAGGGCGGCAACGCACAATGCGTCTGCAGCGTTTGGCGGGAAAATTATGCTCGGATACAGTCAATTTTCCTTAAAGTGAACAAAGTATTCCCGCAAAAAGTGCCGTCATTATAACTCCAATTTTCACGCCGGCTGTTCCTGCTGCACTGTGCGGCGCTGCCCTGGATAAAATTAAGGTCTTTTATATATCTGCCGCCGTCAGCCCCACAAGGCGCGGCATATCCAAGCGGCAGCGAGAAAGCCGGCGGCGTCGGCAAAAAGCGCCGCGGGTATTGCCCAGCGGGTGGAGCGTACACGCGCTGCCCCGAAGTACACGGCGATTACATAAAACGTCGTCTCGCTGGAGGAGAGCATAACGGCGGCGGTGCGTCCGGCAAGCGAGTCCGCGCCGCAGCGCTGCATTATCTCCGCCGCAGCGCCCAGCGCACCCGAGCCCGACAGCGGACGCAGCAGCAGTATGAGCGCGGTCTCCTCCGGAATGCCGAGAAGCGTCAACAGCGGCGCGGCGGCGCGGGCGAAAAGCTCCGGCAGGGCGGAGGCGCGCAGAAGATAGATGGCGGCAAAAAGCACAGCAAGCGCGGGCAGCATGTCCGCTGCGGTCTTCAGACCGCGGCGCGCGCCGGCGGTCATTGCGTCCATGATGTCCACGCCGTTCATCACGGCTGCAAGCACCACGGCAGCCGTGATAATCGCCGGCAGCAGCGAAAGCAGCCGGTTTACTGCCATATCCGCCTCAGCACAGCAGCCGCGCCCAGACCTGCCGCCAGCGAGATAAGCGAGCACGCCCAGACCGCAGGCAGAATGTCAAACGGCGCCTGCGCCCCGCAGGATGCGCGCACGGCGGCGACGGTTGATGGGATAAGCTGGATGGAGGCAGTGTTCACGACGGCAAGCAGGCAAAGCTCATCTGACGCATCCCCGCGTTTTCCGGACAGACGCTGTATCCCCTGTGCGGCGCGTATGCCTGCCGGGGTCGCGGCGTTGCCGAGCCCCATAAGGTTTGCCGCGGCGTTCTCCGTCAATGCAGCCATTACCCCTTCTTTCTGCGCGGCGCGCGGGAAGAGCAGCCGGAGCGGGCGGCGCAGACAGCGCGCAAGCGCGCCGGCAGCCCCGGCGCGTTCTGCAAGCTCCATCACGGCGCTCCAAAAGCAGATGCTGCCCGAAACGGAAATGACGAATTCCACGGCTGCCTGCGCGCCGTCAAGAAGGGCGTCTCCGTCGGCGATGGGGGAGAAAAACAGAGAAATGCAGGGAATAATGAAAAGAAAAGCAATAATGTAAGAGTATGACATGGCAAAATGACTGAATCCTGCGTCGAAAGACGCCGACAAAATGAATAAAATGTAAATATTACAACTAAAATAGGAAAATTTAGTTGACCGGATGAGATTTCATGTTATAATCGACACAAGGGTGAACGAGTCTAAGGAGAGAGACCGTGAATACCCAATCTGCATCGATAGAAAAGGAGCGTAGAAAGATGAAATCTACAGGTATTGTGCGTAAGGTTGATGAGCTGGGTCGTATTGTTCTGCCCATAGAGATGCGCCGCACACTCGACATCGCAGAGAAGGATGCATTAGAGATATATGTTGAAGGAGAAGACATTATTCTTCACAAGTATCAGGCAGCCTGCGTGTTCTGCGACAGCGTGAAGGATATTATCCCCTACAAGGGAAGATTTGTATGTCCTGAGTGCATCAAGAAGCTTCAGGAGATCATCTGAGTACCCACAGCCAGTGGGCTGAACTGAAGAAGAAAGCAACAAAAGCAATTGTCCGAAAATGAAAGCTGCTCTGCCGGCACTGTCTGTACCGGCGGGGCGGCTTCTGCGCATTTTAAGGCAGCAGTGCATCATACGGCATTGCCTTATATAAGCACGCCAGCAATTACCGGCACAGTTCCCGGAAATTGCTGGCGTGCATTATTATTCGTACCGGTATGGTAAATCCAAGGCAGCACCGCATTTCTAAACACGGTGGTATATGCGCCTGTACTCGTCAGACTCTCCCCCATCTGGAGCGGTGAGGATAAGAGGGGGCTCTATTTTCAGCCCCGGTTTTCCGCCGCGCCGCCCCTCAATGAGCACGAGCGACGGCGCGCTTTCCGCGCGCGGCTGCACGCAGCGCAGGCGCTTTGGCTCAATGCCGTGACCGCTCATGCACGCGAATATTTCCGCCAGGCGCTCCGGGCGGTGGACGAGAGACAGGCTGCCGCCCGTGCGAAGAAGCCACTGAGCCGCGGCGCAGATGTCTTCAAGCGTGCAGCTCAGCTCCCCACGTGCGGCGGCGCGCGGCGCGGAGGATGCGCTCTTGCCGTGCCCGACGGGGAAATACGGCGGGTTTGCCGCGGCGAGATCAAACGACCCGGCGGAGAAAAGCTCCCTCACACGGCGGATATCGCCGCAGATCATATCTGCGCGCTCCGTCAGCGCGTTTTCCGCCATGTTTGCGCGCGCAAGCTCCGCCGCCTCCGGCACAAGCTCCAGCCCGGTCATGTGCAGAGCTGGTGAACGCACGAGCAGCAGCAGCGATATTGCGCCCGACGCACAGCCAAGGTCAATGCCGCGCCGCGCGGACGCCGTGTTCACAAAGTCTGCCAGCAGCACGCAGTCCGTGCCGAGCCGGAAATGCTCCGCCTGTGCAAAGCGCGGTCCGCCCTGCCAAAGCCCGCAGAATTCTGCCATGGGAAAAACCTCCTCAAAACGGAAAGCGGGACGGCCGCGCCGCCCCGAAAAAAGACACACGGGACGGTCTTTGCCGTCCCGTGTTCTTCGCACCTTTACTCCTGAACGATCGCCTCGGCAGGGCACTGAGCCGCGCAGGCGCCGCACTCCAGGCACTTGTCCTGATCAATAACGTAGTGCACGTCGCCCATTTCAATTGCATCAGCAGGGCACTGAGCTGCGCAGGAACCGCAGGACAGGCACTCGTCGGTAATAACATAAGCCATATAGTGTTACCTCCGTATGTATATTTGGCGTCTCCCTGCGTGAGCGGGGGGAACAACCTTTCCATTGCACATTGTAACACAGAAAATCAAAAAATCAATTGAAAATTTCAAGCACATATATAATTCCTGTAAAAGCTGGGGATAATTTTTCTGCCCGGGCGCTGTTTCGCCGGATTTGGCGCGTCATTTGGGCGATAATCTGTTGAGGCAGCGCCGTGCAGCACGCCTGCGGCACTGCCCTGAGGTAATGGCGGAGGGAGGATCACAACATGAAAAGCAATGGGCAGTTCACGCAGAGGGCGGAGCTGGCGATAGAGAACGCGCGGGTCGCGGCGGGAAGCTTTGGGCACGGCTTCGTCGGGACGGAGCACCTTGTGCTGGGGATAACGATGGAGCACGAGGGACTGGGTGCACGAATCCTCGACCGGCGCGGCATAAGCGAGAGCGCGCTGCGCCGCGTGATAGGAGAGATGGACGGCACGGGCGCGCCGGGCACTCCCGGGCAGGGGCTGACAACGAGGGCGCGCATCGCCGTGGAGCGCGCCGCTGCAGAGGCGACCGCGATGCAGCAGGGCTATATCGGCACGGAGCATATTCTCATCGGCGTGCTGCGCCAGAGCGACAGCGGCGGCGTGCGCGCGCTCGCGCTGGCCGGGGCGGACGCAAACGACGTGTACACCGACATAATGGACGCCTTCGGCGCGCCCGGCGGCCGTGGCAAGCCGCAGACAGGTACGGCGCGGCAGACGGTACGCCGCACCGAAACGCGGATCCTCGACCAGTACAGCCGCGACCTGACGGAGCTTGCGCTTGCCGGCGCAACGGATCCCGTCGTCGGGCGCGAGAGCGAGATAATGCGCGCCGTGCAGATACTCTCCCGCAGGACAAAAAACAATCCCGTGCTCGTGGGCGAGCCGGGAGTGGGGAAAACTGCCGTGGCTGAGGGACTGGCGATGCTGGTGGCGCGCGGGGAAGCGCCTGCGGAGCTTGCGCGAAAGCGCATCGTGTCGCTGGACATCCCTGCAATGCTCGCCGGGACGAAGTACCGCGGCGACTTTGAGGAGCGCGTGAAGGCGGTTTTGAAGGACGTGAAGCGCGCGGGGGACGTGATACTCTTCATCGACGAGCTGCACACCATCATCGGCGCAGGCAGCGCCGAGGGCGCGATAGACGCGGCAAACATCCTCAAGCCCGCGCTGGGGCGGGGCGAGGTGCAGATCATCGGCGCGACGACGCCGGAGGAGTACCGCCGCCATATCGAAAAGGACGCGGCGCTGGAGCGGCGCTTCCAGCCGGTGCGTATTGCAGAGCCGGATCGCGCGCAGACGCTTGCAATGCTCAAAAGCCTGCGCCGCGCGCTTGAAAAGCACCACGGCGTGTGCATATCCGACGGCGCGATAGACGCGGCGTATGAGCTTTCCGTGCGGTATATAAACGACCGCTTCCTCCCTGACAAGGCGATAGATCTCATTGACGAGGCGGCAGCCGGGGTGCATGTGGCGGCGCGCGCTGATATGACGGTGCGCCCGGGGGATGTGGCGCAGGTCGTCTCACGCTGGACGGACATACCCGTGACGGGGCTGGACAAGGATGAGAGCGAGCGGCTGAAAAACCTTGAGGACGAGCTCAGACGGCGGATAATCGGGCAGGACGAGGCGGTGTCCGCCGTGGCGCGTGCCATCCGCCGCAGCCGTGTCGGGCTGAAGGATCCCGCGCGCCCGGTGGGCAGCTTCCTTTTTCTCGGACCGACGGGCGTGGGGAAGACGGAGCTTTGCCGCGCGCTTGCCGCGACGGTGTTCGGCGACGAGCGGGCGATGATACGCCTTGATATGTCGGAATACATGGAAAAGCACACCGTCAGCCGGCTCATCGGCTCGCCCCCGGGGTACGTCGGGTATGAGGACGGCGGACAGCTCACCGAGAAGGTGCGCAGAAAGCCGTGGTCGGTGGTGCTTTTTGACGAGATAGAAAAGGCGCACGAGGACGTGTGGAGCATCCTGCTGCAAATAATGGACGACGGACATCTCACGGATTCCGCCGGACGGCGCGTGGATTTCAGCAACACGGTCGTGGTGATGACGTCGAACGTGGGAGCAAAGGCAATAACCGACGGCAGACCGCGCCTGGGCTTTTCCGGCGGGGACGGCGGCGGAGAGCGCGAGATGCGCGAGAGGGTCATGGCGGAGCTGAAAGCGACGTTCCGCCCGGAGTTTCTCAACCGTATCGACGAGACTATCGTTTTTCACCGGCTCACGGAAGAGAATATGTACGCCATAACCGAGACGCTGCTTGACGGCGTGAAGAAACGCTTTGAAAAGCTGGGGCTGACGCTTGCCGTGCCGGAGGAGACGGCGCGCTTTCTTGCCCGCGCCGGACATGACGACGCCTTCGGCGCGCGCCCGCTGCGGCGCACGGTGCAGCACAGCATAGAGGATGCGGCGGCGGAGCTGCTGCTGGATGGGCGGGCAAAAGCCGGAGACGCGATAGCGGCGCTCGTCACCGGCGGCGAGGTGACGCTTACGGTCGCGGCGCGGTATACGGACGCGGTGTAGGAAACTGCACCGCGTCCTTTCTGCGTCTATCTGCGTTTATTTCCCTTGTAAATAAACTATTGTTGAATTATAATTGAAAATGAGTTTAACGTCATTCGGTAAAATTCAATAAAAACCATATGATCGGAGACAGAGCATGTTCAAGATACTTATAGCGGAGGACGACAGCGAGCTTCGGCAGCTGTTCAGCCACGTGCTCATAAAAAACGGATATTCCGTGACCGGTGTTGATAATGGGCACCGCGCGCTTGCGGCGATGGACACGAGCTACTACGATCTCATCATTTCCGACATTATGATGCCCGGTATGGACGGATATGAGCTGGTGAAGACCATCCGCGCAGCCTGCAACAATACGCCGGTGCTGATGATAACCGCGCGCGCCGCCTTTGACGATATGCGCGAGGGCTTCATCTCCGGCACGGACGACTATATGGTCAAGCCCGTGAATGTCAACGAGCTGCTGCTGCGCGTGGGCGCGCTGCTGCGCCGTGCGCAGATCATAAACGAGCGCCGCCTTGTCGTCGGGGACACCGTGATGGAGTGCGACTCCCTGGCGGTGACGGTGAACGGGCAGAGCATGGTGCTGCCGCAGAAGGAATTCATGCTGCTTTACAAGATGGCGTCGTACCCCGGGCGCATATTCACGCGCCAGCAGCTTATGGACGATATATGGGGCTACGAGTCCGAGACGAACACGCACACCGTCGATGTGCATATCGGGCGGCTGCGCGACCGCTTCAAGGATAACCGCGACTTCCGCATAGTGACGATGCGCGGGCTGGGCTACAAGGTGGAGAAGGCATGAAGAGAAAAGGAAAGCTGAACGCGAATTTTCAGCTCAAGTTTTCTGCCGCCGCAACGCTGGGTGCGATCGCAGTCGTGATGATGACCTACGGCGTGGTGCATATTCTCAATGACGTGTGGGGCGTTTCTCTCGGCATGCCGATGGGCGTGAGGATGCTCATTTTCGCGGTGGTGTTCGGCGTGGCGATCGCGGCGCTGCTAAACTACGCATTCATAAAACCGATGACGGATCTGGCAAATGCCATGCGCCGCGTCGCCGACGGCGACTTTGCCACGCAGCTTGAATGCAAGAGCGCGATAAGCGATGTGAAGGAGGTCTACGCCAGCTTCAACCTCATGGTCAGGGCGCTCGGAGAGACGGAGACGCTGCAGACGGACTTTGTCTCAAACGTCTCGCATGAGTTCAAAACCCCCATAAACGCCATAGAGGGCTATGCCTCGCTTCTGCAGGACAGCGAGCTGCCGCGTGAGCAGCAGGCGCAGTATGTCGGCAAGATAATCTTCAACACAAAGCGCCTTTCCGACCTTGTGGGGAATATACTTCTGCTCAGCAAGGTCAACAACAACAGCATCCGCCCGAGAGCGAGCGTATACCGTCTCGACGAGCAGATACGCCAGTCAGTGTTTGCGCTTGAGCGCAAGTGGACGGAGAAGAACATAGACTTTGACATTGAAATGGACGAGGTGGAATACTGCGGGTATGAGGGGCTGATGATACACGTCTGGTCAAATCTTATTGACAACGCCATCAAGTTCGATTCCTACGGCGGGTCGATAACCATGCGGCTGAAGAAGTCGGAAAGCAGCGTGGAATATTCCATCACGGATACGGGACCCGGCATCGCGCCGGAGGAGCAGGAGCGGATCTTTGCAAAATTTTATCAGGTGGACAGCTCCCACCGCGAGGAGGGCAACGGGCTTGGGCTCGCCCTTGTGAACAGGATAGTGAAAGCGAGCGGCGGCACGATCACGGTGGACAGCATGCCGGGTGCGGGCGCGTGCTTTACGGTGCGCCTGCCGCTGACTGTAGAGGGAACGCCGTATGCCGCGGCAGATAAAGCAAGGGAGGATGACGCATGAAATGAAAATAACGATTTTTGGCGATTCCATACTTGAGGGCGTGCGCCTTGAGGACGGCAAATACACTCGCGCACACAGATTCATGAGCCTCTTTGAGGCGCAGCACGGCGTGCAGATAGACAATAAGTCCGTGTTCGGCTCGACGATAGACAAGGGAATGGCGCGGCTGCAAAAATACCTTGAGCGCGCCGCGCTCGGCAGCTATACGGTCATAGAATTCGGCGGGAACGACAGCGCGTACCGATGGGATGAGGTCGCCGCAGACCCGGAGGGGGAGCATTTCTGCACCACGCCGCCGGAGCGCTTCGCCGCGATATATAAGGACATGATAGACCTCGTCTATAAAAACGGGAGCTGGCCAATACTCTGCACGCTGCCGCCGGTATCTTCGCGGCTGTATCTTGACTATGTGACGCGCGGCGGGCTGGACAAGGCGGCGATACTGCGATGGATGAACAACGACGTGGAGAGCATATCCCGCTGGCAGGAGGGATACAGCCGCATCGCGGAGGAGCTTGCGAAGGATCGCGGCTGCCTGCTGCTGGATATGCGCGCGCCGTTCCCGCCGTGCGGGGCGGAGCTGGAGGTGTACCTCTGCTCTGACGGCATGCACCCCAACCTTGCCGGGCAGCAGCTCATCTACAAGCAGGCGGTGCGCTTCTGGAACAAATTCATGACAGCGCGCGGAGAGGCGAGCAAAGAGTAGGACGGGGTATATGACGAAGAAAAAAAGCGGTATATTTTTCAGTATCGCCATACTGGCGGCGCTGCTTGGCATATGCTACTATGTGTTCCGCGACAAGCTGCCGGAGATAACGAACGCCATATCCGGCGTGCCGGCTGCGACGGTCGCGGCGATACTCTGCGCCGGCATGGTGTATCAGCTTATTGACGCGGCGATGTGCCTTGTGCTTCTGCGCTCGCGCGTGCCGGCGCTCACATATGGCGAGGCGTTCGGGCTGACGATGACGGGGGTGTTCGGGCTTGTCTGCTCCAACAGCATTGTTACCATACCACTGCAAAGCCTGTATCTTCATACCGGCGGGCTGAATGTGGGGCACACGGTTGGGCTGATGACCGTCAAATATATTTTCCACAAGGCGACGGTATTCCTTCTTGCATTGGTGCTGCTGCTTTTTAATTTCCAGTGGCTCAGCGCGAGCGTGCCGGGGGTAATGCGCTATCTTCTGCCGGGGTTTGCGGTGTGCTTTGCCATCATCACACTCCTCATTCTCCTTTGCACCTGGGACAAGCTCCGCCTTTTGCTGTATAAGATCCTTGACAGGCTGCCCGACCGGGGCAGGTTCGGCGAGAAGAAAGCGGGCTGGCGCGAGAGCATCGATCTCATGTACACCGAGATGCACTTCCTTCTGCCTCAAAAGCGGCGCGTCGCGGCGATCATGGCGCTGAATGCGCTGAAATTCATGGCGGTGTACGCCGTGCCGTGGCTCGCGCTGCGCGCGCTGGGAGCGGCGGCGCCCGGCTTTGGACATACGGCGCTGCTGACCGCGCTCACATGGCTTATCGCGGGGGTGCTGCCGGCGGTGTCCGGGCTTGGTCCGCTGGACGTTGCGTTCGCGCTGCTTTTCGGGAATTTCGCCGCACAGAGCGATGTGAGCGCGGCGCTGGTTTTGTACCGCGCGTCAACATACTTTGTGCCGTTTGCGGTGAGTCTGCCGACGGTGTTCATAATGCAGCGGACGGTAACAAGACGGCTTGAGACAAAACGAAGCGCAGAATAAACGGCAGCGGCATCTGAGCCGTGTTTTGCTGACATAAGACAGGAGAGAGATAAATGAGCTTTTATGAGACCGCATGGGTGATATTCATCTATTCTTTCCTCGGCTGGTGCGCCGAGGTGGTGTTCGCCGCCTGCCGGCGCGGCATATTCGTCAACCGCGGCTTCCTCAACGGCCCCGTTTGCCCGATCTACGGCTTTGGCGTGGCGCTGGTGCTGTGGCTTCTGGAGCCGGTGAAGTCGAATTTCTTTTTGCTGTTTTTCGGCAGCATGCTGCTGACAACGGCGCTGGAATTCATTATCGGCTTTATAATGGAGAGCTTTTTCCACGACAAATGGTGGGACTATTCCAGCAACCCCTTCAACATCAAGGGCTATGTCTGCCTTGAGTTTTCGATCATATGGGGGCTGGCATGCGTGCTTGTGGTTGACGTCATCCACCCGATAATACAGAAGCTCATCGACGCTGTTCCGGTGAACGCCGGCTGGTGGCTTATCGGAATATTCGCCGTTATAATGGCGGCGGACGCGCTCATCACGCTTATAGAGCTTCTGAAGCTGCCAAAGCGCTTCAAGGCAGTGGACGAGCTGGAGAAGATGATGACCGCCGTGTCCGACACGGTTGGCGAAAAGGTGCTCTACGAGGGGTATGACCGCGCGAAGGAGCGCCGTCAGGCATTCGAGGAGCGCCATCCCGAGCTTGCCGAAAAGAGCAGGGAGGCAGTGCAGGATGTGCTTGAAAAGCGCAGCGAGATAAACACAGCCCTGCGCGAGCGCGAGGATGAGCGCGACGAGCGCCGCGCCCAGCGCCGCAGCGAGCTTGAGGCGCGCATAAACGGCATACTGAGCCATAACATTGTTCACGAGCGCATTGCCCGCGCGTACCCGCAGCTTGCCGAGGGCGAGCATAACGGTCTGCACTTCCGCCAGCTTATCGAGCGCGCAGATATGCGCCGCAAAGAGAAAAAGGACGACAGAAAGAAGAACAAAAAGAGCGCCGGCTGACGGCGAGGATATTGAAAAAACAGCATCGGACGACCGGTGCTGTTTTTTCGTGCATATCTGATTTTCCGTTCTGATTACCGTCTGCGGCGCTCGTCGATGCGCCGTATCTGCCGCGCTCCGGCGTCCATCGCGCGCCGGAGCGGGCGATAGAGCACGAGCGTGAGCACAAAGTTGCCGATACAGTGGCGTATGTCAAAGGGAATACCGGAAATGAAGTAGGAAAAGGCCATGCTCCATCCGCCGATGAAAAGATACGGGATGGAGCAGCCCGCCCCGAAGAAGAGCCCATGCAGCGCCGCGACGATCGCCCAGACAACGGCGGAGTCATTGCGCCGCATAATGACAGCGGCGGCGGCAAGGATCGGCCACAGGTACATGTACGACACCACCCACAGCCCGAAGCCCCACATCAGCCCCTCCAGCACGACAAATACGAACACCGCGTACATCACCTTCCAGCCGAAGTATATGGCGGTGAGGATGATGAGCACGTCCGTCATGTGAAAATTCCGGATGGGGGAGAGCGCGACCTGCATCACAAACATCATCGCGCCCATAAGCGCGAGCAGGCACAGCTCGCGCGCGCTGAGCCTACCAGCCGGTGGTGAAGGTGATCTCATAGTGATCGCCGTCTTGTATCATCGTGTCGTCAACGCCGGTGGGAAGCATTTCGCCGTCCTTGGTGAAGCACCACCACTGCTGCTGGCTGTCGTCGGCGCTCTCGCCGTCAACTGTGGTGACATAGAGCCCATAACTGCTGTCTTCGCCCTCGATGAGGTTTTCCTGCTCAAGTGCTCCGCGCAGGTTTTCACTGTCGGTGTCAATTGAAAAGTCCTTTGTGCTGCCGTCGGCATGGATGACGGCGACGTCAATGTGCTTGCCGCCTTCGACGCCCTGCGGCATATAGGCGCTGTGCAGCGCGAGCGCGCCCGCGATCAGCGCTGCCAGCACGACAAGCGCAATGATTATCTTTGTTGTTTTTTTCATTTTGTGTTCTCCTGTTCCTGTTTATCGTTTATATTCTTTCTTTATTATGCGGTGTCGTCTTAAGTCAGCATTCCTTCCAGTGCCTGCGCTCGCAGCAGGTCAGATACATCAGGTATACGCACGCGCTCATGGCGCAGATTCCGATGAACATGAATAAATAGCACCGTCCGTACCAGTCGCCATGGCGCTGCACGAAATATTCACTCAGCCCTACGCACACAAGCGAGAGAAAGTATCCTGCCCACAGCGCCCAGTGGCGCGCGCCGCGCCCGTTGACCCGGATGGACACGCGGCTGTAGTGGATGAGTATGATGAGAACGGTTATCGCAGCTGCCATCTGCACAATGCTGACAAAGCCGTTGAAGTGCATGAAGCTGGAGTCGTAGCGCGTGCTGTCGAGAATAAGCTCCGCGGCGCTGAACATGAGAAGAAACATCCGCATGGTGTGCCCGTCGCTCGATTCTCCGCCGCGCATGGGGAGACTGCGCCGCGAAAAATAGAATTTCATCAGCACGAACGCTGCCGCGAGCATCACGAGAAATTCCACAAAGAATGTTGCAAAGCGGTAATCCGGCGCGCCGTTTATGTAGATGGGCGAGGCGAGAGGCAGATGCTGCAGAGCCGTCGCCTTGATGGCGATCTTGCCGCGGCAGGAGCTGTTGAAGAGCGCCGACAGCCGGATGAACGCCACGCACAGCGCCGCGCCCGGGGCGACGGAGTCCATCATGCGCGGCACGTTGTCCGTAAAGCCCAGTTTCCCGACGAGAAGCGCCGCCAGCAGCGTGCCAAGCAGCGCGCCCGGCAGGCAGTATCCGCCGGCGGAATAGTCCGTCAGCGCGCCCCACAGCCCGGCGTACTGCTCGGCATGGCAGTACCAGTGAATAATGCGGCACAGCGGCACGGAGAAGAGCACTGCCAGCGGCAGCAGCACCCACAGCGCCTTGCCCGAGCCGACATACGAGGTGTATAGCGAGTAGCTGAGCGCAAAGCACGCTGCCACGCCAAGTGCAATTATGATGCCGCTCCAATAGATGACGGTGCTGCCGGAGTATATGGCTATTCCGTTCATCCTGACACCTCCGATTCGGGTATTGCCGTGGCAAAGTAGATTATATCGCTGACCGTGCGCTCATAGCCGAAGTCAACGTGATTGATGGGCTCATCCTGAAAAACGATCTCAGAGGTCTGCCCACCGTCAAGGTTATACGCCTTGACGCAGCCCTTTTCCGCCATGAAGCGCGCAAACTCGTTGACCTTTGCGCGCGGGCGGCCGTCGGTGTGATTGACTGTCATGAGCAGGTAGTGCAGCTCGTCCGTCATGCCGATGCCGGCGCGGGAGTATTCAAGATCCATTTCGCCGATGGGGTAGCCGTCGCACTGCTGCACTTCGCCGTTATCCACGAGCACCGGACCGAACGACAGCGAGAACACCACGTCGTTGTCGGCAATATACTGCTGCACCGCGGCATCGCCCGTCAGCTCGCCCGCACGCGAGAAGAGCATATCGCCCCCTGCCGTGATAAAGCAGGTGTCCAGCTTCTCCCCGTCGTTGCGGAATAGCTGCCTCTGATATACGGTCACGCCTATCTGGCGGAACGCATAGAAGTCCGCATTCGCCGCAACGACGGCGTTCGCCGCCTCGGCAAGCTCCGTGGCGTAAAGCTGCACGGACGAGCCGTAGGTGTCCTCGGTGAGCTTTCGCCTGAACTGCGACCCGTCGGCGATCTTGACCTCTGCCAGCGTCGCGCAGCGCTCCTCGATTATCTCCTTCCAGACGATGACGAGAATGGTAGAATCGCGGTAATAGTAGATCTCCGTGCCGGGATAGAACGGCAGATCCGGCTGCCAGACGGTCTGCTGCCCGTCCAGAAGCTCCGCCGCCGCGTCAATGACGCCCTGCACGACAGCAGGGTCGGTCGTCGTGCCGAAGGCGGCCGGATTTGGCTTGGGAGCGACGGTGTCCGTCTCGGCTATCTTATAGATTTTCTTTATGTACGTCAGATCGCCCAGCGCGTCGCTGGCGGCGTTATTGACGTACACGTCGAGCTTGCTGGTGAGGTTGAGGTTGTTCTGCGCTTTTGCGGCGGTCGAAGTGCCGGAGTCGGGGTGAATATTGACGCCGACCCATAAAAACGTGAACACAGTCAGCACTGTGAACACGGCGGCGAGAATGCCCTTTGCCGGGGTATCGGTCCGCTCGCGCCGTGCATATACGCGCTGCTGCGCCTCGGCGGCATCGCGGTTCTTCTGCCGGAGAGCGGATTTCTGCGCGTCAAGCCTTGCCTGCTTGTCCTCCGCCTTTTTTTGCAATGTCGCCGCGCGGCGCTTTTCGCCCGGCGTGAAAAGCCGGTCAGGGTCAACGCTCTGCGCCGAGGGAGAACGCTTGCTGCCCGCGCCGGGCACTGCCCACGCCTCCGGCGGGCGGTACGTTTTGCCGGCGGGCTTGAACTCCGGGGTGAACTCCTCTCTGCCGCCGTCCGGGGCGTTTTCGCGCGGCGGCGCGGGACACTCCGCAGCGGTCTTTTTTTTGCGCGACGAGAGGTAGTCCTCCAGCTGCGACACATCGACGTAATACTGCGCTCCGTCGTGACCTTCCGCTCCTCCGGCGGATTCGCGCGGCTTTGCCGCTTCGCTCTCCGGTGCAGCGGGGGTCTTCGCCTCCGGCTTTGACGCGCCGCCAGACAGAGAGTCTGAATAAGAAGAGAACTCGGCAAGTATGGCTTCGAGATCGGAATTGAAATCGTTGGTTGTGTTGCTCATGGTGTGTCTCCGAACGGTCAGTATGCCACGCCGCCCATGAGGGCGTTGAGCATGGTCTGGTTTGTGACGATGAGCCATTGCCCGCCGCTGTATGTCAGCTCAATGTCGATCGCGGCGGCGGTGCAGTAGCTGTCGGCGTGGCTCAGCACGGAATTGAGCGATGTGCTGTACGCCTCCTCGGTCACGCTGGGGAGGTATTTGTCGTTCTCGTCGTATACTTCGCTGCGCGGGCGGCTCTCGACGATTTTTTCAAGATTGCGCTGCACGCCGTCCTCCACACTTGCTTCGAGCGAGGCAAGGTCGAGATACTTCACGCGGACGGTTTGCGTTGCGCTCAGACGGTCGCGCTCCGCCTCTCCGACGAGTGTATAATCATAGCTCGCCTTCAGCGCGTCGTACACGAGCGCGGCATTCTCGGATGACGGAGCGGTCTCCAGCCCAAGCCCGGTATAATCGCTCAGACAGGAGTACGCCGTGGGATAGTCGCCTGCGATGATGGCGTCATAAAACCTTTTGACGGTGTCGGCGGGGTCGCCCTCTACCTTGGAATATAGCGTGCCGACGGACGAGCCGATGATGGCGAAAAGCATCGCCGTGCCTGAGAAGATGATTGCCAGCACCGCCCACGACACGCGCAGCATCCCGCTGCGCCCCAGGCGCACCGCCGCCGCCATTGCAGCGAACATTAAAACCACGATGAGAAACGCCGTTATCAGCGCGGCGGTGTTCGGGCTTTTTTCCACGGTCTCCTCATAATATGTCTGCGCTGTGGCGTGCGCCTCAGGGGAGCACCAGAGCGCCGTGCCCAGCGCCGGTATAAACGGAATGAATCTTTTTAAATGCCTCATGCCTTTTCTCCAGATGTGTGATAGTGCATACAAATTGTATTTTACAATTTCCGTGCTGATAATTCAAGAGAAAGCTTTGAAAAACATTTCAGGCAGCGCCGTATAATGCGGCGCCGCCTTCATACTATTTTTTCCGCGCTGAACGTGCCGCCAAGCACCTCAAGCCCCGGACGGTAGAGCTTATCTATTGTCCATATGCTTATTCCGGCGAGAGCGTATTCCTCAACGAGCGCCAGCCGCGCCTGCCAGGAGCGCGCGTCCTCATACCAGACCGCGTGCTGCCGCCCCTGTGCGTCGGTATAGTAAAAATACGGCGCGGCGGCGACGGCGTCATAGCGTATCTCCGCCCCGACGCTCGCGGCAAGGGCGGTCGCGGCGGCGGACGAGACGACGGAGGCCGCCTCACCCTGCCGCCATGGAAGCTGCCAGTTGTAGCCGTAGTTTGAAAAGCCCATGAGGAGCTTTCCAGGAGGTATGCGCGTCACGGCGTATTCGAGCACGCGGCGCATCCTGTCCACGGGGGAGACTGCCTGCGGCGAAGAGTAGGTGTACCCCCACTCATAGGTCATGACGATGACGCGATCCATATACTCCCCATGTGCGGCGTAGTCGTGCGCCTGATAGAGAAGCCCGCCCTGCGCGTCGCTTGTCTTCGGAGCTATGGCGGTGGAGAGATAGTACCCCAGCGGGTGGAACGTATCCGCTGCACGGCGGAGAAAAGCGTTGTAGCCCTCGCGGTCAAAGGGGTGGACGTACTCGATGTTAAAATTTATCCCATAGTATTTTTTCTCGCGCAGGGTGGAGAGAATACTGTCAATGACCCTCGTCTGCACCGCCTCGTCCGTGAACACGGCGTGGGCGATGTCGCCGGAGAAGCCGCCGGAGCTGCCGAGATTCGTCACCGTCATGAGCGGGGCGGTGTTCGCGGCGTAGGCGGAAAACACGAGCGGGCGGTCGTCAATGGGAAGGAGCGCGCCGTCTGCTGTCATGCTGTATGAAAACGGGCAGAAGAACGTGAGATACGGCAGCGTGGCGTTGAGCACGGCGGCGGGAATGTTGGGGTAGGCATAGCCGTTTACCTCTGCCTGGCGCAGCGCACCGCCGCCATACCCGGGGATGACGAGTGCAGAGCCCACGGCGAGGCGCGAGGGGTCGGCAAGCTGGTTGGCGTCGGCAAGGCGCGAGGGGTCAACGGAGTATTTTTTTGCAACGGAATAGAGCGTATCGCCTGCGCGGACGGCGTATATTTCCATAAAAACAGTCCTTTCACAGTGAGCATTACGGAACAATATATGCAGCCGTGATTGCGGGTAAAACTTATCTATGGTATAATAAAAACGATAATTCCAATATAGGAGGATGCGCCATGCAGGAGCACGTTATACCGAAAAGGGAGGACGTCCCGGAAGAGTTTACATGGAATCTTGGGGATATGTTTGAAAGCGACGAAGCGTGGAGCGCGGAGTTTGCCGCAGCGCAGGAGCTGCCCGCGCGCACCGCAGCGTTCGCGGGGCGGCTGTGCGAGAGCGCGGAGACGCTGTATGAATACCTTCAGCTTGAGGATGAGGCGGGCGTGCGTATAAGCAAGCTCTACGGCTACGCCAGCTGCAAGAGCGATCAGGACACCGCAAACGCCTTTTATCAGGATATGCGCGGCAAAGCGATGAGCCTTTATGTGGCGTACGCCGGGGCGGGAGCGTTCGCGACGCCGGAGATAATCGCCGTGGACGATGAGCGCTTCGAGAGTTTCTATAAGGACGAGCCGCGGCTGGAGACCTACCGGCGCGTGCTCTACCGCGTGCGGCGAATGGCGGCGCACGTGCTCTCCGAGGCGGAGGAGCGGCTGCTTGCTGCGGCGGGCGAGATGGCGGCGAGCCCGGACAATATCCGCAGCATTTTCATGAACGCCGACATAAGCTTCCCGGCGGTGAAGGACGCAAAGGGGATTGAACACACCCTCACGAACGAGACGTTTGTGCCGATGCTCGAGAGCGAGGACAGACCGCTGAGAAAAGCCGCGTTTGAAGCGTACTACAACCGCCTTGGTGAATTCAAAAACACCGTTGCCGCCGCGCTCGACGGACAATTCAAGCAGCTTCGCTTCTTCTCGGATGCGCGCAATTATCCCACGACGCTTGCCGCCGCGCTTGACGGCAACGAGGTGCCGGAGGAGGTATACGAAAACCTCATCGACGCCGTGCACGCGAATATGGACAAAATGTACCGCTACGTGGCGCTGAGGAAAAAGCTGCTCGGCGTGGAGGAGCTGCATATGTACGACGTGTACACGCCCCTTGTGCCTGATGCGACGCAGAAAATAAGCTTTGACGAGGCGAAGGAGACCGTGCTTGCGGCGCTTGCCGTTCTCGGCGAGGACTACACCGACCTTTTGAAAAAGGGCTTTGCCGAACGCTGGATAGACGTGTACGAAAACCAGGGCAAGCGCGGCGGGGCATATTCCACAGACGTTTCCCGCCCGCACCCGTATGTGCTTTTAAACCACAAGGATACGCTCGATGGGATGTTCACCCTTGCCCACGAGATGGGACATGCGCTGCACAGCTGGCACAGCTGCAAAAATCAGCCGGTGTGCACGTCGGACTATGTCATTTTTGTGGCGGAGGTCGCCTCCACATGCAACGAGGTGCTTTTGATGCGCTATCTCCTCTCCAAAACGGCGGATAAGCGCGAGCGGGCGTACCTTATCAACCATTTTCTTGACCAGTTCAAGGGCACGGTCTACCGCCAGACGATGTTCGCAGAATTCGAGCTGGAGATGGGGCGCATGAGCGAGGCGGGGGACACCCTCACCGCCGACGCCCTGTGCGAAAAGTATCTTGCGCTCAATAAGCTGTACTTCGGGGCGGACATGGTCTCCGACGATGAGATCGCGCTGGAATGGGCGCGCATACCGCACTTTTTCTATGATTACTATGTGTTCCAGTACGCGACAGGCTTCGCCGCCGCCGTCGCCATTGCCAACCGCATCCTCAGCGATGGAGAGAGCGCGGTGGCGGACTACAAGCGCTTTCTCTCCTCCGGATGCAGCACGGATCCCATCTCACTGCTTAAAATAGCCGGGGTTGACATGAGCACGGCAGAGCCGATAAACTCCGCCCTCGCCCTCTTCGGCGAGCTTGTGGACGAGCTGGAGAAAACACTGGGGTAAAAAGAGACCTGTAGAGAAATTCGCTTACTGCGGAAATGACATTTTTAATAGTTGAAAATAGCGGGAGGAATCACAGGAATCTGTGGTTTCTCCCGCTAAAAAATAGTTTATGTTTTGAGTAAGCCTATTTTGCAATACCTCTTTTCTTTTGAACGGCTGAGACACATCTTTTGATTCAGCTTGATACCTCTGATCACAAAAGACTTTTGAAGTAATACTTTTGGGTGTTGCTTATATGCTGGCGCAGCAGCTCAGTGGCTTTCTCCACATTTCCTTCAACGAAGACCTCAATAAGCTTGAGGTGTTCACGCGCACCATTCTCAGTGCGCTCGGCGGAGAAAAAATCCTGCGTGCGCACGCGCTGAAACTGATCTGATAAACTCCCCATTATCTGAATGAGATATGTATTCTTACAGCAGGAATTGATGAAATTATGGAAGTCATAGTCGAGCGCATGAATACGTGGATAATCCTTCTGTTCAAGAGCATCTATGGTGTCCTGCTTGAAACGCATTATAATATCAAAGTCGAGATTTGGCATGGCCTTTTCGAGAATCATCGGCTCAAGCATAACCCTTGCCTCAAAAAGTTGACGGACTGACTGTATGCTGATCTCGGTAACGAATACTCCTTTGTTTTGAATAACCTGAACAAGATTATCCCGGGCGAGAAGATTGATTGCCTCACGGATTGGAGTGCGACTGATGCCAAGCATCTCACATAACATTTTCTCTTCCAGATATTCATTAGGCTTGAACTGATTGGACAAGATTTTCTGCTTGATAACATTGTAGGCCTGCATTTTATAGTTTTTTTGACTGGACATTGCGGCACCTCTTGAATATTTAATGTATTCACCTATTCTCTATTATACACTTTTTTTGAGAGAAAAAAAGATGCAAATAAAAAGGTTGGTGAAACGCAAGAAAATGCGCAGAATCGTTGCAGGGAGCATTAAAGTAAGCACACCACAAATTTCTGCAAAAGACACTTGACAACTCAAACATTGCATGTATAATAAAAATATATTCTGTGTATACACAACGGATACTGATGCAGAACAGGAGGTAATTATGTCAAACTCGGATTACAGATTCAATGAGAAAAAGAATGTGCCGGTAAGCAAGGTGCTTGAATTTGAAAAAGCACTTTATATTGCAGCCGGAATGTTGGAGCAGGATGCGGACTGCGTTGCTCGCACATTGGTTGAGGCGGATGCCAGAGGGACTTACTCTCACGGAATACAGCGCAACGGCATATATCTCAAGCGTTTTGAGGAGGGAGGTAACGATCCTTTAGGCAGGCCTGAGACCGTAAAGCAGTTTGGCGCGACGGCGCTTGTAGATGGTCACAACGCCATGGGCATGGTTGTTGGAGAATACGGCATGAATCTTGCAATCGACCTTGCGCACCAATATGGTACATCTGCAGTTTCTATAACTGGAAGCAACCATTTCGGTACATGTGCTCACTATCTTAAAATGGCGACAGATGCGGGCATGATAGCATTTGTGTGGACGATCAACTGCGTGAACATCATGGCACCTTGGGGCGGAACTGAGCGCCAGCTTGGCAATAACCCCTTCGGCATAGGTGCACCATGCGCAGAAAAGCCGCCAGTGATACTTGACATGGCAACGAGCGTGGTTGCGCGCGGCAAGATAGTCATGGCACGTAAGACACATACGCAGATACCTGAGGATTGGGCGATTGCGCCAGACGGCAGCAAAACAACGGATCCAGATTTAGCATACTGGGGTACGGTGCAGCCTTTCGGAAAATACAAGGGCTATGGGCTTACTCTCATGAACGCGATTGTTTCGGCCGTACTCAATAATTCAAGTTTTGGAGACAACATTATCGACCTTTATGAGGAGCCGGAAAAGATGCAGAATTCGGGACATCTCTTCCAAGTTATAAATATTGATGCGATAGACGATCTTGATAGTTTCAAGAAACGTATGGATGAGGCAGTCAATTATATAAAGAACGGCAAGAAGGCTGCCGGTGTAGATGAAATATTCGTTCCTGGCGAAAAGTCGGCAATGAGTGAGAAAAAGGCAATGGTCGAGGGAATAGTGTATCCCATGGAGGTCATAAACGAATGCAATGCACAGGCAGAGAAATACGGTCTGCCGCTGAGCGTTAGACTTTGATACAGTAAAAGATAACACAAAAAGGAGAGACATAGATGAAATCAAAACTCACAGTTAACGGAATGCCCGCACTGCTGTTCCTGTTCGTATTTCTGGCAGTCATGGTCGGGGCATATATGGGGATTATTCCTGACAACATGGGCGGCGCTTTTTCCGTGTGCCTAGTGTTCGGCGTTGGTTTGATGTGGGTCGGTGACAATGTTCCTGTCCTGAAGGACTTTGGATTAGGTACTATATTGTGCGTACTTGTCCCATCTATCCTGCTATATTTAGGCTTGCTGCCGCAACAATTGGCTGATATTTCAAAAAATTTCTTCAGCGGATATGACTTTACGTCTTTTCTTGTACCCGGTCTGCTTGTAGGAAGCCTTCTTGCCATGGATCGGCGCACGCTGGTCAATGCGGGCGTCAGATTTATACTGCCAATGATATTCACTGTAGTCTTGGCTACGGTTATATCTGGAGCGATCGGTGCGTTGATGGGGTATGGCTTTGTTCCCTCTGTGCTCTATATTGCAGGTCCGATACTCGGTTCCGGCGTCAGTGCCTCCGCAGTTCCGCTCTCTGAAATATACGCAACTTACGGCGGCGGTGACGCGGGAGAGATTCTCACTACGCTCACCTCCTCCGTCATGGTTGCGAACATCTGCACTATACTTATAGCATGCATACTCGCGGCAATAGGCAAAAAGAATCCGAATTTTATTATGAAGGGTTTCGCCGGAATGGACGGCAAGCTGCTGAGAAAGGAAGCCAAGATAAATGTGACCGAGGAAGAGAAGAAAGAGATTGTTAGAGATAGCAATTCCACAACTTTCCGTGAGCTTCAGATAGGCTTCCTGCTGACCTGTGGCATTTTTGTGGCAGGCAAGATTTGCGCGAAGATTATTCCTGGTGGGCTGAACTTTTACCTTTATATGATTCTTATTGCGGTTGTTCTCAAGCTGACAAATGTAATCCCATCGGATGTATGCAATGCCTCAGGCGCATGGGGAAACTTCATGGGTAAAATCATGACGCCATGCACTCTCTGTGCGATTTCGCTCGGCGTTCTGAAACTTGGCAGCGTTATAGAGTTGTTCAGTAATCCTTCCTATCTTATTCTTTGCATTCTCTGTGTTGTTGTCACAGCAATCGTTGCCGGTCTTTTGTGCTATGCTTTCGGATTCTACTTTGTTGAGGGTGCAATTATGGCGGGTCTTGGCCTTGCGGATATGGGCGGAACGGGCGATGTGGCTGTCCTCTCTGCGGCAAGACGCATGGAGCTGTTACCATTCCTCACGATCTGCACACGCATCGGCGGTGCTATAAATATGGTATGGCTCACATTCCTCGCCTCGCATTTCCTTTGATGCGCAAAATAAACTGCTATACTCGAAGACACATGATTTTAACTATGGGGGGCTGACATATGCTCGTTGATGCAGAGAGAAAAATAAAGATAGGCTGCATTGCTGACGATTTCACCGGAGCCGGAGACGCAGCGTCGTATCTTGCAGCAGGCGGAATGAAGCCCCTCTTGGTGATTTGGCCGTATAGCGTAAGGCAGATACCCTCAGAGTGTGACGCTGTGGTCGTGGCGTTGAAATCAAGATCAGAGTCGCCTGAAGCGGCTATAGACGAATCGCTTCAGGCGGCGGAATGGCTGAAGATGATAGGGGCAGAGAAGCTATACTTCAAATACTGTTCTACCTTTGACTCCACACCGGACGGCAATATAGGTCCTGTCAGTGATGCGATAATGGAGAAATACAACATAGGGTACACGGTCTTATGTCCTACGATGATCCCAAATGGTCGAGTTGTGAGAGACGGGATACTGTATGTGCACGGTGTACCTCTTGCAGAGAGCCACATGAAACACCATCCGCTGAATCCAATGTGGGACAGTTCTATAAAGAATCTTATGGAGACTCAGTCAAGATATACGTGTTTTTCGCTTTCACCAGAGAAATATTCAGAGTCTGCCTTGCTTTCGGAATACATAGACACGCTTTCAAAGGGAAACAGACATTTTTATCTTGTGCCGGACTTTTTCGAGCCTGAGCACGGCAATAAGATTGCCGAAATATTTGGTTCGCTGCCGTTTATAACAGGGGCGTCGGAACTGCTTTTTTACTTGGCGGGGAACTCTAGAACATATGCGGTGGATAAAAAAACGGACGAGTATGTATCCAGTTGCAGATATGGGCGCGTGATGGTGGCGGGCAGTTGCTCGTATATGTCGCGGAAGCAGATAAAGGCATGGCTGGACAGCGGCGGAAGAGCAGTGCGCGTTGAGGCTAACATGCTTTATGATGCAGCGGAAAAGTCCATAGAGAAGATAGTAGGCATTTTCCTTGAACAACCGGAAGAGGACATCCTTGTATATAGCGCCGGTGACATGAATGACAGACCTGACCAGCCGAGGGAAGTGGAGATATTTAATGCGGAGTTTGTATACAAACTGTTAAATGTGGCAAAAGTGGAGAGACTGATAATTGCCGGCGGCGAGACCTCAGGTGCTGTTATGAAACGACTAAACTTTCATGCGTTCGATATAGGCGAATCGGTAGCACCTGGAGTGCCGATACTTTATCCAGTTGGGAAAAGCAAACTGAGAATCGTGCTCAAGTCCGGCAATTTCGGGAGCGAAGATTTCTTTTTGACAACGTTGAAAGAGTGAATAGATATGCGGAATTTTGATGAAAAGAAGGAACAGGCGGTATGGATTGCAAGAAGCCTTTTCAACCGGGGCATGACAAGCGGAACAACGGCTAACATAAGCTTCAGAGATGGCAATTCACTCTGGATATCACGTAGTGGCTCATGCTTCGGCTTGCTGACGGAGAACGATCTCGTTGAGTGTAATATGTCCGGCACACCACTTAGTACAGATGAAAAGCCGAGTAAGGAAGTACCGCTTCATGCGATAATGTATGGTATCGGAGAGGAGATACAGGCTGTCATACATACGCATTCGCCCTACGCAGTAATATGGTCATGCATGGATAGAAGCTCTGAACACAACGTAATACCGCGTTATACCCCATATCTTGAAATGAAGGCAGGCGAGGTCACGGCGGTGCCTTATGCGCCGCCTGGCAGTCAAGAGCTGTTTTGCCTGATGCGCAAATATGTAGGCAAGGAGAGAGCGTATCTTCTCGCAAATCACGGCCCGATTGTCGGCGGACTGAGTCTAATGAATGCCTTTGAAATCATTGAAGAGCTTGAGCAGAGCGCATTTATAGCATGGAACTTTGACACACACAAAAGAATTGCCGGATGTGGAGGTAAAATTATATGATAATAAGAAACGGTTTTTATAAAACCAATACAATCTCGCACTTCAAAGGCGGGATTGGAGAGTTTGTAATTGAGGAATTGGTTTCTCCGGAACATCTCGGAAAAGCGGGCACTCTTTTTGCTAGGGGGACTCTGGAGCCAGAGAATAGCGTTGGTATGCATACGCATATGTCCAATATGGAGGTTTGTTTTTTCCTCGGTGGAAAAGGAATTGTAAGAGATGCACAAGAGGGAGAAATCCGTATCTGTGCGGGTGATACACATATTTGCCTGCCAGGCTCAGCGCATGAGATAATAAATGATGGGGATGAGCCACTAGTGTATCTTGCAATAGTACTGAATACATAAATAGGGATGTGCAACACGTCGTATAGCTAAAACTGGCAGCAATCAATGTTTTTGCATACCGACCGCCCTCGCCCTCTTCGGCGAGCTTGTGGACGAGCTGGAGAAAACACTGGGATAAAGAATTTTAAAACCGTTGGCTAATAAAAGAAAGCCAACGGTTTTTATCTGCAAAAGCGTATTTTCAATGAATGTCATCGAAAATATTCCTGACGGAATCCTTTTCTGTGATGGTGCGCACGACGCGCGCGGGAACGCCGGCGGCAAAGGAGTTTGACGGAATATCCCGGGTGACGACGCTGCCCGCGCCGATGACACAGTTGTCCCCGATAGTAACGCCGGGGCAGACGACGACGTTTGCACCGAACCAGCAGTCATTCCCAATGGTGACGGGCTTTGCGTAGCAGAGAAAACGCTCGACACCGTCAGAGCAGATCATGCCGCGCCTTTCCTCGGCGAGCATTGGGTGCATCGGCGTAACGATCGTGACATTCGGACCAAAATTATTATGGTCGCCGATAGTAACCGGCGCATCATCCTGCACAGTGAAGTTGAAATTCATGAAGCAGTGCGCTCCGACCCGCGTGTGGCAGCCGTAGTGAAAACGGATGGGACCAAGCATGAACGTTCCTTTGCCGACCTCGGCGAGGAGGTCGTGCAGTATCCGGCTTCTTATGTCAGCATCTTCTTCAAACGTCATGCTGTATTCCTGACTCAGCCGGTGTGATTTCAGCTTTTTTTCCACAAGCTCCGGCTCTTCGGACGCAAAAAGCATACCCTTGAAAATTCTTTCTTCTTCAGTCATTTTATCTCTCCTTTATTATACCTGCACCCGTGTGGGTGCATTCTTTACGAAAATTCACGGCACGCGCCGCTTCCACAGACATAAAAGCGCGCCTTTCCGCCGTCTGTCTCAGCGGAGGCGGTGAACGGCGCAACTTGGGCAAGCGCCGCGGCGCGCGCCGGGGATTTCAAAAGCACGGTCAGCTCCGGCGCGTAGCGCGCGGTGACGGTGTGCAGAAGCTCCGGCACGGTCTCGTCCGGCGCGGCGCAGAGTATCTCCCGCGTGGGGTATACAGCGCCCATCAGCGCCGTCAGCGCGAACGCGCACCCTGCGGGGGCGGTCGCGGCGTAATTGCAGGTGAAGGTCAAAAGCGCATCGCGCGCCGCTTTCATTTCCGCGTCACCCGTCAGGCGGAAGAGAGCGTCGAACAGCGCCGCTGCGCCGCTGCTGCCGGAGGGGAGAGCGCCGTCATATACCTCCTGAGGGCGGGTGATGAGCGCCTCGGCGGCGTCGGACGTGCGGAAGTATCCGCCGCCCGGCGCGGCAAAGTGCGCCATGACTTCTCCGGCGAGCGCACGGGCGCGGATGAGGTGCGCGGGGTCATAGTCCGCAGAGTACAGCTCAATAAGCCCAAGCGCATAAAAAACATAGTCGTCCAGCTGCGCCGCAGCGCCGTGTTTTCCCGCCGTCAGCGAGGCGCGCAGCGCGCCGCAGCCGTCATAAAGCGAGGCTGCCATAAACGCGGCGAGATCGTGAGCCGCGGCAAGATAGCGCGCGTCCGAAAAGGCGTGCGCCGCGCACGAGAGCGCCATGAGCATCAGTCCGTTCCATGCGGTCAGCACCTTTTCGTCGGTTTTGAGCGGCATACGCTCCGCCCGGTAGAGACGAAGCTTTTCCCGGAAATCGTCGTACCCCTCGGGCAGGAGATTCCAGCGTGTGTTCAAAAGGAGGTTCGGGATGCTCCTGCCGTGGAAATTGCCCTCTGCGGTGATGTCGTAGCATTCGCAGAAGTGCCGCCCTGCGTCATCGCCGAGGACGGAGCGGATCTCGTCCGGCGTGAAAAGATAATATCCCCCCTCTTCGCCGCAGCTGTCCGCGTCCTGCGCGCAGAAGTACCCGCCGCCGGGGGATAAAAGCTCACGCATGCAGTAGTCCAGCGTTGCCTCGGCGACATAGCGGTAGAGCGCCATATGCCCCGACTGCCACGCCTCGGTGTACACAAAGGCGAGCAGGGCGTTGTCATAGAGCGTCTTTTCAAAATGCGGGACGAGCCATTCCCGGTCGGTCGAATAGCGCGAGAAGCCGCCGCCAAAATGGTCAAATATCCCGCCTTTGTACATGGCTTTCAGCGTATCCTCCGCCATGGCGCGCGCCGCGCGGTCATCCGCGAGGGCGGCATAGCGCAGAAGGAAGATAAGATCATGCGCAGAGGGAAACTTCGGCGCTGTGCCGAAGCCGCCGTATTCGCTGTCGAATGCCGCGGCGAGCTGCTCTCGCGCGCGGCGGAGAAAGCCCTCGTCCGCGCCGACCCTGCCGATTTTTTTGGGGGCGTTGAGAAGTGCGGTGATGTCATGCCCGACCTTTACCAGCTCCGCACGCTCGCTGCGCCATTTTGCCGCGACGGCGGTGAGCAGCGTAATGAGCCCGGGCTGACCGTTCATATCCTCGCGGGAGATATAGGAAGCAGCAAAAAACGGCTGCTGCTCTGGCGTCATGATTACATTCAGCGGCCAGCCGCTGCTGCCGGTGAGCGCGGTGCACACTGACATATATACGCTGTCTATATCGGGGCGCTCCTCACGGTCAACCTTTACGGAAACATAGTATCTGTTCAGCACCTCCGCCACGCGCGCGTTTTCAAAGGATTCCTTTTCCATGACGTGGCACCAGTGACACGTGGAATAACCGATGGAGAGGAATATGGGCTTGTCCTCGTGCCGCGCTTTTTCAAATGCCGCTTCGCACCAGGGATACCAATCCACGGGGTTTTGCGCGTGCTCGCGCAGATAAGGGGATGTTTCGCTTGCCAATCTGTTGCTCATGCGACGACCTCCAAGCTGAATACTGAGGCAGCACCGCACAATACGTTTCGCCATCTGTTCCTGCCGCATTATACGGTGCTGCCCTGAGTTTGTTCTGGTTGTTATCCGGTCATTATTATTAACCTATTATAGCCGCAAATTCGCAGCGTTTCAAGTGCTCAGCGCTTATGCCGTGTGCAGCAGGATGCCCCGGCGGCATTTGCATGGCGTTAATATGGAGATAAATGTGCTTTTGAGGGGAATTTAACAATCTTCCGGGGCGAAAATGCACTGTTTTGAGTTTACAACCCTCAAAAATTGTGCTATGCTAACACCCAAAGAGGTATATGGTATACTGGATACTATAACTGGAATAGCACAATCAGCACTGACTATTACACAAGGAGGAAAACCATGGTTAAATTCGCAGAAAGAATGAACGACGTGAAGGCTTCCGACATCCGCGAGCTGCTCGCGCTTGTCAACAAGCCCGAAATTATCTCCTTTGCCGGCGGTCTCCCCGCCCCGGAGCTGTTCCCGGTAGAAAAGATGAAGGCGGCGACGGATGCCGTGTTTGAAGAGAACGGACGCGCCGCGCTGCAATACGGTCCGACGGAGGGTCTGCTGCGCCTGAGAGAGCAGATTGCCGACCGCCTGTTTGAGAAGAACGCCATCAACACCACGCCCGATCATATCATCATGACCGCCGGCAGCCAGCAGGGTCTGGATTTTGCCGCACGTCTCCTTATCAATCCGGGCGACGTCGTGCTGATGGAAAGCCCATCCTACCTCGGCGCCATCAACGCCTTCAAGCTCAGCCAGCCTGTC
This sequence comes from Clostridiales bacterium UBA5888, assembly GCA_002431965.1. Taxonomy (GTDB): domain Bacteria; phylum Bacillota; class Clostridia; order Oscillospirales; family Oscillospiraceae; genus Limivicinus. Next base: position 75,629 of record DJEW01000010.1, read on the forward strand.
TTCAAGGAAGTGCCTACCGATAACGGCGGCATGATCATGGAGGAGCTGGACAATATCCTTTCCTCCACCGGGAATGTCAAGATGATCTATGTCATCCCTGATTTCCAGAACCCCAGCGGACGCACCTGGTCTCTCGAACGCCGCAGAAAATTCATGGAGATCGTCAACAAGCACGAGATCGTCGTGCTTGAGGACAACCCCTACGGCGAGCTGCGCTACAAGGGCGAATATCTGCCCTCCCTCAAGAGCATGGATACCAAGGGCCTCGTTATCTACCTCGGCACGTTTTCAAAGATCCTCGCCCCGGGCTACCGTCTTGCATGGATGTGCGCCAGCGAGGAGATCATCCATAAAATAAACCTCATCGCGCAGGCTGCCGTGCTTCAGACGTCCACCATCTCCATGATGGTCGTGTCGAAGTTCATTGATATGTTCGACCTTGACGCGCACGTCGAGACTGTCCGCGCCGTATACGAGCACCGCTGCAACGTCATGATGGACGCTATGGCGAAATACTTCCCCAAGGAAGTCAACTACACCATCCCCGACGGCGGTCTTTTCACCTGGGCGGAGCTGCCCGATTATATCGACACCAAGGTAATGGCGCCGCAGGCACTCGCGCAGAACGTCGCGTATGTTCCCGGTATCGGCTTCTTCCCCAACGGCAACAACCACCACTGCATGAGACTCAACTACTCCTGCATGCCGGACGACAGGATCGAGGAGGGCATCAAGCGCCTCGGCAATGTTATCCGCGAAAA
>DJEW01000010.1:76515-80078 GCA_002431965.1 Clostridiales bacterium UBA5888
GCGCGCCTGACGGCTCACATATGCGCGGCTGTATTAACATCGGTGGGCGTGCAGAAAAAGTCGGGTCCTTTTTCCTTGAACAGCACCATAGACACGCCGAGAAGAAGATCGGCGTGCGCAGCAGGATCGTCAAGAGGTATCCGGTACTCCTCCTGCATCCTGCGTATGCGGTAAAGTATCGTGTTGCGGTGGGTAAACAGCGCATCGCAGGTCATCTTCAGCGAATGACTGCATGTGAGATAATGATAAAGCGTCTCGCAGTATTGAGTGCCCTTCGCCCGGTCGTGTTCGGCGAGGGCGCATATCCCGCCTGCTATCAGGTCACGGCGGTTTTCCACGCCCTTGAGCAGCAGCGCCGTGCGCAGCTGCGCGACCGAGCAGACGCTGCCGCTGTGGAAGCGCGGGTCCATCATCAGCTCCAGCGCTTCATGCGCCGTCCGGTACAGAGTCGGCAGCTCATAAAGGTCGTCAAGTCCGTCGGATATAATGACCTTCAGCTGGAACTCCTTTGCCAGAGAAGAGAAAGCGTCGGCGCTGTTTTTGCCGTGCAGGAACAAAAAAATATCCCTGCGGTACAAAAAAGCATGAGACTGGGGAAAGCGCTCGCTCAATTCATCTTTCAGATGGCGCTTTCCCATATAGAGACTGTGATAAGCGGTCAGATCGATGAGCGCAAAGCCGGACGGATGAAAGTCGGCAAGATATGTGCCGGCAGTCTGGAGACGGAAATACGGCGCCGACGGGAAGCCGCCGTCCAGCAGGTGCATAAGGATGTCCTCCGCCGTTTCAAAGGGCTTGTCGTGCCGGCTGGCCTCAATAAACATCTGCTTGGCAAGTATCCGCTCCACCTTCAGCCAGACGTCTTCCGGTATGCTCTGCAGGCTTCCGTCGGTATCAACGCAGACGAGATACCCGAGCTTTACTCCGGCGCTTATGAGCGGCGCAAAGCGCCGCCGGTACAGGCTGCCCTCCAGACTTATGAAATCAGCCTCGCCGCTGCTGAGCGCACGGCTCTGACTTATCAGCGCGCCGGCCTCGTATGTGATCTGCCCATGCCGCACTGCGTTTTGAAACATGGGATCTGAAAAGCCGAGCGGGCGATGGTGAGCCGCAACGCGGAACGTATCGTCCAGTACGAGAAGCGGGCACCCCAGGAAAGCTCCCGCGTCTGCCGCAAGGCTTTTCAGATCATCTTTCATAAAGAATTCCGTAAGCAGGGCGACGACTCCGTTCGGGTCGAGATTGGTTTGCACTGCGGTAATCCCTCCTGCAAGACTTGTGCTGAGAGCACAAGTGGTGTTTATTTTATTGTACTCCCGGATTGTTGAGTTTTCAAGTGAAATGAGTAAAATAATAATCGCAAAGAGAAAAGAGGAGCGATAAAAAAGCTCCCGGAATGAAAAGAGGGTTCAATAATGAGTTCAAAATCATTCAGAGTTCTTAACATTGTCGCAGGTGCGCTCCTTGTTGCTGCCGGCGTTTACTGTTTGTGCAATCAGGACGTTGCGGTTCTCTCGGCGGGGCTTTTGCTGGGGCTTTTTATGCTGGTGTCCGGCATAATCGAGATTGCAGTGTTCGCCGGAACGAGCGGTGTGCTCATCGGCTCGGGCTGGCTGCTTCTGGACGGCGTGCTGACAGTGATAATGTCGATGTTCCTGCTGTTCAATCAGTGGTTCACGATGCTCTCGCTCCCGTTCCTCTTTACAATATGGCTGCTGTTCTCCGGCATATCGAGGTTTGTCAGCGCGTTTGATCTTCGCGCTCTCGGGGTTCGCTCCTGGGGATGGGTGCTGGTGATCGGCATACTGCTGATAATCGGCGGCTTCATCTGCATGATGGATCCGTGGGTCAGCGTGGTCGCCATTGGCGTGACCGTTGGCATTGTGTTTATCCTTGAAGGTGTCAGCGCGATCATCTGCGCCTGCATCTCCAAAAAGATTGAGGACTGACGGCAGTCAGCAAGCGATGCTTTTGCGGCAGTTAAGGCTGCATTGCGGAGCTTTTAATATAGATAGTTTCCCCAAGATCTCATGTAGATCAAAAAAGAAAAAAATATATTGGAGGCATTTATTATGGTACCCAGCATTTATGGTGAAAACATGTTTGACGATTTCTTTGGCAGTTCTTTCTTCGGCGGTCGTGATCCGCTGTTTGGCAAGCACGCAAGAAACCTCATGAAGACTGATATCCGCGAGACGGACGACGCAAAGGCTTACAGATTTGCCGTTGAGCTGCCCGGCTTCAAGAAGGACGAGATCAGCCTTGACGTGAAGGACGGTTATCTGACCATCAGCGCGTCGAAGGGTCTTGACAAGGACGAGGAGGACAAGAAAGGTCGCGTTCTCCGTCAGGAGCGCTATGCCGGCGCCTGCTCCCGCAGCTTCTATGTCGGCAACGTGAAGCCTGAGGACGTCAAGGCAAAATATGAGTCCGGCGTTCTGACCGTTACCGTTCCGAAGGAGGATGCAAAGAAGCTCTCCTCCGGCAGCGCGATTGCAATCGAGTAATAAAAAACTCAGCCTGCCGCCTGCGTATAGCAGGCGGCAGTTTTTTTGCAGGGGGATGACATGAATGGAAAACACAGCGCAGATCACGCTTGACGGCGTTATTGATATGCATGTTCATACGGCGCCCGATCTCATCAGAAGAACCTATAACGATCTTGAGCTTACGGACGCCGCAGTCCGTGCCGGCGCAAGGGCGATAGTCATCAAAGGGCATCACTGCCCGACCGTGGCTCGTGCAGCACTCTGCAACGCTTATAACAGAACGGTTCACAGCGGCGGCAATTCATTTGTCATGTACGGGGGGCTCGTGCTCAACCGTGAGGCTGGCGGGCTTAACGCACAGGCCGTGAGAACGGCGCTTGATATGGGCGCAAAGGTGATATGGCTGCCTACGGTGGACGCGGAAAACGAATACAGAAAGCGCGGGAGGACCGGCGGCATAAAAATGACAGACGACCGCGGCATTCTTCTTCCGGAGCTGCGCGCAATATTCGCGCTTGTTAAGGAATATGACGCTGTCCTTGCGACAGGGCACATTTCGCCCGAAGAGACGCGCTGTGTCGTCGATGCGGCGCGCAATCTGGGCGTACAGAAAATTGTTGTTACTCATCCGGAATACTGGATTGTCAACATGAGCATTGAGCAGCAGAAAGAGCTTATTCTGGACTATGGCGCGGTTATGGAACGCTGCTTCCGCCAGCCGCTGAAGGACGGACAATGGGTCAGCAACGCGGCGTGCAATCTGGAGGCTATACGCCGGCTCGGCACGGGAAACACGATTTTGTCCACAGACTGCGGAAACCCCGCGAACCCGCCCTGGGAGGAAGCAATGAGACAATATCTGCAATTCATGGCGGACAACGGACTGAGCCGCGAAGAGCTTGCGGATATGACGCGGAAGCTCCCGGCGCGGCTGCTGGGGCTGGAATAACGCAGCGGCAAAACCTTTCGCTGAGAACGAGCGGGCATTCTGAACGAATGCCCGCCCGTTCTCAGCTTGTCAAAAAAAGTCCTCACAGGACTTTTTTGACCGCGCTTTCCGCCGAGCATTTTGAA
>DJEW01000010.1:80130-104201 GCA_002431965.1 Clostridiales bacterium UBA5888
CAAGGCTTTCGACGGCGGTTTATCCGATTTGAGGCGGGCCTTGCCCCCTCAAGCTCCCCCGCGGCTCTCTTATCTGGCTTTAATGCTTTGTTTTTTGACAGTCTCAGAACGAGCGGGCATTCTGAACGAATGCCCGCCCGTTCTCCTTTTTAAACTTATGGCGGCGCTTTATTTCAGCAGCGCTTCAAGCGCGGCAAGTCTCAGGCAGAGGCAGAAAATGCTCATCGCCTTGTCAAGCTCATCCACCGCGGGATAGGACGGCGCGATGCGGATGTTCGAATCGTCCGGGTCAACGCCGTAGGGGTATGTCGCGCCTGCGCCGGTCATCACAACACCCGCCTCGCTGCACAGCGCGAGGGTGCGCCTGGCAAGACCGGGGTTAGTGTACACGGAGACAAAGTATCCGCCGCGAGGATGCCGCCAGCGGGCAATGCCGAGAGGCGCGATCTCACCGTCGAGGTGGCGCAGCACGCACTCAAAGCGCGGCGCGAGGATGGCGGCGTGCTTTTTCATCAGCGCGAGCGTGTGCGCCTTATCCTTGAGATAGCGCACGTGGCGGAGCTGATTGACCTTGTCATACGAGATTATCTGCGCGCCCATGAGCTTTTTGAGCCTTTCGAGGTTCGCCTGAGACGTGGCGAGCACGGATATGCCTGCGCCGGGGAAGGTTATCTTCGACGTGGAGGCAAACTCGTAAACCATATCGGGGCTGCCCGCTTCGCGGCAGAGCGTGAGAATATCGTCAAACGGCAGGAAGTCGCCGTCAAACTCATGCACACAGTAGGCGTTGTCCCACATGAGCATAAAGTCCGGCGCGGCGGGCTTCATCGCGGCGATGCGGCGCACGGTCTCCGGAGAGTAGACGATGCCGTCGGGGTTTGAATATTTGGGCACGCACCACATCCCCTTGACCGCGGGATCGGTGATAAGCCGCTCGACCATGTCCATATCCGGACCGTTTTCGGTCATGGGAACGGTGATAAGCTCAAAGCCGAAGCTCTCGGTGATCTTGAAGTGGCGGTCATATCCCGGCGCGGGGCAGAGCCATTTCACCTTGTCCAGTTTGTGCCACGGCTTTTCAGCGTGATTGAGCCCATGCGTGAACGCCTTTGCGACGGTGTCGTACATCAGCTGCAGCGAGGCGCTGCCGCCGACAAGGCATTCCTCCGCCTTGCAGCCGAGAAGCTCCGCAAAAAGCGCCTTTGCCTCCGGCAGACCCGCAAGCTCGCCGTAGTTGCGCGCGTCGATGCCGCCGGATATGCAGTCCTCCGCCGTGGAGAGCACGGTGAGAATATCGCTCACCATGTCAAGCTGCTCGCGCCCGGGCTTGCCGCGCGCCATATTGAGCTTGAGCTGCTGCGCCTTTGCAGCCTCAAAGCCGGCAAGGCAGAGCTCATGCTCGCGCACAAGCTCCACGCGGGTCATTTCGCTGTATTTCTTAGTCATACTAAATCCTCCGATATGTATTAAAAAAATAACTTTACCACTTGTTTTCGACCTTTTCGGCAAAGCCGGGAAAGTCCTTTACCTCGACGATGGTGCCGCCGTCAAGCACCGCTTTGCCTGTGAACATGCCGAACACCTGATGCTGGTCGGATTTGATGAGCTTTATGTCGGTGCACGCGGCGCGGTCAAGCACGGGAACAAAGTCCATCTCGAAGCGCCCGTCGTCGGATGTGAACGTCCATGGGGACATGAAATCACGCTCGCTGCCGGGAATGTTGAACTTTACCTGGCTGAGCTTGTGCGCCCTGCCGTCGTAAAAGAGCGCGTTCTCGCTCGCGGCTGAGGTGTCGCCGAAGCCGTAGCCGATATTCCACCCGAACGGCACACCGCCGACATGGTAGGACGCGCTGCCCCAGTACCATGTGTTGCGGTATGTCCATACGCCGCGCCCCCAGTCGAGCACCGCAAAGCTGTCGGCGGGGTCGAACTCATAAAGGCGCGCGCCATATTTCACGCTGCCTTTGGCACGCATGCAGTTTATCTTCTGGTTATAGTAGAAGTGCCCGGGCTTATTAAAGGGGGTGCAGGTGACAATGCTGTCCTGCGGCTCGTCAAAAAGCTCTATACTCGCCAGAAGCGCGCCCTCAGGACCGAAATCATCCATGCGTGCAGTGAGCACGCGCTGCCCGCTGCCGTCGTTTTCAAAGCTGATGGAGTGCTTTCTGCCGCAGTGGCGCACATCGCCGTACCTGGAGGTCTCCGGCATGCCGACAGAGCCGAGCGGCATAAACGTCATCGGGCTTTTTGTAATTTCCCATCCCTCGGCAAAGTCGAGCAGGGAAATGGAATCAAGCCCCATATAGCCGTTGTCGTCCACAGTGAGGGCAAGGGCGAAGCGCCCATTGTTGACAAGATAATAGTCCCACTCCTTTATGCGCGCCTTCGGTGCTTTCACCGCCTTGCGGCTGTATATGGGGAGGAGCGAGCGTGCCCATCCGGGCTCGGTGAGGTCACCCTGCGCGTTGAGCAGGGGTATCTCATGCGTTATTTCATGCTGCATGGTCTGACCGCCTTTCACGTTTTTCTGATCTGCCGTATATCGCGCCCGGCAAAGGGCACGCGCAGAAATTCCCCGAAAATGCGGGAGCATATCTGGGGGGTATATCTCCGTTCAAGCTCATCATCGGAGCAGTTTGTGCTGATGATCATCCGCTTTCCGCTGACAAGGCGGGTGTTGATGAGAGTATAGAGCGCGCTGACGGACATGGGGGTGTTCATCTCCGTGCCGAGATCGTCAAGGATCATCAGATCGCACTCGAGCATATTCTTCACACGCGCGGCGGCAGCCTGCCCCGCCTCGGTATCGCGGGAAAACTTCTGCTGCTCAAAGGCGTCCAGCGCGGCGGCGGCGGAGTCATAGCACACCGCGCAGCCTTTTTCCGCCACGGTGCGCGCGATGCAGGCGGAAAGATAGGTCTTTCCAAGCCCGGTGTCGCCCTGCAAAAGCAGATTGGAGCTGACGTTGGGAAAGCTCTCGGCAAAACGGCGGCAGACCTCAAACACCTTGCCCATCGCCTCGCGCGGCACAACGCCGTAGCGCGGGTCGAGCTCGGAGGAGTAGAGCGAAAGATCAAAACGCTCAAAGCTCTCGCTGCCATGGCGCAGAAGAGTGCCCAGCTGATCCGTCACCTCGCGGTTATACGCGCGCACAAGGCAATCGCACATGCCCCCATCCGGCAGAGTGCCGGTGTCGCGGCACTTCGGACAGGAGTATATCTGCGCAAGGTAATCGCGCGCAAAGCCGTGCGACACGAGAAGCGCCTCGCGCCGCGCCTGCAGCGCAAGGTTGTCCCTTTCCAGCGCCGCAAGGCGCGCTTTCATGTCCGCGCTGCGTGCGAGAGTGATGCGCGCAAGCTCCACCATCTGCGCGCGTAGCCGCGCGTCAATATCCGCGATCTCCGGCACGCGCCGGTATACAAGCGCCGTGCGCCGCTCCAGCTCGGCGGCGTTGCCGGCACGAAGCCGCTCCAGCGCGCCGCGTGCGCGGGCGAGGAGCTTTCCGTCATAGGTCATAAATAAGCCCTTTCTTCAGCGCGGCGCCGCAAATGCGCCGGTCGTTCCTGCCGCATTATGCGGCGCCGCCTTATATCTTATCCAGAAGAGAATCCAGACCTTCAAAGTCCGCCGGGCGGCTGCCGCGCGGCGCGGACTTGCCCGGCGCGCTCTTCTGGCGCTGGCGGCCGTCCTTTTCCTCGATATCGCGCGGGGTGAACAGCCCCTTCTCCTTCCAGCTGAGGATTATCCTGTTCATATAGCTCCACCGGAGAGAGCCGGTGTTCGTGACTGTGCGGTCATAGGCGATGGCGATGCTGTCCGGACCAAAGCCCATGTCGAGCCAGGAGGAGATATACTCGCTCTCCGTCTTTGTCGGCTCGCGCCCGGCAATGCCCATAACGGCGCATACCTGCGCGGCAGTGCTGCGGCGTGCGTCATCCGCACGGATGAATTCCTCCGCCTGCTCCACGGTCATGATCTCGCGGTTGACCCAGAAGTACGCCTCCTTTTGAATGGCGCGGGCACTGGGGCGGCGCTGTGTGCCGTAGCGCCGGGTATACTGCTTGGCGCAGTGGTTGATCAGCAGCATTATCACGTCCGCCGGCATGCCGAGATAGTCATATATCCCGAAGAGCGTTTTCATGTCCACGCTGCTCAGCGCGCGCCCCATGACCTTTGACGCTTCCGCAATGATCGCCGCAAACTCCCCGTCCTCGCGGCTGCGCCGGACAAGATCCTCCGCCCGGTATTCCGGCATTTCCTCCGCCGGAGCGGGAGGGATGCGCGCGCCGGATGCGGCGGGAGACGGAGATGCCGGTACTTCCGGACGCGCCGCCGGAACCGCCCCGGCAAGACCGAGCCGGTGAAGCTTCTCGTCCGCCGCCTCGATCTCGCGCAGGGTGCGGCAGAGGTCGCGCGCGGCGCGCTCGCAGTCGGCTTCGCCGGTGCGCAGGCGGTATATGTACAAAAGCGCGACGTCGCCGTCGTGCGCGGCGATGAGCCTGTCCGCGATCTGCGCCGGTATGAAATTGCCCGATCCGCTCTCTGACATGGGAAAACATATCTCCTGAAAAAATGTGACTTAAATGTAAAAGTAACTACGCAGGTAATTATAGCATTATTTTTTTCTTGTCGCAATAGGAATAAATGTGCTATAATGCACGATGTATAACTACGATAACAGCAAATTATGCAAGCTGTAAGAGAAACACGACACAGAGGAAATGGTGTAATGCTTGAGCTTCTTTCTCCCGCAGGTTCTCCGGAGGCCGTCATTGCCGCGGTACAGAACGGCGCGGATGCGGTTTATCTCGGAATGGGCGACTTCAACGCCCGCCGCGGCGCGAAGAATTTTACAAATGAGGAATTTGAAAAAGCGGTGACCTACTGCCGTGTACGCGGGTGCAAGGTCTATGTCACGCTCAACACGCTCGTCAACGACAGGGAGATCGGCGCGGCGGTGGACGATGCGCGCCTTGCGTCCTCGTGCGGCGCGGACGGGATTATCATTCAGGATCTGGGGCTTATCTCGGCGATACGCCGCGCCCTGCCGGACATTCCCCTCCATGCGAGCACGCAGATGAGCATCCACAACCTCGCCGGCGTGCAGGCGGCGGCGGAGATGGGGCTGACGCGCGCAGTGCTTGCGCGCGAGCTGAGCCTTGAGGAGATAAAATACATTTCGAAAAACGCTCCAATAGAGACGGAGATATTCGTCCATGGCGCGCTGTGCTTCTGCCATTCCGGGCAGTGTTATATGTCCAGCCTTATCGGACGGCGCAGCGGCAACCGCGGCATGTGTGCGCAGCCGTGCCGCATGCAGTATTCCCTCGGCGGGCGCATGGACGATTACCCGATGTCGCTGAAGGATAACTGCCTTGTCGACAGGCTCGGCGAGATCGAGGAGGCGGGCGTCGCCTGCGTGAAGATAGAAGGGCGCATGAAGCGCCCGGAATACACCGCCATCGTCACTGGGATATATTCCAAGGCGCTCCGGGAGCACCGCCAGCCCACCCCGGAGGAGATGACCATGCTGACAAAGGCGTTTTCACGCCAGGGGTTCACGCAGGGGTACTTCAACGGCGACAGGAAGGATATGTTCGGCGTTCGCGGCGAGCCGGAGGAGGGCACGGAGAAGATATTCGCCGTCGCCCGACGCGCTTATGCCGACGGTGAGCTTCGGCGCGTGCCCGTGCATTTTTACACCGTCGCCGAGAAGGGCGAGAGAATAAAGGCGATCGCCTTTGACGACGAGGGGCACAGAGCAGTGACCTACGGTCCCGTGCCGGAAAAGGCGAAGCGGCAGGGGCTGACGGACGGGTATCTTGTCGAGCAGATGTTCAAAACCGGCGGCACGCCGTATAACTGCGTGGAAAACAAGGCGAAGACCGACCCGGGGCTGTATCTTGCCGCGGCGGAGATAAACGAGCTTCGGCGCAAGCTCATATCCGAGCTTTCCGCCCAGCGCGCCGCCCCGCCGACACGGCGCAGCCTTGAGCTGCCCGCGCCGCCGAAGAACGTTCCCACCGTGGCGGACCCGAAGCTTATCATGCAGGTGCGCACGGCGGAGCAGCTGACAAGAGAGCTTGCCGACCTGCGCCCGGCATACATATACGTGCCGGCAATGATAATGGCGGCAGAGCCGAAGCTTGTGCTGCCGTTTGTGGAAAAGGGCGCCGTGCCCGTGGCGGTGCTGCCGAGGATAGTGAACGACGCGCAGATGAAAGAGGTCTACGCCACGCTCCAGAAGCTTTTTGATTACGGCGTGAACGAGGCGCTTGTAGGCAATCTCGGGCAGGTCGTGATGGCGAGGAGCGCCGGGATGAAGCTGCGCGGAGACTTCGGGCTGAATGCTTTCAACTCCTACACGCTTGAAATGCTCAACGACATGGGCTTTTTGTCCGCCACGGCGTCATTTGAGCTGCGCATCGCGCAGATAAAGGACATGGCAAAGCCTTTGGATACCGAGCTTATCATCTACGGGCGGCTGCCGCTGATGGTGTCCGACCAGTGCATAATAAAAGAGAGCGCAGGGCGCTGCGCCTGCCAGACCCCCGCGCAGATGGCGGACCGTATGGGTTCCGTGTTCCCGGTGGTGAAGGAATACGGCTGCCGCAACGTGGTGTATAATGCGCATAAGCTCTATCTTGCGGACAAGAAGGAGGACCTTTACTCTGCGGGACTGTGGGGGCTGAGAATGATGTTCACGACCGAGAGCGCGAGAGAGTGCGTGGAGGTCGCCAAGGGACATATGGGGCTTTCCGACTATAAGCCCAACGTTCTGACAAGAGGACTTTACTACAGAGGAGTTGACTGATGGCTGTTATACTCGCTTCCGGCTCTCCCAGACGCAGAGAGCTGATGGAAATGCTGAAGGTAAAAGAGCTGAAGATAATCCCCGCCAAGGGGGAGGAGCGCCCGCCGGAGGGCGCAGGACCGGAGGAGACCGTGAAGGCGCTCGCCCGCGCGAAGTGCGCGGAGGTCGGCGCGCTCGCTGCGGCGGGGGACACCGTCGTCGCGGCGGACACGATAGTGTGGTTTGACGGCAGGATTTACGGCAAGCCGCACTCCGCGCAGGAGGCGTTTGATATGCTCTCGGTGCTATCCGGCGCAACGCATGAGGTCTATACCGGCGTGGCGGTGCTCGCCGGAGGCGAGATGCACGTCGAGGCGGAGCGCACGCTCGTGCATTTCCGGGAAATAGCGCCGGAGGAGATACGCGCCTATATCGCCACGGGCGAGCCGATGGACAAGGCGGGCGCTTACGGCGCGCAGGGGCGCGGCGCGGTGTTCGTGCGCGGCATCGATGGGGACTTTTTCAATGTGATGGGTCTGCCGCTGTGCAGACTGGACGCAATGCTCAAACGCACGGGCATGGAGCTTATTGGCTGAAGCGCAGGTCTATAAGGGAGTGGTCGCTCTTTGAAGGAATACTTGAAGAAAAACGGAATACGCATCGGCATCATCGTCATTGCCGTCGCCATTATAATCGCGTTCAGCTCCGCTGCGCGCAGCGGGGAGATCAGCTTTTTGCAGAACGCCACGGGCGTGCTGGAAGCGCCGATAAAAAAGGTGCTTAGCTCTACGGTCAACTGGTTTGACACGATATACGGCTACCTTTACAAATACGATTCCCTGCAGGCGGAGAACGAATCGCTCCGTTCGCAGCTTGCCGACGCGCAGCAGTCCGCGCGTGACGGTATCGCCGCCTCGGAGGAGAACACCCGCCTCAGAGAGCTTTTGAACCTGCGCGAGAAGCACACGGACTATGAGATGGAGTCGTGCAAGGTGGTTCTCTGGTCGTCGTCGAACTGGTCAAGCTCGTTCACGATAAGCAAGGGACGCAGCAGCGGCATCGAGCTCAACGACCCTGTCGTGACGGAGTACGGCGTTGTCGTGGGTCAGGTGACGGAGCTTGGCGAGACCTGGGCGACGGTCAGCACGGTTATTGATGTTGACATGTCCATCGGCGCGTATGTCGGGCAGTCCGGCTCGTCCGGAATGTCCGTGGGCGAATTTGCGCTGATGAAGAAGAAGGAAGCAAAGCTCACGTTCCTTGCCGAGGGCGCGCAGATATTCGTCGGGGACGAGGTGCTTACCTCCGGCTCGGGCGGGGCGTTCCCGGCGGGGCTGCTGATAGGAACGATCACCAACGTCCAGACCGAGGCCGGCGGACAGGTGGAATACGGCATCATCAAGCCCGAGTGCAGCTTCGACACTCTTGTGCAGGTCTTCGTCATAAAAAGCTATGAAGTGGTGGAATGACCTTGAATATTAACCTCAAAGAGATATTTTCCGGCGAAAACATAAAGCGCCTGCTGAAGTATGCGCTTTATATGTTCCTCTCGCTTGTGGCGCAGAATATGCTCTTCACGCAGCTGCGTCCGTTCGGCGTGTGCCCGCTGGTGCTGCCGGCAGTGGCCGTCGCGGTGGGTATGTTCGAGGGCGCGACGTTCGGCGCGGTGTTCAGCCTCATAATGGGTATTTTCGCAGATATGGCGTTTATTGAGAACACCATTACCTTCACCGTGCTCTTCCCCGCGCTGAGCTTTGCCGCGGGCTTCGTGTCGCAGTTTTTCATCAACCGGCGCTTTTTCGCGTTCATGCTCGCCGCGTTTGCGGCGCTGCTGATAACCGGCGCGGTGCAGATGCTCAAGACCGCCGCCATGGACGTCTGGTCGGGCTCAATGATCGTGACGGTGCTGCTGCAGACTCTGTGGTCGCTGCCTCCCGCCGTGCTGGCGTATTTTCCGGCGGCGGAATGGATAGAGTAGCCGCGCCGCAGCGCACTGCTTTGTGTTTCCCCTAGAGAAAGGATAAAACTTATGCATCACAGACTTGTCAAAGACGGCAGAATTGCGGCGCTTATAGTGCTGATGCTGATACTGCTGTCGGTCTACGCCTATGAGCTTTATCAGCTCCAGATAATAGAGGGCGAGAAATACTATAACCAGAGCAATGAGATAACCACGGAGGAGCGCGCCATAACCGCTGCCCGCGGCAATATTCTCGACCGCTATGGGCGCGTGCTCGTGAGCAATACGGAGGTATATAACCTCACTATCGACACCACGAAGCTCTTTGCAAACGAAAACCCGAACGAAACGATACTGGGGCTTGTGAACATGGTGGAGGGCTATGGCGACGAGTATACGGACGACCTGCCTATCACGCGCGAACCTCCGTTTGAATACGACGAGAATATGACCGAGATACAGCGCACCATGCTCAAGGCGTATATCAAGGACAAAAAGGACGATCTGAAGGAGCTTGCCGTTGACCCGGAGAACCCCACCGCGGTGGAGCTTATGAGCTATATGCGCACGCGCTATGAGATAGACAACAGCTATTCTGCGCAGGAGATGCGCATTATTGCCGGCGTGCGCTATTCCATCAACGTCCGCTACGCCATAAATACGGCAGATTATGTCTTCGTCGAGAATGCGAGCATGAAGCTTATCACCTCCATAATGGAGAACAAGCTCGCCGGCATAAACGTCAACCGCGCATATAAGCGCGAGTACGGCACGGACTACGCCGCGCACATTCTCGGCTATGTCGGACTTATGACGCAGGAGGAGTATGAAAAATACTCCCTGCTCAAATATTCAACGGACGCCTATGTCGGCAAGGACGGCGTCGAGTACGCCTTCGAGACGTATCTGCACGGCAAGGACGGCACGGTGCAGGAAACGAAAAACGCCTCCGGCACGGTGCTGAGCACGGTGTACGTGGATGAACCCGTTCCCGGCAACCATATCTATCTCACCATAGACTCCATGCTGCAGGAGCAGACCGAGCGTATATTGAACGCCGGCGTAAACGACCTCATCAAGACCCGCGCGCAGGAGCGTGCGGAGGGGCTTGCCCGCGGCGATTACGACGAGAACATGAAGGACGAGATCACCGGCGCGGCGGCGGTCGTCGTCGCGGTGGACACGGGCGAGCCGCTTGCCATCGCAAGCTGGCCGACATTCGACGTGTCGAATATTATAGAAAATTACCAGGAGCTTCTGGCAACGCCGAACGCGCCGCTCTTCAACCGTGCGCTCATGGGCGCCTACGCCCCCGGCTCCACCTTCAAGCCCGTCACGGCGATAGCGGCGCTGAACAAGGGCGTTATAAACACAGAGGACAAGGTCAAGTGTCAGGGCGTTTATACAAAGTATTCCGCCGAGGGCTACTCGCCTGAGTGCTGGATCTGGAACGCGAACAAAAATGAGCACCTCACCCATCCGGAGGAAAATGTCGCCACGGCGCTGCGCGACTCGTGCAACTACTTCTTCTACACCATCGGCAACGAGCTGGGCGTTGACTACCTCGGCGAGACGGCGCACGCTTTCAGCCTCGGCGTCTCCACGGGCATAGAGCTTGTCGAGACGACGGGCAACATGTCCAACCGCGAAAACCACTATGACTACGCCGGCTCCGAGTGGCGTATAGGCGACACGCTGCAGGCCGCCATCGGTCAGTCCGACAGCATATTCTCACCCTTGCAGATGGCGGAGTACGCCGCGACGCTTGCAAACTACGGCGACAGGCATTCCGCCTCCATCCTCAAGACTGTGCGCAGCTATGATTACAGCGAGAAGGTGTACGAGCGCGAGCCGGAGGTGCTCAGCCATGTTGAATCAGCAGAATATAACTGGGACGCTATAAAAGAGGGGATGCACCTGGTGGTCAACTACCCCGGCAACCAGCAGCTTTACGAGCTGTTCGCCAAGTGCAAGTTCACGCGCACGGGCGCAAACGGGCAGTACGGCGTCAACGGCAAGACCGGAACCGCCCAGAAAGGCGAGGGCATCACCAACGACGGTATGTTCATCTGCTATGCTCCTGCCGACGACCCGGAGATCGCCATCGCCGTCGTCGTTGAGCGCGGCGGCTCGGGCGCAAACACGGCGTTCATCGCAAAAAACATCCTCGACGCTTACTATGTGATCCGCGGGTACAGCGATTCCTCCGAGGAGGAAATGGCGCTGCTGAAATGAATTGACGCGGATTTCAAGCAAAAAGTGGTTGCAGTTTGCAAAAAGTGTGTTTATAATAAATAAAATGAAGAGATATAAGAAGAAAATATCATTTACCGGAGTCAGGAGACAGAGAAGAGTATGAATATTGCATTGATGGCACATGACAGAAAGAAAGAGCTGATGGTTCAGTTCTGCATCGCGTACTGCGGCATTCTTGCCGAGCATTCGCTCTGCGCCACGCACGTCACGGGCAAGCTCGTGTCAGAGGCGACGGGGCTGCCCATTACGCTCTACCTTCATGCCGACCAGGGCGGGGCGCAGCAGATAGGCGCGCGCATATCGTTCAATGAGATCGACCTTGTCCTCTTCTTCTGCGACCCGGCGAATCCCAGAGGCTTTGACGACATCAACAAGATAGAGCGCCTGTGCGACCAGTACCAGATCCCCTTTGCCACAAACGCCGCCACGGCGGAGGTGCTTGTGCAGGGGCTCAGACGCGGCGACCTTGACTGGCGCAACATCGTCAACCCCCAGAAGCGCTGAAGGCAGCGCGGCGTATGATTCACCAGCCCCCAAAATGTCAAGGGGGCTGCGCGCATCAGTTACAGAATGACCGAAAGGATTTATTTTTATATGGCAAAGGTTAAACCGCGCACGCTTTCCGGCTTTATGGAGCTGCTGCCTGCGGAGCAGATGAAGATGGAGCGCATGAAGGACATTCTGCGCAAAAGCTATGCCTCCTATGGCTTTACCCCGCTCGACACGCCCGTAATCGAATCGGCGGAGGTGCTGCTTGCCAAGGGCGGCGGGGAGACGGAAAAGCAGATTTACCGCTTTCAAAAGGGCGACAGCGACCTGGCGCTGCGCTTTGATCTGACCGTGCCTCTCGCCAAATACGTCGCGGCGCACTATGCGGAGCTCAGCTTTCCGTTCCGGCGCTGCCAGATAGGCAAGGTGTACCGCGGGGAGCGCGCGCAGAAGGGGCGCTTCCGTGAGTTTTATCAGGCGGATATAGACGTCATCGGCGACGGAAAGCTCGACATAATCAACGAGGCGGAGATCCCCGCCGTAATTTACGACACGTTCACCGCGCTCGGGCTGAAAAAATTCAAAATCCGCGTCAACAACCGCAAGATTCTCAACGGCTTTTATGCCATGAACGGCATGAGCGAGCGCGCGGGCGACATTATGCGCACCGTGGACAAGCTCGACAAGATAGGCGCGGAGAAGGTGCGCCGGCTTCTCATCGACGAGGTGAAGATGCTGCCGTGCAAGGCGGAGAACGTGCTGGATTTCATGGCGATAAAGGGCACGAATGCCGAGGTCATCGCCGCGCTGGAGCGCTACCGCGGCATGGACGCGACGTTTGATCAGGGGCTGGACGAGCTGAAGGCGGTGACGCGCTATCTCGCGCAGTTCGGCGTGCCGGAGGAGAATTTCGCAGTTGACCTGACTATCGCGCGCGGGCTGGACTATTACACCGGCACGGTGTACGAGACCGTGATGACCGACCACCCGGAGATAGGCTCGGTCTGCTCCGGCGGGCGGTATGACAGCCTTGCCGAGTACTATACAGACCGCGTGCTGCCCGGCGTCGGCATATCCATAGGGCTGACAAGGCTCTTTTATGTGCTGAATGAGCAGGGGCTTCTCTCCGAAGAGACGGTGAGCGCGCCATGCGACGTGCTGGTGCTGCCGATGACGGAGGAGCTTGGCTATGCCATTTCCGCCGCGGCGGAGCTTCGCCGCGCGGGCATACGCACGCAGCTTTACGGCGAAAACAAAAAGTTCAAGGCGAAGATGAGCTACGCCGACAGAATCGGCGTGCCGTACGTTGTGTTCATCGGCGAGGACGAAATAAAAGAGGGCGTGCTCTCGGTGAAGAATATGCAGACCGGCGAGCAGCGCAAGCTCACCACGGCGCAGGCTGTGGCGGACATCGTGTCCGATCTTGATGAGCGCGCGGCGTATCCGCTCATCAACGACTGATTTGTTTAATCTTATTTTTGAGATAGAAGAGAGGGAAATTTATGTTTCAGTCCCGTACACATACCTGCAATGAGCTGAGGCTCGGCAATGTGGGCGAAAAGGTCAAGCTTGTCGGCTGGATGGAGAATGTCCGCGAGGTCGGCAGCAATTTTGCGTTTGTCGTCCTGCGCGACTTTTACGGCACGACGCAGGTGGTCGTGGAGACGGAGGACATGATGAAGATCGTCAAGTCCGTCAACAAGGAGTCCACCATTTCCGTGGAGGGCGTTGTGCGCGAGCGCGCGAGTAAAAACCCGAAGCAGGACACCGGCGACGTTGAGGTCGTGCCGGAGAAGATAGAAATACTCGGCAAATGCCGCTACAATGAGCTGCCGTTTGAAATAAACCGCAGCCGCGAGGCGGACGAGAGCGCGAGACTGAAATACCGCTATCTCGATCTGAGAAACCCTGCCGTCAAAAAGAACATCATCCTCCGCTGCAACGTCATTTCGGCGCTGCGCCAGGCGATGACGGCGCACGGCTTTCTTGAGATAACCACCCCCATTCTCACCGCATCCTCCCCGGAGGGCGCGCGCGACTATCTTGTTCCGGCGAGAAAACACCCCGGCAAGTTTTATGCCCTGCCGCAGGCACCCCAGCAGTTCAAGCAGCTTCTCATGACCTCCGGGTTTGACCGCTATTTCCAGATCGCACCGTGCTTCCGCGATGAGGACGCGCGCGGCGACCGCTCCCCGGGCGAATTCTATCAGCTGGATATGGAGATGGCGTTCGCCACGCAGGAGGACGTCTTTGCCGTGCTGGAGGACGTGCTGCCCCCGATATTCGCAAAATTCGGCACTTATAACGTCGCGTCCGACGCGCCGTTCAAGCGCATCGGCTATGTGGAATCCATGGAGCGCTACGGCACGGATAAGCCGGATCTTCGCATCGACCTGCACGTGGAGGACATCACCGCCCTCACCCGCGGCACGGAGTTTGCCCCGTTCAACGCCGAGGGCGCAGTCGTGAAGGCGATCGCCGTATCCGACTGCGAGCTGACGAGAAAGCATATCGACAAGCTTTGCACCGATGTGGAGGTTCAGGCGGGCTCGAAGCCCTACTGGTTCAAGGTGGACGAGCACGGCGAGCTTGCCGGCGGCGTGGCGAAGTTCCTTGCCGAGCGCAAGGACGAGCTGACCGCGGCTCTTGATCTCAAGCCCAACACCCTTGTGGGCGTCGCCGCGGGCAAGAAGGAGCTTGCGCAGAAGACCGCCGGCGTCATGCTGAAAATGCTGGGCGCGGCGTGCCCCAACCATATGGACAAAGAGCGCTATGAGTTCTGCTGGATCGTCGATTTCCCCATGTACGAGATAGGTGAGGAGTCAGGCGAGCTGGAGTTCTGCCACAATCCGTTTTCCATGCCCGCAGGCGGGCTGGACGTGCTGCTGCGCGCTGAGCGCGGCGAGATAGACCCGCTCACCATCACCGCCGACCAGTATGACCTTGTCTGCAACGGCGTGGAGCTCAGCTCCGGCGCGGTGCGTAACCACGACCCGGAGATCATGATAAAAGCGTTTGAGATGGTGCGCCTCGGCGAGGACGACGTCAAGCGCAAATTCCCCGCAATGTACAATGCGTTCTGCTACGGCGCCCCTCCCCATGCCGGCATTGCCCCGGGCGTTGACCGCATGGTCATGCTCCTTGCGGGCGAGGACAGCATCCGCGAGATCATCCCCTTCCCCATGAACAAGAACGCCATGGATGTGATGATGGGCGCGCCGTCCACGGTAGAGCAGAGGCAGCTGGACGAGCTGCATATCGCACTTGTGGGTGAGCTTGAAGAATAACACAAAAAAGCCGTCGGCATATACTTTCACAGCCGACGGCTTTTTCACAAAGGGAGTATGGCAATGTTTTCCTCAATAAAGAGCATGGGTGTGAGCGGCGTCGGCGGGTACGAGGTTGCGGTGGAGGTGTATATCTCCGGCGGGCTGCCTGCGTTCGACATTGTGGGTCTGCCCGACGCGGCGGTGAAGGAGGCGCGCGAGCGCGTGCGCGCCGCGATAAAGAACAGCGGCTTCAAATTCCCGGTCAGCCGCATGACCGTCAACCTTGCTCCGGCGGACAAGAAGAAGGCCGGCACGGTGTACGATCTGCCGATGCTCGTTGGCATACTGTCCGCCGCGGGAGACATCAGAACACCCGGGGATAAGTGCGCGTTCATCGGGGAGCTTTCGCTCACGGGCGAGGTGCGCCCGGTCGCGGGCGCGCTGCCGATGGCGCTTGCGGCGCAGCGCGCGGGGGTGGAGCATTTTTTCGTTCCGGCGGAGAACGCGCGCGAGGCGGCGTTTGCCGACGGGCTTTCGGTGTATCCGGTGAAGGATGTCGCACAGCTCACCGCGCACCTATCCGGCGAGACGCTTATAGAGTGCGCCGAGTGTCCTGACCTGCGCGGCGACGACCTGCCGGCGCCGGATTTCGCGGACGTCAAGGGGCAGGAAAACGTCAAGCGCGCGTTTGAGATCGCGGCGGCGGGCGGGCATAATATTCTCATTGTGGGACCGCCGGGCGCGGGCAAGTCGATGATGGCAAAGCGCCTGCCCGGCATCCTGCCGGATATGAGCCGCGATGAAATGATAGAGACGACGGAGATACACTCCGTCGCTGGTCTGACCTGCGCCGGGCAGCCGATAGTTTCCCGCCGTCCGTTCCGCGCGCCGCACCACACTGTGTCAGCTGCGGGGCTGTCCGGGGGCGGCACGATGCCGCGCCCGGGGGAGATCAGCCTTGCGCACAACGGCGTGCTGTTTCTCGATGAGCTGCCGGAATTCCGGCGCGACGCGCTGGAGGTGCTTCGCCAGCCGCTGGAGGACGGAGTGGTGACGGTGTCGCGCGTCGCGGGGACGCTGACGTTTCCGAGCCGGTTTATGCTGGTGTGCGCGATGAATCCGTGCAAATGCGGGTGGTATGGGCACCCGTCGGGGCGCTGCCGGTGCTCAGTGAACGATGTGCGCCGGTATCATTCGCGCATATCCGGACCGCTGCTGGACAGGATAGACATCATTGTCGAGGTGCCCGCGCTGGACTATGAAGAGCTGAAGAGAAAAACCCCGGCGGAAAGCTCCGCCGAGATAAAAAAGCGCGTGGATGCGGCGCGGCGCATCCAGCGCGAGCGCTACGCCGCCGACGGCACGATGTGCAACGCCCGCATAGACAGCGGGGAAGTGCGCAGGGTGTGCGCCGTGAGCGAGGAAGGGGAGGCGCTGATGCGCGCCGCGTTTGACAGCATGCACCTCTCCGCGCGCAGCTATGACCGCATTCTGCGCGTTGCGCGCACCATTGCAGACCTTGCCGGGAGCGAGGGAATAGAGAGCGAGCATATCGCCGAGGCGATACAGTACCGCACATACGATCTCAGCGTGGAATAAAGGATAAATACAGAAAAATGGCGGGTGACCGGAGCTGTCACTCGCCATTTTGGTATTTTCCTATCTGCCGAAGAGATTTATTATACCGCTGAGACCGACGCCGATATAGACGATGTTTTTCAGCTTTGCGCCGTCGATGCGGTCAATGATGCGGTTGGCGGCGTACAGCCCCGCCATCATGCAAGCTGTGCCCAGCCCGACAAGCGGCAGAAGCTCGGCTGTCAAGATTCCGTTCCTGACGCGCAGATATGCGCTGAGAACTAGATTGACGAAAAACAGCAGCTCAGTCGTGCCGAGAAACTCCTCCTTGCTGTCGGTGCTTGAGAGATAGTAGAGCACCATCAGAGGACCGCCGACGGAGAAAAGCCCGCTGCACGCACCGGAAAACGCCCATGCCGCGGCGCACACCGGCAGACTCCATGCCTTGGGCTGCTTTTTTGAGAGAAGAAAATGATACGCCGTCAGCGCAATTAGGAATCCGCCGAAGATGCGCTTTAAAAGCTGCTGATCCACACTGGAGGAAAAGCGTATTGCCAGCGCGGAGAAGAGCGCATATACCAGCAGCGGCACAACGACCTTTCTGACGCTGACATGCTTGCGGTAGCGGATTATCATCAGCAGCGTCAGCGCGAGGCTGACAGCGCCGGAAACGGCGGCGGCGCGGCTGATGGAGAGAAACAGCGGCAGCACCATCATCATCAGTATGCCCGCGCCGAAGCCGCACACGCCCTGCGCCAGTCCTGCAAGCAGCGCAATTATGCCAAAGGAAATATATTCGATCATACTATGCCTCTATTATAAGCCCCAGCAGTCAAAAAGACTTGCCGTGATTTTTTCCGACGCCTCGCGCAGAGCGGGTAGGTATTTTAATAGCTTCGCCGGGTCGGACACGCCGATGAGCCCGCTGAAAGACAGCGACGCGATTATCGTGCCATCCTTATCGCGCACGGGCACGGCGATGCAGCTGCCGTTGATGGAGGATTCCTGGAAATCTATCGCGTAGCCGTTCTCGGCGGTCTTTTTCAGCTCGGCAACGTATGCATCGGGGTCTGTAATCGTGAACGGTGTGAGCGCTTCCATGCGATGGGTCGTGATCAGCTGCTCTATGAGCGCGTCGGGCAGCTCACTCAGAAGTATCTTCCCGCCGCCGCAGGCGTAGTAAGGCAGCACGGAGTGCAGCGGGGGAACATAGTTGATGATGCTTTTTGTCAGCGACTGCTGCAAAATCTCACAGTCGGCCCCGTTGCGGACAATAAGGTTCATGGCGAGCCCATAGTGCGCGGTGCATTCCTCCATCACACACTTTGCCGCATCGCCAAGCGCAAGATAGAAATTGCTGCGCTCCGTCACAAAGCTCAGCTTCTGCCCGGGAATATAGCGGTCATCCTCCATCTGATAGACCCAGCCAGTCATCTCCAGCGTTTTGAGGATGCGGAACGTGGTGGAAGGATTGAGCGCGCATTGCTTTGCAATGGCGTTCGCGCCCATTGGCGTCTTCGCCGTGCGCAGCAGGTCGAGCACGCTCATCGCGTTTTCCAGCATCTTAATGGTTTCAACCTTTTGGTTTTTGTCGGTCTCCATCACATCAACTCCAAAACAAATTCTGGCAAGCATAACATAATACTTCAATATTACGCCGGATGTACGGTTTTGTCAACAGAGCGTCAGACGCCTGAACACAGCGTTAAGACCATAACCGTGAAGTTGCACAAAACAGAAATGCAATAACTGTGTACTCATACGAAAGTAGACATTTTGCACAATTAGCCGTTGACGAACGGGTAAAAACGGAGTAGTATAATTTTCGGAATGGATATTCCGAAAATGAAATATTAAGGAGCTATTTATTATGGCAAGGCAGAGACTGGAAGGCATTTATATTCCTGTAATCACCCCGTTCAACAAGGACGAGAGCATCAATTTCAGCGCGATCAGGGAAGTCACAAAGTTCTTAGCGGATAACGGCGTAACGGGCATCATACCCTCCGGTTCTACCGGCGAGATGATAGCGCTTGAGAAGGACGAGCAGATCGCGGTCAACAAGGCATACATCGAGGCGGGTCATGCCAACGGCATAAAGGTGGTTGCGTCCACCGGCGCATACCGCACGAAGGATGTCGTGGATATGTCGCAGGCGGCGGAAGCCTCCGGCGCGGACGGCGTCATGGTAGTCACCCCGTGGTACATGGGTCCGAACAAGCAGGAGCTCTATGACCACTATAAGACCATCCACAACTCCATCAGCATCCCCGTCATGATGTACCACAATCCGTATTATTCCACTGTGCTGCTCGACGACCGCTTCATTGCAAAGCTCTACAACGAAGGCTGCATCGACGCGATCAAGGAGCGTCAGGCAGACGTTTTCAGACAGCAGAATCTCCGCCGCCTGACGGACGAAAACTTCAACATCTTCTACGGTTATGACGTATGCGCCGTGGAGACAATGTCCTGCTGGTCCGACGGCTGGGTCGTCGGTACGGGCAACCTCTTCCCGAAGGAGAACTCCACCGTATACCACCTCGCGCAGGACAAGAAGACCGCCGAGGCGATGAAGGCGCAGGAGGAGCTGGTATGGCCATACCTGCCGCTGTTCACCGAGGCAGACTCCAACGGCGACGTGCTTTGGCTGCAAATCATCAAGGAAGGTCTGAAGCTGCGCGGCGTTGACGCCGGCTACTGCCGCAAGCCCGTTATCTCCGAGCTGCCCGAGGAGGATATGATCCGCCTCAGGAACGTGCTCAGACACTACGGCTACCTCGCATAAGAGAGAAGAGAAGATATTCTTTTTCATAAATCCTTTTTCCGGGCTGCTCCGGGCTCTGCGCCCGGAGCGGTGCGGAAGAGAAGCGGCGGACGGAAGGAGAAACAAATGAACGAAAGAGAATTTGACGTGATAGTGGCAGGCGGCGGTACGGCCGGCTGCATTGCCGGTCTTGCGGCGGCGAGAAACGGCGCAAAGACGCTTATAGTTGAGAAAAACCGCTGCCTCGGAGGACAGTTCACATCGGGCATGCAGGGTGCGTGGGTCGGCTTCAGCGACAAGCTCAAGCGCTGCGTCGGCGGCATGACCTGGGATTTGAGAAACATCCTCAAAGACATGGGCGCGATAGTTGATAAAGACCCCGACAAGGACGTGTGCTACCTCTATGACACCGAGGTCGCCAAGGTCGTGCTCGATGAGCTTGCGGCGAAAGAGCCTAATCTCACAACATGGCTCAACACCCAGATAATCGACGTTCTGCAGGACGGCGACACTGTGACCGGGCTTATTGTCGTGTCCGAAATGCAGATAGTGGAGGTTCGCGGCAAGATAGTCATCGACTGCACCGGCGATGCCGCCGTGTGCGCCAGGGCAGGCGCGACATATGAGATACGCGACGACAAGGACATACAGCCCATGACCCTCATCGGGAAGATGGCGGGCATAGACATGGACCGCGTCGTGAAGTATTATGAGGAGAACCCGCCTGTTGAGGACACCATGATGCCCCCGGCATGGCACGATTTCACCAGCTTCCCCGGCGTTATGCACTTCGGGCTTAAGGACGAGCTGAAAAACGTTGACCTGCCCGCAGACAAGGAATATCTGCGCCACTGGCTCGGCATATTCACCTCCACCCCAAACCCCGGCGAGATAACCATCAACTGCTCGGGCGCGCTCGAGGCGAACAGCACCATCGGGCTTGAGACGAGGACCGCGCAGGAAAACTTCTCTCAGAAGTGCCTGTACGACGTGGCCTGGGCGATGAAAAACTACATCCCCGGCTTTGAAAACTCCTACCTCACCGCAATTGCCTCCATGCTCGGCATCCGCGAAAGCCGCCGCGTGATATGCGATTACGAGGTCAAGTTCCAGGACTTCCTCGACGCGAAGGACTTTCCCGACAGCATCGGGCGCGGCGCGATGCCCGCCGGCTTCCATACCCCCGAGGGAGAGACCATGATAGTCTACGACCTTGAGCCGGGCACATCCATGACCATCCCTTACAGCTGCATGGTCGTCAAGGGTAAGGAGAATCTCCTCGTCGCAGGGCGCTGCGCGTCCTATGAGATCGAGGTCGCCAACTGCATCCGCTGCATGCCGCAGTGTATGGTCATGGGCGAGGCCGTCGGCACTGGCGCGGCGCTTGCAATAAAAGAGGGCGTGACGGCGCGCAATGTTGACATAAAGGCGCTGCAGGCAAAGCTCATCGAGCAGGGCGGCATCCTCTGATTTGTATTTCACGGGTAAGGGTACGTTCCGAGTCCCGGGAAAAATAAAACCGGACGACAAAGTCCGAACAAAATGAAAGGAAGAATCCAATGAACGCAAAGAGAATCCTGGCGCTGCTGCTTGCAGTTCTCACGATGTTCTCTCTGGCGGCGTGCGGCTCTGCCCCGGCAGCGGCGCCCGCAGAGGAAGAAGCTCCCGCAGCCGAGCCTGCGGCAGAAGATTCCGCACCGGCTGAAATCGACTACACCGGTGAAAAGCTCGTTATCTGGACCAACCTCACTGCCGATGCGCAGTATGAGGTCCTCAACAAGCAGTTCACGGAGCTGGCGGATGAGATGGGCGTTGAAGTGACCGTTGAGAAGGTCGCTTTCAACGAAATGTACGAAAAGCTCGCCACGGCCGCATCCTCCGGCGATGTCCCCGACATCATGCACACCAACTTCGGCGGCACGGCATATCTCTATGCTGCCGACAGCATCATGCCCCTTGACGATATAATCGACGGCATCGGACGCAGCGACTTCTCCGACGCTTACCTGACAGTCCTCACCGGCGCTGACGGCAATGTTTACGGTCTGCCCGACTGGGCAATGCATACCTCCGTGTGGTACCGCAAGGATCTCTTCGAGCAGAAGGGACTTGAGATTCCCACCACCTGGGAGGAATTCAAGACCGTCGCTACTGAGCTCAATACTGCCGAGTGCTCCGGCTTCCCCGTTCCCCTTGACGGTGTGCAGGTCGCCGCGCAGACCCTTTACGAAATGATGTGCTCGGCAGGCGTGTTCTTCATGGATCCCGCCACTGGCGAGTACTGCTTCGACGATCAGAAGGAAGAAGCCATAAAGGTCATCGACTACCTTGTTGACCTTTACAAGACTGCATCCCCCGCGGGCGCTCTCACCTGGTCCTGGGGCGATTACCGCAACGCCCTTGCTGTCACCGGCACTGTCGCAATGACGCTTGACATGGGCGCTGTCATCGGCAACGCTCAGGGCAACAACCCCGAAATGGTTGACAAGCTCGGCTGCTTCGACTTCCCCGGCGTTGACGGCAACAAGGTCGCGTCCTTTGGCTCTGGCTACTGCTTCGTCGCCAGCAAGCAGGACGACGCGGCACGCGCCGCGCTCGTCAGCGACTTTCTCACCGCACTCTACACTCCCGAGCGCGCCGCAGAGCGTGCTCTCAGCCGCCCGATGTTCGCCTTCCCGTCCTACAAGCCCGCGTTTGACCTCTATAAGTCCAGCGAGAAGGTCGCCGATTTCCAGACCGAGGTCGATTATATCTTTGATCAGTTTGAGAACAGCACCTGGTACTGGTATGGCATGGAGCACGGTCTGAGCGCAATGTCTGCCTACATTGAGTCCACCACCATCTTCGGCGAGGCTCTTCAGGGCGCCTGCACCGGCACTTACACCTCCGAGGAGGCATACGATCTCATAAACGACGATCTCTCTGCCTTCGCTGCAACCATGTAAAAAGCTCACCCTGACTGCGCAGACGCGCAGCCGGCAGGTATGAGCGGTATCGCCCACCGCAAGGCGGGCGATACTCCCAAAACTATATTCAGAAGGAGAGAGACGAGATGAGCAATGCAGCTCCGGCGACAAAACGAAGATTGCTCGACAGCTATGAGAAGAGGCACAGACTGATTGGCTTTGCGTTTGCCATCCCGGCAGTCATCTTTCTTCTGACGTTCGTGCTGTACCCGGTCGTGTACAACATCTGGCTGAGCTTCACGAACACCTCCCTTATCAAAAAGGAAAGCAGCTTTGTCTGGCTGGACAATTACATACGCATGTTCAGCAATAAGCTCTTCAAAAAATACTTCTGGAACACCTGCGTATGGACGTTCTGGTCGGTGCTGGGTCAGCTCGTGCTCGGTCTGGGCATCGCGCTTTTGATCTCGCGCCCGATGAAGGGCTCGACCGCATTGAGGAGCTTTCTGCTCATCCCCTATGTTGTTCCTGCCGTGACGCTTGCGCTTGTGGCAAAGTGGATAATGAACAGCGATTACGGCATTGTGAGCTATTGGCTTCAGCAGGCGGGGCTTCTTGAGCCGCGTCAGTCGCTGCTGGCAATGCAGGGACCGGCAATGTGGGTGGTCGTCATCCTCAATGTGTGGCGCTCCTACCCGTTTCCGATGCTCATTTACTGGGCGGCGCTGAAGAGCATCGACAGGCAGATGTATGAGGCTGCCATGGTTGACGGCGCGACACGCTTTCAGATATTCACACGCATCACTCTGCCGCAGCTGAGAAATACCACAATCGTTCTTGTCGTTCTCAGAACGATATGGACGGCGACGTATTACGATCTTATCTACATGGTCACGGGCGGCGGACCCGCCGGATCAACGACGCACCTGCCGATACTCATCTATCAGGCGTCGTTCGGCTCATATCAGGTGGGCTACGCGGCGGCGATCTCAATGGTGCTGGGCGTGCTGATGTTTGTGTGCATAATATTCTATGTGTTCAAGTCCGGCGTGCTTGAGGACTGAGGAAAGGACGGGTGATGAAATGTACAAAAGCGTAAAGAAAACAAAGCTTCTCACAGCTGTTATCGTTGCCGTTATCGTCATTTTCCTCGTGATACTCGTGGGCTTTCCTCTGGCATGGATGGCGCTGAGCTCGTTCAAGCCCGGTGTGGAGCTCTTTACGATCCCGCCGAAAATAATGCCCGAGAACTGGACGCTTGAATGGTACATTCAGGCGTTCCGGAATGAAAATGTTATCCACTATTTTCTCAATAGCTTATATATAGCAACGGTAGTGATGGTCATTGATATGATCGTCGGCACGCTCACCGCATACAGCCTCACGCGCTTCAAGTTTGCCGGGCGCAAGATCATACTGGTCAGCGTGCTTGCGGCGTACTGCGTGCCGCCCATCATGCTGATGCTGCCGATGTATCGCATCATGAACACCCTTGGCTTCTCCGGCAGCCACCTGGGCGTAATCATCGGACACCTCACCGTGACGCTGCCGTTCTCCGTGTGGCTGATGGTGTCTTTCTTCAAGAAGCTTCCGCACGAGATCGACGAGGCGGCGCTCATGGATGGGGCGAACGAATGGCAGGTCTTCGCAAGGATAGACTTCCCCCTGTGCGTTTCCGGCGTGCTGAGCACCGGGATAATGGCGTTCATCATGTCGTGGAATGAGTTTCTGCTCTCAAGCGTCCTGACAAATAAGGAGTCGATGAAAACGCTCACCGTCGGGCTTGCAAACTACATAAGCTCCACCCACATCGACTGGGGCATCATCATGGCGCTTGGCACGATAACCACGATACCCGTCGTCATTCTCTTCGCGCTCGTGCAGAAATACTTTGTCGAAGGTATGACCGCAGGCGCGGTGAAGGGCTGAGTCCAAACAGAAAGGCATCGCCGCATAATGCGGCAAGAACAGATGACGAGAAAGTTTGGGTTATGATGACAGGACTTTTTTGACAAGCTGAAAAATTCCGGCTCTGTGTCAATAGTTGGGG
>DJEW01000012.1:0-652 GCA_002431965.1 Clostridiales bacterium UBA5888
TTAGCAGGGGAGCCCCTTCGGCCTCTTGGGTACTTCTGCATCAAGCCTAGATATGTTATCATACCTGAGACCTAATGTCAAGTGTTTTTGTGACCTCTTCCGTGATCTACTTTCCGACGCAGAAACGGCTGAATATCCGGTTGGTGACGTCCTCGCGGATGCTGCGCCCCGTGAGCTCGCCCAGCGCCTTCATCGCGCCCTCAGCCTCCGTGAGCACGATGTCCGGCGTTTCCCCGGCGCGCATCGCGCCGAGCGCCGCGTCCACATACTCAATTGCGTGCGCCACAGCGTCCGCCTGGCGGGCGTTGGTGAGTATCTCCCCGGCTGGAACGCAGGGCAGCGGGAACATCGCGGCTATTGCAGATTCAAGCGCGTCTATTCCCTCACCAGTGACCGAGCTGACCGCAACGCGGGGCAGGGTGGTGTCGAGCGAAATATCTGCCTGCGCGAGGTCTTTTTTTGACACAACGAGCAGCGCGTGTTCCGCGCGCTCCGCCCGGCGTACAAGATCGACGTCTTCCGCCGTTACCGTGTGCGTTCCGTCTATCACGACCATTATCAGCATTGCCTCATCCATGGCACGGCGGCTGCGCTCCACACCGAGGCGCTCCACCGCGTCGTCGGTCATGCGTATGCCGGCGGTGTCCGTCAG
>DJEW01000012.1:747-7358 GCA_002431965.1 Clostridiales bacterium UBA5888
CCGGGGATCTCCGTGACAATAGCGCGGTCGTAGCCGACAAGCGCGTTCATCAGGGAGCTTTTGCCCGCATTCGGTCTGCCGACTATCGCGGCGGGAATGCCGCCCGCCATCAGCTGCCCGCGCTCAAACGTTCCAAGCAGACCGCGCAGATCCTGCACTGCCGCCTCGAGCCGCTGCCTGTAGTCTTCCATGCGGAAGTCCTCAATGTCTTCATCCGGGTAGTCGAGCACGGCGTGAAAATGCGATGATATATCCGCAAGAAGCGAGTAAACCCCTTCGGTGCGGCGGCTGACAGCGCCGGAGAGCTGCCCTGCGGCGTTGCGTGCGGCTTCTATGCTCTCCGCGTCGATAATATCTGCCACAGCCTCCGCGCTCGACAGCTCAATCCGCCCGGAAAGAAACGCGCGCTTTGTAAATTCGCCCGGTTCTGCCTGACGTGCGCCAAGTGCGAAAATGTCCTCCAGCGCCGCGCGCAGAACAACAGGCGAGCCGTGGCACTGAAGCTCCGCCGTGTCCTCGCCCGTATAGCTGTGCCCTGCGCGGCTGACGGTGCACAGGCACACATCCAGCAGCGCTCCGTCAAGCGCACACAAGCGCCCATATATGAGCTTTCTGTCCTCATTGTCTGACATTTTAGAGCCGTTTGCCGGGAAAAAGAGCCTGTCTATAATGGCAAAAGCCTCTGCGCCGGATATGCGGATAATGCCGATGGCGGCGACCTGTGCGCCGGTTGCCACCGCGGCTATGGTGTCGTATCTCACGATGATCCTCCGTATGATGCCAAAAGAAGCTTCCGCAAGGAAGCTTCTTTTTCAATGCAGATAAAGCGCTCAGCCCCGCTCCGCCTTTTCCGCACGTGCGGCGCGGGCGGCCTTCTCGTCGTTGCGTTCAGAGATATAATAGCTCAGCGAGAGCAGGCTGTCGGAAAAATGGACGTTCTCAACGATGGTGGTGCTGTTGGGCGCGGTGAGATCAACATTTGTGAAATTCCATATGGCCTCAACGCCGTTGGAGGTGAGCAGGTTTGTCACGGGGATCGCCGCTTCCTTTGGAACGGTAAGCACGACGACATCAACATGATTGTTGTGCAGGTACTCTTCAAGCGTGTCCATCGCGTAGATGGGCACGTCGTTGAACACCGTGCCTGTCAGCTCCGGAGAAATATCAAATGCGGCGATAAGACTGAAGCCCCATGCGCTGAAGCAGAAGTTGTCCATCAGTGCATGACCGATGTTGCCCGCACCGATGAGAATGGCGCGATAGCCGCGGTCAGTGCCGAGGATGCTGGCGATCTGCCCATGCAGCGCGGAGACATTGTAGCCGTAGCCCTGCTGACCGAATTCACCGAAGCAGCTGAAATCCTGCCTGATCTGCGACGGGGTAAGCCCAAGCTGCTGCCCAAGCTCAAAGGACGAGATGCGGCTGACGCCGTTGCTCATCAGCTCGTCAAGCTTGCGCAGGTAGCGCGGCAGACGGCGGATGACGTTGTTGGAAACCTTAATATTTTTCAAGAAAAAACCTCTCCTTACGTGACTGTGCTGTTTCTATACCAAAACGCATAATAAAGCTATTATAGCGGTAGTATAGCACATCGAAGGAGAGGTTTCAAGCAAAAATGCGTTAGTTTGTCAAAACTGCGATAAAAAATTCCGGCTTTTTTGCTTCATGGGTCTGTCTGCTGCTGCGCCGCCTCTTCCGCAAGCGTGATAAACGGCTCAATGAGAGCAAAGTATTCATCGGCGGTCAGCGCAGGAGTGCATCGAACAAGGCTTCCGTCTTCACCGTGGCTCAGCACGGTTATACCGTCGCCGGTGATGCACACGATGAGCTTGTGCAAACTGTCCTGACTGGTGTACTCAATGATGTCCACACCGTCGGGGTCAATATCCTCCGGCAGCTCTGCGCGCAGATGCTCATCCATCGGCAGTGGAGAGCTGACGACTGGCGGCTTTGTCCCTTCGGTATTGGCTGCGGGAGCATCATTGGCGGCAGGAGGCACGGACGGGGAAGGCGAGGACGCGGCAGTCTCCACTGCCGGTGACGCCTCGGCAGCATCGGCGGAGTCGTCCCGGTTTGTGAGAAGCGTTTCTACGAGTTCTGCAACATCTGCACTGCCCATGTTGATGTGCCGAACGATCTTTTCAGCGTCGTCATCAGACGCTTTGGGCAGCGCGCACAGGGGAAGCTCAGGTGTATCATTGTCCGGCGCGGCGGCATCAAGCGGAGGCTCGGAAGGCGCGGCGGGCTCTTCGACCGGCGCCTGCATCATTCCGGCGCTGCCGAGAAGATCATCCTCCTGCTCCGCAGACTTCACCGGCTCACCGGTGGGTGCGGATGTGGAAATCGGCGCGGACTCGGGCGTCGGTGCAGCAGTCGGCATGGGCGTAGGCACCGCCGTTGGGACAGGCGTGGGCGCGACAGTGGGTGCGACAGTGGGTGCGGACGTAGGCGCTACGGTCGGCGCGGGCGTGGCGTTCGGATAAAAATCCGGGAACTGGGCGGGTGCAGCGGCTGCACCTGCGTCAGAGGTGGGCGTCACCTTTGCAGGGACATAGCCGTAATTCTCGCTGTCGGGTATAGCGGTGCCTGCGCCGCTGCCGGACTGCGCGGCAGGAACATCCGCCGTTGCGGGGGTCGGCGAAGGCGTCGGCGCTTCGACGGATGAGCTCTCCTCCCCGGATGTATAGATGTCACCGGAGGTCTTCAGGCTCGTGCGGCTTTCGTAGACGGCGTTATCCGTCCTGCGGCTGCTGACGAGGGCAACGCCGCCCACCGCGGCGAGCACGAGCGCGGCGCATGCAGCTGCCGCAATAAGGTTTTTCATCTGCCGTGAAAGTCCGCGCCTGCGATTGCGCCGGATTATTTCACTGCGGCGGAGCTCCGCCATGATATTATCACATAATTCTTCCGGCGGCTCTGCCAGGTCGGAAGAAATGGTGTCTGACAATGCGGAAAACGCTTGATACATCGCCGCGCATTCGCGGCAAGTGCCAAGGTGTTCCGTCAGGGCGGCGCGCTCGTCTCTGGACAGATCCTCGTCCAGCATACGGCTTATCAGCCCCTGATAGTATTCGCATCCGCTCATGACAGATCACCTCCTCTCTCTTTGCTTGACGAGATAAACTCGGGAATGTTCCCGTCCTTGATCAAAAACGAGCATAATTTTTTCCGTGCCCGGAATATGCGCGATTTCACCGTGCCGGCTTCCAGCTCGAGCGCTGCGGCGATCTCCTCATAGCTCAGTCCCTGAATCTCGCGCAGCAGCAATATCTCCCTGTGGTCAGGCGGCAGCGCGGCGAGCCCGCGTCGCACAGCGTCGCGCGTGAGGCGTCTGTCGAACAGAAACTCCGGCGACTGGGTCTCGTCGGCAATGTCCAGCTCGATCTCCTCGCCGTCGTCGTTCTCCGTTGAGAGCGAAACCGTGGGCTTTCGCGTTCTGCTGCGCAGATAGTCGAGACAGACGTTGGAGACGATGCGGTACAGCCACACGGAAAACTTGCTGTCCCCACGGAAGGACGAAAGCGAGTTATATGCCTTTATAAATGCTTCCTGCGACATGTCCGCCGCGTCCTCGCTGTTGCCGGTCATGCGCAGAGCAAGGTTGTATACATTTTTCTCATATTCCTTTACAAGGACCTCGAAAGCGTTGACGTCGCCGTCAAGCACTGACTGGATAACAGCAGCCTCCTGCTCCCGCGTCATCTGATAACCCCCTTTGCCGAAGGCGTTCTATCTTGTGGTTATAGCAGTTATATGCCATTATAATATATTTTTTCTCTTTTTTCAAACTAAGCTTTCATCATTATTTCAGATCGCGCTTTATGTCTGCCGCGATGCGCCGTATGTCGTCAAGCGTGTCCACGTGCACAAGCTCATTCCGGTAATATGCGGCGTATGGCACGCCGTGCAGATACCACGGCAGATGGTGCCGCGCCTCAAGGCACGCCGCGCGCTCTCCTGCGTATTCTGCCAGAGTCTCTATTTGCCGCACGCCGGTGTCGATGCGCTCGGCGAGCGGGGGAAGCGGAGGAATATCGCGCCCGGCGATCGCGGCGTTGCCCTGCTCAAAGAGCCATGGGCAGCCGAAGCTGCCACGCCCTATCATCGCAAGGTCGCACCCGGTATAGCGCAGTATGTGCTCCGCGTCCGCGCCGGAGAATATGTCGCCGTTTGCGGTCACGGGGATATTGACGGCGTTTTTCACCTCGCGTATTATGTCCCAGTCGGCGCGCCCGGAATACATCTGCACGCGCGTGCGCCCATGCACGGCGATCGCCGCCGCGCCGGAACTCTCGCACATCCGGGCAAATTCCACGGCGTTCACGCTGCCGCCGTCCCAGCCCTTGCGGAATTTGACCGTTACGGGCTTATCCACCGCGCGGCATACGCGCTCTATTATCTCTGCGGCAAGTCCTGGAGTTTTCATCAGCGCCGAACCGTCGCCGGATTTGACCACTTTGCCGACGGGGCAGCCCATATTGATGTCCAGCATGTCCGCGCCAGACAGCTCAAGCGCCATGGGCGCGGCCTCCGCCATCACATCCGGCTCGTGCCCGAATATCTGCACGGCGCAGGGATGCCCGTTTTCAGGGATATAGAGCAGTGCGCGGGTCTTCGCGTCGTTATACACGAGCGCTTTCGCGCTCACCATCTCCGTCGTCGTCAGCGCCGCGCCATGCTCCCGGCATATGCCGCGGAAAGCGAAATCCGTCACGCCTGCCATGGGCGCAAGCACCAGCTGCCCGTCCAGCGCAACGTTCCCTATGTTCACCATGTCATGTCAAGCCCGACCGGGCAGTGGTCAGAGCCCATTACCTCCGGGAAAATGTACGCATCCTTTATGCTGCCGCGCAGACGCTCAGACACGACGAAATAGTCGATGCGCCAGCCGACGTTTCTCTCTCTCGCCGCCATGCGGTAGCTCCACCATGAGTAAGCGTCGCGCCGGTCGGGATAGAGCGTGCGGAACGTATCGATGAATCCGGCGTTGAGAAGCTCCGTGAACTTGCCGCGCTCCTCGTCGGAAAAGCCGGGCTTGCCCATGTTTGGCTTGGGATTTTTCAGGTCTATCTCCTCGTGCGCCACGTTCATGTCGCCGCAGGCGATGACGGGCTTTTTCGCGTCAAGCGCCGTCATGTGGGCGCGAAAAGCGTCCTCCCACGCCATGCGGTAGTCGATGCGCCTGAGCTCGTCCTGAGCGTTAGGGGTGTAGACGCACACAAGGTAAAATTTATCGTATTCCAGCGTGATGACGCGCCCCTCGGAGCAGTGCTCGCTCTCGGGAAGGTTATAGCTGACGGAAAGCGGAGTGTGCCGGGTAAAGACCGCCGTGCCGGAATAGCCCTTCTTGTCGGCGTAGCACCAGTAGCTTTCGTAGCCGGGGAAGTCCAGCTCGATCTGCCCTGCCTGCAGCTTTGTCTCCTGCAGGCAGACAAAATCGGCGTTGAAGCTCCAGAATATATCCTCAAAGCCTTTCTTCATGACGGCGCGCAGACCGTTAACGTTCCATGAAATAAACCTCATTCTGTTTTTCCCTCCGGCTCGTTAGCCTCGCGGCTTATCTCCGCGCCGCGCGCGTCGCGCAGTGAGGCGTTGCGCAGCCGCGGCACTGCGCCCGCTGCGGTGCCGAGCGTGGCGGCGGTCTTGACAGCCACGACGCGGTTGATCTTCAGCCCCTCGGCGTAGAATTTCGCCTCATAGTCTGTCATTATGCCGACAGGACCGTCCCTGTGCAGATCGTGCGTCAGCTCGCTCAGCGCCCAGCCCTCGGCGGAAAGCTGCTCCACCGACCAGTCGAAAAGCGGCGTGTTGTCTGTCTTGAAATGTATCTCTCCGCCGAGAGGCAGCGCGTCCGCATACATGCGCAGGAAGGCGGGTGCGGTCAGGCGGAGCTTCGCGTCGCGGCTTTTCGGCCATGGATCGCAGAAGTTTATGTAAATACGCGCAGCTTCTCCCGGAGCGAGCATTTCCGGAAGCGCGGCGGCATCCCCATCGACAAAGCGGACGTTTGCAAGTTTGCGTTCACGTATACGTTCCATTGCTATTATCATCGCGTCAGGAACTTTCTCCACCGCAAGCAGCAGCGTGCCGGGCATAGTCTCTGCGGTGTCTGCCGTGAAGCGCCCCTTGCCGCAGCCAAGCTCAACATAAAGCCGGTCATGCCCGGGAAAGTCCTCCAGCCAGCGCCCGCGGTGCCCGGGAAAGTCCGGTATCATAAGTTCCGCACACTTTTCCATGCGCGGGGCGAGGTTGTGCCTTTTTCTCATTCTCATATATTTACGGGCTCCTGTCCGATAATCTCACAATTATGGCAGCACCGCATAATGAGGCAAGAACAGATGACGAGAAAATTCGGGTTATGATGACGGCACTTTTTTGCAGGAATACTTTGTGTATTTCAAGAAAAAGTGACTATATCAGAGCGCAGATTTTCCGTCAGATGCCGCAGGCGCATTATGTGGCGTTGCCTTATATATAGTATCATACCCGGCACGAAACATCAATCACGAAATTATCCGTGTACATTGACTTTTTGTAGGTTAGTCAATGATGAGTTACACATTAGGAAAAGAAAAAAGGACATCGCTGGGAGACTTCCAGTTGAGCGGACG
>DJEW01000011.1:0-49701 GCA_002431965.1 Clostridiales bacterium UBA5888
GCGGTGGGGCTTTTCCACATCGAAAATCTCACGCCCGAGGCGAAGGAGCGGGGCGAGGCGCTCATCAGGGACGGCGCGCAGGTCTATGTCATAGACGATGCCGAGCTTCAGCGCGTGCAGGATAATTACCCTGTTATCTGGAAGAATAAAGATGCAAAGCCGGAGCTGTGCTTTGTCGGCTGCCCGCATATGACGCTGCGCCAGATGATGGACTGGGCGGATAATATCGAGGCGAAGCTGCGCCAAAACGGCATGGACAAGGTCAGCGTGCCCACGGTGTTCACCGCGTCTCCCGCCGTGATAAAGGAGCTCAACGCCGGCACCTACGGCGCGAAGCTCGCCAGCTACGGCGTTATAGTCAGCTACATATGCCCGCTTATGTACATGAATAACCCCCTGTGCAAGAAGAAGGCGGTCATCACCTCCTCCAATAAGCTGCGCACCTACACCAGCGCAAGATTTTACAGAGAAGACGAGATCCTTGACATCATCACCGGCAGGGAGGGCAGAAAATGAAGCAGTTCAAAGGACGTGTAATAGTTCCCGGCACATGCACGGCGGAGGCGCTTGTCAGCCATGGCGGCTTCAACACGCTCGCCAGCTACCAGATGGCCATGATGTTCGGCGACAAGAAGGTAAAGTGCGGCGATCAGAACAACCCCGATTTATATAAAAAGTCCATGCTCGGCAAGGCGCTGTGCCTGCCGCAGACCATCGGCTCCACCACCGGCGGCATGGTGCTTTACACCGTGTGCTCGCGCCACCTCCAGCCGGCGTGCATGCTCTTTTCCATGCCGATAGACTCGCTCGCCGCCTCCGGCGCGATCCTCGCAGACGTGTGGACGGATGCGAAGATGCCGGTTGTAGACCAGCTCGGCGATGAGTTTCTGGCGTATGTCAGGACCGGCATGACCATCACCGTCAAGGACGACGGCGTGGTCGAGGTCGAGTAGAGTATGCCTTTATAAAACGCAAAACAGAGGGCGGCAGACTGCTGTCCTCTGTTTTTGCGTTTATATGATGCATTCAATGCCCGAGCGCAAGCTCGCGCCCATTGAGAACGGCGCGCGTGAGAGCATCGCCGCTGTAGCACAGCTTGAGCAGGAAAAACGGCGCGTCCTCGTTGAGAAGGCGGAGGAATATCCTGTCGCCCTCCCATATCGGCATATTCATCAGCGCGTCACGATCCAGCCATTCCAGCACGCCCTCGCTGCACTCCTTTATGCTGCCGGTGTACTCGTTGCATGTGAAAAGATGCATATATTCCGTTCCCCATTCGTCGGAAACGAACGTCACTATCCCGCGGAAGCGCCAGCTCAGGGCAGTCAGACCCGTCTCCTCGCGCATCTCGCGCAGCATGCACTCATCCGGGCTTTCGCCCTCCTCAAACTTGCCGCCGACGCCTATCCATTTGTCGCGGTTCTCGTCGTTTTCTTTTTTTACGCGGTGCAGCATGAGGTATTCCCGCCCGCGCTCGATGTAGCAGAGTGAAGTATTGCGCATGATGTGTGACCTCCTTGGTGAAAAGTTTGCTGTACACCGCCGGCGGAAAGCGCGGTCAAAAAAGTCCTGTAAGGACTTTTTTGACAAGCTGTCATAAAATCATATTGACTGCGGCGGGCAAATAGCAGATAATCGGAGAGAATTACTCTGGTATGGGAGCGAATGTAATGAACGATATGGAGAGGGCAAAGCGGCTGCTTGCAGAGGGAGACTATACCTGCGCTGCCTGCAGGGGCGATGAGGAATATGTAAGCACCATGCGCGGCGTGAGACCGCTGCTTGAGCTGATAGACGCCGCGCGCAGCCTCGCAGGGTACAGCGCGGCGGACAGAGTCGTCGGACGCGCGGCGGCTTATCTTTATGTGGAGCTTGAGACGCCGCGCGTATACGCGCACGTCATGAGCCGCGCGGCGCAGGAAGTTTTTGACCGCTACGGCGTGGAGCACAGCGCGGACAAGGTCGTGGATGCGATCGCAAACCGCACCAACACGGGCTTATGCCCGATGGAGAGCGCTGTCTGGAACATCACCGATGCGCACGAGGCGGAGCTTGCCATCCGGGAAAAGGTAAAGGAGCTTATGGGCAGCAAATAGAACGCGCCTTCACGGCGCGGTGCTGCGCCTGGGGTTGAAGAGAGCGCGCGTATCCGCGCCCTCCAGATCAAGAAGGCTGAGCTTTTTATCTAACCCGCCGGCATAACCTGTGAGACTGCCGCTCGCGCCGACGACGCGGTGGCATGGAATAATGACCGAGATCTCGTTGTGCCCGACCGCTCCGCCCACTGCCTGGGCTGACATCCGGGAAAGCCCCTGCCTTTCGGCAAGCTGCCGCGCGATCTCGCCGTAAGTCGTGGTCTGACCGTATGGGATATGCAAAAGGATTTCCCACACCGACTGCCGGAACGCAGAGCCAATCGGGTGCAGCGGCGGCGTGAAGTCAGGCTCTGCCCCGGTAAAGTAAATATCCAGCCAGCGCCTGGCTTCCGCGAGAACAGGCGTTTCGCGTTCCGCGTGCTCTGGGGGAAGGTTGCCGGCAAAGTATTTTTCCCCGTCGAACCACAGACCGGTCAGCCCGATCTCGTCTGCGGCAAGCAGGATCCCGCCCAGCGGAGAATCATAATGACAAATGCAAACCATTCGATATACTCCATTTATTTTTGACTTTTCGGCTTAAAATCACGCATTTCGGGTATTGCGCCGCCGGACACTGCCCAAAGGTACAGGCTTGCCACGCTGCAATAGGGACTGAATCGCCGGCGGTATCTTTCAAAGAGCCTCCGGTCAACTGCCCGATGGTGGTAGACCATGCGCAGCCCGCGATGAATGGCAAGGTCATGGAAGCTGAAAATATCCGGGCGCTGCATACAAAAAAGCAGAATCATCTCCGCAGTCCAGACGCCGATGCCTTTCAATGCGCTGAGCGCCCGGATGGCGTCCTCATCGGACATGCGCTCAACGGCGTCAAGATCAAATGAGCCGGTGTGAACTTTTTCGGCGAAGTCCGTAATGTACTCCGCCTTGCGGAAGGTCATGCCGAGTGATTGCAGCCGCGGAACGCCCGCCGCGAGGATAGCTTCGGCGTTTACCTCGCCCAGCGCATCCTGCATGCGCCGCCATATGGCCGCCTGCGCTTTGGTGGAGATCTGCTGCCCGATGATGTGGTGAACGACGGATGAAAACAAGTCCGCATCCACCTCGCGGTCAATATGCCCGATGCTGTCGATGATCTCGCAGAGCCGCCTGTCTTTCTGCCGCAGATAGGAGAGCTCCGCTTCGCCGTATTCAAAATACATATATGCACCACCGCCCCGAAACCCGAATTAAACTGCATTATAATTATATACAGGGAATGCAGACAATGCAATTATAAATAAAAAACGCAAATAACGCCTCTCGGAACAAAGCCGGGAGGCGCTATCTGCTTATTGCTGCTTATTGCTTTTTATCACTGACGGTTTAGTACATGCCGCCCATATCGCCGCCGGGAGCGGGCATGGGAGGATTCTTCTCCGGCAGGTCGGCAACGAGGCTCTCGGTGGTGAGCACCATCGCTGCCACGGAGGCGGCGTTCTCCAGAGCGCTGCGGCAGACCTTGGTCGGGTCGACGATGCCCATGGCGATCATGTCGCCGTACTTGTCGTTGGCGGCGTCGAAGCCATAGTTGGCATCGGTGGAATGATAGATGTTGTTGAGAATAACGGCGCCCTCAAGTCCGGCGTTCGCGGCGATCTGCATCGTCGGAGCCTTCAGAGCCTTCGCGATGATGGCAGCGCCGGTCTTCTCGTCGCCCTCAAGCGTGGCGACAAGCTTGTCGGCAGCCTTGGAAGCGAGCACGTATGCAGTGCCGCCGCCCGGAACGATGCCCTCGGCAACAGCGGCGCGGGTCGCGTTGAGCGCGTCCTCGATGCGCAGCTTCTTTTCCTTCATTTCGGTCTCGGTCGCAGCGCCGACCTTTATGACCGCAACACCGCCGGAGAGCTTTGCCAGACGCTCCTGCAGCTTCTCCTTGTCGTACTCGGAAGTGGTGGTTTCGATCTGGTGCTGGATCTGCGCGGCGCGGGCCTTGATGTCCTCGGAAGAGCCGGCGCCGTCAACGATGACGGTGTTCTCCTTCGTGACCTTGACCTGATGCGCCTGACCGAGCATGTCGATAGTGGCGTCCTTGAGCTCCATGCCGAGCTCGGAGGAGATGACCTGACCGCCGGTGAGAATGGCGATGTCCTGAAGCATTTCCTTGCGCCTGTCGCCGAAGCCGGGGGCTTTGACGCAGATGCAGGTGAACGTGCCGCGGAGCTTGTTGAGGATGATGGTGGCAAGAGCCTCGCCCTCAACGTCCTCGGCGATGATGAGGAGCTTGCGCCCGGCCTTGACTATCTGCTCGAGCAGGGGCAGGATCTCCTGAATGTTGGAGATCTTCTTATCTGTGATGAGGATGAGAGCGTCGTCAATAACGGCTTCCATCTTGTCCATATCCGTCGCCATGTAGGGGGAGAGATAGCCGCGGTCGAACTGCATGCCCTCGACAACGTCGGAATAGGTCTCGGCGGTCTTGGACTCCTCAATGGTGATGACACCGTTCTGGCTGACCTTCTCCATTGCCTCGGAAATGAGCGTGCCTATATGCTCGTCGCCGGAGGAGATGGTGCCGACACGGGCGATGTCCTTCGCGCCGGACACGGGCTGGGATGCGCCCTTGACAGCCTCAACGGCAGCCTCGGTCGCCTTCTGTATGCCTTTCTTCATGACCATGGGGTTTGCGCCCGCGGCCAGATTCTTCAGACCCTCGTTGATCATTGCCTGGGCAAGGATCGTGGCGGAGGTGGTGCCGTCGCCGGCGACGTCGTTTGTCTTGGTGGAGACTTCCTTGATGAGCTGTGCGCCCATGTTCTCAAAAGCGTCCTCAAGCTCGATCTCCTTTGCGATGGTCACGCCGTCGTTGGTGATCAGCGGAGTGCCGAACTTCTTGTCGAGAACGACGTTGCGGCCCTTGGGTCCGAGAGTTATCTTGACGGTATCGGCGAGCTGATTAACGCCGCGCTCGATAGCCTTTCTTGCTTCTTCACCGTATATGATCTGTTTAGCCATGATATTAAACCTCCAGTAAAGTTTACTCTATAACAGCCAGAATATCCGACTGACGCACGATGGTGTACTCGACCTCGTCGAGCTTGACCTTGGTGCCGCTGTACTTGCCGACAAGAACCTTCTCGCCGGTCTTGACAATCATTTTGACCTCGTTGCCGTCCACCATTCCGCCGGGACCGACTTCCACGACCTCGTAGACCTCGGGCTTCTCCTGCGCGGATGCAGTGAGGAATATGCCGGAGGAGGTGCGCTCCTCGGCTTCGTTCTGCTTGAGAACTACTCTGTCAGCCAACGGTTTGAGTTTCATTGCTTATATACCTCCAAATTATTATTTACACTGTTCATTGCGTTAGCACTCAAACACACTGAGTGCTAACGATGCTTATAATACCACACTTTTGATTTTTTGCAAGTCCCCAGACGGCAAATTTGCAAAAAAATTTATTAAATTTTTGTGACGAATTTTCAATGGCAGCGCCGCATAATGCCTCAGGAACAGATGGCGAGAAAATTCGGACTATGACGACGGCGCTTTTCTGTGGCGCATTTTGAAATAGTATGGTACAATAGCAGCCGAATTCAGAGGAAATCGAGGTTATACATATGAACGACATTATTCTGCTCAAGCTCGGCGAGATAATACTCAAGGGGCTGAACCGAAGGTATTTCGAGCAGAAGCTCATGGCGAACGTCCGCCGCCGCCTCGCACCGATAGGCAAATTCCGCGTGTACTGCATCCAGTCAACGGTGTACGTTGAGGCGCAGGAGGACGGAGCGGACATGGACGCTGCGACAGAGGCGCTCACGCACGTGTTCGGCATCGTCGCCATCGTGCGCGCGGCCGCATGCGAAAAGGACAAGGATGCGATAACAAACCTTGCCAGAGAATATCTGCAAGAGGACATGGAGCACGCGAAAAGCTTCAAGGTGGAGTCCAAGCGCAGCGATAAAAGCTTTCCCATGACGAGCATAGAGCTCAGCCAGTATGTCGGAGGGGAGCTGAGCGAGGCGTTTCCTAATGTGCGCGTGGATGTGCACGAGCCGGAGTTCACCGTGCACATCGAGGTGCGCGACCTTGCCGCCTATGTGCACGGCGCGCCCATCCCCGGCGCGGGCGGCATGCCCGTGGGCAGCAACGGTACGGCGGTGACGCTGCTCTCGGGCGGCATCGACAGCCCCGTGTCCAGCTATATGATCGCAAAGCGCGGCGTGCATCTCATTCCCGTGCACTTCTTCTCGTTCCCATACACCTCGCAGCAGGCGAAGGAAAAGGTGCTGGAGCTGGCGGAGCTGCTGACGGCATACTGCGGGCACATGACCGTGGAGATCGTGCCGTTCACGCATATTCAGGAGGAGATACGCGACAAGTGCCCGGAGGAGTATTTCACGCTGATCATGCGCCGGTTCATGATGCGCATTGCCCAGCGCATCGCCGCAGACAACAACGCAAAGGCGATAGTCACGGGCGAAAATCTCGGTCAGGTCGCCAGCCAGACCATGGAGGCAATGGCGGTGACGCAGTCCGTCGTCGATCTGCCGACGCTCCAGCCGCTCATCGGCATGGACAAGGAGGAGATCGTCCGCCTTGCGCGGAAGATCGGCACGTTTGACACGTCGATACTGCCGTATGAGGACTGCTGCACGGTGTTCACGCCGCGCCATCCGCGCACCAGACCCAGACCGGACGAGGTTGTGCAGGCAGAGAACGCGCTGGACGTTGAGGCGCTTGTTGAAGAGGCGCTGCGTGATATAGAGAAGGTGCCGCTGGGATGAATGGAAAAAGCTACGATACCGAAATAATCTCCGTCGGAACGGAGCTTCTTTTGGGACATGTGACGAATACGGACGCGCGCGACGTGTCGGAGCAGCTGTCGAAGATAGGGGTGAACGTGCGCTATCACACAGTCGTCGGCGATAATCCGGAGCGCCTTGCCCGGTGCATAGAGATCGCCAGGGAGCGTGCGGACGTGATAATAACGACGGGCGGACTCGGCCCGACGTGCGACGATCTGACAAAGACGGTGACGGCGCGTGCGTTCGGCGTGCCGCTTGTCGAGGTGGAAAGCGAGGTCGCGGGGCTGTATGAATACATAAAAAACAGCCGCACCTTCACGCCGAACAACTACTCTCAGGCGATGCTGCCGGAGGGCTGCACGGTGTTCCACAACACCTGCGGCACAGCGCCCGGCTGTGCGTTCGAAAAGGACGGCAAGGTGGTGCTGATGCTGCCGGGACCGCCGAAGGAATGCCATGCGATGCTTGTAAAAAGCGCGATACCGTATCTGCGCCGCCTTGGCGACGGGGAGATAGTGTCCCACTCGGTGCGTATATTCGGAATAGGCGAGAGCGCGGTGGATTCTATCTTTGCCGACGAAATGAACGCCATGACAAACCCCAGCATGGCGCCCTACGCCAAGGAATGCGACTGCCTTGTGCAGATCACGGCGAAGGCCGCGACGCAGCGGGAGGCAGAGGCGATGGTGCAGCCGGTGATGGAGCATGTGAAGGCGCGCCTTGGCGAATACGTTTACGGCGTGGACGTGGAAAGCGTGGAGGAGAGAGTGATGCAGCTTCTTCGCGCACACCCGCTGACC
The DNA here is from genome assembly GCA_002431965.1 of Clostridiales bacterium UBA5888. GTDB lineage: Bacteria > Bacillota > Clostridia > Oscillospirales > Oscillospiraceae > Limivicinus. The sequence continues at coordinate 7,682 of DJEW01000011.1, forward strand.
TTTGCCGCGGCAGAGAGCTGCACCGGCGGTGAGATCGCAAAGCGCTTCACGGACCTCCCCGGAGCGAGCAGCTTTTTCCTCGGCGGTATGGTGACGTACACAAACGGCGCAAAGACTGCGCTTCTGGGCATCGACCCGGCGCTCATCGAGGAAAAGGGCGCCGTGAGCCGCGAGGTCGCGCGCGAGATGGCGCAGCGCGCCAGAGCGCGCCTCGGCGCGGACATCGGGCTTGGCGTGACTGGGCTTGCCGGACCCGACGGCGACGGAGTGCACGAGGTGGGCACGGTGTTCGTGTCGATGGCGGTCGAGGGCAGAACCTGGGTGAGGGAGCTGCACATGGGCGCACACCGCACGCGCAGCTTCATCCGCTGCATGGCGGGCAACCACGCATATGACATGATGCGCCGCTATCTCACGGGCATAAACGTTGAGATGAAATGAAATAAGAGGATAGGTGCTGCGCGCGGCGGACGCTGCGCGCTTTGAGGCAGCACCGCGTAATATGCCATCTGCTCTTGCCGCACAATACGTCTGCGGCATCTGGCGGAAAATCTGCGCTCTGATATAGTCACTTTTTCTTGAAATACATAAAGTATTCCGGCGAAAAAGCGCCGTCACCATAACGCATATTTTCTCGCCAGCTGCTCTTGCCGCATTACGCGGCGCTGCCTTAACTCTTGACATTACAGCGACAATACGTTATAATACATCTGTATTAAGCGAATTAGTACGGAATACACGAAAGAAGGCGGCAGTGTGATAAGTATAAATTACCGCGACGCGAGACCGATATACGAGCAGGTGCGCGACGGCTTCCGCGCACTTATACTCTCGGATGCGCTCTCACCGGGATATAAGATGCCGTCCGTGCGCGAGCTTGCCTCGACGCTTGCGATTAACCCGAATACCATCCAGCGCGCATACAGGGAGCTGGAAAACGAGGGGTATATCGTCTCCGTTCCCGGCAAGGGCAGCTTTGTCAGCCCGAGCGAGGCGGCGGTGAAGCGGCACATTGAGGAGACGAAATCGCAGCTTGCCGCGCTTGCGGCGGAGCTGAGGGGGCTCGGCGTGGGAGAGGGCGAGCTTGTACGGCTGATCAGAGAAGGAGGCGGGAGAAATGATGATAAAAATTAAGGCGCTGACAAAGGAATTTGACGGCTTCCGCGCGCTTGACGCGCTGGACATGAACGTGCCGCGCGGCGCGGTCTACGGCCTTGTCGGACCGAATGGGGCGGGCAAGTCCACCGCCATGCGGCACATGACGGGCATATACCGCGCGACCTCCGGCGAGGTGCTCATCGATGGGCAGCCGGTATACGAAAACCCCGCAGTGAAAGAGCGCATCGCCTGCATCCCGGACGAGCTTTTCTTCTTCACGCAGGCGAGTATCCGCGACATGGCGGATTTTTACCGCAGCGTGTGCCCGCGTTTTTCAAAGGAACGCTTTGAAAAGCTGCGCGCGGCGTTCGACCTTGACGAAAAGCGCCCGATACGCAAGTTCAGCAAGGGCATGCAGAAGCAGGCGGCGTTCTGGCTGGCGCTTGCGCAGTGCCCGGACGTTGTGGTGCTCGACGAGCCGGTGGACGGGCTTGACCCCGTGATGCGCCGGCAGGTATGGGGGCTGCTGCTGGGCGAGGTCGCCGAAAACGGCACGACCGTGGTGGTGTCCTCCCACAACCTGCGCGAGCTGGAGGATGTGTGCGACCATGTGGGCATCGTCGATCATGGGAGAATGCTGACAGAGCGGACGCTGAGCGAATTGCAGGACAACATTGTCAAGGTGCAGCTCGCCCTGCCGGACGGCGGAAAGCTGCCGGAGGGGATAGAGATACTGCACAGCGCCTCCACCGGGCGCTTGCAGCAGCTTATACTGCGCGGAAAGACGGATGAGCTGACGAACATACTTGCCGCGGCGGGTCCGCTCTTTATGGACTTTGTGCCGCTGACGCTGGAGGAGATATTCATATACGAGCTGGGAGGTGCTGATAGTGGCGCGAAAGACATCATTCTTTAACTGGGGGCTGAGCCGCAGCTGGCTCAAGCGCTGCTGGCCGCTGTGGACGACGTATCTTGCCGTGTGGCTGATCATGCTGCCGCAGTCCGTGCCGGAGCTGCGCCGGTACAGGGATATGCTCTCTTACACGCTCGACGTCAACGCCACGCTGATCAGACTGGGGCAGAACATGGGGCAGCTGTCCGTCGCTGCCGGGATTATAGCGGCGATGGTGATGTATTCTTATATGTATTCGAGCCGTGCCTGCGGCATGATGAATATGCTGCCAATGCGCCGGGAGACGGTTTTTACAACGGCGTTCGTCACGGGGCTTGCTCCGTTTATAATTGCCGACGCCGTCATTATGGGCGCGGCGTGGGCGGTGTTCGCGCGCACGGGCGTGGTCGAGACGAAGAATATTTTCATTGCGCTGGGCTTTGCCGTGATGGGCAATGTCGCGTTCTACGGCTTTGCAACGTTCTGCGCGGTGCTGACGGGCAGCCTTGCGGTGCTGCCTGCGGTGTACCTTGTGCTGGGATGCACGGCGGTTTTCGTGGAGTTTGCTTTGCAGGTCGTTCTGGGCACGCTGGTTTACGGTTACAGCGCGGATATATCATACGCAGCCGTGCTCTCGCCCGTCATCGCGGTAATGCAGCATGTCAGCGTCGGGCAGGAGATGGCATATAATGCAGATGGAACTTACGAGCTGACGGGCGAGCTTACCGTGAACGGCGCGCCGCTCATGGCGGCGTACTGCGCCGCGGGGCTTGTCCTCGCCGTGTGCGCCCTTCTCATCTACCGCCGCCGCGACATGGAGCGCGCGGGCGACGTGGTCGCCGTTCCAGTGCTCAAGCCCATCTTCAAATACTGCATGACCTTCGGCTGCGCTCTTGCGCTGGCGACAAGCCCCGGCATCTTTGGCGGCGGGCTTAACGCGCACTCCGGCACGGCGGCGGCGATTGCGGCGCTGGCGCTGCTGCTCGGCGGCGCGTTCGTGGGGTACTTTGTCTCGGAAATGCTGATGCAGAAAACTCTGCGCGTGTTTTGCGGCTGCTGGCGCGGCTTCATTGTGTCGTGCGCTGTCATCATCGCGCTGACGCTGGGGGCGGAGCTGGATGTGACAGGCTATGAGCGCCGCACGCCCGACCCTGCCGATGTGGAGAGTGTGTGCCTGACCTTTTATGGGGAGGATACGAAGCTTGCCCGACCGGAGAACATCGCCCGGGTCATCGCCTACCATGAGGAGGTCATCGCGCGAAAGAGCATAAACGAAGGAACGGACGACACGCGCGGTCTGACCGTTGAGTACACGCTGCAAAACGGAAAACATATGGCGCGCTTTTACGCCATTGCGGACGATGCGATAGACAGGGCCGACCCATACTCGAACATCCGCCGCCTGGCGGAGGTGCTCAACACGCAGGAGGGTGTGGATGAGCGCATCGACTTCGCCCACGGCAGAGCCGTCACGCCCGCGGACGTTAGCTATTGCGCGATAAACGGGGGGTATGCGGACGATAGCGGCGAGTGGAAGAGCGTAATCGTGGAACTGACGCGGGAGCAGGCGGCGCAGTTTTATAATGATTGCGTCGTGCCCGACTCGAAGGACAGCCATCTCGGTCATGTGTGGACGGTGCAGGACGAGGAGTACTTCGACACGGTGAGCAATTTCACCTTTGAAATAGAGCTGCGCGCGGAGCAGAGCAGAAAATATGAATACAAATGGACGGACTATTTATACACTACGCTCACCATGGATGCCGCGCGCTGCGCCGCGTGGCTGGAGGAAAACGCGGATATTGCGCTCATGACTCTTCGCGAATCAGACCCCGAAGCTGCCGAGGCGCAGCTTTCCATCCAGCGCACGACAACGGAGCAGGCATCAGTCGGCGTGATCGGCGGCGCGGACGGTCCGACGGCGATAATTGTGGGATAGGAACACAAAACGCAGCCAGAAGCCGCCTTAAAGCGGTTTCAGGCTGCGTTTACAAATTGTATACGCCAATTTATAATTTCTTGAGTTTTTGTTCATTACAATGTCATAAATGTGATGTATATTGTGCTCGTAAAAAAGAAAGAGAGCTTTGAAAGGCAAAGAGCATAAGAAGCTCTTTTTGATATAAAAGGAAGTAAGAATTATGTACGAGCCTGAAAACAAGAACGATACAAATGAACGGCTCAATGAAAGCCGAGTTGAAAACGACGCTTCGGCGGGTATAAACGATTCCCCCGCCAGCTATACCGGTGATACCGACAGAGACAGCGGCGAGTATCACTACAAAAACGGATACACCCAGAAGATATATTCAGACGCGCACTATGTTCCGGCGGACGAGAGCACCGTTCCGCCGAGATACTATACGCCGCCAGAGAAGCCCGTCAAAGAGCCCAAGCCCAGGAAGGAGCATAACGGCAAGGCCGCAAAGCTCATTGCGCTGTGTCTTGTGTGCGCCATTCTCGGCGGACTTGGCGGCGCGGCGATCGTGTCCGCCGCCGTCTCGGGCAGCATGAGCGAGCTGACGGAGCGCGTTGGCAGGCTGGAGGATGAGGAAAACGTCCTCACCACCGCGTCCGACAGCGCAGATGCGGACACGGCGGCTGGCACCGCCTCCGCCGACGGCAGCATATCGCCGTCCGATATATACGATATGGCCTGCCAGCAGGTCGTCGGCATCTCCTCCGAGATCACCTACACCAACTTCTTCGGCATGAGCTCCTCCGCCGCAGTCAGCGGCTCGGGCTTCATCCTCACGGCTGACGGTTATATCCTGACCAATTACCACGTCATCGAGACGGCTTACGAAAGCAAGGCTGACATCACCGTAATGACGCATGACGGCACGAAGTATACTGCCTCCGTCGTCGGGTACGAGCAGGAGAACGACATTGCGGTGCTGAAGATAGAGGGCGAGAATCTGCCCCATGTCACAGTAGGCGACAGCGATACAATGAAGGTCGGCGATGAGGTCTACGCCGTGGGCAACCCGCTCGGCGAGCTGGACTTCTCCATGACGACAGGTCATGTCAGCGCGCTGGACAGGCTCATTTCCACCGAGTCCAATTCAGAGCCTATCAATATGTTCCAGTTTGATGCGGCGGTCAACTCCGGCAACTCCGGCGGTCCCGTTTACAATACCCATGGCGAGGTTGTGGGCGTGGTGACTGCAAAATACAGCTCCGACGGCGTTGAGGGTCTGAGCTTTGCAATACCAATCAACGACGCGGCAAGCATTGCCAACGATCTCATCACAAAGGGCTATGTCACCGGCAAGGCGTATATGGGCATTTCCCTAAGAAATGACTATAACTCCATGTATGCAAACTACTACGGCTGGCCTGTCGGCGCGATGGTCGCCGGGGTCAATCCCGGAAGCTGCGCTGAAAAGGCAGGCATCCAGACCGGCGACATCATCACCAAGGTCGGCGATAAGGATATTGAGAGCTACAGCGACCTCAAATCCGCCGTGCGGCGCTACTCCGCCGGCGATACCGCCGAGATAACCCTCTACCGCGCGGGTGAGAGCATGACAGTCTCCATCACCTTCGACGAAGCGAAGCCGGAATAAGGCGGATGCTTCACGCGCACGGCGCGGTACAATAACTTTGATACTTTTCTACTCCTAACCTCTCTTTTCTCCCAAACAACGAAGGGCTGCACCCCCCAGGGGCGCAGTCCTTTGTTGCATGATATCATGTTTTCTTTCGGTATTTTGCAATTTGGTCTTGATTTTTTCGCGATATACTGTAAAATATCCGTGTTATAAACATATTAGCTCTTATCAGGAGGAGAATCTGAAAATGACTTATGAGATGGACGTTGCCGGCTTAAAACGCGAGCTGCCGATATGCAAGGTTACGGATGACCTTTACATCGGCGCGTTTGTCATGTTCGGTGACGTTGAGCTGACCGTCCACTGCGCTTCCGAGCTTCTCAAGCTTGCCCCGGAGTATGATTATCTCATCGCTCCCGAGGCAAAGGCAATCCCCCTTATTTATGAAATGGCGCGCCAGAGCGGCGCGAACAAGTACTTTGTCGTGCGCAAGGGCGCAAAGGCGTATATGCAGGGCGTGTTCTCCGTTGATGTGCGCTCCATCACCACAATGGGCGTGCAGCATCTGGTGCTCGACGCCGAGGACGCCAGGCTCATCCGCGGCAAGCGCATGCTGCTTGTGGACGATGTTATTTCCACCGGTGAATCCCTTCGTGCGCTGGAGACGCTCGTCACAGAGTGCGGCGGCATTATCGCAGGGCGCATGGCTCCGCTTGCCGAGGGCGACGCGGCAGAGCGCAGCGACATCATCTTTCTCAATAAGCTTCCCCTCTTCAACGCCGACGGCACGGTCAGGGCGTGACGGAAAAGCATAAAAAATGCTCACCTTATGGTGGGCATTTTTTATTGGTTCTCTCTTTTTCCCCGAAAGAACTTGCGCAGGAGTGCGGCGCTTTCATCGGCGAGCACGCCGGGGAAAACGGCTGGCGAATGCCCATAGCGCTCGGCGAAAAGGTCTATAACGCTGCCGCACGAGCCGGTCTGTGCTTCCCGCGCGCCGTAAACAAGCGTGGGTATGCGCGCCATGATTATCGCGCCCGTGCACATCGGGCAGGGCTCAAGCGTGACAAACATGGTGCAGCCCGTCAGACGCCACGTGCCGAGCGCGGCGCACGCGGCGCGTATCGCCTCTATTTCCGCGTGGGCGGTCGCGTCGGCGGCTTCCTCGCGCCGGTTGCGCCCCGTGCCGACGATGCGCCCGACGGCGTCAGCTATTACGCAGCCCACGGGAACCTCTCCCGCGTCCATCGCCGCGCGCGCGAGCGCGAGCGCCTGACGCATATAAAGCTCTCTTTCCATTGCGTTGCCTCCCATTCAAAAAAAGAGCCGGCATTCAGCCGGCTCTTTTTCGTTATCTGCTGCCGAGGATCGATCACGCCAGTGCGGCGGTGATGATGGACATCTGGTAGACTTCCTCTGCGTCGCAGCCGCGGCTGAGGTCGTTTATCGGGGCGTTGAGACCCTGAAGGATAGGACCGTAAGCGGCGAACCCGCCGAGACGCTGGGCGATCTTGTAGCCGATGTTGCCGGACTGGATCTCCGGGAAGATGAAGGTGTTGGCGTAGCCCGCGACCTTGCTGCCGGGGAACTTGAGCTGACCGACGACGGGGGAGACGGCGGCGTCAAACTGCATCTCGCCGTCGAGGGCAAGCTCCGGCGCCATTTCCTTGGCAATGGCAGTGGCGTTGCGGACAAGATCGACGGCCGGACCCTTGCCGGAGCCCTTGGTGGAGTAGGAAAGCATTGCGACCTTGGGATCCATGCCGAAGATCTTTGCGGTGTTCGCCGTCGCAACGGCGACCTCGGCGAGCTGGGCGGCGGCGGTGAGCTTCACATTGCCGTCCTTGTCGAGCTTGTCCTCATAGGAGATGTTGATGGCGCAGTCGCCCATGCAGAGCATTTCATCCCCGCGGACGAGAATAAAGCAGGAGCTGACGAGGTTAGCGCCCTTTTTGGTCTTGACGAGCTGAAGCGCGGGGCGGACGGTGTCAGCGGTGGAATAGGTCGCGCCGCCGAGCAGCGCGTCCGCAACGCCCATCTTCACAAGCATCGTGCCGAAGTAGTTGCTCTTCATGAGACTGGCGCGGCACTCCTCCGGCGTCATCTTTCCCTTGCGCAGCTCCACCATTGCCGCGACCATTTCGTCCATTCTGTCATAGGCGGCGGGGTCGATGATCTCAAGCCCGTCGATGTCAAAGCCGCCCTTTGCAGCGGCAGCCTTTACCTCGTCCACATTGCCGACGAGTACCGGCGTGAGGAAACCGTCCTTTTTGAGCCGTGCTGCGGATTCAAGGATGCGCGCGTCAGAGCCCTCGGTGTAGACGATTCTGCGGGGGTTGGCTTTGAGTATGTCGATAAGATTTTCAAACATTTTTATTATCCTCCATTTGAATAAATAACGGATATATATAATCTACCACTACCTGAGCCGATTTTCAAGCATTGAACACAAATAAATACAAATTTTTGCGCCGGAAGAGATTTTCTTGACGCAGAGGGGTAAAATACCGTATAATACCGGAGGTAATCACGCAAGGAAGATGAAAGGAAGAAAAGAGGTTGGGAGGATGACACGCACCTTTCCCGCGACGCTCTCGGCGCTCCGCCGCGAGCGTAATATCAGCCAGCGGCAGGCGGCCGCCGATCTTAATATAAGCCAGGCGCTGCTCAGCCACTATGAAAACGGCGCGCGCGAGCCGGGGCTGGGCTTTGTGTGCCGCGCGTGCGACTATTACGGCGTGAGCGCGGATTATCTTCTCTGCCGCAGCGACGAGCAGGATGCCGCAGCGCTTGCCGCACGGACGGTGGAAGAGCTGTGCAAAGGCGTGCGAGGTCTGATAGACAGCGCGCAGGGTGTGTTCGACAAGCTCAAATGAGGAAGGAACGGCAATGATAGATCAAAAGCTTATACGCAATTTCTCCATAATCGCGCACATTGACCACGGCAAGTCCACTCTCTCGGACAGACTGATAGAAAAATGCAACGCCGTCGAGCAGCGCGTGATGGAGGATCAGATACTTGACAATATGGATCTTGAGCGCGAGCGCGGCATCACGATAAAGGCGCGCGCCGTCGGGCTGAATTATCACGCGAAGGACGGGCAGGCATACACGCTCAACCTTATAGACACGCCGGGACACGTGGACTTCAACTATGAGGTCAGCCGTTCTCTCGCGGCGTGCGAGGGCGCGGTGCTGATAATCGACGCATCGCAGGGCGTTGAGGCGCAGACGCTCTCCAACACCTATCTTGCGCTCGACAACAACCTTGAAATACTCCCCGTTATCAATAAGATAGACCTCCCCGCAGCCGACCCGCAGCGGGTAAAAAACGAGGTGGAGGAGATAATCGGTCTTCCGGCGCAGGACGCGCCGGAGATCAGCGCAAAAAACGGCGTGAACATCGACGCTGTGCTTGAGGACATTGTGGCGAACGTGCCCGCGCCGTCCGGCGATGCGGGCGCGCCGCTCAAGGCGCTCATATTCGACAGCCAGTACGACAACTACCGCGGCGTCATCGTTTTTGTGCGCATGGTGGACGGCGTGATCCGCCGCGACACGGAAATACTGCTTATGAGCACCGGTGCAAAATATAAGGTAGTCGAGGTCGGGCATATGCGTCCGATAGGATTTGAGGCGTGCGGCGAGCTCGCCGCGGGCGACGTGGGCTACTTCACCGCCAGCATCAAAAACGTGGAGGACACCCGCGTCGGCGACACCGTCACAGAGACCGGCCGCCCCACGGCGGAGGCGCTGCCGGGATACCGCCCCGCACGGCCGATGGTCTACTGCGGCATATACACCGAGGACGGCTCAAAATACCCGGATCTGCGCGACGCGCTGGAAAAACTCAAGCTCAACGATGCATCGCTCTCGTATGAGCCGGAGAGCTCGGTGGCGCTGGGCTTTGGCTTTCGCTGCGGCTTTCTGGGGATGCTGCATATGGAGATCATCCAGGAGCGCCTGGAGCGCGAATTTGACCTTGAGCTTGTCACGACGCTGCCATCCGTCATCTACAAGGTCATCAAGACCGACGGCAGCACCGTCATGGTCGATAACCCCCACAATTATCCCGACCCCGCTTCCATTGCCGAAGCGGAGGAGCCTTTTGTGAAGGTCTCCATCATCACGCCGGAGGAGTTTATCGGCAACATCATGCCTCTGTGCCAGGACAGGCGCGGGGAGTATAAGAACATGCAGTATCTTGACACGCGCCTTGTCGAGCTGCACTATGAAATGCCGCTCAACGAGATTATATATGACTTCTTCGACACGCTCAAGGCGCGCACGAAGGGCTACGCCTCGCTCGACTACGAGCTGAGCGAGTATAAGCCGAGCGACCTTGTGAAGGTGGATATGCTTCTCAACGGCGATCAGGTTGACGCGCTCAGCTTCATTGCGCACCGGGAGAAGGCATACGCGCGCGCGAGAAAGCTGTGTGAAAAGCTGAAGGACAACATCCCGCGCCAGCTCTTCGAGGTGCCTGTGCAGGCGGCGATCGGCGGGAAGATAATCGCGCGGGAGACCGTCAAGGCGATGCGCAAGGACGTGCTTGCCAAATGCTACGGCGGCGACATCACGCGAAAGAAGAAGCTGCTGGAAAAGCAGAAAGAGGGCAAGAAGAAGATGCGCCAGCTGGGCACGGTGCAGATACCGACCGAAGCGTTCCTAGCGGTGCTGAAGCTGGACGAGTAAAAATCTGAAGACGGAGAAGGAGAACAAGCCGCCCATGGGTTTTGCCCATGGGCGGCTTTCAGCGAAGAAGAAGGGAGAAAGGAAGGATTCAGAACAAATTACCGAGTGGAACGCACGCCGTCGCCCCCGACGAAAAAGAGCGCCAGCGCCCCCGGACCGACATGCGCGCCGGTCATCGGCTCATAATCAACGATGAGTATATCCTTCGGCGGCTTAGTGCGCCTGAGGAGAGAAGCAAGAAAGTCCGCGTCCTTGCGGCAACCGGCATGTGCGATGCCGACGGTCTGCGTTTCCGGCGCTTCGACAAGAGCGTCGTATTTTTCCGCGAGCGCCTCAACGGAGTGCTTTCTGCCGCGTATTTTGGCGATGGAGATTATCTTGCCGTCCTCGTTGCCCAAAAGCAGCGGCTTTATTTGCAGAACCGTGCCCACGACAGCGCCGATGTTGGATAGCCGCCCGCCGCGCCGCAGATGCATAAGGTCGTCCACGGTGAATATCTGGCACACGCGCCGGGAGAGCGCATCCAGCTCCTCCGCCGCGCGGGCAAGCTCCATGCCGGCGCCGCGCAGCTGCGCCGCGCGCTGCACGACGATTCCCTCGCCCAGCGATGCGGCGAGAGTGTCAACCACGCGCACGGTGCGTGTGGGATAAAGCTCCTTCAGCTCGCCTGCCGCGATGCGCGCGGAGTTGCACGAGCCGCTTATGCCCGACGACATGGACACGTATATCAGATCCTCCCCGCCTTCAAGCACGGGGGTAAAAGCGTCCATATACGTCTGCGGCGCGATCTGCGCCGTCGTCACGTGCATGCCCTCGCGCAGTGCGGCATAATAAGCGTCGCCGTCAAAGGCGGTCGTGTCAAGACAGCTCTGCGCCTTGCCGTCAACAAAATAAGTGAAAGGAATGACCTCTACTCCAAGCTCGCGCAGCATGGGAGTCGGGAGGTTGGAGGAGGTGTCCGTGAATATTCTATAGCTCATCTGGTATCTCCTTGGGCGTTGTGCCGATAAATAATATACCAGCAATGGGCAAAAAACTCAAGCTACCTGCGCGGCAAAGAGTATACGGATGCGGAGAGAGGGTATATCCGCGGTAGAATCCTCTCTACCGGAGGTAGAAAAACGATTAAAAAGTTTGAAATATTGCCGCTGAGCCCCTGAACTGGAGCATAATTTGACCTTAATCAAAATTTAATGGTTTTTCCCATTGGTTTTTAATTGCGGATGGGGTAGTATATACGTGAGGTGAGGAAATGTACAGAATACTGGTCTGCGACGATGAGAAAGATATTGTCGCCGCGCTGAAAATATATCTTGAGAGCGAGGGATACGCCGTCGTGGAGGCGTACAACGGACGCGAGGCGGTAGAGAAGCTGAGCACGGAGGACGAGGTGCATCTTATACTCATGGACATAATGATGCCGGTGATGGACGGAATAAGCGCCATGGCGGAGATACGCCGCGTGAGCAACGTCCCCGTTATCATGCTGACGGCGAAGAGCGAGGACACAGACAAGGTGCTGGGGCTGAACGTCGGGGCGGACGATTACATCACAAAGCCCTTCAACGTCGTGGAGATGCTTGCGCGTGTGCGTTCGCAGCTGAGACGGTATATGCTTTTGGGCGGAAGCGCCGCACCCGCTCCGTCAACGCTGGAGTACGGCGGGATAAGCCTTGACGACAGGCGCAAGACCGTGTTCGCCGACGGAGAGCAGGTGTTTCTGACGCCGACGGAGTATGATATACTCAAGCTTCTTATGAAAAGCCCGGATGAGGTATTCTCACCGCGCGAGATATACCAGCGCGTATGGGAGGATGAGCCCTACGGCGCGGAGAGCACCGTGGCGGTGCACATACGGCACCTGCGCGAGAAGATAGAGATAAACCCTGCCGAGCCGCGCTACATAAAGGCGGTGTGGGGGCAGGGGTACAAATTTGAACGCCCAAAGGAAAGGGGCTGCAGAGCATGAACAGACTTTTGAACGGCAAGGCGGCGCGCGCATGTGCTTTTGTACTGACCGCGGCGCTTTTGATGGCGCTGTGCGCAAGCGTTGCCGGCGTTGCGGCGCTGTACGGTGCGGACGCATACCGGATCGGTGCGGCGGACGCGCGCGAGTCGGTGCTGTCAGAATGGTGCTGGAACGAGGGTTACAGCGTCCTTGCAGATTTCGTGACGGTCGGAGACGCTGGCGGCGTTACGGCGGACAGCGCATATGTATTTACAATACGCGATAAAAACGGCGACGAGGTGTACGGCACGTACCACGGACAGAAGGTGCAGTACACGAAAGAGCCGCTGAGCATGAGCTACGTTGAAGAGCGCGCTGCCGGCATGGAGCGCGGACTCATCGTGCAGAGCGGAGACGGCGGCAAAGGGTACGTATGGGCTGACCGGGCATCCGCATCGCCGGATAGCACCGAAACCGCCGAAAACACAGCCGGAACCTCCAACACGCTCTACGTCCCGGCGCTCATGCCCTACACCATAACGGGCTATGTTCTTGCGCAAGTGCCGGAAACGAGCGAGCTGTACATTACTCTGAGCGTATTTGACGCACTGTATGCCGCGCGCTATGATCTTCTGGCGGCGGCGCTCGTATCCGGCGCGCTGGCGCTGGCGCTCTTTGCGTTTCTCATGGCGGCGGCGGGCCGGTGCGCGCCGGACGGCGCAGTCACGCCGACATGGGCGGAGAAGATACCGTTTGACCTCTTCACGGCAATTATGATGGCTGCTGCGGTAATGTGTCTCGGTTTTGGCGTGAGCCTTGGGGACAATGTGTCTGCCGGTGACATCAACGCCGTGACGCTGACGCTGATAGGGCTGCTGATAATGGGCGGCGTGGTGTTGGCGCTCTGGTGGTGCATGAGCTTTGCCGTGCGCATAAAGCTGCACACGGCGATAAAGGGTACGCTGTGCTATAAGCTGCTTTCGTGGCTGCGGCGCGTCGTGCGGAAAGTATGGGGCGCGGTGAGCGCGGTTTGCAGGAGCATCCCGCTCATGCCGAAAGCGGCGCTCATAATGCTCGGCGTGCTGGCTGCGGAGTTTTTCTGGATGCTTATCGCGCAGCACAGTCTCGGCGCACTGATAAACGGCTGGTTTATAGAGCGGCTGGTGCTCTGCGGCTTTGCGATATATCTTCTTGCCGGGATGAAAAAACTGCTGGCGGCGGGGCATGAGATCGCGGCGGGCAATGTGGACTGCCGCGTTGACACCTCGAAGCTGCGCGGACCTCTGCGCGAGCACGGGGAGGATCTCAACAGCATCACCGACGGCATGAATAAAGCCATTGCCGACCGCGTCAAGAGCGAGCGCTTCCGCACGGAGCTTATCACCAATGTATCCCATGACATAAAAACGCCTCTCACCTCCATTGTCAACTATGTTGATCTTATGGAGAAGGAGGAGATAGACAACAAGAAGGTCAGAGAGTATCTTGACGTGCTGTCTCGGCAGGCGGCGCGGCTGAAAAAGCTCATAGACGACCTGATGGAGGCGTCGAAGGCGGCGACAGGGAATCTCAGCGTGAATTTTGAGCGCTGCGAACTGGGCGTGATGCTGACGCAGACTGCGGGGGAGTATGAGGACAAGCTGAAAGATGCGGGTCTGGAGCTTGTGGTGACAAAGCCCGGGGCGGCGGTGTACATCATGGCGGACAGGCGGCATCTCTGGCGAATCTTCGACAACCTCATGAACAATATCTGCAAATACGCAATGCCGGGGACGCGCGTATATCTCGATCTCACGCGCGTGTCGCACCTGAGCGGGGACGCGCTGCGCCCCGGGGCGGCGGTGACGTTCCGGAATATTTCAAAGTCGCGTCTCAACGTCAGCGAGGAGGAGCTGATGGAGCGCTTTGTGCGCGGCGACAGCTCACGAAACACCGAGGGGAGCGGGCTTGGGCTGTCGATAGCGAGCAGCCTCACGCAGCTGCAAAAGGGCGTGATGACGCTGGTGGTCGATGGCGACCTCTTCAAGGTGCAGCTGAGCTTCGACACCGTGGAGTGACGAGGCGCGCCGGGCAAAATACGTGGGAACATTTTTCCTCGTGCGCAGTCTAATATACCGCGGCAAGCGAACGCATCATAAATAAGGCGGTCAGCCGCTGCGTTATATTAGGGAAGGAGAGTGTGCGGCGAGATGTTCCGCACCGAAAGAAAGAATGAAGAAGATAGTTATCGCGTTTATCTGCGCTGTTCTCACGGTGCTTATGTGCGCCTGCGGCGCGGCGAAGCTGGCGCCGGGCGACATGAACGATCTGAAGGAGAGCGAGTATAACGACAGCACCTTCAACGACAAGGTGCAGCTTTTCATCAAGCAGCGCACCGTCACCGACGAGACGGAGGAGGTATCCATGACGCTGGAAAACCTCACCGACACGGATTATACCTATGACGCCGTGCAGCGCCTTGAGATATACGACGGGTCAAAGTGGCTCATTGTGCCGGACAGGCAGGAGGCGGTCATCATGGTGATATATACGCTGCCCGGCGGCGGCACGGAGGATGTGACGTTCAACTTCTCGGCGCATTATGATAAGCTCAGCGAGGGGCGCTACCGCATAGTTATCCCGCTCGTCGCTGCGGACGGCAGCCAGACACTCGCCTCGGCGGAATTCGGCATAGGCAGAGTCAACAAGTAAAAATCGGAGAGCATCCGCCCTGCTCATATATGGCAATACCCACCCGGCTCAGCAAGCCGGGTGGGTATTGCGCTGTTTGGTTTACACGCTGTACACGCCGCCGCTTATACGGAGGCATACATTTTGCTGTAATAATCCAGATAATCGCCGGATATGACATGATCGACCCAGCTACGGTTCTCAAGATACCACCGGATGGTTTCATGCATGCCGCGCTGGAACGTATACTCCGGCGCCCAGCCGAGGGTGGTGGTGATCTTGGTGTTGTCGATGGCGTAGCGCCGGTCGTGACCGGGGCGATCCTGCACATGCTCAATGAGGCTTGCGGGCTTGCCAAGCTCGTCGAGAATGAGCTTGACGATCTCTATGTTCGCGCGCTCGTTGTTGCCGCCGATGTTATACACCTCGCCACGCACGCCTTTTTCAAGCACCGTGCGTATGGCGGCGCAATGGTCGTGCACGTGCAGCCAGTCGCGTATCTGCATGCCGTCGCCGTATACGGGCAGTGCTTTGTTGTTTTCAGCGTTGTGGAGCATGAGCGGGATAAGCTTCTCCGGGAACTGATAGGGACCGTAATTATTTGAGCAGCGCGTGATGTTCACGGGCATGCCGTATGTGTTATGGTACGCACGCACGACAAGATCTGCGCCGGCTTTGGAAGCAGAATAGGGGGAGTTTGGGGCGATGGGCGTGGTCTCGGTGAACATGCCGGTATTGCCCAGCGCGCCGTAGACCTCGTCCGTGGATACCTGAAGATACACAACGCCCTCGCGGTATTCGCGCGAATACTTGTTGTCCGGCTCAAGCTTCCAGTGGCGTTTGGCGGCGTCGAGCAGCGTCTGCGTGCCGACGATATTTGTGGTAAGGAAAAGCTCCGGCTCGAGTATGCTGCGGTCAACATGGGATTCTGCCGCGAAGTGGACGACAGTGTCAAAATCGTACTTATCGAATATATCGCCGACAAGCTTTTTGTCGCGTATATCGCCGTGGACAAACACATAGCGTTTGTCCCCCTGCACGGGCAGCAGGTTTTCAAGGTTGCCCGCGTAGGTCAGAAGATCCAGATTGACGAGCAGCTCAATATCCTGCTTCTCTTTGAGCATATACTGCACAAAATTCGAGCCGATGAAGCCCGCGCCGCCTGTAACGAGAACTCTTTTCATATTTCACCAACCGCAATACGTTTAAGATACTGACCGTAATCGGTCTTGAGCATGGGCTGGGCAAGCTTCATAAGATCATCCGCGGTGATGTAACCCATGCGGTAGGCTATCTCCTCCACGCAGGAAATGTACAGCCCCTGGCGCGACTGCACGATCTGCACGAAGTTTGCCGCCGCGAGCAGGTTTTCGTGCGTGCCCGTGTCGAGCCATGCAAGCCCCCGCCCGAAAAGCTTGACCTTGAGCTTGCCGCGGCGGAGATACTCGTTATTCACGCTTGTTATCTCAAGCTCGCCGCGCTGCGACGGTCTGACGCTTTTGGCGATAGAGACGACGTCGTTATCGTAAAAATACAGCCCCGGAACGACGTAATTGGATTTGGGATGCTCCGGCTTTTCCTCAATGGATACGACGTTGTGCTCCTCGTCAAACTCCACCACGCCCAGCCCCTCGGGATTGGGCGTATAATACCCGAAGATGACAGCGCCGTCCTTGAGCTGCGCCGCCTCCTTCACGCCTATGCTGATGCCGCCGCCGTAGAAGATATTGTCGCCGAGTATAAGGCAGACGCTCTCACCGCCGATGAAGTCCTCCCCGATGATGAACGCCTCGGCAATGCCGCGCGGTGCGGACTGCACCCTGTAGCTCAGCTCAAGCCCGAGCCAGCGCCCGTCGCCGAGCAGGTCGCGGAATGCGCCGATGTCGCGCTCGGTGGAGATGATGAGTATCTCGCGTATCCCGGCGAGCATCAGCACCGACAGGGGATAGTATATCATGGGCTTATCGTATACCGGGAGGATCTGCTTTGATATGGAGCGTGTGATGGGATAAAGCCGCGACCCGGTGCCGCCGGCGAGTATTATTCCTTTCATAACCGTTCCTTTCGCTTCTTTTAAAAGACATCTGAGGCAGCGCCGCACAATTCGCTGAATGATCTTGACGCATTATGCAATACTGCATTTTATTATACACTGTGCTTTTGTGTAAAGCAAGCCTGATAACTCAAAAGGTAATAAACTGTGAACAAAGCTTACGATGCTTGTAAGAACGAAAAAACAGTGATATAATATGTTTTTGAAAAAAATATTATCATTACATGGAGGTCTTAACATGACCAGAATAGACATATTTTCCGGCTTCCTCGGCGCAGGGAAAACAACGCTCATCCGCAAGCTCATTGCAGAGGCGTACAAGGGCGAGAAGCTTGTGCTGATAGAAAACGAATTCGGCGAGATCGCAATTGACGGCGGCTTCCTCAAGGATGCCGGCGTGGAGATCACCGAGATGAATTCCGGCTGCATCTGCTGCACCCTCGTCGGCGACTTTGAAAAGGCGCTCAAGAAGGTTATGGACGAGTATGCGCCAGACCGCATCATTATAGAGCCGTCAGGCGTGGGCAAGCTCAGCGACGTGGCGCGCGCGGTAGAGCAGGTAGAGGGCGCGTCGGTAGGCGCGAAGGTGACCGTTGTGGACGCGGGCAAGTGCCGCATGTATATGCGCAATTTCGGCGAATTCTTCAACGATCAGGTCGAGAACGCGGACATTATCGTCCTGAGCCGCACCGATACCGCGCCGGAGAGCAAGGTCGTCGCGGCAAGCGAGCTTCTGCACAGGCTCAACCCGACTGCCAGTCTCATCACAACCCCGTGGAGCAAGCTCGATGGGATGCAGATAAAGGCGGCGATGGACGGCGACGCGCTGAAAAAGGATATGGAGCATATGGAGCATGAGACCTGCGAGCACCATCACGACCATCATGACCATGACGGGCACGGGTGCTGCTGCGGTCACGACCATGACCATGACCATGACCATGACGAGCATGAGCATCATCATGACCATGAGCACGGCGAGGGCTGCACCTGCGGCTGCCACGACCATGACCACGACCACGACCATGACGGGCATCACCATCATCACCATGCCGACGAGATATTTACCTCCTGGGGCGTGGAGACGCCGAAAAAATTCACTGAGAGCGCGCTGCGCGCCATGCTCGACGAGCTTGCCGACAGCGGCAGATTCGGCACTGTACTGCGCGCCAAGGGCTTTGTAGACGCATCCGACGGCGAATGGATATACTTTGACTACGTTCCCGGCGAGGCTGACATCCGCCGCGGCAACGCCGCCGTCACCGGCCGCCTGTGCGTGATCGGCTCGAAGCTCAACGAGGCGGCGCTGAAGGAGCTGTTTGAGATTGAGTAAGAAAACAAACGATATTCCGGTATACCTGTTCACGGGTTTTCTGGAGAGCGGCAAGACCAGATTCATTCAGGAGACGCTGGAGGACAAGCGCTTCTGCAACGGCGAGCGGACGCTGCTTCTGGTGTGCGAGGAGGGCGAGGAGGAGTACGCGCCCGACCAGTTTGCCGATAAGAACGTCTTTATCCGCGAGGTGGAGACGGCGGAGGAGCTGAACGCAGGGAAGCTGTCGCTCTGGCTGAACGAGACGGAGGCGGAGCGCGTCGTCATTGAATACAACGGAATGTGGCTTCTCGATGCGCTTTACAGCGCTATGCCCGAGGGCTGGATGGTGTATCAGGAATTCATGTTTGCCGATGCAACCACGTTTATCAGCTACAATGCCAATATGCGCCAGCTTGTCTACGACAAGCTGAAAAGCTGCGAGCTGGTGGTGTTCAACCGCTTTAAGCCGGATATGGACAAGATGGAATTCCACAAGATCGTCCGCGCCGCCTCCCGGCGCGCCGACATCGCATATGAGTACGAGGACGGAAAGGTGGAATATGACGACATTGTCGATCCGCTGCCGTTTGACATCGACGCGCCGATCATCGAAATAGGTGATGCGGATTTTGCCGAGTGGTACCGCGACCTCTCGGAAGAGCCGAAGAAATATGAAAACAAGACGGTGCGCTTCAAGTGCCGCGCGCTTGTGCGCAAAAAAATGCCGGAGCACTGCTTCATTGTCGGGCGGCACGTCATGACCTGCTGCGTGGAGGATATTCAGTTCGCGGGGCTGGTATGCCAGTGGGACAAGGCGGACACTATTCAGGACGACAGCTGGCTGATCCTCACGGCGCGCGTCAACTTCAAGTTCAATCGCGCCTACTCCCGCAAGGGACCGGTGCTGACCTATATCGACGCGCAGCCCTGTCAGGCGCCGGAGCAGCCAGTGGCGACATTCTATTAAACAGCAGAACATATACAGCGAACACATGAAAATATGACCGACTTATGCCGGTCATATTTTTGAATTATACAGAAGGAGACGAGAGATGCGGTATAAATGCCTTGTTTTTGACCACGACGACACGGTCGTTGACAGCACTGCCACCATACACTACCCCTGCTTTGTCGAGTACACCAGAACGCGCTATCCGGGAAAAACGTGCACGCTGGAGGAGTACTTCATCCGTAACTTTGACCCCGGCTTTCTCGAATTCTGCCGCGACGAATACGGCATGGACGACAACGACATCGCGGATGAGACGGAGTATTGGCGCGCATGGGTCAATGACCACATACCGACCGCCTACCCCGGCATAAAGGAGATAATGGAGCGAGAGCGGCGCGAGGGCGGACTTATCTGTGTTGTGTCGCACTCGATAGAATATAATATCCTGCGCGACTACAAGGCGAACGATCTGCCGATGCCGGACGCGGTGTACGGATGGGAGCGTCCTGTGGAAGAACGCAAGCCGAATGCCTTCCCGCTTGAGGACATCATGCGGCGCTTCGACCTTGCGCCGTCCGAACTTCTGATGATAGACGATCTTAAACCGGGGTACGACATGGCGCTCAAATGCGGCGTGGACTTTGCAGCGGTCGGCTGGAGCAGCGATGTGCCGCAGATCGAGGCGTTTATGCGAAAAAATTGTTCCAACTACTTCAAGACCGTTGCAGAGCTTGACAGGTTTCTGCAAGGCTGAAAACTGTGACACTGTACATAAAGACCGGGCGTTTCGGTGAAGCGCCCGGTCTTTATACTATATTACAATGTTATTGCTTAATGCTATTGCTCGTGCACCTTATAGCCCTGCGCACGAAGAGCGCTCAGCACGCTCTCGCCGTGCTCGCTGCCGGCAACCTCGCAGGCGATATGTACGGTCGTTTCGTTCGGGTTGAGCCCGAGACTGAGCTTGTCATGCTCAACGGTGAGAATATTGGCGCGCGAGGCGGCAATGACGTCCAGCATCCGCGCGAGACTGCCGGGGCGGTCAAGAAGCGTGACCGTGAACTTCATGCGCCTGTGGCGCGCGACAAGCCCCTGCTCAATGATGCACTGAACAAAGCTGACGTCAATATTGCCGCCGGAGAGCACGCACACGACGTTTTTCCCCGCCGCGGCTATCTTTCCGTTCAGTACCGCCGCCAGCGGCGTCGCGCCGGCAGGCTCTACAATCTGCTTTGAGCGCTCCATCAGCTGCAGTATCGCGTCGGATATTTCAAGGTCGGACACGGTGACGACGCCGTCCGCCCAGCGGCGGATAAGCCCGACCGTCATGTCGCCGGGGGCTTTCACGGCGATGCCGTCGGCGATGGTGGAGGCGGTGTCGGTTGTGACGAGGCGGCCCTCCATGAAGCTCCGGGCGATCGCGTCCGCGCCCTCCGCCTGCACGCCGTATACCTTCACCGAGGGCTTGAGCTGCTTTGCCGCCGCCGCAACGCCCGCGAGAAGCCCACCGCCGCCCGCGGGGACGATGATTATGTCCGCCTGGGGCAGCTGCTCGAGTATCTCCAGAGCAAGAGTGCCCTGCCCGGTCATGACCTCAATGTCATTATAAGGATGCAGGAATTTTGCGCCCTCGTCGCGGCAGATGCGGCACGCCTCGGCGTAGGCGTCGTCATAACAGCTGCCAGCAAGGACAACGCGCGCGCCGTAGCCCTCTGTCGCCTGAACCTTCGCGATGGGCGCTGTCTCGGGCATGACGATGGTGGCGGGAATGGAGAACATCTTCGCCGCATACGCAACGCCCTGTGCGTGATTGCCGGCGGAGGAGGCGACGACGCCGCCGCGCTCGCCGCGCGCGGCCATGGAGGCGAGCTTGTTGCTCGCGCCGCGCAGCTTGAACGAGCCGGTCTTCTGCCGGTTTTCACACTTGAGGAATATATCTCCGCCGGTCATGGCGGAGAATGTCGCGGAGTGCTCAAGCTCCGTGCGGTGGATTATCGGCGCTATGCGCTCCGCCGCGAGGCGGAATTCGTCCAATGCAATGTCCATATATAGCCTCCCATTAAGTCTCTTCGGTCTTCGGCAGCTCCACGATGATGGATTCAAACGGGCGCAGATCATAGCTGATGCTGTATTGACGTCCGTCGCACTCGCCGCTGTGCGCGGTAAGCGGCGGAATATCGCCGCGCTCGCCGGGACCGCCCGCGCCCGGAAGACTGTCATACGTGCTGAACACGCGCTTATAAAGCCCCGCGCCCGGAACGCCGCAGCGATAGCCGTTATGCTGCAGCGGCGAGAATGAGCACACCACCAGCACCGCACCGTCATAGTTCCAGGGGTTGCGGCGGATGAAGCTTATGATGTTGCGGTCGGAATCGGTGCTGTTGACCCACTCAAAGGTCGCGGGATTTTTCGAATCGCAGTGCAGAGAGGGATACAATTTATATATGCCTATGAGATTGCGCACGCACTGCATCACATCCCTGTGCCCAAAGTCGCTTGCAAGCGCCCAGTTTATCTCGCGGTTTTCGTCCCATTCCCGATCCTCGGCGAACTCCTGCCCCATGAAAAGGAGCTTTTTTCCCGGGTGCGTGAACTGAAATGTATAAAGGCTTTTGAGCGTGGCGAGCTGCTGCCCGACGTCGCCGGGGGCTTTCGTGAGCATCGGGTGCTTGAGGTGGACGACCTCGTCATGGCTCAGCACGAGCACATAATTCTCCGTAAAGGCATAGTCCGCCGTGTGCGTGAGCTTCCCATGCAGCCAGTGGCGGTATATGGGGTCTTCCTCAATATATTTGAGCGTGTCGTTCATCCAGCCCATGTTCCATTTGAACTCAAACCCAAGCCCGCCGTCCTCGACGCTTGCCGTAACGCCGGGGAGGATGGACGAATCCTCGGCAATAAGGTACGCGCCGGTTCTGCCGGTCACGGCGGAGTTGAGCTGGCGCAGGAACTCCGTGCTCTCCAGATTTTCAGACCCGCCGAACTTATTCGGACGCCACTGGGCGCGCCCAAAGCTTGTGTACAGCATTGCAGCGACAGCGTCCACGCGCAGCGCGTCAATGTGGAATTCGCGCACCCAATAGAACGCGCTGGATATTAGAAAGCTCCTGACCTCGCCCTTGCTGTGATCAAACGCCTTCGTTCCCCATTCGGGGTATTCCGCGAGCAGCGGGTCGGCGGATTCATACAGTGCCGTCCCGTCGAAGCACTCAAGAGCAAAGCTGTCCTTGGGAAAGTGCGCCGGGACCCAGTCGAGTATGACGCCGATGCCATGGGTGTGCATCGTGTCCACAAAATAGCGAAAGTCGTTCGGCGAGCCGTGGCGCGCGGTCGGGCAGAAGTACCCTGTCACCTGATAGCCCCATGACCCGTCAAACGGGTATTCGCAGATGCCGATAAGCTCCACATGCGTGTAGCCCATGAAGTTAAGGTATTCCGCCAGCTCGTCGGCAAGGCGGCGGTAGTTGAGAAAACCATCCGGATTGAGGGAGTAATCCTTCTTCCATGAGCCGAGGTGCACTTCGTATATAGCCATGGGCTTTTCAAGGGCGCTTTCCCGCGCAAATGCGGCGCGAATGTCGGTGTCGTGCCAGATGTAGCCGTTGAGCGGGCACACGACAGAGCCGCTCGCCGGGCGAAGCTCCGAACGGAAAGCAAAGGGGTCGGACTTATAGCGCTTTATGCCGTCCGCACCGACGACGACGTATCTGTATACGTCGCCCGCGCGCACGCCGGGGATAAAGATCTCCCACATCCCGGCCTCGGTCAGGCGCATCTGCCCTGCACCCTCGTCCCAGCCTGTCACGGAGGTTATCACGCTGACGCTCTGCGCGTGCGGCGCCCACAGGCAGAAGCGCACGCCCGTTTTCCCGCCCTCGCGGCGGATATGCGCGCCGAGCTTTTTATAGCAGGAGTAGCTTTTGCCGCGGCGGAAGTTCTCGCCGTCGCGCACGGTGAAGGAAGTATTGCCCATGATCCTCTCCTCTCTTTTGCTGTGCCGGATAAATCTGTTCTTGCTGCATCATGCTGCGCTGCCTCAAGTATACCACGGTTTGCGCACGGATAAAAGAGGAAAGTTTGCCTTTTATCAGACCAACTTCACAGATCGTTCGCGCAATATTAAAAAATCGTCTGATTTATTCTCATAATCTCCTTAAAAGTTGCTGTTATCATATGACCATGCTGAACGAGAGAACAGCATGAAAGCACTGGAAGTAAGAAAGAACAGGAAACACTCTGAAAGGAGAATTGACAATGAATAAATACATGACTGAAAACGAAGCTTATAAGCTGGTTCTGAACGAGCTGGGGCTGAACGGCGAGAGAACATATCTGCTCTCATCCTCGCGTAACGGCGAATATGCCGAGCTTGAGCTGTGGACGGAATGGCTGCGCTACGACTGCTGGGTCGATATGACGCGCGGCGAGCTTGTGGGCGTTGACTGCGAGCCGTCCAACGAGGAGGAGCTGGAGTCCGCTCTCATCGCGGAGGCGCGCGGTGAGATCGCCGCGGCGTAAGAAAGTATAATGCAAATTCCCGATATGTGCAGATCCGCGTTTGCGCATATCGGGAATTTTTTGTATGCGGAGCAGCGAATCTGCGGTATAATCAAGGCACGAGCTATATGCGTCAAAAAATTTTAATTGTTACCCTGCGTAGGGTATTGCTTGTGACGCTGCGTAATGCGCTATCATAGGCGGCGAAGGAGGGAAAGCGCTATGTCAAAATATACGACTGGCGAGCTGGCAAAGCTCTGCGGCGTGACCGTGCGGACAGTGCAGTACTATGACACGCGGGGCATACTCGTCCCCAGTGAGCTGTCCGAGGGCGGTCGCCGCCTGTATTCCGGGAACGACCTGAAGCGGATGCGGATCATCTGCTTTCTGCGCGGTCTTGGCATATCCATCAGCAGCATAAGCGAGCTTATGACCGAGGAGGATGACCCGGAGGGCGTCATATCCGCGCTCATCGCCGCACAGGAGCGCACGCTGCGCGCCGAGCTTGACGAGCGGCAGAAAAAGCTCAATATGCTTGACGATGTGCGCCGCGAGCTGAAAAACGTATCCGGCTTCACAGTATACTCCATAGCCGACATAGCCTATGCAATGGAAAACAAGAACAAAATGAAAAGGCTGCACGCGGCGCTGCTTGCCACAGGCATACCCGTCAGCGTGCTGCAATGGGCGGGCATAATACTCTGGATACTGCGCGGCGTATGGCAGCTTTTCGCCGTGTGGGCGGCTGTCGCCGCGGTATACGCCGTGTGGGTCAGCCGGTACTATTTCAAAAGAGTTGCCTATATCTGCCCGCAGTGCCACACGGTCTTCAAGCCCACGCTGCGCGAGGCGTTCTGGGCGCGGCACACGCCCACGCTCAGAAAGCTCACTTGCACCTGCTGCGGGCACAACGGCTTCTGCGTGGAGACATATTACAGCGGAGAGGGCGAAAAGCAGTAGCGCGGCGTAAGAAAAAGGGAAAAGCATCAGGCAGCAGTCGACGCGACTGCTGCCTGATGTACTTTTATTGGATCATAGTTCTATTTTTCCATGCTCCCTTTCAAATGCGGCGATCCTTTTCTTTATCATTTGCTCAAGTTCCTTGTTCTTTGTCCTTCCCTCATATTCCGCGACATAGCCGAGTTTGTCCAGCAGCTCCTGTTCCACACGCAGTGTATACCTGCTCAAACTGTCCTTCATTCTGCCTCCTTCACAGCGCGGCGCGCTGCTCTGGGGTCATGCGGTATTCTGGCTTGACATGGTAGGCGACCTCGGCATACTGCCGGGCGCGCTCACGCAGGGAGAAGTTGCCGTTCTGACTGCACCATACGTAAAGCTCGTGCACGATGAGATCGGTCGCAATTTTTGAGAGCAGCTCCGGCTCTTCCTCGGTTTCTATTATGCCTGCTCTGGCGCAGTTTTTGGCAAGCGCGGCAAAAAGATCATCAAGCGAGTGCACCGCCGCGCGTATGCCCTCCGGCGACTCAAACTGCATGAGGAACAGCGTGCTCGTCAGCTCCGGACCGAATTCCAGCGCGATTGTGATGAAGCGCTCAAAAAGCTGCCAGATGCGCTCAAAGTCGTTCTCGGCGTTGGCAAATTTCATGAAGCTTTCCTCGTCGGTATGGCGCGGCTTCGCCACAACGTAATCCAGTATGGCGCGCTTGCCGTTGAAAACGGAATAGAACACCGAACGCGACACGCCGCAGTGAGCGCATATCTCGTTGACGCTGACGTTCTTGTACCCTTGCGCCTTGAACAGCTCGACCGCGCCGTGGGCTATGGTATCCTTGATATCTGTCATGAAACGCACCTCTCATTTTGTACGTGTTATAAGTATATTTTATGAAATTTGTTTGCTGAAGTCAACCACTTTTAAAACTTGTTTTCAAAACATTTGCAGCTTTTTTGTGGGTTGTGACAAAGCGTGTGTTAAGTTGTTGACTAAGTGCGGCGGTTTTAGTAACATAGACACGGTATATGAACAATATATAAATGCAGCTAAGGAATAATCTGACAGGAGGCAGCGACCAATGACTAAGGACGAAAAGATCGCAAAGCTTGGTAAGGTAATTACCGACCGAGCGACCGTACTTCTCGGCAAGGATAAGATCACCCCGGAATCCCCGGAGTATCTGGGCATAAACTCCGCACTGAAGTATACGGCGTACAAGTATGACCAGAAGATGGCGGACGACATACTCGACATCTGTCTGACGATGAAAAAGCGCGTGCCGCTCACGATAGAGCAGCTTGCCGCAAAGAACCCGCAGTTTGACAGAGCATATCTTGAGAAAGCCCTGCAGGCCGTCAGCGAGAGCGGGCTTGTGGAGTTCCACTGGGAAAACCTTGACGGCAAGAACCCCAACCATGAAAAGCGCTGGGTGCTGGATATGTTCGTCCCCGGCAGCGCCGAGATAATGATGATAAACCCCGAGCAGTCGGATATGTACCCCGAGACCGCCGATTTCTTCGAGCGCATGGCGTACCTGCCGCTCGCAGGCATCACGGAGCTGGTGCCTCCCGGCGGAGCCGGAATCGGCATGCACGTCGTTCCCGTTGAAAAGGCGATCCCTGCGGAGAGCAAGTCCCTCCCGATTGAGCATCTCAGCCACTGGCTGAAAAAGTACGAGGGTCACATCGGCGTTTCCGTGTGCTCCTGCCGCAAGCAGCAGCGCATCCGCGGCGAGGGCTCGGGCGACGTCGAGGGCGAGTGGTGCATAGGCGTTGGCGACTTTGCCGATTACTGCCGCGAGACCAACCACGGGCGCGACATCACCTATGAAGAGGCGATGGAGATCCTCCAGAAGGCGGAGGACAAGGGCTACGTCCACCAGATCACGAACATAGACGGCGAGAACAAGATATTCGGCATCTGCAACTGCGCCGTGGGCGTGTGCAACGCGCTGCGCACCTCTCAGCTTTTCAACACGCCCAACCTCTCCGCCTCCGCCTACACCGCCGAGAGCGACCCGGAAAAGTGCGTCGCCTGCGGCAAGTGCGTGGAGACCTGCCCCGCCGGCGCCGTGCGCCTTGGGCAGAAGCTGTGCACCAAGGAAGGTCCCATCCAGTACCCGCGCCACGAGCTGCCCGACGACACCAAGTGGGGCGAGGATCACTGGAACAAGAATTACAGAAACGAGAACGGCTGCATCCAGACCTGGCCGACGGGCACTGCGCCCTGCAAGGTCGCCTGCCCCGCGCACATCGCCATTCAGGGCTATATCAAGATGGCGGCCGACGGGCGCTATGCGGACGCGCTCAAGCTCATAAAGAAAGATAACCCCTTCCCCGCCGTGTGCGGAAGCATCTGCCGCAAGTACTGCGAGGATGCCTGCACCCGCGGCACGGTCGATGAGCCGCTCGCCATCGACGAGATCAAGAAATTCATCGCCGAGCAGGACATGAAGGCGGAGCACCGCTATGTCCCGCCGATGAATTCCTGCACGCACGAGAAGTTTGACCAGAAGATCGCCATCATCGGCGCAGGCCCTGCCGGCATGAGCTGCGCTTACTTCCTCGCAATCGAGGGGTACAGCCCGGTCGTGTTCGACAAGGAGGCAGCGCCCGGCGGCATGCTCGTCAACGGTATCCCCAGCTTCCGCGTCGGCAAGGACGTCGTCAAGTCCGAGATCGACATTCTGCGCGAAATGGGCGTGGAGTTCCGCTGCGGCGTTGAGGTCGGCAAGGACGTCACCATCCAGCAGCTGCGCGAGGAGGGCTTCAAGGCGTTCTACGTCGCTGTGGGTCTTCAGAAGGCGGCAAAGCTCAACATCCCCGGCGAGGAGCTTGCGGGCGTTCAGGGCGGTCTTGACTTCCTGCGCGCCGTCAACAGGGAAGAGCTCAAAAAGCTCAGCGGCGATGTGGTCGTCATCGGCGGCGGCAACGCTGCAATCGACGTGGCGCGCGCTGCGGTGCGCCTCACCAAGGGCAGCGTGAATATGTACTGCCTTGAGAAGGACGAGGAGATGCCCACCGTTCCCGATGAAAAGAACGCAGGGCTTGCCGACGGCGTCGTCATCAACAACTCCTGGGCACCCAAGGCAATTCTCGGCGAGGGCGGCAAGGTCACCGGCATTGAGCTGATGCGCTGCGTCTCCGTGCGCGACGCGAACGGCAGATTCGCCCCCGTGTACGACGAGAACGAGACCATCACCGTGCCCTGCTCCAACGTGCTCGTCGCTATCGGGCAGCGCTCCGACTATGGCGCCGTTCTCGCCGGCACTGCCGCCGAGACTCACGACGGGCAGCTCATCGCGCATGACGGCGTGACGTTCCAGACCGCAGAGGCAGACGTGTTCGTCGGCGGCGACTGCGCCACAGGACCGAAGTACACCATCGATGCCATCGCCTCCGGGCGTGAGGGCGCCGTGTCCATCCACCGCTTCGTCAACGTCGGGCAGACGCTCACCATCCACCGCAACCTCCGCGATTTCAAGGAGCTGGACAAGGAGAATGTCACACTGCCGGCAGATAAGATCAAAAAACCCGCGCGCGCCGAGGTCGTCATCGACCCGAAGAAGGTCAAGACCATGTGCGACGACCGCGTCACCTTCACCGAGGAGCAGATAAAGTCCGAGGCTTCCCGCTGCCTCAGCTGCGGCAGAAGCGTCGTCGATCCCAACAAGTGCATCGGCTGCGGCATCTGCACCACCAAGTGCGAATTTGACGCGATCCACCTCGTGCGCAACCGCCCGCAGAACAGCAAGATGATCCCCGCCGAGGACAAGTTCAAGGCTATCGGACCTTACGCCGCAAAGCGCCAGGTCAGGATAATCAAGAAGCAGCTCACCGGCAAGTAATATAAACCATCACGGAAAAGAAAAAAGGCGCGGCGCAACACCGCGCCTTTTTTGAAAGGCAATATCATGCACGAACTCAGTATAGTCACCTATGTAATAGAACAGGTCGAGCAGATAGCAAAGGACAACGACCTGACGAAAATTGAATCAGTCACGCTGGAATTCGGCGAGGTGTCGGGCGTTATCCCGGAATACCTTGTGAGCTGCTGGGACTGGTATGCGAAGAAAACGCCGCTCATCGAGGGGGCAAAGCTCCTTTATGAGACCATCCCCGCGCTCACATGGTGCAACGCCTGCAAGAAGACCTACCCCACCGTGCAGTACGGCAAGATCTGCCCATACTGCGGCAGCGCCGAGACCTGGCTCAGCCAGGGCAATGAAATGAACATAAAGGAGATTTCCGCACAATAAGGAAAAAATCCTGACTTTTCAGACATTGTGTATATTGTAACAATCAATGCGCAGTGCTAAAATATCAACGGTCGTTGAAATATGACCGCCAGTTATGGAAGCTTACGATGGGAGAACAACAAAGATATGAAAGATTTGAAGCATCTGCTCTATTTTGAAAACCTCTTGCAGGAGGCGCAGAATGAGCTCATCCTCCAGGCGCAGGGCGAAGGGAAAAAGTGCGTGGCATTTGTCTGCGAGAACACCCCCGAGCCGCTGCTGAATCTGCCGGGCGCGTTTTCGGTGCGCCTGCGCGCGCCGCGCACGGGCTCGATGGAGATGGCGACATACTATATGACAAGCTTCCTGTGCGAGTACAGCCGCGCGCTGCTCGAACGCGCGATAGAGGGCGGCTATAACTTTGCCGACTGCCTCATCACGCCCGACGGCTGCACGATGATGAACCGCGCCGTGGAAAATATGGAGCTTCTCAAGACCATGGGCAAGGACAAGGAGAAGTTCTTCTTCGAGTATATGGAGATCCCCATGAAGGCGGACGATAACGGGCTTAATCTCTATACCCTCCAGTGCAGAAACCACATCCTCACCCCGCTCCACGACGCTTTCGGCATCGATACCTCCGACGCCGCCATCCGCAGCGCGGTGGCGGAGCATAACCGCGTGTGCGAGCTTATCCGCGCGATAGGCGAGTTCCGCAAGGGCGATCAGCCGCGCATCACGGGGTATGAGTTCAGCGTCATCACGCTTGCAACCTATGCCGCGCCGAAGTATCTTATAATGGATAAGCTTGAGGAAACGCTTGAGGAGCTTAAAACCAGAGAGCCTGAGCCCAAGGGCAGCTACCGTGCGCGCGTCGTGGTCGTCGGGTCTGAGGTGGACGACATCGACTTCATAAAGCTCATCGAGGAGACGGGCGCATACGTCTGTGCAGACCGCTACTGCTACGGCTCTCTCCCCGGACGCGACCCGATCACCCTGACGGACGACGAGGACGCGCTCACGCAGATATGCCGGCAGTATATGTACCGCGGGCAGTGCCCGCGCTATATGGACACCGCGAAGATGGTCGGACGGCGCGAGTATGTCAACAAACTCGCAAAGGAGTACGGCGCGGACGGCATAATCTACGAGCAGATAAAATTCTGCGATCCGTGGGCGTATGAGCGCATGATGGGCTCGCATATCCTGCATGACGACTACGGTTATCCTGTGCTGTCGGTTGACCGCCCGTATAACATCGCCTCCGGCGCGGGTCAGATGCGCACACGTGTTCAGGCCTTTGTTGAAAGCCTTGAAATAAAGTCGATTCAGGGGGGAGAGAAAAAATGAGCAACAAGAGGATAGGCTGCGAAAACTTCGGGCGCTTCTATGTCGAGGGCAAACGCTACAGAAGCCGCCGTGAATGGCGCGGCGTTGCAGACACCCTTTACGATTACTCCAGATGGCTCTATAACTGGATCAATATGTTCAGGATCGTCCTTGTCAAGCCGCGCAACATCAAGGCGATGTTCCGCTACCGCTGGATGGCAAATTACCTGGCAGTCCCCATGATGATAGACCGCCACACGCAGGGACTGCGCGGGGAGCATCTGCGCATATGCCACGCAGAGCAGGACATCATCGTCGAGGACGTTGCAAAGCTGCTTGACAAGCTCTTCCGCGGCGACCGCCGTATCGGCAACGACACGGAGTTTTCAAAGAAGGTCGTGCTTGTAGACGAGAACGAAATGCAGTCGATCATGATGGGCTTTCCGACCGTTGTTCCACTCAGCCGCGAGATAGCCTCCACATATATCCCAGTGCTTCTCAATCAGCGCGCGGCGATACATTATATCGATGTTGCCCAGCAGTATGGGCTTGCGGGCGACGTATGCCCCATGCCGGAGGCGGAGGCGGGCGTTTCCATCGACGACGACGCGCCCATTATCGGCTGCTGCGCCGTTCAGTGCAACACGACCTGCGACGGCTCGCTCCTCGGCAACGGTGTCATATCCAAGCGCATGGAGTTTGAGGATGGCATCCCCGTGTTCCAGCTTGCCACGCCGCTGCGCCACACAAATGAGGATGTGCAGGAATACGCCGCGCAGGAGATACGCAATGCCATAGCCTTTATCGAGGAGCACACCGGCGAGAAGTGGGACTGGAAATATTACTTTGAGTGCGCCAAGCGCGTCAACTATGCCACGAAGTGCCGCCTTGAGTGGCTGGAAATGAGCAAGACCCCGTATCCGCAGGTGTTCGGCTCAAACCTCGCGCTCTATACCGAGACAAACTACATGGCCATCAGCGGCAGGCTGCCCGTCTTCGAGGAGACCGACCGCAAGATCATGAAGCTTGCAGAGAAAGCTTATAAGAAAAAGAAAATGGCCGCCAACGAGTACCGCCACAGAGCCATCGTATGGGGCGTGCAGTCCCATTATTACATGGACTTTCTTGTGTGGCTGCTCAACTGCTGGGGCATTGTTCCGCTCACGGATATGCTGTCAATGGACAACACCAAGATGATCGCTGAGGAGGACACGCCCGAAAACCGCGAGCAGGCAATATACGACATTGCCATGCTCACTGAAAAGATGATCATGCGCAACCGCACACACGGCGGCTACAAGGTCCTGCTTGACGATCTGTGGGAGTTTGTGACCGAATTCAACGCGGATCTGGTCATCCTCTGGGAGCATATGAGCTGCAAGGCGCTCGACGGTATGCACGGCATGTTCGAGGAGCGCGCACGCGAGTACGGGATCAACCTTGTCTGGGTCTCGCACGACCTTTTCGACCCGCGCGTGGTTTCGCGTCAGGGCGTCCGCGACCAGATCAACACCTATATGCGCACCGTTATGGGTGAAGAGCCTGTCGATCCGAGCCTTGAGGTCCTCCACGACGAGGAATCGTGGTAATGAGAGGAGAACGAGTATGAAATTCGTCAAAAAAGCGCTTTTGAAGCTCGCAGCCATTGCGTTCGGCGTGTTTGCCGTCACGTTCGTGGTGTACTTTTTCAACCTTGATATGAAGCTGACCTCCGCAATGGAGCCTGTCCTGAATTATTTCTACGACAGAGTAGACCGCGACCAGCACCTCTGATTTTCGGATTTTTCAGTTTTAATCTAATTAAAAAGGTATCGCCCGGAGCATTGCTCCGGGCGATCCAGCTTTTTTCAGTACTCTATGTGCTCTATAATACTGCGCAGGTCGTCCTGAGAGAGGGCAGGCGAGCAGGAGATGGCAAAGGAAAAGCCGTTCTTTTCCCACACTGCGACGGAGTAAGCATCGTCCGCGCCGCGCAGCGTTACTTCCGCGGCGTTTATCTCCACGGTCAGCTCATCTGCGTAGTTATTGTAGTCGCCGGAGATGTCGTCGCTGCCGCGCGCCTGGCGGAATGTAACGGAGCGGTCTTCGCAGTGGTAATTTATCTGTGCCATTTCGTCCCAATAGGAGTAATATTCGGTGGAGTAGGCATCAAACGGCAGATAGTCGAGCTGCGCCACATCGAAACCGAGCTTCTCCGCCAGTGCGGCGTGTCCGTCGCACGCCACGATGCCGTTGGCGATGGAGACCTCGGACTGACTGGGGACTTTCCCGGCGGTTTCAGCCGTCCCGGAAGAGCCGCAGCCCGTGAACGCGAGCGCTGCGGCGAGACAGAGACCGAGCGCAGCGATGATTTTTCTTTTCATGCTTTTTCAAATCACCTTTCCGAACAGAGTATTTTCCGTGCATACGCACGCATATACAGACGGCTCGGCGCGCCGTGAAGTTCCATGCGGTGAAATACTATGCCGCCGTGTTAGTCAGCGCAAGGTAGATGCACGCGCCGACGCGGATGC
The DNA here is from genome assembly GCA_002431965.1 of Clostridiales bacterium UBA5888. Lineage (GTDB taxonomy): Bacteria > Bacillota > Clostridia > Oscillospirales > Oscillospiraceae > Limivicinus. The sequence goes on from DJEW01000011.1 coordinate 40,390, forward strand.
GATCAAAATTCATGCCGGGGTTGAGAAATTCCAGCATCGACCTGGATGAGCTGTAGTTCAGCCCGTATGCGGCACATATCCCCGTCACGGTATCGCCGGAGACTATCCTGTGCTCCACCACGGTGTACACCGGCGCGTCCGCGCTCGTTACGGGCAGGAGAAGGCTCTGCCCCGCGCGTATTTTGTTGAGGTTGGAGAGCTTGTTGAGCTTGAGGATCTGAGAGGAGAACGTGTTGTAATTGAGCCCCATGGCGTTATATATGCCGGTGAGCGTCTCCCCTCTTTGTATGGTGTGGCGGACGATGTAATATTTCACGGTGTCGCCCGCGGCAAGCGTGACGGATGAGCCGGCGCTTGCCGTGCCTGTTCCGGCAGGCGCGGTGACGGTGTTCCAATAGGAGGGGTAGACCGCGTCGCGCCAGGTCGGCTGAGCGGCTGCCGCGCCCGAGCCTGCGACAGTTGTTCCCGGGACGAGCGTGCCGGAGGATGCGCCAGTGCCTGTCGCGGCGAAGGACTGCGTGAGATATGCCGCGCGCTCGTTCGATGCAGGCAGATACAGCACGCGCCCCACGGCGATCCTGTCGAGCTGGGCGTCCGTTGTGAAGCCGTTGAGCGTTTTTATGATGCCCTTATAGGTGTAAAAGTCCACACCGAGCTTCTGACATATGCCGAGAAGAGAGTCGCCGCTTGCTGCCGTGACGGAAACCACGTCGCCCTCAGCGGCGGCGGTCACGCCCGGCACGGTGAGCATCGCGCAGCACAGCAGCGCGCATATAAGCATCCTGGTCAGCTTTTTCATCGTCCTATCCCCCAGACAGCCTGATTCATCAGATAATATGCGGTCTCCGCGCCTTTTAACAGCTGACAGATGACCGGGTGGAAAAGATTATCCAGTAAACATAATACAGTTTACAACATATCCTGCCATGATGCAAGTCCTTTTTACACGTTTTGGGGAATATTTTGGGGGGATGAGAGAAGAAAAACATAAAAAGCCTCTCCCCGCAAGGCTTTCCCTTGCGGGGAGAGGTCAGCTCCATGGCGGACATGAAAGCAGTAATCCGCTGCGCGGCGCTGCTTAACCATACTGCTCAGAGACATAGATGGCGGCCTTTGACTGGATGCTCTTGACAACGTCATCCAACGCCCTGTCTCCGTTCAGATACCCTTCCGCAGATGAGATTATAATGTCACGTATTGCAGCGTCATCATAAACTGCCGCATACTTTGTTCTGCTGACCAGATCGCAGAACGTTTGCCAGTCTTCGCCGCTCTTGCTGCCCTCGGCGGCTTTTTCCAGCGCTGACATGATGACGGGCAGCGACATCCCCGTGCCTGCGATCTTCATCTGGTTTTCCATGGAGAGCCTTTGATTTATAAACGCCCAAGCGCCTTCTTTGTTCTGGCTGCTTTTTGGAATGGCCATGGATACGCAGTTTGTAAGAAAACCCGAGTTCGGAAACTCATAGTAATTGAATCCGCAGACGCCGTCGGGAAATCCGAGAAATACAAGATCGTCGCCGATATAGTCCCGCAGATCTTTATAGTTTGTGTTGACCAGCGGATACGGATACAGCATGACGCCGTATTCGGAATAACCGGCGCTTTCCGCGCCGCCAGAGTCATTGCCGAATAGATTCACCGCCATGAGCAGGTCGGCGAATTTCTGACTGTCAAATGTGCAGACGGCGTTATTTTTGTCAACAAACGATTCCGCCCCAATGTTGGCTGCCCAGCGCAGAAGATCCGCCTTTGTCATGCGCGGATCAAACAGCGAGCACGGCTCGGTGCTGCTTGAAATAATCTCCGGACAATCATTCAGGGTCAGATCAGTCCTTTCCCCAACGTATGCTTTCCTTGAGGCAAAGGTGTTGACGGATGCCTGATCCCATAGCTGGTGCAGCTCTCCGTTGATTGTCATGCTCTCAAGGAGATTCGGCAAAAAGGATTCTCTGCCGAGGGAATCACTTGCGTCTATGTATGGCAGCAAATCCTCATAATAATCGGAGGAGGTGTCAATGCAGTCGGAAAACAGGACGAGATCGTAAGTTTTCCCTGCCGACAGCTCAGTTATAAACTGACTCGAATTTTCTTCGTCAAAAGAAGTGGCAACATATGTATACCCCAGATACTTGCTGTTTGCGTCTGCAATTACAGCCTCATCAATTCCGATTAGCGCGACGGAGACAGTATCGGTTTGCTCATACGGCACGGCTTCGTTTCCGATAACAGTCAGGATTCCGGCGGGAATGAGAAGATATGAATCATCCGACAGCCTGCATACTTCCCCTATATCGTAGTCGGGGATAAACTCATAATTCCATTGCAGCAGTTCGGTCACACTGTCGTTTGCAAAGTCAACCAACAGAAGTTCTTTGCTCTGAACGCTTATGTATTCGCCTGCCAGCCCCTGACAGGACGCCCAGCTCCCTCCGTTGATCTCCGTATATTTCTCATAGTCAACCGTGGGGTCATACGGATTTGACAGCTTCAGCTCGGATATACCGGGCGAGCTTTTGTCCACAAGATAGTATGGGCTTGTTGAATCAACAACTTTTTTGAGAACAGAAAGCACTATGCCGTCGCTGCACAGGGAAGCGCTTGTCAATTCCCTGCCGTCAAGGTCGATTTCTTCATATGTGCCGTCAGACCAATTGACCTTTGCCGCAGACCCATTACTTGACAGCACAAGATTTGACTTGTCCTCGACGGTCAGCGAAAGGCGGCTTGAGATCCCGGAAACCGTGTAGCCGCCCGGAAACGGGTAATACGCTTCTCTGTATTGCCGGAGCATCGTGCCGGACGCGGGAGCTTCCGTAAGGTTGGATGCTGTGAATGCGTCACTTTTGTCCTTGCTCTTGTCGCTGCCGCAGGCGGTCAATGAAAGCAGCATAAACGCAGCTGACAGCAGTGCAATAACACGTTTCATTTTTCCCTCCGTTCAGAAATGTTTTTGCGTGTAGAAGCCCATATACAGTGTTCCTGGTCAAGTTATCTGATTGAACATCCGAAATGATATATTCCAATATATATCGTCAACACAAATATACACTAATATTTGATGAATGTCAACAGCTCTTTGCGAAAAAACACTTGCAATTAAAAGAAAGTTATAATAAAATTATATCAAAGACAAATAACTATATTTTTATACACAATGAGGTAATGGTGCAAAAATGGAACTGACAAAAATTGAGCTTGAGGTAATGAACGTCCTGTGGAACGCGGAGAGACCGCTGGCTAAGAGCGAGATCGCAAAACTGTGCACAAATAAAACATGGAAGGACAGCTACACGCATCTGCTCATAACGGGGCTTTTGAAAAAGGGAGCGTTGAGAGAAAACGGCGTGGTCAAGGTCGGAAGGGCGTGGGCGAGCGCATATGAAGCCAACATTTCGTGCGAGGAATACTATGCCGAGAATGTTTTTGCCGGCAGTCCGGCAGAGGTTCTGCCAATGATATTCCACGCGCTTATCCGCAGCGATAATGTCAGCCCGGAGATAATAGACGAACTTGAAGAAATGCTCGAAAAACGCAGGGAAGACATTATCTGACGCCTGATGATAAGTATATATTCACTAGCCAGCGCGATCGTTTTCTATAACCTCGGCATGCTGCTTCTCTATGTGCTCATCCGCAGGGAGGGCTTTATAACGCAGTATACCGTTCCCGCACTCAGCCTTACGGCGGTGCTGAGTATTGTGCGCCTGCTTCTGCCGCTGGATTTTCACTTTTCTTATGTGATCGGATCGGCATATGCTTTTCCGTGGCTTGTAAACGCGCTGGAGTATAAAACCGCTTCTCTGCCGATCTCAGCCGGCATGATGCTGCTGGGGATATGGCTTGGCGGCACGCTGTGGTACATATTCAAAGCCGCCCGTGCGGAGGTATGCGCGTACAGGGTGCGTCGGGGGTATACCTGCACCGGGAGTGAACAGGTAGAACGCGCCTTGGCGGACTTCACCGGGAAATACCGCGTCCGGCTGTCGCCGGATGTGAACGAGCCGTACACCGCCGGTATTTTCCGCCCGGAGATACTTTTGCCCGATATAAGTTACAGCGATGAAGAGCTGCACTTTGTTCTCGCACACGAGATACAGCATATCAAGTCGAGGGATAACCTGAAAAAGCTGTTTTTCATCGCGGCGGAGGCGCTTTTCTGGTGGAATCCGCTGTCGCACGTATACGTGAACGAATACGAAATGCTGGCGGAGCTGGAGTGTGACCGCCGGGTGACGGATGGGATGGACAGCGACACGCTGAAGGCGTACCTCGGGCGCGATACTGTCCGTGATGAGACGATTAAAACCGGACGCCGGCGGCAGACGCACGGCGGTGGCGTCATCCTTTGCGCAGACGTACAGCGTGAAGCGGCGGTTCGCCGTGCTGCTCGACAGGCGCAAGCGCAGGTCGAGATGCAGCCGGATGGCGGTATATGCCTTACTGCTGGCGTTGTTTCTGGCTTCGTATCTGGTTATCTGGCAGCCTGACACCCCACCGCCTGCGGTGGATGATGGGATTACGATGGTGATAAATGAGGACAATTCATATCTTGTACGGGACGGGGAAGTATACCATCTGATTTTCAATGGGTATGAATTAGAGACTGTGACAAAAGACGACTTGATTTCTGAACCGTTAAATGAGTTAAAAATAATAAACTGAACAGGAGAAAACAACTATGAAAAAGCTCATCTCACTAATGCTTGCAGTCATTCTGTGTCTCAGTCTTTCCGCGACCGCTTTTGCGGACTATGCGGTCTTTGCCGGCAGTGGGGAATCCGGAGGCGCGTCCGTCCAGCGTGCGGAGCAGACAAAATGGGTATTTCGCACGTATAATGGGAACATCGAAAAACGACTATGGTCGATAACTTACGGCAAGTGGCTGACGGATTGGATATATGTCGGCCCAGCTCCTTAAAAGCTGATCACAACTTAAAATAAATAAGTTTGGTCATTTTTCTTCACTTTTTTCTCTCTCCACAAACACACAGGCGCAGACGATTGCTCGTCTGCGCCTGTGCGCTATTATACAGTGATTGAATTACCTCAGCTCGGGGTAGAAACGCAGCAGTATCTTTCGTGCGGCGCTTAAAAGGCATACATAAAGAATGCACTCGCCGGAGTCAGGTATACGGAGATCTGATACAAAAGTGTAGTACAAAAAACCAGACCAAAGCCCCTAAACCTGCCGTGTAGTAAAGCGCTCAGAAAACAGAGCGAGGCTTAATGAGCTTAGCAGTAGAGGATCAATGCGATGAGCTCAAGCGGCTCGCCGCCGGTGTTTTTCAGGCTGTGCCCCTCGCCGTCGCCGACGAAGGTGACATTGCCTGGTCCGACCTCAACGACCGTGCCGTTGTCGGAGTACTCGCCGTGCCCGCGGAGGATATAGTACGTCTCTCCGTCGCCGTGGTGGACGTGCCAGCCGATCTCTGCGTCGACGGGGAGAACAGTGTGCGAGAAGAGACGACCCTTGCCGTACATTTCGTCCGCGCCGGAGAGTATCGGGTGAACCTCGCCCTCGCCCGCGCCGTCGAAAAACTTCTTATGCACGGGGGGGATCTCGTCTTTACGTCTGACAAATGACATGCTTTTCCGCCCCCCTGTCAAAAGCCGAGCTCTTCGCCGATGAGAACGACCTCGGTCTCCATGCCCTTCATGGGGCACCACAGCACAGTCAGCGCGTTGCAGATGCGCTGGGGCGAGCGGCAGTCGTGGCACTTGCCGTCAAGCTTGCAGGGGGCCTTTATGTCGAAGCGGGCGGCGTTTTTGACCGCAGCGACACCGCGCGCACGCTCGAGCGCGGAGGCAAAGTCCGGGCAGAGCTTATTCGTGCCGGCGATGATGAACACCTTTTTGTGCCCGTACACCGTCGCGGCGATGCGGTTGCCCGTGCCGTCAATATTGAGGATCTCGCCGTCCTCGGAAATGGCGTTTGCGCTGCAAATGTAGTAATCCGTGGTGAGCGCGGCAGTGAGCGTGTCCTTCCCAGGCTTGAGCCAGTGCCACTCGACGTCGTTGTCCGCCGTGAGCATCTGCCCCAGACCGAGCGTCTCAACGGTCTTGCTGCCGCCGATGCCGACGGAGCTGTGATGTATCTGCCCGGCGACATACTCCGCCGCCTCGCTGCCGGACGCGAAATACTTCACGCCGAAGCCGCGGTCTTCAAGATTTTTCATTGTTTTTTCAATATCCATTGCTGCACCTCCGTATAAAATGTTTGTACCGACAGCATGATTATACATGATTTTCTGCACTATTTCAATCGGGCATTTGCTCTTGACTTCGGCGGAAATAGTATATAAAATATAGAAAACAGACACTTTGTTATTCTCTGTAAAAAGGAGCACGGCACATATGAACGCGACCACAAAAAACGAACTGACGAAAATCGGCTGCCGCGCGTTTCAGGCGGGGCTGAATATCGGCGCGCGCGCCCTCTATTGGCGCAAGCCCATCACCGTCACGGGGGAGGGCTGCGCCGCGAAGATACCGGAGATCATGAAGCGCGAGGGCGTGAAGCGCGTGATGGTCGTGACGGGGCGGCACGTGGGGAAGAGCATCGCGCCGGGGATAATCGCGGCGCTGCGCGCGGCGGGCGTGGACTGCGTCCACTTCTCCGAGGTCGAGGCGAACCCGACCACCGCGATAGTTGACAGGATAGCATGGCAGTACCGGCTCAACGCCTGCGACGGTCTTCTTGCAATCGGCGGCGGCTCGCCGATAGACGCGGCGAAGGCTGCGGCGGCGCTCATCGCACGCCCGGACAGGACGCTTGCGCAGATGGCGGGGCTGTTCCGCGTGCTGCGGCGGCTGCCGGTGCTCGTCGCCGTGCCGACGACTGCCGGCACCGGGTCGGAAACGACGATCGCCGCGGTCATCACCGACGCCGCGACGCACCACAAGTACGCCGTGATGGACATCTGCCTTGTGCCGAAGTACGCGGTGCTAGACCCCGTGCTCACGCGCGATCTGCCGCCCAAATCCACCGCGACCACGGGCATGGACGCGCTGACCCACGCGGTCGAGGCGTATCTGTGCTGGACCAACCGCACAAAAGAGGTTGACCGCGACGCGGAGGAGGCGACCGTCACCATCTTCAAGTACCTTGAGCGCGCCTACCGCGACGGCAGCGACATGGAGGCGCGCGACAATATGCTGATGGCGGCGTTCAAGGCGGGCTTTGCGTTCACGCGCGCGGGCGTGGGAAATGTGCACGCCATCGCGCACACGCTCGGCGGGCTGTACAACGTGCCGCACGGGCTGGCGAACGCCGTCATACTGCCGATAGTGCTGGAGGATTACGGCGCTGCGGTGTATCCGCGGCTTGCCAGACTGGCGGAGCTTACCGGCGTCGGCACGGCGGGCAGCGACGGGGACAAGGCAAAGGCGTTCATCGCCGAGATATACGCCATGAACGCGCGCATGGGCATTCCCCGCACCCTTGACTGCATCCGCGAGGAGGACATACCGCAGATGGTAGAATGGGCGCTGGCGGAGGCGAACCCCACCTATCCCGTGCCCGTTGTTTACACGCCTGAGCACTGCGCGCAGGTGATCAGAAAAATCATGACTTGAGGGCCGAAAATTGCAACTGGATGAACTCAAGCTGGTGTCTGCCAGCAACATAATAAAGCTGCGCACCGGGGCGGGGCTGACGCAGGCGGAGCTTGGCGCGCGGCTGAACTACTCCGACAAGACCATATCAAAATGGGAGCGCGGTGAGGCGATACCTGACGCATACGTCCTCACGCAGCTGGCGGAGATGTTCGGCGTGACGGTGGACTACCTTCTTTCATCGCACGATGCATGGGAAGCGCCGGCGGACGGTGAAGATGGGGACGGGGAGACCGCGGCGGATGACGCGCCCGGCGCGCCGGGCTACAGCGTTGAGGTCATCATGGCGCTGACGGTGGTGTCGATATGGACGGCGTGCATCGTTGCGTTCGTGGTGCTGTGGCTCGCGGCGGACATGATATGGTGGCGCATCTTCGCCATCGCGCTGCCGGTGTCGCTGCTTGTGCTGATGATACTGATGTGCGTTTTCAAAAAGGTGAAGAGCCTGCAATACGTCATCGCGGCGTTTGTGCTCTCCATCTTTGTGATGCTCTACTTTCTCATACCCAACTACAAGCCGTGGCAGCTTTTCATCATCGCCGCTCCCGCTGTTGCCATAGTTTTTCTGGCGTGCAATATCCAGAAAAAGCCCGAAAAACGCAAAAAGTCAAAACAATAACTATATAATTCTACATAGGGTAGAATGCACAGCGCCCGGGTAGAGCCGTGACGGGACGGCTCTACCCGGGCTTTTTTCGCCGTAGAGCGAGGGGAGAGGGCAGTAGCTTGCAGCGCAGGAGCGCATGGGATATAATTCATGCATAAACTGTGATACAAGAGGGGTAAATGCGATGAATAATTATATCCTGAGCTGCTGCTCGACAGCGGACCTGACCCGGGAGGTTTTCACCGCGCGGGACATACACTATGTCTGCTTCCATTTTGCCATCGACGGCAAGGAGTATACCGACGATCTCGGCGAGAGCATGCCTTTTGACGTGTTTTACAAGAAGATCGCCGACGGCGCTGTGACCAAGACCTCGCAGGTCAACATTTCCGAGTATGTCGATTACTTCACGCCGTTTCTTGAAGCGGGGAAGGACATCGTCCACGTCTGCCTATCCTCCGGCATTTCCGGCACGATAAACTCCGCGCGCAACGCCGCCTCCATTCTCAGAGAGCGCTACCCCGAGCGCAAGATATACATCATTGATTCTCTCGGCGCGTCCTCCGGCTATGGGCTGCTGATGGACACTGCCGCGACCAAGCGCGACGAGGGGCTGAGCGCGGACGAGCTTGCCGCGTGGATAGAGGCAAACAAGCTGAGAGTGCACCACTGGTTTTTCTCCACCGACCTGACAAGCTATGTGCGCGGCGGCAGAATATCCAAGACGGCGGCGGTGTTCGGCGGTCTGCTGGAGATCTGCCCGCTGCTGAACATGGATAACCTCGGCCGCCTGATCCCGCGCGCGAAGATCCGCACCAAAAAGCGCGTCATCAAGGAGATCGTTGACAGAATGGAGCAGAACGCGGACGACGGGCTGGACTACTCCGGCAAGTGCTTCATTTCGCAGTCGGCGTGCTATGACGATGCCCGCGCCGTTGCGGATCTGGTCGAGGAGAAGTTTCCCAGGCTCAACGGCAAGGTGCAGATATTCTCCGTCGGCACAACGATAGGCGCGCATACGGGCCCGGGCACGGTCGCGCTGTTTTTCTGGGGCAAGGAGCGCGTTGACTGACGGCAGCCGGCGCGGC
>DJEW01000011.1:49792-135783 GCA_002431965.1 Clostridiales bacterium UBA5888
AATGACCGCAGGCGGGGTTTTGCAGTATGGGTTTAATCAATATGCCCCGTGCGCAGCGTGGCGAACGGATCGCCGCCGTTGCTGACAAGGGAGGTGAAGTTGAGGCTTGCATCCACATGCTCGCTCATCGCCTGACGCGCCAGCGCGGGCATGCGCATGCGTATCGCGGAGACGACGGAAATGTGGTTGTATTTCACGCTCGGCATCCAGGGGTTTGTATCACTGCTGCGGTCGGAGATGAATTGCAGCATTGACGCCTGATACATCGTCAGCTTCGGCAGAAGCTGCTCATAGCACTGGATAATGTATGGGTTGCCGCAGGAGCGGACGATGAGCTGGTGAAAGGGCATGTCCGTGTCGCGCATGCCGTCAATGTCGCGCTTTATCACGCTGTCGCGGAAAGCCTCGGCAAGCCCGGAAAGCTCATGCAGGGTGTCGTCGTCCGCGACGTGCGCGCAGATGGAGGCGGCCTCGCTCTCGATGGCTGTGCGCACGCGGTAGAGACTGAGCATATCGTGCATGCTCAGCTCCAGCACGAAGCTGCCGCTCTGATTCGGGCGCTGCACGACAAAGCCAATCTCCGTCAGCTTGGCGATCGCCTCCGCCACGGGGGTGCGGGATATGCCGAGGGATGCGGCGAGCTGGTTGACGTTGAGCTTTGCGCCCGGATTGATCTTGAGATTGATAATATCGTCGTAAAGAAGCCGAGCCACAAGGTCGCGGAGCTTTGCGTCAGGATTTGCAGCCATGCTCTGCTTCAATCTGAATTGATCCATGGTTATGTTTTTCCTCCAAGCAGTTGAAAGCTATTTGTTTAAATCAATTAAAACGCACTGCCATGAGAATATACACCTATTCTGCGCCAAAGTCAACGCGAAAGAAGAAAAGAAAATGCATAAAATATGCCAAGATGCACGGGATAGACAAGATAAAACCAGCGCATACGCGCGCCGAGCCGCCCGGAATAGAGCAGCACCGGCACGGCGGAGAGCATCGCAGCGAGCGCAAAAAACCAGCTTGACTGCATGAAGAGATATTCGCACACGCACCACAGTGCGATAACGCACGCCTGATAAGCCCGCCGCGAGCGCGCGAGGTAGAGCGAGGCGATGAGCGCAAGCCCCATATAGCCATAGTCTGCGCTTTCTTGCAGCAGCAGCACCGAAGCCGCAGCGGAAAGCAGCAGCATCAGCGCGCGCAGCACGGCATCGCGGCTGCCGCGCGCACGGCGGAGAGCGTCCAGCGCGGCGATGAGCGCAAGACCGTGGGCAAGCGTATAAAAAACGTTGAGCTTGCCGCCGAGCAGCGTAACGCCGCAGACCTCAAGGCGCACATAAGGCAGCATCAGCGCTGCGCACACCCACAGCAGCGACGGCTCGACCCGCCCGCGGCACGCAAAGATGAGATACGCCGCGGCGATGAGCGCTGTCAGCGCCGCCGCGCCGACGCCCTTCTCCCCAAGCGACAGCACAAGACCGCCGCCCCGGAGCGCCTGCGCGCCGTAATTTGCGGCGGTGAACGCGAGACGGTACACCGGCTGGGATATGACGGCGAAAAGCGCGAGACGCGAGAAGTAGCGCCGGACGTCGCGCGTCCGGTCAAAGCCGTTGACGATCATAAAGGCGAAGATGGGGAAGGCAATGCGCCCGACGGCGCGCATGAAGACGTATCCCCCGCCGGCAAACTCCCCGGCGAGGAAGAGCGAGTATGCCGCATGGTCGATGAGCATGGAGACCACGGCGATAAGCTTGAGAACAAAGGCGCTCATGGCTTGTGAAGTCCTTTATCAGATGTGAATGTACGGCAAAAAAGCGGCGTGAGAGCCGCTTTTTTGCCGGTTATTTATATGCGGCGGCGCTTACCGGCGGTAATCGTCGTCACGATCGTCGTAATCATCGTCGTCGTAGTAGCTGCCGCGCGTGCCGGACTTCTTCTTGCCCCCGGCGTTCTTCAGCAGGAAGAACATGCCCACGCCGATAGCCGCCGCAGCGAGCACCATGGCGATGACCGGCAGCAGCACGCTCATCCCGAGACCGCTGCCGCCCTCGTCTTTGACTTCAGGACTGGGGGAGGGAGAGGAGATGGGCGCGGTGTAGGTGACGGAGACGGGGGAAGAGTAGACGACCTTGCTGTCCTCCTTGCCGTCGCTCGTCCACACGCCGACATAGTAATACTTGCTGCCGGAGATGGTGTCGGGCACGTAAGTGGCAGACTCCGCCCCGGGGATCTTCGTGCCGTTGGCGTTGCTGCTGACGTCGCTGCGATACCATTGATAGTGGATGGTCTCGCCCGCAGTGGCGGTGGCAGTGACGGAGAGCGTGGTGGTCTCGCCGTCGGAGAGGACGGCGCTGACCGGCTGCGAGGAGATCGTGGGCGCGGTGAGAGTGCCGCTGCTGTCGCCGGTGTTGGGGATGGAGCTTGCCGAGGGGGAGGCGGAGGGCTTTGCGGTGACGGCGGCGGCGGGGTTATAGGTCGGCTTCGGCGTACTCGCCGAGCCGGAGCCGGAGCCGGAGGACGATGCGCCGCGGACGTGGATGATAGCGCCGGTGGTGCACAGGAAGGTCTTCCCGTCCGCACCGATGAACTTGCACTCAACGCTCCACTCGTTCATGCTTGCGGGAATATTGGAGAGGACGAGCGTGTCGGTGTCCGCGCCGGAGACGGACAGACCTTTGCCAAAGTAGGACGCGGCCTCCTTGGCGGTGACGGTCTTGGTGGTGTCCTTGCTGACGATGCGCCACACGCGGCTGTAGGCGTTGTCCGCGCGAGCCACAAACGTGGCGGAGCCGCCGGCGTCAACAGTCTCGCCGGTGGGGTTCTTTGTGATTTTCAGCGCGCCGCCGTTGATGACGGAGCCGCCGCCGTTATAGCTGATGTACACAACGTTGGAGTATACAGCAGAGCTGAACTGAGCGCCGTTATACGCCTTGACGCCGACAAAATAATACGTCGTGCCGGAGAGCGCGGCGGGGGGCGTGTAGCTGCTGCCGGTCGCGCCGCTTATCTCGACCGCGTTTGCGCCGTTGCTGTTTGAGCTTTTGAACCACTGGTAGTACAGACTCACGCCGTTGCCGAGATTGGGGCAGGCGGCGCTGACGGTGAGCGTGGCGGTCTGCCCGGAGGCGAGATTCACCGAGGAGGGCTGCGCGGTGATGGTGGGCGCGGAAACGCCGGAGGGCGCTGCCGTCGGCGCGACGGTGGGCGCGGCGTTCACAACGACCGCGCATTTCACGGATGTGCCTTCGGCTTTCGTAACGCCGTTGACGGAGGCGGTCGCAACGCAGTAGACGATGCAGCTGCCAGTCGGGGTGAACGTATAAGTGTTGCTGCCGGTGGCGGCGGCGGTGTTGTCGGTGACCCATGTGTAGGTGATCGAAGCGTCCGCAACGTTTCCAAGCACAGCATTGACACTGAGCGTGACCGATTGCCCGGCGGTAACGGTGACGCTGGAATCAAGATTTTTCGTGAAGGTTATCGGCACGCCGGCAGTGCCGTCCGCAAAGGCGGAGGCGGACAGGGAAAAGACCAGCACAATGGCGAGCGCCAGACTCATAATTATCCGCAGATATTTCTTTTTCATAATGATCCTCCATAACTGACTTTCGCGCGGTATTGACGCTATTCATCAGGGTTACATAATATTATACATGATATGTCATGCAAATGCAACAGCGGTTAGCGGAAAAGAGACGCTTTTCCTCAACTGTGACATAAGACGCAGGCGGTGCAAAAAGGTTTCATTATATTGCAAATAAAATCGGGAATAAAAATTTGCGGTCATTCAGACCGCAATGTTTTATGCAATGCTCCAGATAAGACGCGGAACCAGCCGCTCCGCCAAGTGATCGGGTTCCCGGGTTTTCCTTTGAACATATGAACTTGGGCTGAACCGCTTATCGGCAGCGCCTCTATATCTATTATAACACAGTTCTGATTTGTCAATGCTTATAAAATCACCTCTGCGGTATTTGCCGCAGAGGTGAAGCCGTATTATGCGGGGGTATCAGCCCCTGTTGGCTTTGCGGCGCCTGCAGATGACCACTGCCGCGCCCGCGCCCACGGCGCTCACCGCGAGCAGAGCCGCCCACAGACCGAGGTTGGCGTCATCGCCGGTCTTGACGCCGTTGAAGCTGGAAGCCGTGCCCCAGGTGCGGAAGTACCCGGTTGCCGCCGCGGCGCGGCTGTCGCCGACGGTGATGGTGTGGGTGCTGTTCTTGGGATTGTTCTGGTTGACCATGTTGAGCAGGGACGGGGAGAGCGTGAGCCAGATCTCGCCGTCGCTCGAGCCGATGCAGGTGTAGTAAGAGGGGTTAACCATTATGCCGTCTATCCATACATTGCCGTTCCAGTTGTTGATATGGTCATTGACGAGGAAGCTGAGCGCGTCCCTGCCGTTCCAGACGGAGTAGTTGCCGGCGACGATGGAGGGAGCGTAGGCAACCTTTACTTTCAGGTCTTCTGAGTAGGTAACGCCGTCGATGGTGCAGGCGGCGGTTATGGTGTAATCGCCGTTGAAGTTGCCGGTGACAACCGCCGTCCAGGCGTTGTTAATATAGTTACAGTTGGTGAGGTTGATAAGACCGTTGGAAGAAGTGGAGTCAGTAACGCTCCAGGTGACGGCTGAGTTGGCGATGAGACTATTGTCCTTGTAGACCTTTGCGTAAAGCGTCATGCTGCTGCCGCGCGCCGTGATGGTGTTGTTGGCGAGATTGCTGCTGACGTCGATCCTGACGGTGGCAGGCTTTGTGACAGTAACAGTGCAGGTTGCGTACTTGCCGCCGGCGGCGGCGGTAATGGTGGCAGTGCCCTCTTTTACGGCGGTCACTTTGCCGTTAGAGTCAACCGTGGCGACGGTGCTGTCGCTGGATGTCCACTTGACGGTTTTGCCGGTTGCATTGTCAGGCTTGACCGTGGCAGTCAACGTTTCGTTGCTGCCTGCGGCAATGGTAGTGGCGCTCTTGTTCAACGAGACAGATTCAACGGGAACAGAACTGACAGTTATCTGGGCGGTGCCTGTAACGTTGCTCCCATCCTGCGCGGTGGCAGTGACGGTGATGGTGCTGCCAACATCGGCATCAGCTTTCACGGTTACAAGACCGTTAGGATCAACACTTGCTTTGCCAGATGTAATGCTCCAGTTTACACCTTTATTAGTAGCATTAACGGGAGTGACTGCGGCAGACATCTGAACCGTCCCGCTTGGAGCAACATTCGTAGTAGCAGGGCTGACGGTTATGCCGGTGACGGAAACCGCAGCGGCGGGGATGGTTACGATGTATGTGTCGTTCACAGTAGTGTCGAATTTGTCTGTAACAGTGACTGTTATGGTCGCAGTCTGCCCAACGGAGGTATCTTTGCTGGAATACGTAGTTGTTGCGCCTTCGGGATTAGCAAGGGTTACTTTATCGCTGCTAGATGACCAAGAGTATGTCTTTATGTTAGAGCTAACATCTGTGCCATCAGCGGCTTTGGCAGTACAACTTAACGTATTATTATTATTGCAACTTATTTCTACAGAAGAAACGGGAGGTATGACTTTAGCCGTCACAGTATTACTATTCAGAGTTTCTTCATTGCTACTGCCTGTACTGCTATCGGTTGCCTTTGTCGCTGTTGCGGAAATCTCCTGACCGTCTTTAATTTCACCAGCCTTCCAAGTTACATAAGTAGCTCCCTTTTTTGCGGTGTACGGTTTTTGACTGCCATAAGACCATGTTATGGTATAATCATTTGCACTTGTTCCATTCGGAAATATAGCCTTTGCTGAAACTTGGTCGTTTGTAGAAAAAACGTCCTTGTCCAAAGAAATAGTAAACCCAGCAGTGTTGTTTTCACCGCCTGTTCCTGTTGTACTCCCTGCTTCCGTTGCATACGCTCCGGCGGAGCACAGCGCGAAGACCATGCACACCAGAAGCAGCACGGAAATTGCTTTCTTCATAGTTTTCATATTATCTTCCTCCCTGATTGAGGTTATTTGCAGCAGCGTGCTTTTACGCACCAACAATATACCACACTTCTTGCGTAATGGCAACTAAATCATTACAAAAAAGCTGCAATTTTTTATCGGCTTTTTTGTAAGCGCCGCCGTTTGTGCCGCCGCTGTGCCTTTCGGTTGATATGACGCGGGGTTTCCATAAATGTTCCCATGCTCGCGCGGTTTTTTCACAGGAAGTATATGGAGAATGAACCGCGCGCAGAACCGGACAGACAGCCCTGATTTGCAATTGTAAAATTATGTTGCTTTTTTGGCGCGGCGTGTGGTATTCTGGGAACGGTACATATAGTACCCGGAGGACGCTGTATACAAACGCAGCAGGCGGGATGCCACACCACCCGAAAGGGGGTGAGACAATGCCTATCGTCATTACGTTACATATCTTCGGATTTACAGTAACTGTGAGGATAAAGCGAGACCGCCACTTGTGCAAGAAGTGACGGTCAAGTTTAGATAAAATTTGACATAAAACTTTGAGCATTCCGCTTGTTGCGGCGTCCTCTGTTTACTCATATTATAGCGCCCGGTTTGAAATCTGTCAAGCCGGGCGCTGTGCTTTTTTACAACCCTCATCCGCTCCGGTGCACGCACCGGAGCACCTTCCCCCAGGGGGGAAGGCTTTGGCTTGCTGAGATACTGGCATGGTAGAATTATGTTGCTTTTTGCCGCACCGCGTGGTATTCTGGGAACGGTACATATAGTACCGGGAGGACGCTGTATACAAACGCAGCAGGCGGGATGCCACACCACCCGAAAGGGGGTGAGACAATGCCTATCGTCATTACGTTACATATCTTCGGATTTACAGTAACTGTGAGGATAAAGCGAGACCGCCACTTAAGCCACAAGTGACGGTCTTGTTTGGGATAAACCTGAACTCTCCATAGCTAAGGGCTTTCCGCTTGTTGCGGCGTCCTCTGTTTACTCATATTATAGCGCCCGGTTTGGAATCTGTCAAGCCGGGCGTTATGGTTTTTAACAACCCTCATCCGCTCCGGTGTGCGCACCGGAGCACCTTCCCCCACTGGGGGGAGGCTTTGGCTTGCTGAGATACTGGCATGGTAGAATTATGTTGCTTTTTGCCGCACCGCGTGGTATTCTGGGAACGGTACATATAGTACCGGGGTGCTGCACAACGGCAGGCGTAAGCGAGCGTCCAAATCTTTGATTTGGTCAACGCGAACTTATACCGCAGAGCGGTAGCTAGTCACATCTCCGTAAAGGAGGTGAGATTATGCGTTTAACGATAACTCTGACATTGCGAAAGCTGATGTTTCAGTTCATCATTAAAAGCAGAAACCGCCACCCTGGCCGGTGACGGTTTCATTTTATGAAACTATAACTTGACTTTGGGCTAACCGCTTGCTGCAGCGCCCTTTCGATTACATTATAGCGCCCGGTTTGGAATCTGTCAAGCCGGGCGTTGTGCTTTTTTACAACCCTCATCCGCTCCGGTGTGCGCACCGGAGCACCTTCCCCCAGGGGGGAAGCTTTGGATCAGTAGGCTACGCCCCAGTAGATCATGCACTTGGCGGGCTTGCCGCAGCAGGCGCATACCTCGCCGAGCTGTTCCTGCTCGAACGGTATGCAGCGGGAGGACATGCCGGCTTTCTCTTTCATGTCCAGCTCGCACTGGAGATCGCCGCACCACATGGTCTTGATGAAGCCACCCTTCTCCTGCTGAAGCCTGCGCGCCTCGTCGAGCGAGTACGCAGGGTAGCTGTGCTCGTCAAGATTCTTCTTCGCCTTGGCATAAAGCCCGTCCTGAACGGCGTCCAGAAGCGCCGGGATGCGCGCTGCAAGCTCGTCGAGCGCAACGCTGACCTTTTCGCCGTTGTCGCGGCGGACGGCCATACAGACGTTGTTTTCAATGTCGCGCGGTCCGATCTCGACGCGCAGAGGCACGCCCTTCATCTCATACTGCGCGCACTTCCAGCCAAGGCTGTTGTCGCTGACGTCTATCTTCGTGCGGATGCCGGCAGCCTTGAGCTGCTCATATATTTCATTCGCCCTTTCAATGACGCCCTCCTTATGCTGCGCGACGGGGACGACCACCACCTGCACGGGCGCGATGCGCGGGGGCAGGACGAGACCGTTGTTGTCGCCATGGGTCATGATGATGCCGCCGATGATGCGCGTGGAAAGCCCCCATGAGGTCTGGTAGGGGTGCTTCTGCTGATTGTCCTTATCCGTGAAGGTGATGCCGAAGTGCTCGGCAAAGCCCTGACCGAAGTAATGACTCGTGCCGGACTGGAGCGCCTTTTTATCATGCATCATGCACTCTATAGTATATGTGTTCACGGCGCCCGCGAACTTTTCCTTGTCGGTCTTGTTGCCGCGGATGACGGGCATGGCAAGATAGTTTTCGCAGAGGTCGGCATAAACCTCCAGCTGGTGGAGCGTCTCCTCGCGGGCCTCCTCCTCCGTGGCGTGGAGCGTGTGCCCCTCCTGCCACAAAAACTCCCTGCCGCGCAGGAACGGACGGGTGGTCTTCTCCCAGCGGAGAACGGAGCACCACTGGTTATATTTCATGGGCAGATCGCGCCAGGAGTGGACAACATGACTCCAATGGTCGCAGAAAAGCGTTTCGGACGTGGGGCGGATGCACAGACGCTCCGGCAGCTCCTCGCTGCCGCCGACGGTGACCCATGCGCATTCAGGCGCAAAGCCCTCCACATGATCCTTCTCCTTCTGCAGCAGGCTCTCGGGGATGAGCAGCGGCATGGAGACGTTCTCATGCCCGTCGCGCTTGAACATACCGTCAAGGATATGCTGGATATTCTCCCAGATCGCATAGCCATAGGGACGCAGGATGAAAAGCCCCTTTACGTTGGAGTAATCGACAAGCTCCGCCTTGATGCACACGTCCGTGAACCACTGGGCAAAATCGACCTCCATATCGGTTATCTGCTCGACCTTCTTTTCTTTTGCCATAGTTTTTTCTCCAATCATTCGCCAGAGCCCTTGCTCCGCCGTATTTCGCGCCGTTAGACACGCTATAATATTCTATATTCCCCATTTTGCTTTGTCAAGAGCGAGAATTTCACGATTATTCTTGACCTCGCGCCCCACAAACTGTATAATACTTATGTTTAGGCAAAAATATATCTGTGATCAATCGGAGGTGACCGATATAAATAAGCAGAAATTTCTGGCGGAGCTCGGCAAGCTGCTGACGTTCATGTATGATGAGGACAGGCAGGACGCGCTCGCCATGTATGAAAGGATGTTTGATTCCGCGCCGGACGAGCAGGTGCTCATCCAGTTCCTCATTTCCCCGACGCGTCAGGCGGTCGTCATAGCCCGCGCCTACAATGCGCGCGAGCGCAAGCTTCAGGTGAACACCACCTCGCGCGACGAGCTGTACGACGAGCAGGAGGGTACGCCGGACTATGTCCGCGCGATCAGCGCGCTCGAGGAGGAGGCGCTCGGCAGGAAAATAATCCTGCCCGATGTGCCGGAGGATCAGTTCACGCTCTTTGCGGACGGGATACATCCTGTTGAGTCGGATGCGGTCGAGGTCGAGGAAGAGACCGGAGTCGAGGTCGTTGTGCCTGACGTGGAGAGCGAAACGGAGGACGCGGGCGGTGAAGAGCCTGCCGATGCCGCCGCAGAGACGGAGCGGGGGACGGATGAGCCCGCCGCCGAGAGCCGGAGCGTGGAGCTTGAGGGCGAGATGGACGGCGTTGACGCATTTTTGTCCGATTTCTCCATCGCCGGGGATGAGCTCGGCGATAACGCCGGCGGCGAGCCGGCGGCGAAAGATGCGCCCATGCCCGTTGTGCCCGACGCAGGCGGGAAAGAGCCGGAATTCGTGTTCGACGCCGGCGACAGGAGAGCCCCGCAGCAGACGCCGCCGCGCCCGAAAAAGCAGAATGTCCAGACGGACAGAACCGCCTCCGCGGTGGAGCTGACGGAGCGGCGGGCGATAGTTCCGCTGCTGATACTGTATATACTCGTCGCCATCCCTGTGGTGGCGCTGTGCGTGCTGGTGCTGCTTGTGCCGACGCTCTTCTTCCTTGCAATGTCCATAGGCGCGGTGGTGCTTGGATGCATGGCGCTCTCGTCTGCGTTCGGCGCATTCACGATCTTTGCGGACGTGATGGTGGTGCTGGGCGCGGCGCTGGTGGTGCTGGCGCTGGGGCTGCTGTTTTTGTGGATATTTGTGTGGTTTGTGGGCGGCGCTATCGCCGGGCTCATCAACGAGATCATAAAGCTCGGCGGCAAGTGGTGCTTTAAGGAGGTGAGCGCGGCATGAAAAGAGGCTGGTACATCGTGCTCGTTGTCGTGCTTGTGGCGCTGCTGCTGGGCGCGGTATGCATGGGCGTTGGGTTCATCACCGGCGCGGACACCGCGCGGATATACTCCGTGCTGGACGACAAGTACAGCATTACGCTCTACCATGACTATATTACGCAGGAGCTTATCCCCGCGCTTAAAGCGGCGGGCGTGTTCTGACAGGACAATACAATATGAATGCTTTCCCCGCATCCTCCGGATGCGGGGCTTTTCTATTCGCTGCGCCAGAGGCGTATTACGCCGCGGTCGTTGAGCTGGCGGAGCGTGACGAAGAGAATGGGGAAGAGGAGCATGCCCCACACGCCCCATACCTGCCAGCCCATATAGATGGCAAGCAGCGACGCCACAGGATCAAGACCTATCTGATCGCCGAGGAGCTTCGCCTGCGTGCAGCTGCGCACAAGATTGACCACTCCCCAGCACACCGCAAGCGCGATGCCGCGGCGTATATCGCCCAACAGCAGGCAGTATGCCGCCCACGGCACAAGCACGATGCCGGTGCCGAACACGGGAAGCGCATCGACGAGCGCGGTGACGGCGGCAAGCCCCACGGCGCTTTTCACGCGCAGCAGAAGAAAGCAGATGAGCAGCTCAAAAAACGTCATGAGCATCAAAATGAGCTGAGCGCGGAGAAAGCCGCCGAAGCTCGCCTTGAGGTTATGCCCGACGCCCTCCAGACGGCGGCGGAAGCTGTCAGGAAGCTGGAGAGCGATAAAGGCGGTGACGCGCGGGAATGAGGCGGAGATGAAGTAGCTGCCGATGGCGGCGGTGACGATGAAAAGGAGCGCATCCGGCGTGGAGTGCGCCGCACGCCCCACAAGGTCGAGCGCGGCGGAGGAGAGCGATGCGGGGAGGGCATATAACCCTGCGCTGACTGAGTCGAGCGCGGTCTTGAGATAGTCGGACACACCGTCGGGCGCGGAGGCGGCGTATGCGAACGCGCGCTTTTCAAGCGCGCGGAGACCCTGACCCGCGCAGTGCATAAGCCCGGGCACTTCGCGGGCAAAGTCCGTCGCGGCCTGTACGCCTTTTACCGTAAGCGTCCACGCGAGATATGCAAGCACTGCAAGACCCGCGACGGTCAGCACTCCCGCCGCCGCGCTGCGCCGCCACCCGCGGCGCACGAGCGCGCGCACCGCCGGCTCCAATAGCGCCGCTGCGGAGAATGCAAGAAGAAACGGCGCTGTCCACGGCAGGAGAAAGCGCGCCGCCAGCCACGCACCGCCGACCGCCGCCGCGGAATATATCAGCGCCTGCAGCCATTTCGCCGCCTTTTGCTGCAACGTTCACCCCTCCAATATGTATTATTCTCATACCAGAGTTGTAGCCAATTTTCGGCGGGGTTAAACAGCACAGAAAAACTTTCGCGCGAGTATAATGGTGCAGGAGGGACGCTTATGCTAATAGTCCAGAAATTCGGCGGCAGCTCCCTCGCCGATGCAGAAAAGCTGCGCCGCGCGGCAAAAACAGTGCTGGACGCGCGGCACAGGGGGCACGACGTCGCCGTGGTGGTTTCCGCCATGGGCGACACGACCGACGAGCTTATCAGGCTTGCACGTGAGTTGAACCCCGCGCCCGACGCGCGGGAGCTTGACGCGCTGATGAGCACGGGGGAAAATCAGTCCGCAGCGCTGCTGTCCGTCGCTCTGGGGAGCATGGGCGCGCGCTCGGTATCCCTTGCGGGCTGGCAGGCGGGAATGTACACCGACGGCAGCCACGGCGGCGCGGCGCTGGCGCTGACGTTCCCAAGCCGCGCGGCGGCAGCGCTGAAAGACGGGGTCATCCCGGTCATAGCCGGGTTTCAGGGCGTGGATATACACGGCGACGTGACCACGCTCGGGCGCGGCGGCTCGGACACGAGCGCCGTTGCGCTTGCCGCGGCGCTGGGTGCGGAGAGGTGCGAGATATACACGGACGTCAACGGCGTTTATACCGCCGACCCGAGGCTCGTGCCGGGGGCGCGGCGTGTTAATGAAATAGACTTCGGCGACATGCTGCTGCTCGCCCGCGCGGGGTCGCAGGTGCTGCATCCCGGGTCTGTGGAGCTGGCAATGAAAAATGATGTGGAGCTGCTGGTGCTCTCCAGCGCGGGAGAGCCGGGGCGCACGGCGGTGCACCGGCTGGATGCAGCGCGCCGCCCGGACTTTGCGGGCGTGACGCGCAGCGCGGAGGACAGTACCGTCACGCTCGTGGGGGCGGCGTGCCGCTCGCACACGCTGCCGGAGATCGCCGCCGCGCTGTCTGCGGCGAATGTCCGCGTGCGCGGCGGGCGCATGGGCGCGGGGTATGCCGGCGTCAAGGTAGACGCGGAGCAGCTGATCCTCGCACTGCAAACGCTGCACCGTTATGTGTTCGAGTAGAGAGAAGCAGAGAGAATATGACAAAGCGCGCCGGCATCAAACCGGCGCGCTTACGGTACGCTTCACATTATTCCGAGGCTTTTGAACAGCACGCTCCAGAGATACAGCGTGACGGAACACAGAGCGCTCGTGGCGATGACGATGTCCCCGGCAAGCTCGCCGTCGCCGCCCATTTGCTGAGCCATGGTGAACGATGCGACCGCCGTTGCCGAGCCGAAAACGCCGATGAGCCCGGCAAACTCCACCCCGCGGAAGCCGAGCGCCACGGCAATGGAAAGAAATATGGCGGGAATGCCGACAAGACGCAGGGCGCACACGCGCACAAGGTCGCGCGCGTGGCGGCGGAGACTGTCAAAGCGGAAAAATGCGCCGAGGAGGAAGAGCATGAGCGGGCTGGCAATCTTGCCAAGGTCGGAGACCGTTTTTGCGACGGGCTTCGGCAGCGTTATATGCAGCGCGGCAAAGAGAATGCCGAGGAGAGAGGCGATGATGAGCGGGTTTTTCATGACGTCGGCGAACAGCGTCAAGGGCTTGAGCTTCCTGCCGCTGAACGTTTCCAGACATATCACGGCCAGCGCATTGAACATTGGCACGACGACCACCATCAGCACCGCGACCGGCGCCATGTCCTGCCCCTCCATCAGCGCCGAGGCGAGCGGCAGCCCGATCACGACGAAGTTGGAGCGATAGATGCCCTGAATGTATACGCTCTGCTTGCTTTTGTCGCGCACGGTGAGGAGCGTGTAGACAACGCTGAGCGCAAAGGCGGCAAGCACGCCGCCGGCGGCGTAGGCAAGCAGGCGAGGACGCACGGCGGAGCTTATATCGGAGGAATATATGTTATAAAAAAGCATTGCCGGCATGAACACCTTGAAAGCGAGGTTGTTCATCATGAGAACGTCGCGGTCTCCAAGCAGCCTGAGACTGCGCGAGGCAAAGCCTGCCGCCATCAGCAGAAATGTCGGCAATACGGCGTTGAGACATACTATAAGAATATTTGTGTTCATTGTGACGAATCTCCTTAAATTCAAAACCGGACGACACTATATCACATTTATAAGGACAATACAACAGCACCCGGAGAGTATCCGGGCGCTGGCTGATGCCATATGTAATTATTTATCTATCACGACGCGGTTGCCGTGGACGGAGAGCTTGCCCGCGCAGTAGAGCGCGACGGCCTGGGAGAGTATCTTCCACTCGCCCTCCTCCATGACGCGCTGACGGAGACTGTCCGGCGTGTCGGCCGGCAAAACCTCCACCGCCTTTTGAAGGATGATGTTGCCAACACGCCCGTCGCCGTCGGCAAAATACGCCGTTGCGCCGGTCATCTTCACGCCGCGCTCAAGCGCCGCGCGGCATACATCGCCCTCAACGTCCTCAAACGCGGGGTACATGGCAGGGTAAGTGCCGATCATGCGGTTTTTGAACTGATAGGGCACAACGCCGAGGGGAAGATTGTACCCCGCGAGAATGACAAGCTCAATATCCATGTCGCGCAGCTTGTTGGCGATCGCCATGCTGTGGCTGGTCATGTTCGGGAACAGCTCCGGATCGACCACATATGCCGGAACGCCGGCGTTGAGCGCACGCTTCATCGCGTAGACGTCCTTTTCCGGCGAGATGACCGCCACAAGCTCAAAATTTTCAATTTCCTTAAAGTACATGGAGTCCAGAATCGCCTGGAGCTTCGCCCCATCTCCGGACACCAATGCCGCCGCTCTGACCATACTCTCTTACCCCCGCGGGTCTCCCGGATCCGCAAAACCCTCCAGCTGTGGAAACTCGGTACTTGTGCGAAGGAGGGTTTAAAGGTATAATAGCCGCATCCGCGAAATTGCAGATTTTGCAGTTATTATATCTTTTCTCTCTATATTCACACATTATACTGTATTCCGCGCACAAGGTCAAGGCATGGAGGCACAAGTTTATGACAGAAATTTTGCTTATACGGCACACCCAGGCGGAGGGAAATCTATACCGCATGATGCAGGGACACTGGGACGGCGACGTGACCGCCCACGGGTGGGAGCAGATCGCCGCGCTGGCCGAGAGGCTGCGCGATGTGCCGATAGATGCGGTGTATTCCAGCGATCTGTACCGCGCGCGTATGACCGCCGGCGCGGTGACAAAGTACCACCCGCTCACGCTCGGCATCGACAAGCGCCTGCGGGAGATCGACGTTGGACCGTGGGAGGCGTGCTTTTTCGGCAATATATTTCACGAATTTCCCGATGAGGCGGAGAAATTTGTCCGCCGCCCGTCACAGTGGCAGGTCGCCGGGGCGGAGACGTTTATGGATGTGCAGCGCCGCGCCTATCCGGCGCTCTGTGACATTGCCGCGCGCCATGACGGCGGGCGCATCGCAGTGGTGAGCCACGGCGTGACCATACGCTGCATCATGTCGAAGATAACCGGCATACCGCTGGACGATGTGGAGACGCTGCCCATATTCTTCAACACCTCCGTCACAACGCTGGAGTATGATAAGGGCGTGTTCAGCGTGAAAACGGAAAACGACTGCGCCCACCTTGACGCGCTCAACAGCCCCGTGTGGCGCAGGCTCAGCGCGCTGCGCGACGCGCCGCTCGACCCGCGCGCGGAGCGGGAGTATTATGCCGCCGCCTATGCCGACGCATGGCGCGCCGCGCACGGCGGTCTTGCGGGGTATGACGAGACCGTGTACCTCGCTGCGGCGCGAAACCACTATGACGCCGACCCCGGCGCGGTGCTGAAAATACTCGACGGGGACGATCCGGTCGGGCTTGTTGATATGGACACGCACCGCGGCGCGGCGGACGGTGCGGGCTGGATCAGCCTTATCTGGCTGCGCGAGGACTATCGCGGCAAGGGCTACGGCATACAGCTGCTCGCGCGGGCGATAAAGGCGTATACAAACATGGGGCGGCGCGAGCTGCGGCTGCACGTTGCGCACGAAAATGAGGACGCGCTGCATTTCTATGAGAGCTGCGGCTTTGAGCGCATCGGCGAAGAGCGGCGCGCGGACGGAACACTTTTACTGATGAGGTGCAGCCTTGGAGAGAAAGCATATGTTTGAGGACAGACCCGCGGTCATAAAGTCCCTCTGCATCCCGGAGGGGCGGCGGATAATCGTGGTGTCGGATATACACGGCAATCTTGAATATCTCAAGGGCGTGCTGAAAAAGGCGGGCTTCGGCGCGGATGATGAGCTTATCATCGACGGAGATTTCCTTGAAAAAGGCGCGGACAGCCTTGGCACGATGAGGTATATAATGGCGCTCAGCCGCGGCGGAAATGTTCATACCGTGTGTGGCAACTGCGACGACTGGTGCACGATATTCAAAAACGACGAGCAGATGGATGAGCATCTCATGCATTACATACTGCATAAAAAGTCAGGCATACTCTGGGATATGCTCAACGCCGCAGGGCTCGACCTTTTTGAGACGGGCAGCTTCACCGCCTGCAAGCGCGGGATCGCCCGCGCGTTCGAGCCGGAATGGCGCTTTCTCGCTTCCCTCCCGCACGCGATAGAGACGGAGAATTTTATCTTCGCCCACGCGGCGGTGGATCCCGCAAAGCCGCTGCGTGAGCATACGGTGGAGGAGCTGACGCGCTGTGATCATTTCATGACGCTCGGTCGCAGCTTTGATAAATGGGTCGTTGTGGGGCACTATCCCGTGCAGCTGTACGGCACGGATAAGGTCTGCGCAAATCCCATCGTTGACCGAGCGCACAAAACGGTCAGCATCGACGGCGCGTGTGTTCTCAAGGACGACGGGCAGCTCAACGCCTTCATCATCCCCGATAAATACAGCGAGGATTTCAGCTTCGTCGCCTACGACTCGTTCCCGGAGCGCGTCGTGCTCGACAATCAGGAGGGTAGCAAAACGTCATACTACATCCGCTGGGGCGACAGCCAGGTGCGCGTGCTGGAGCGGGGAGAGGAATTCTCCCGCTGCCGCCATGTGCGCACTGGGTACGAGATGGACATACTGACAAAATACCTCTTCTCCGACAGCGAGTATACCGACTGCAACGACTGCACGGACTATGTGCTGCCGCTGAAGGCGGGCGACATCGTGCGCGTGGTGGAGGAGACGAGCAGGGGGTACTTCGTCAAGCACGGCGGCTGGTCGGGCTGGTACAGGGGCGGGCTGGGCTATGTCCGCTGATATACTGTGCGCGGCGGGCGACTATGCCGTGATATGGATGATAATAATGAGCGCGGCGCTCTTTATGCTGATGTGCATCGACAAGGGACGCGCAAGGCGCGGCGCAAGGCGAATCCCGGAGCGGCGGCTCTTTGCCGCGGCGCTCGCGGGCGGCGCGTTCGGCGGGTGGCTTGGCATGTATGTATTGCGCCACAAGACGCGCCATTGGTATTTCGCATGGGGCTTCCCCGCGATAGCGCTCGTTGAGGCGGCGCTGGTGTGGTGGTTGAAAACATTGTAACGATCAGGAACGCAGAGAGACTATGGAGACAGACATCGAAAAAGTAAAACAGGAGGAAGAGGGCTTCCTTGAATGCGAGAAGCGCTGGGTGTTCGGCGTGCTGATGCTCGTGGGGGGCTTTTTCGGCGGCTTCACGTACACGATACGCGGCGGGGTGTTCTGCAACGCGCAGACGGCGAACGTCGTGCTCTTCGCCATTGAGCTGGGGCGCATGAACTGGAGCGGCGCGCTGTACTATGTGATACCGATGAGCGCATACCTTCTGGGCGCGCTGCTGTCGGAAAGCGCAGCGTATTATATAAAGCGGCTGCATCTCATCCGCTGGGACACGCTTTTCATCATTGTGGAGATGATCGCCGTGGTCATACTCGCGCTGCTGCCGGAGAGCGCGCCGTACCAGATAACGCAGGTGGCAGTGAACTTCATCTGCTCCATGCAGTTCAATACCTTCCGTCAGGCGCAGGGCATACCCATGGCAACAACATTCTGCACGAACCACTTCCGCCAGGTCGGCATCGCGGCAAGCAAGCTGATGCGCCATCACGGCGGCAAAGCCTATGCCGACAGGATGTTCTTCCATCTGAAAATGCTGGGGCTGTTTGCGCTGGGCGTGATATGCGCGGTGCAGCTGTGCGCGCGCTTTGCCGGGCGGGCGATGTTCTTTGCGCTGCTGCCGCTGGCGGTGGTGCTGGCAGACCTCATGTATGCCGATCTCAAGGTGGAGCACGGCAAATTCGAGCGCAAGCCGCGAGGGCATTGAGGGAAGCAAAAAGAAATAAAAATGAACCGGGTGCGCTGATGTTCAGTCAGCGTGCCCGGTTTTGCTGTTGTTCATATATGTCTCTGACGATTTGCAGAACGTGCTCCGTCTGCTCCGGCGTGAGCTTTTCAAGCTCACAGAGCAGCGTCTTTGACCGCTGCGGCGCGGCGGAATCGGCGTTGAAAAACTCCTGCGGCGTTATGCCGAGGTATTCGCAGATGTAGAAGAAGCCGTTCATCGACGGCAGAGTGCGTCTGTTTTCAATTTTGTTGATATAGCTCTCGCTCTGCCCGAGAGAAAGGCTCATATCCCGCGCGGACACGCCCTTTTGTCCCCTGAGCTGTGAGAGACGATGAGAAAACCATTCCGTATAATCCACATGATCACCTCGTACATATAGTATAATTCCCTGCACTGACAATCATGCGGAATTATATGATTTATTTTTATTGACGCATGGAATTAAAAGATATATAATGGCAATTAGTGCAGAATTTGAAGATTTACACATGGGAGGGGGTGAGACCAAGTGCGGTATTTCTACAATGAAGATACGCATAGGCTTCATATTGACGGCTACTGCAAAGTAAGTAAATCATATCCGTGCAGAGTCAGGTTTTTTGATACCTACGATGAAGCGCTGGCGTATGACGGCCGCGCGGTGAGCCTGTGCAAAAACTGCGCTAAAAAAGAAGTTGAGATAATGATGAGAGAGGAGAAAAAGTAAATGAGTTTGAGTTTATATCGCTGCGCGGTATGCGGCAGCCCAAATGTTGTGACGGACACGCAGACAGCTGGCGTAGGCTATGATTATGGCAAGGGACTGTTTGGCACGCTGCTTTTCGGCTCGGGCGGTGCGGCAGCCGGAGTGAGGAGCAAGCAGCAGAAGGTGTTCAAGTGCCCGGACTGCGGACAGACGCTCACGTATCCCATGGATGAAGAGACAAAACAAGTTATAGATATTGGCGTAATGTATGCAGACGCGAGGAGCGATCTGCGGATTAGGGGTGTGCGCGTATCATGGGATTCTCTGAAGAGCAAGTACAGAAATATAGAATCCGGATTTGCAGACCAGACTATTGCCACACGTAGAGAAGCGGGAAAAGAACTGCTGCAAAGCTATGAAACAGCAACAAAAGAAGAGTTTGAAGAGGCAGCTGATACAATAATCTCATTTAGAGGACGTATGGGAGAATCTCTATATAGCGAAGCGATCGATGAGGAATATTCGCAAAGAAATATGCCAAAGCTTTCAGAATACCGGGCATACTGCAACGCGGTTGATCTATTCATAGAAAATGCCTTCAAGTTCTTTAGCGCGGATGAGTTAAATTCTAGTTATCACAGAGGTAATTACGCTCTGCGTCATGTATTTAATGACAGCATTGCCCCATATCTTTTCAGAAAATATGTGTCAGACCATGGAGAAATGAAACGCTCTGCTATTGACAGCTTTCCAAATAGGATGCCCGGGAATAGTTTTAACCTCATAGATTATATAGTATCCGAACCTTTTATATGGGAGATCATGGCGTCGTGGAGCGATACGACATTGGGTATAAATATAAAAGATTTCCGCAAAAGATCTTATGAAGATTCGGAGGAACTCAATAGAAAGTTCTTAAGGGATTATTTTGGTACTGGTCATGGCAGATTCTTCAGTCGGTTAACATACGATACAGTTATCCCCTTGCTTATGGAAGAAGATGGCGTGTTATATTGGTGGGATGGACCAGATACGTGCTTTAACGAATTGTCAGAGGCAGAGAAAGCATATTACGAAGACAATAAAATATATCCTAGCTGGATAATCCGGGGGTCGAAGAATAGAATCGTTGACACATATTTCAAGCATCATCCGGAGAAAAAAGCCGAATTCGAGAGAGATATAAAAGAGATTGAAAATAAGTCCACTACGCTATTTCCAGCCAGCTCGCAGGTTGTTCTTCTTGCAAAAAAATACGACTATTTTACAGTATGGCATCCGATAGAGGAGTGATACAACAGCAAAAAGAGCTTGGGGCAAGCGAATCGCCCCAAGCTCTTTTCTGCCGATATATAGCTCACATCCCGTCGTCTGTGACGGAGTCGGTGCGGAACAGCAGCGACACGCACCACAGCGCGGACAGACCCACGAGGGTGTAGACGACGCGGCTGACGGTCGCGGTCTGACCGCCGAACAGCCACGCGACGATGTCAAAGCGGAAAAGACCAACGCTGCCCCAGTTGATGCCGCCGATTATCGTCAGTATCAGAGCTATGCGATCCATTACCATGTAAAAAGAACTCCTCTCTTGCGGCGCGGCAATGCGCCGCGCGCCGTATGGTTTCTCCCATAGTCTGCCCTTGCGCAGCGGCTTTATGCAAAAAAATTTGCGTTCGACAAAACTAGTGCCCGTTCGCTCTTTACAATTGCCCGCCGAGGTGCTACATTATACTCACAGCTTATCCAATTGATCTCCCACGGGAGATCAGGCTCATATCTTTATCCCACAACCCTGTTTTTGGCGGACTGAAGCTATTCGGTCCGCCGCTTTTTTATATATTCGGTCTTCGCTTTCGCGGAACGGACACAAACGGTGCGTATATCACCGCCCACACGGCGGCGATGAGCGGGAAGTAGCCGAGGATATAGCCCGGGCGACCGAGAAACGAAAACCACTCCAGCGGCGAGCCGGGGGAGGGATAGTTGAGGAACATATAGTTTGTCTCAGTGAGGCGGTCGAATATGAACACGGGCGCGGCGAGCGCGAGCATCAGCAGCAGGCACGACGGGGCGCGGCGTATATCCGGGACGATGTCCCCGGCGAGCGCCTGCATGACGACATAGGTGACGATGAGAAAGTGCCCGGCAAAGCCCGCAAAGGTCAGAAACGACGCGAGTGGGTAGACGCGCCAATCCGGGAAGAGCAGCGCAAAGAGCGCGCCGGGCATGCAGAAGGCATAGAGAAACTGCCCCGTCAGCTCGCCGCCGCGCAGGGCGTGCCGCGCCGAGACGTACACCGCCATCGCGCACAGGTGCAGCGGCAGCCGGTCAACGCCGTACAGCCCCGCGAGGGCGAGCAGCGCCGCGCGCGAAAGCTCCACCGCCAGCGCGCCGAGCGCCGTACAGCGGCTCAGCCGCCGTCTCGCCGCGGCGGGCGCGGCAAGGTACGCCCTGCACATTATAAGCGCGAAGATCACCCCCGCCGCGAGCCACGCGATATGCCCCAAGGAGAACATCCCGAAGCCGCAGGAGCGGAGGTCGTCACCCCCGACACAAAAGAAATCTGATATAATATCCGACATTTTATATAGTGTATGCACGCCGCGTGCGCCCTATGCGCGCCTTTCGGCGGAATATCCGCGATTTTCCGGGCGAAAGCTGTTGACATTTCGGATATAGGCTGTATAATATCGGCAGTGAACATAGTTAGATAGAGGTGCGGTCGTCAAAAGTAGCTCCATGCAAGGCGCGGAAACGCCGGGGGCGAAAGGGTCTGCCGCCGAAGGGCAGCGCGGTTTCCGGTGCGCTGTGCCTGGGACGCGGGACAATATCCCGCGGACTGTCATCCCGCACGGGGTGGAGTGCTGTCGGACGGTCAAGGAATTTGTATGTCATGAACAGTGTCTGCTCTGTTCATGACATTTTTATTCGGGAGGTACATTTAATGTACGGAACTTTCTGGGCGCTCGTGCCGCCGCTGGTGGCAATAGTGCTGGCGCTTATCATCAAGGAGGCGTACTCCGCGCTCTTCATCGGCGTTATCATCGGCGCGCTGTTCTGCGCAAACTTTGCCCCTGTCGGGACGCTCGACATCGCGCTCAATGACGGGTTCATCACTGCCATTGCGGACAATGCGGGCATCTTCCTTTTCCTTGTGCTGCTGGGCATCATAGTCGCCCTTGTCAACGCCTCCGGCGGCTCCGCCGCGTTCGGGCGCTGGGCGGAGAAGAACATCAAGACCCGCGTGGGCGCGTGCATCGCCACATTCGTGCTGGGCGTTCTCATCTTCATTGACGACTATTTCAATTGCCTGACCGTCGGCTCGGTGATGCGCCCGGTCACGGACGGGCACAGGATCTCGCGCGCAAAGCTCGCCTACCTTATCGACGCGACGGCCGCGCCCGTGTGCATGATCGCGCCCATATCCTCGTGGGCGGCGGCAGTGTCCGGCGTTGCGTCGGATCTTGACATCGGCGTGTCCGGCATTCAGCTTTTTGTCATGGCGATACCGTATAACTTCTATTCGCTGCTCACCTTTGTTTTCATCATCGCCATAACCTGCATGAAGTTTGACTACGGTCCCATGCGCCTGCACGAGATGAACGCCCGGCTCAACGGCGATCTCGGCGCGCTGGAGAGCGGGGAGGACGCGACCGCCGCCAACCCCAGGGGGCGCGTTATCGACCTTATCCTCCCGGTATGCATTCTCATTGTCGCGTGCACCATCGGCATGATCTATGTCGGCGGCTTCTTCGGCGTTGACGCCTGGGGCGGCACGGACTGCGCGGGCGACTTTATCGCCGCGTTCGGCAACACCGACGCATTCGTCGGTCTCCCCTGGGGCGGCATTATTTCACTTGTGCTGATCGTTATCTATATGCTTGCCCGCCGCCTTATGAGCTTCAAGGAGGCGATGGAATGCGTGCCCAAGGGATTTATCGCCATGGTGCCGCCCATCATCATCCTCACAATGGCGGTTTCTCTCAAGACCATGACCTCCAACCTCGGCGCGGCAGAGTATGTGCATGATCTGATGCTCGGCGCATCGCAGAGCCTTTACAACATGCTGCCCGCCGTCATCTTCATCGTCGCGTGCATTCTCGCCTTTGCCTCCGGCACGTCCTGGGGCACGTTCGGCATACTCATCCCCATCGTCACGGCCATCTTCCCCAGCGACAGCACCCTTCTCATCATCGGCATATCCGCCTGCTGCGCGGGCGCTGTCTGCGGCGATCACTGCTCCCCCATCTCCGACACGACCATCATGGCCTCCGCCGGTGCGCAGACCAACCATCTCGATCATGTCACCACGCAGCTGCCGTATGTCATCACAGTTGCGGCGGTAAGCTTTGTGACGTACATCTTCGCGGGCTTTGTGCAGAATGCGGCTATCAGCCTCGCCGTCGGCGCGGCGCTGACTGTGGGCACGCTGTTCGCGATACGCTCGGCTGAGAGCAAAAAAGCCGGCGCCTGATTTTCACACATATATCCGAAAAGCTGCGGGAGCGATTTCCGCAGCTTTTTTGTTGCTTTTTGGCGCGCGATGGCGTAAAATATAGCGGTTTTCTGAAATACAAGGAGAGAAGCCTATGAACGCGGTGCGTAAATTCATGAATGAAGCGCGGCTGTACGCCGTGGCGCTGGGCAAGTGGCTTGCCGTGGCGGCGCTGACGGGGGTGCTGTGCGGGCTTATCGGGTCGGCGTTCGCGCTGAGCGTGGGCTATGTGACGCGCCTGAGGACGGCGAACGGATGGCTTATCTATCTGCTGCCTCTGGCGGGCGCGGTGATCGCATACGTGTACAGGGCGCTTCGCACCGAGGGGCTGGGCACGGACGATATTATAGACGCGGTGCATCTGGGAAAGCCGCTGAACGCAAAGCTTGTGCCGTCGATATTCATCGGCACGGTGCTGACGCATCTTTGCGGCGGCTCTGCCGGGCGCGAGGGCGCAGCGCTGCAGATGGGCGGCACGATAGGCTACTGGTCGTCGCGGGCGCTGCGCCTTGACGACCGCGACACGCGCACGGGGACGCTGTGCGGTATGGCGGCGTTTTTCTCCGCCCTCTTCGGCACGCCTCTTGCCGCGACGATGTTCGCCATCATGGCAATAAGCGTGGGGGAGCTGTACCATGCGGCGTTCATCCCCTGCTTTACCGCCTCGCTCGTCGCCTATGGGCTGTCGATGTGGCTGGGGGTAGCGCCGGTGCGCTTTACGGCGGTCATTCCCACGCTCACCTCAAGCGGGCTTTTGCGCGCGGCGGCGCTCGCGGCGCTGTGCGCGTGGGTGTCGGCGCTGTTCTGCGCGCTGCTGCACTCATCCGCGCGGCACATGAAAAAATATATTCCAAATCCATGGCTTCGCGCCGCTGTGGGCGGGACGATAGTTGTGGCGCTGACGCTTATCTGCGGCACGACGGATTATAACGGCGCGGGCATGGATGTCATCACTGCCGCAATTGAGCAGGGGCGTGTGAAGCCGGAGGCGTTCGCGCTGAAAATGCTGTTCACCGCAGTGACGCTGGCGGCGGGGTTCAAAGGCGGCGAGGTCGTGCCGTGCTTTTTTGTGGGGGCGACATTCGGCTGTGCCGTCGCACCGCTGCTGGGGCTGCCCGCGTCGTTCGGCGCGGCGCTTGGGCTGGTGAGCGTTTTCTGCGGCGCGACGAACTGCCCTGTTGCATCGACATTTCTGTCCATCGAGCTTTTCGGCGGGAGCGGGCTGCTGTATTTCGCGCTTGCCTGCGGCGTGAGCTATATGCTCTCGGGCTACGGCGGGCTGTACTCCAGCCAGACCATACTCTATTCAAAGCTCAAGGCGCAGTATATCAACGTCCACACCAACGCCCACCATGTCGGCGATCCGAACGAAAAGCTGCCGGATGTGAAGGGCAGCCTGAAGGAATAGCGAATAAAAAACCTCACGATCACACCGGTCGTGAGGTTTTGGCGTTATACCCGATTTACACATTGAACATCGTATACTCCACAATGGCGAGGACGGTGCGCGCAAGGAGCAGCACCGTGAGCACGGTAAGTCCGCGCGATACATCGCGCCGCAAATGCACGAGCGAGCCGTGCGAGGCGACGAGCGCGGCGGTGATAACGGGCGTGAAGTACCGCCCCTGAACGCCGACTATTATTTTGTCGGTATTGCGTATCCACGTGAGGAACATCGTGAGCATAAACGTGACCGCGACGGCGAAAACGATGGCGACGAGCACGGCGCGCATACCGCGCGGCAGCATAAACTCCTCCCCGTCGACATTCTGCGCCGAGAGGACGAGCAGCACAATGAGCGTGGGGACGATCCATGTGGGCAGCTCAAGGTTGCAGGTGCTCAGGCTCTGCCCGATGCACTGTGCGACCCATGTTGAAAAGCTGACGTTGAACGTGTTTTTGAAAATGCCGAAGGCGTCGCCGGGGTTCGTGAGGAAGAAGGCGAGAGTATACTTTTCGCCGCCTTGAGCGCCGAAGCTGGGCGGTGTACTGTGCATGATGCGGACGAGCGAGGGAATGGATATGACCGCAAACGCGGCGGCGCACGCCGCGATGAGCAGCGCGAAGCACGCGCCCTTTGTTATCCTGCCCGTGAAGCGCTCGCGCGGGATGAACGGGAAGAGGAGGATGAACGCGATATAGATCCCCTTGGCGGGCGCGAGCAGCACCGCCGAGACGAAGATCATCACAAACGCCAGCCGCTCCGCCGCCTTATCCCCGTCGCTGAGGATGACGCGCAGCATTGCCGCGAACAGCACGAGCGTGAGCGAGGTTATAAAGTTATCGTATGAGAGGGAAACCGCCTGCTGAAGTGCCATCGGCACCAGCCCTGCCAGCCCGAACGTGACCTTGAAGCGCGGGGCAAGACGGATGGCGATGTGCAGACACGCGACATAAAACAGCAGGTTGAAAAACCGACCGAGCATGAACGTTGTGACCCCGTTGAACGCGCACAGCCGCGCCAGCGCGAAGCCGAGCATCTGTGGCAGATACTCCAGCGCGTAGGTCAGCGTCCACATGGTGGAGAGCGTGTTTACGTCATAGACAGAACTGGAAGAATCCGGATTCGGGGGGGCAGATGACCGCCAAGCTCGTTAATGATGCGCAGATACCCTGTGCAGACGTTGTTGTGGTTTGTAAAGCCCGTGAAGTCCGCGATGGAAGCGTCGCACGGTGAGCCGAAGAGCCGATTCGTCAGCTCGACGATCGCCTCAAAATGCGTGACCTCATCCGGGACGGAGATGGGCGTGATGGTGAAAAGGAAGAAGAGACCGAACACTCCGGCAAGCGCGGGGAAAAGCCTCTCCGGGCGCAGCTCGCGCCCGATGAGCAGCGCGAACGTGCCGAACACCACGGCGCTCAGGAGAAGGACGATGCCGGTCTCGTAGTCATAGAGAGGACCCGACACGTCCGGCGAGAAGCCAAGATTATAGAGGAAAAGCAGCATTTGCCCCGGACGCGCGGCGGTGCGTACGGCAAAGAGCACGGCGATGACCGCCGCACCCGCGCCAAGCGTGAGAGCGCGTTTCTTTTTCACATCGAAAGCTTTTAATCTTGCGGGAAAGGTCATTTTGCTTACCTCGTTTCTTCCAAAATACCGCTGCGAAAGCCGCTTGGATTTCAGCATATATCAGGGCGCGGTTTGGTTTTCCAGCAGCAGCTCGTCGCACCCGACGATGCGCCGCGCGGTATAGTCGCGCTTGCTGTATGCGTCCTCAAGCGAGGTGAGCACCACGCCGTAAGCCGAACCCATGGCGTGAATATAATACCCGCTGCCGACATATATCCCGATGTGCCCGACGTATTTGCCGGAGGTGTAGAACGCCAGAAGATCGCCGGGCAAAAGCGCGTCATGCGCGACCTCCACGCCCTGCTTGGCCTGATCGTTTGCCACGCGCTCCAAGTGGTAGCCGAACTGCTCATAGATATAGTACACAAAGCCGGAGCAGTCAAACCCGGTGTCGGGAGACTTGCCGCCGTACTTGTACTTCCATCCGATGTAACCGGCGGCGTACTCCGCGATCTGCTGCCCCAACAGTTCCTCCGCCGTCGGCTGCGGCACGGCGGGTTCGGTCTCTCTATCGGGCGGGGCGAGGAACGAGGGGGTGAAAGCTGCTTCACCCAGCGCGAGACGCAGCGCGCCGCCGGCAGTATCAAGCTTTGCCGTCCGCTCTGCGCCGAGCGTGCAGCCTGGGAAGAAGCGCAGTGTTACTGCGCCGCCTGCCTCTGTCCATTCAAAGGGCACGGAGGCATATGCGCCTGTGCCGTCTGCGCAGAATGTGAGCGCGTGGGCGTCGCCCTCCGCCGACCACTCCGCCAGCGTCAGCAGCCGCCCAACGGCGGAGAGCATGACCGGCGGCGCGGTATTCTTTTTTATAATATGCCCGCTGCAGCTGGCAAGCAGGTATGCCAGCAGTACCGCTGCGAGCAAAATCGACAGCCATCTTTTCATGCCACGCATTATATCACAAAAAATGCAATTGTACATATAAATTTACAAAACTTGACGCAAGGAGCAGACGCGGATATAATTTATTGCAATAAGTATAGACTGATAGAACGGGAGGGCGGATATGCTCACTCTCATAACCGGCAAGGCGGGCACGGGCAAGACCTCCGCCGTGATAGACGAGATAAACGAAGCCGTCGGGCGGCGCGAGGGACAGCGGCTGCTGATAGTCCCGGAGCAGTACAGCCACGAGGCGGAGCGCGAGCTTGGGCGCGTATGCGGCGACAGCGTGTCGCGCTATGCGGAGGTGTTCAGCTTCACGGGGCTTGCCAGAAGACTAAGAAGCGAGCTGGGCGGCGGGGCGGCAAAGCATCTGGACAAGGGCGGGCGGCTTTTGTGCATGGCGCTCGCCGCGGCGAGCGTGGGCAGCCGCCTGCGCGTATATTCCGCCGCCGCGCGCCGCGCGGAGCTGCAGGCGCTGCTGCTCGGTGCGGTGGATGAGCTGAAGGCGTCGTGCATAACGTCTGAGGAGCTTGCCGCCGCGGCGGCGGAGCTGGACGACAGCCTTGGCGATAAGCTTGCCGACCTTGCGCTGATAAGCGAGGCGTATGACGCCGTCGTCGCAAACGGAAACGCCGACCCTGCCGACGCGCTCACGGTGCTGGCGCAGCAGATACCGGAAAGCCGTATAGACGCGGCGTACCATATATATATTGACGGGTTTATAGATTTCACTGCGCAGGAGGCGGCGGTCATCCGCGCGCTATTGAGCCGCGGCGCGGACGTGAGCGTGTGCCTGACGGTCGATTCGCTCGCGGACGGCAGCGAGGTTTTCGCCCTCAGCCGCCGTGCGGGACGCGCGCTTTCCGCAATGGCGGACGAGCTGGGCGTGCAGCAGCGCGAAATAAGGCTCGACGGCGCGTCCGGCAAGTGCGCTTCGCTGCGGTTCTTCGCCGACAATATGTTCTCCTACTCCTCTGCACGCTTTGAGGGCGAGTGCGCGGTCGAGCTTGTGACGGCGGAGAGCGTGAGCGCCGAGTGCGAGCTTGCAGCGGCGAAGGCGCTTGAGCTTGTGCGCGAGCGCGACGCGCGCTGGCGCGACATTGCTGTGGCAGTGCGCGGGTTTGACGATTACCGCGGCACGCTTGAAAGCATCTTCAGGCACTATGGCGTGCCGCTGTTCACGGCGAAAAAGAGCGAGCTTTTATATAAACCGCTGCCGCTGCTGGTGTCGCTGGCGTATGAGATAGTCGGCGGCGGATGGGACATTGACGACGTCATCAGCTATATGCACACTGGCTTGACCGGGCTGACGGCGGAGGAGTGCGACGAGCTTGAGGCATATATCTTCAAATGGCAGCTGCGCGGCGGCGCATGGGCGCGCCCGGACGACTGGCGCCAGCACCCCGACGGCTACGGCGCGGAATATGACAAGGAGACGGACGCTCGGCTGGAGCGGATAAACGCCCTGCGCCGCCGCCTTGCCGCGCCGCTGCTCGATTTTGAGCGGGAGAGCGCCGCAGCGGAGAGCGCGCAGGGGCAGGCGGCGGCACTGGCGATGCTCTTTGCGCGCCTGAAGCTGCCGGAGCTTCTGGAAACGCGCGCGGCGGCGCTGACGGATGAGGGGCGCGGCGCACTGGCACAGGAATATGTGCAGCTGTGGGGCATTATCACTGCTGCGCTTGAGCAGAGCGCCGCCATCCTCGGCGAGAGCGAGATGACGCGCGAGGAGTTCGGGCGGCTCTTCAATCTCATGCTTTCAAAATACGACGTCGGCACGATACCCGTCTCGCTGGACGCGGTGTCCGCAGGCGACTTTGACCGTATGCGCCGCCGCAGCATAAAGCATCTTATCGTCCTTGGCGCGAGCGACGAGCGTCTGCCGCGCGCGGACGATGCTGCGGGCGTGTTCTCCGATGCGGAGCGTGCGCGCCTTTCCGAGCGGGGGATCGACCTCGGCGGGGGAGGGGAGAGCGAGCTGTGGCGCGAGTTTTCGCTTATATATAACTGCCTGACGCTCCCGTCGGAGAGCCTGACGATGTTCTGCCCCATGACGGACAGCGACGGCGAGAGTATCCGACCGGCGTTCGTGTATAACCGCGCGGCGGCGCTCTTCGGCGTTACGCCGCGCCAGGGCAGGCTTGAGGATGCGCGCATGTCCGCGCCTGCTCCAGCTCTGGGGCTTGCCGCGCACGCGGTGCACGGCGGAACTGGCGCGGAGCGCGCGGCGGCGGAGTACTTCACGGAGACCCAGCCGGAGCGGAGCGCCGCCATCGCCCGCGCGGCGGATATGACGCGCGGCAGCCTCAGCCCCGCCGCAGTGCGCAGCCTCTACGGCGAGCGCCTGCGGCTGAGCGCGTCGAGGATAGATAAATTCGCCTCGTGCAGGTATGCGTACTTCTGCCAGTACGGTCTGCGCGCAAAGCCGTATGAGCCGGCGGGCTTCACCCCGCCGGAGATAGGCACGTTCATGCACTTTGTGCTTGAAAAGACCGCGCGCGAGGTCAGGGAGCGCGGCGGCTGGCACGCCGTTGACGATGAAGAGCTGACGGAAATATGCACCCGGCATGTGGACACGTATATACACACCCAGCTCAACGATTTTGAGGAGAAGAGTGCGCGCTTTGTCTACCTTTTCCGCCGCCTGACGCGCGATGTGCGCCAGGTCGTGGCGGACATGGCGGAGGAGCTGCGCCGCTCGGACTTCGAGCCGCTGGATTTTGAGCTGGACTTTTCCCGTGCGGAGAAGCTGCCGCCGATTGAGCTGGACGACGGCGAGGGGAGCGTGACGCTCACCGGCGTTGCCGACAGGGTGGACGGCTGGCTGCACAACGGCAAGCTCTACCTGCGCGTTGTGGACTACAAGACCGGCAAGAAGAAGTTTTCCATGGCGGATGTGTGGTACGGCATGGGGCTGCAGATGCTCTTGTATCTCTTTGCCCTCGGCGAGAATGGGGAGAAGCTCTACGGCACGGAGACCGTGCCCGCGGGGGTGATGTACGTTCCCGCGCGCAGCGCAATGCTCTCGCTCCAGCGCGACGCGGAGGACACGGAGCTTGACAAGAAGCGCGCCGATGCAATACGCCGCAGCGGGCTTGTGCTGGACGACACGGAGCTGATGGAGGCGTGGGAGCGCGGCACGGACAAGCGCTATATCCCGGTGCATTTCAAAAACGGCGCGCCGGCGGCGGACGACGTCGCCACAGCGGCGCGCTTCGGGCTGCTGGCGCGGCACATAAAAAAGCGCCTGACGGAGATGGCGGGAGAGCTCAGGCGCGGGAGCATCGCGGCAGACCCGTACTATCGCGCGCAGCGCGAGAACGCCTGCGTCAACTGCGATTATTTTGACGCCTGTCACTTTGCCGACGGCGAGAACGGCGAAAGCTGCCGTTATCTCGCGCGGCTCAGACCCGACAAGGTGTGGAGCATGCTGGAGGGGGAGGACGACAATGGCTGATTTCAAACCGACGGCGGCGCAGCAGTGCGCCATCGACACGCGCGGCAGCACGGTGCTCGTCTCGGCGGGTGCGGGCAGCGGAAAGACCAAGGTGCTCACGGAGCGCCTGATGGGCTTCGTCACGGATGCGGAGCACCCCGCCGATCTCGACAGCTTTCTTATAATAACATTCACGCGCGCGGCGGCGGGCGAGCTTCGCGGCAGGATAATGGACGAGCTTGCCGCGCGTCTGGCGCAGGATCCCGGCTCACGCCGCTTGCGGCGGCAGAGCGCGCTGTGCCGGAGAGCGCAGATCGGCACGATACACTCATTCTGCGCGTCGCTTTTGCGCGAGAACAGCCACGCTGCGGGCATAAGCCCGGATTTCAAGATAGTGGACGATGAGCGCGCGGCGGGCATGAGGGCGGCGGCGCTGGAGCGCGTGCTGGAAGCGCGCTACGCAAAGAGCGATGATCATCCCGGCTTTCTGCTGCTGGCGGACACCGTGGGCGTCGGGCGCGACGACAGCCGCCTCGGCGCGCTGGTGCTGTCGCTGCACGAAAAAATGCAGTGCCACGCGCGCCCGGAGGCGTGGGCGCGTGAGCAGACGGAGCTTTTGGAGCGCGGCGCACTCGACGCGGGGGACACGCCGTGGGGGCGGGAAATACTCTCCGCCGCCGCGCGCTCTGCGCGCTATTGGAGCGGCGAAATGGATGCGCTGATGCAGGCGATGGCGGCAAATGAGAAGATAAGCGCGGCATATATGCCGAGCGTGAGCGAGACTGCGGACGAAATACGCGAGCTGGCGCGCTGCCTGGAGCTTGGCTGGGACAGGGCGCGCGGATGCTTCCCGATAACTTTTCCGCGCCTCGGCACACTGCGCGCGTCGCCCGACCCCGCGCTCTCCGAGCGTATCAAGGCGCGGCGCACCGCCTGCAAAAAGGCGATGGAGGCGATAGAGGGCGCGCTTGCCGCGCCGTCGGAGAAGCTTCTGGACGATATGCGCTCGACAGCGCCCGCAATGCGCGCACTTTTGGAGCTGACGCTGGACTTTGACGCGCAGTATTCGCGCGCCAAGCGCCGCGCGGGCTTGGTGGATTATTCCGATCTTGAACATATCGCGGCACGGCTGCTGACCAATGAGGACGGCAGCCCGACGGAGCTTGCCGCGCGCATGTCCGCGCGCTTTACCGAGGTCATGGTCGATGAATATCAGGACGTCAGCCAGGTGCAGGACACAATATTCAAAGCGGTGTCCGACGAGGGGCGCAGGCTCTTCCTTGTGGGGGACGTCAAGCAGTCGATATACCGCTTCCGCCTTGCAGACCCGGAGATATTCACGGAAAAATACACGCGCTTTGCGGACGCTGCGGACGCTGCGCCCGGCGAGCCGCGGAGGATAATATTGCAGGAAAATTTCCGTTCGCGCCGGGAGATACTCGATTGCGCGAACGCGGTGTTTTCCCAGTGCATGTCGCGCGAGCTGGGCGACATTGACTATGACGCTGCCGCCCGCCTTCGCGCCGGGGCGGCGTATGAGGGCAGCGTCCCCGTGCCGGAGCTGCTGCTGGTGGATACCCAGGCTGCACCCGACGACGATGACGCCGAGCGCCCGGAAAAGACGGCGCTGGAGGCGCGCTGTGTCGGCGAGGAGATACTGCGCCTGATGCGCTCGGGCATGGAGGTCGGCGGCAGGGCGTTGGATTACGGCGACATTACGATATTGATGCGCTCGGCAAACTCCGTGGGCGCGATATACCGCCGCGAGCTTTCGGCGATGGGCATACCCGTGGCGTCGGGGCAGGGCGGCGGCTTCTTCACATCGGTGGAGGTGTCGGGCGTGATGTCGATGCTGGCGGTGATAGATAACCCGCATCAGGACATCCCGCTCATCGCGGCGCTGCGCTCCCCGGCGTTCGGCTTCACGCCGGAGCAGCTTGCCGCCGTGCGCGCCGCGGACACGAAGGGCGATCTCTATACGGCGCTCACGGCATATGCCGAGAGTGACGGCATGGGCGCGAGATTCATGACAGTGCTCGCGCGCTTTCGCGCGCTGGCGCCCGACCTCACGGCGGCGGAGCTTTTGTGGCAGCTCGTGGATGAGCTGGACATGCTGGCGCTGTGCTCGGCAATGTCGGACGGAGCGCAGCGGCGTGCCAACCTTTTGGAGCTGATAGAGCTTTCCGAGCGCTTTGACGCGACGGGCTACCGCGGGGTGCACCGCTTTGTGCAGTGGCTGCGGCAGCTTGCCGAGCGCGGGCAGGAGCCTGGAACGGGAGCGGAGAGCACGGCGGCTGTGCAGATAATGACGGTGCACAAGTCCAAGGGACTGGAGTTCCCGGTGGTTTTCCTGTGCGACACGGCGCACGCCTTCAACCGCATGGACAGCCGCGACACGGTGCTCGTCCATCCGCAGCTGGGGCTTGGTCCGAAGGTGACGGATCTCACACGGCGCGTGGAATATCCCAGTCTTGCGCGCAACGCCATACGTCTGCGCCTTGAGCGGGAGATGCTTTCGGAGGAGATGCGGCTTTTGTACGTGGCGCTGACGCGCCCGCGCGAGCGGCTTTTCATGACGGCGGCGGTGAAAGATCCGGAAAAACTGATAGAAAAATCGTCAGCCGCGGTGACGAGCCCGATGGCGAGCGAGGTGCTCGCCTCCGTGTCCGCGCCGGTCAACTGGCTTGTCTACGCCGCGCTTGCAGACGGACAGCGGCATCTGAAAATACGCCTATGCCGCGGCGAAGGTGCGGCGGCACGGGAGACGGAGAGCGCGGAGAGCCTCCCCGCCGATCCCGCCACGAGGGCGGAGCTTGAGCGGCGGCTGGCGTTCGTCTACCCGCACCGCGACGCGGAGACGCTGCCCTCAAAGGTCACGGCGACGGAGCTGAAAGGACGGGAGGAGGACGACGGCGAAGCCGCGCCGCTCCTGCCGGAGCGGCACACGGGCTTTCCCATGCCGGACTTCACGCGCGCCGACAAGCCCCTGACGGGGGCGGAGCGCG
The DNA here is from genome assembly GCA_002431965.1 of Clostridiales bacterium UBA5888. Taxonomy (GTDB): domain Bacteria; phylum Bacillota; class Clostridia; order Oscillospirales; family Oscillospiraceae; genus Limivicinus. The sequence goes on from DJEW01000011.1 coordinate 83,235, forward strand.
GCGTTGCGACGCATCTTGCGCTGCAATGCATGGATCTTGAAAAGACCGCCTCAATAGAGACGGTCAGGGAAGAGATCGCGCGGCTTGAGCGCGAGCAGTTTCTCAGTGCGCGCGAGGCGGAGGCGGTGGATGCCGGGGCGATATATAAGCTCTTCGCCTCGCCGCTCGGTCGGCGGATGCGCGCGGCGGACGCACTGCACCGGGAGTTCAAATTCTCGCTTTTGTGCGATGCGAAGGAGCTTTTCGGCACCGCCGAGGGCGAGGAGATCCTTTTGCAGGGCGTTGTGGACTGCTGCCTTGAGGAGCGGGGGACGCTGTGCATCGTTGACTATAAGACCGACCGCGTCCGCACGGACGAGGAGATCGCCCGGCGCAGCGAATTCTATGCGCCTCAGCTTCGCGCCTATGCGGCGGCGCTGCGACGGATATTCGGCATGGAGGTGTCGTCGTGCGTGCTGTATTATCTCTTTGCGGGAAAAATCGTGGAAATCGCGCAAAAGGACTTGCAATAAACGCGGTGATGTGCTATGATTCACCTTGCGTCTTGTAACTATGCGCATCGCCATGTGCACAATCAAGACAGCATACGATGAGGAGTTATTGACCATGAAGGAAGGAATCCATCCGAAATACCAGCAGACCACAATCAAGTGCGCTTGCGGCGCCGTCATTGAGACCGGCTCCACCAAGCCCAACATCACGGTTGAGATCTGCTCCAAGTGCCACCCCTTCTACACCGGCAAGCAGAAGCTGGTTGACACCAGCGGCCGCGTTGACAAGTTCAACAAGAAGTATGGCATCAAGTGATCGGAAGATCGCATAAAAACACCCTCCCGGTATCATCCGGGAGGGTGTTTTTATGCTGCGGGGGAGGGATGGGCATTATCCACGGTAGTAGATGGTGCAATTCGGGAATTCGGCTCCGTTTCCAGTCGCGCCATATATCCAACTCCCAAAAAGATAATAATAGTATTTGGGATACAGCCGACCAACATAATAAGGCTCATTTTCCTTTTCAATTTCTAGCCACTTAAGAAGAGTCTGGTTTGTGCCAAAGTCAAATGGAAGAAAATCAAATTCAAATGCACCGTTTTCAAATGATCGTGCACCGGTTATCATTAACTCGCCCTCTTGGACTATCATTGTTTCTGGATTTGAGAAACGTTCGTCAGTTATATCTACGATGTTTAATCCGGGAAATTCCTGATATCCATCTGCAAAAATCAATTGACCAGACAAAACCGTTGTTTTGTTCCATTTACTATCTACGGCATCTGCTATCATATGGGACATACGTGAGCTGTCAGAATTATCAGACATTAGGAAGGTGAGATATGCACCACGCAAAGACATTATTCCTGTTAGTATCAATATGATGGTACGCTTGAAGTTGTTACTGCAAAAAAGCAGATTGCCTATATAAGCAGACACATATATATCTCCTATGAAAAAGAAAGGATAGAATGAACGCATGGCGAGTGTCGCTACACTGAGATTATACATGAGAAATATCACAACAAGCGCCGGGATCATGCGGTTAAAAAGAATAGAAAGATAATTTGTGTTGTCCACTGTCCTCCATCGTTGGATAAAAGCTATTGTAAGGAAGACAGGCATCATAGGAAATCCGGAATAAAACATGGAATAGGTCAAAACGGACAGCGTGTTTTTCCACAACAAGGCAAGTCTGGAAACCTCAGTTCCCATATAAGCTCCTAATTCGCGTGTTGACGCGCGCCATACATAGGAGAGATCAAATGCTGCTTTTGGGGAGAGAATAGCGAACCCAATATAAAAGGCGAAGAGAAGAATAGCAGCCAAGAGCAGTTTGCTGGTTTTAAATCCTTTTTTGCATAAAGATATTGCACCAAAAACTGTTATAAAGAAAAAAACGATTAGCGGATATTTTACTGCACATAGGCAGCCAGCAACAAAAGCAGAGAAAATGATGAGAGCGAAGGCATGACGGTCACTTGATATGGCGGCAGCAGTGAGAAGAATGACTGCCATAAGCAGAAAAAATGATATTGCATCACCGGTTCCATACCTTGATTGCTCAATATGCATTATAGAGAAAGAGACAATCAGACTATATATGATAAGTGTGTGAGCTCTTGCAGAGAAATAACGTAAAACGATTACAAGACCGAGGATAGCTGCACAAATAAAGTAAAATACTGAGGCGATGCGTCCACTCAGCTGAGGAGAAATACCTGCACCGGTTAGTCGGTTTATTATTGATGTAAGTATATGAAACGGGAGCTGCAGGACGATTGCACCCTCTGGATATTCTTTTTCTTCTTCGTAAATGGGTGACGATCCAGAAAGATACCCTTTAAGGCTCTGCGCGGCGTTATAGAACACATGCTCATCACCGTGCAGATACATATTATGAGAAATTGTGAATGAGCGACTAAAGATTAAAATACCAACCATTAGAAACATGATGAAAATCACTTTTTTTTGCTTGAGGTACTTTCCATATAGCATATCGCTCCCTTAGTTAGTTTTGCTGTGGTAACATCTAATTACGACCTGTAAAACAGAGCTGTGGTGGGGAACTCATAGCAGCCATTTGTACCCATTAACCAGTTGCCCAAAATATAATTCACATATCTAGGATAAAGGCTGCCAATATAATACTCAGAATTTGCGGTTTTAAAATTCTCCCATGTAATACTATCAAGATTGTCGCTGTGGAGAGATGGGAGAAAATTGAAGTAGCAGGAATAGACGGTAAAATCACGTGCGCCGGAAATGAACAACTCGCCCTCCTCCAGCAGAGTAGATTCCTCGTCTGAAAAGCGTTTATCGTCTGAATTCACTACTGTAAGAGAAGGATACTCGTTATACCCGGAAGGCAACACAAGAAAGCCGGACAGAATGGTGGTTTTGTCCCAGTTGTCGTCTACAGCGGAGAGAATCATTTTGTTATATCGGTCGGAAGCATGCTTTTCAGACAGCAAAGCTATATAATAGCACCCCCGCACAACCATGACGGCACTGAAAAAGATTGCTGCGGCGCGCTTTATTCGATTTTTACCGCATAACCAGTGACCGATATAATACGCAGCATAAAGGTCGGTAAGGAAGAAGAACGGGTAAAATGAGCGGGATACCAACAGCCGGACAAAGATGTTGTAGGCAAAAAAAATGAAGATAATAATTGGCAGCACAGTAGAAATAAGCACGTCTGTAGGCTGCATACTGTAGGGAGATTTATGCATTTTGCACACGGCTGCAATGAAGAAAACAGTGACTAATGGGAAGCCGGAATAAAGCGTGGAGAAAGTGAACATAGACATGAAGTGTGTCCATATCCACAAATAGTTGGATGAGCTGGATTCGGACATATAAGCGCCGAGCTCACGTGTTGATGCGCGAACTATATACATGGGATCAAGCGCCGCTTTCGGAGATAAGAGTGCAAAACCGAGGTAGAGAATTGGCAGCGCGGTGAGCAGGAGCAGGTACTTACGCCGGAAATGCTCGGCTCTTAAAATGCGTATAGCACCATACATCGGTATTATCAAAAAGACGATGAGCGGATATTTGACAGCACAAAGCGCCCCGGACATGAAGAAAGCAGCGGCAATATATAAGTATCGGTGAGTATTTTGCTCAAGCGATAGTGCAGTCAAGAGAATGACTGCCATAAGCAGGGGAAAAGTTATGGCATCAGCTGTGCCGTAGCGGGACTGAGTAATATGAATTATCGAGAACACAATGATTGCACTGTATATAGCCAGAGAAGCAATGTTTTTAGTGAAGTACCGATAAAGAACAACACAGCCAAGTACCGCACCGACGGTGAAATAAAACACGGCGGCGATACGCCCACTCAATTGAGGCGATATATATATATATATATATATATCAGTTAATGCGGCGGAAGCACGAGCGATGACTGATGACAATATATGAAATGGAAGCTGCAGAACGATCGCGCCTTCGGGGTATTCCTTTTCTTCCACGTATACCGGAGAAGAGCCGGAAATATAGCCCTTGAGACTTTGTGCTGCGTTAAAAAACACATGCTCGTCGGGATGCAGCTCCATATTATGCGAGATCGTAAGCCCGCGGGTCAGCGCGATCATGAACACCATGATCAACATGATACCTATGAACTGCTTTCTGCTTTTTTCCATGCTCCGCTCGACCCTTCTTTACAGGATATGATTCAGTATACCCCATAAATGGCATAAAGGCAACAAAATTCATGTATTCACACATCGTTTACTTGACTTCCTGCGCGGGATGTAGTAAAGTAAACGAGGATACATTTTTCAGCTCCGTGTTCCCCGGAAGGGAAAGCGGAGCTGTTTTTTGTTTGCAGAGCGGCGGGCGGCGGGATGCCTGCCGGCTGCCCCACGGTATTATTCCTGAGACGGAGGATCAAGATATGAAAAATTATGACGTGATAATCATCGGTGCAGGTCCCGGCGGCATTTTCTCCGCATATGAGCTGGCACAGGCAGACAAGGGACTGAAGATCGCCGTGTTCGAGCTGGGACGCGCGCTGGACAAGCGCCGCTGCCCCATAGACGGCAAGAAGGTGAAGGTCTGCGCGAAGTGCCCGGTGTGCAACATTATGAGCGGTTTCGGCGGCGCGGGCGCATTTTCCGACGGGAAGTACAACATCACAAACCAGTTCGGCGGCACGCTGTACGAGTATGTCGGCAAGCAGGAAGCCATAGATCTGATGAAGTATGTCGATGGGATAAACCTCAGCCACGGCGGCGAGGGGACAAAGCTCTATTCCACCGCGAACACCGCCATCAAGCGCAGGTGCCTTGAAAACGGGCTGCACCTGCTGGACGCGCAGGTGCGCCACCTCGGCACTGACATAAACTATGTCGTGCTCGGCAACATCTACGATGAGCTCAAGAGCAAGGTTGACTTCCATTTCAATTCCCCTGTCACGGGCATAGAGAAGGCTGGAAACGGCTATATCGTGCACGTGGGCGAGGAAAGCTATTCCTGCACTGACTGCGTTGTGTCCGTCGGGCGCAGCGGCAGCAAATGGCTTGAGGGCATATGCGAGAGTCTGGGCATACCCACAAAGTCCAACCGCGTGGACATCGGTGTGCGCGTGGAGCTGCCGGCGGAGATATTCTCACACCTGACGGACGAGCTGTACGAGAGCAAAATTGTCTACCGCACGGAGAAGTTCGAGGATCTGGTGCGCACATTCTGCATGAACCCGAACGGCGTCGTCGTCAACGAGAACACCAACGGCATCGTCACGGTCAACGGACACAGCTATGAGGACAGGTCCAAGCACACGGAAAACACGAACTTTGCCCTGCTTGTCAGCAAGCACTTTTCCGAGCCGTTCAAGGATTCCAACGGCTACGGTGAGAGCATTGCGCGGCTGTCGAACATGCTCGGCGGCGGCGTGATGGTGCAGCGCTTCGGCGACCTTGTGCGCGGGCGGCGCAGCACCGTGCGCAGAATAGAGGAGAACTTCGTCACGCCGACGCTTGCCGCAACGCCTGGCGATCTCAGCCTTGTCATCCCCAAGCGGATACTCGACGGCATTATCGAGATGATCTATGCGCTCGACAAGATAGCGCCGGGCACGGCGAACGACGACACGCTCCTTTACGGCGTGGAGGTCAAATTCTACAACATGGAGGTCGAGCTTGACAGCACGCTTCAAACAAAGGAAAAGGGACTGTACGTCATCGGCGACGGCTCCGGCGTGACCCATTCGCTGTCCCATGCCTCCGCAAGCGGAGTGTACGTCGCGCGCGATATACTCAGCAAGCTCTGATCTGTTGGGGCAGCGCCGCATTATGCGGTGTTGCCCTTGATTTTTTGCGAATATGAGTATATAGTATGCATATTATTGTAAGCATCAGGGTGGAAAATCTATGGATCAACTGACAAGAAGCATCAGGCGGATTTCTGACAGCATCTGGACGCAGCTGACCGTTGCGGCTGTGATAACGGCGGTTTTTATGCTGTTCGTTTACAAGACAGCACCCTCACTTGACCTGTGGTGGGCAAGACCGGCAGCACTGCTGTTCAGTGGCATATTTGCGCTTGCATTGGTGCTGGTCATTGCGATACGCAGATTTAATGCACTTGAGCTGCTTGGTACGGCGGCGTGCGTTGGATGTGCGATATATGCGCGTGTCGCGCTGCTTCCGTTTGAGTCGGGCGACTTCACACAGTACCTGCTGCAATGGTTCAAGGAGCTTGGCTCATTGTCCGTCAAAGACGCGCTGAGCACGCCGATAGGCAACTATAACTTGCCGTATATCTATTACCTCACCATACTCTCACGCTTCAATGCGGAGAGCCTTGTGCACATAAAGGCGTTCTCATGCCTTTTTGACGTAATAATGGCATATGCGGTGATGCGTCTTGCCATGACAGAGGTGGAGGACAAGCGCTTGCAGCTTGCCGCGTATATCATTGTGCTGCTGTCACCGACGGTGATGATAGACAGCGCGATGTGGGCGCAGTGCGATTCGGTGTACACGGCGCTGTGTATAATATCCGCATTCGCGGCGGTGAGAGGGCGCGGTCGGCTGTGCGCGATAAGCTGGACGGCGGCGTTCTGCTTCAAGCTGCAGGCGGTGTTCATCCTGCCCGCTCTTGCAGCGGCACTTTTTATGGGCAAGGTCAAGCCCAAGCATCTGCTGTGGATCCCGGCAGTATATTTTATTTCCATTCTGCCGGCGCTTATTGCCGGACGCAGCCTTGCCGACTGCCTGAATATCTACACCAATCAGGTCGGGTACTATAAGGGGCTGTTTTTCAATGCGCCGACCGTATGGCGTTTCTTCGGCGATGCGCAGATACCGGAGCTGACCAATATGTCTGTATATCCTGCGATGGGAGCGCTGATACTGTTTACGCTGTATGCCATAAGCGCAGTGAAGAGTATGGACAATAATAAGCTTATCAGCCTCTTTTTCATTTCTGCACTGCTTGCCGCATTTCTTCTGCCGCGCATGCACGAAAGGTATTTCTACATGGCGGAGGTGCTCTCCATAGCATACTTCACATGTGACAGGAGAAAATGGTATGTCCCCGCGATACTCACAGCGGCATCGCTGTCGAGTTATATGGAATACTTTCTCGTGTATTCCATGTCTTCATATGAAGAGTACATGGCGAAGACAGTCGGAATAAAGCCGGTGTATTTTGCCGCAGCCATACTTGTCATACTGGCAATGGAGGGACGGGCGCTCTTTGGCGGGACAGTAAGGACAAGCGAAAATCTGGAGTGAATCTCTCATAAGGAGGAGAGCGATGGCAGGGAAAAAGGGTCAGAATTATATGCACGGCGCGGCGATACTCACCGTCGGCGTGATAATAATGAAAATACTGGGCTTTATATACAAAATACCGCTCGGCAACATCCTCGGCGACGAGGGGTACTCGATGTTCACGAGTGCCTACAGCATTTATTTCATCTTCTTCACGCTTGCGACCGCAGGTCTGCCGGTGGCGCTGTCGCGCCTCGTGGCGGAGGCGGACGCCAACGGACGGGCAAAGCAGGAGGAGAAGACGTTCCGCGTCGCGCGCGCGACGTTCTTCGTGATCGGTCTTGTGTTCGCGCTCATCATGTTCCTCTTCCCGGACTGGCTCGCGGCGGTATACCTTGAAAACCCTGACGCCGCGCTCAGTATAAAGGCAATGAGCCCGGCGATACTCCTTGTGTGCATAGTGTCCGCATACCGCGGATACTGCCAGGGCAACGGCAACATGATCCCCACAACGGTGGACGAGGTGCTGGAGGTGCTGTTCAAGGTCATCTCCGGGCTTATAATCGCGTATGCCGCGGTGAAGGCGGGGCTTGGGCGTCCGGTCGGCTCGGCGGGCGCGGTGCTGGGCGTTTCTATCGGTTCGGTCGTGTCGCTGGCGTATATGATCATTTACAAGCGCCGCAACTATGACATTCTCTCAGCACCCTATTCCGCGGGCATCGTCGATGCGGACGACACGCCGGAGGACGACGGGCTTGTTGACTCAACCGGAAAGATAATCCATGATATACTCACCATCGGCGTTCCAATTGCGCTTGGCGCGTGCATCATGGCAATACTCAACAGCGTCGATTCCAAGCTCTGTATGAACCGCTTGCAGTCCGCCGCCGGGTTCAGCTATTATCAGGCGAAGGTGCTCTACGGCGTGTACGGCAAGGCGCAGACGCTCTTCAACCTGCCGGCGGCGTTCATCACGCCGCTGACCATTGCGATAGTCCCGGCAATCTCCGGGGCGATCGCGCGCCGCGCCAAGGGCGAGGCGGCGAAGATATCCGAGGGCTCGATGCGCATATCCGCAGTCATCAGCCTGCCGATGGGCGTGGGGCTGATGGTGCTGAGCGAGGCGATAATGAATGTGCTCTACCCCAACAGCAACGCCGCAGGTCCGGGGCTGCTGTGCATAATGGGCGCGGCGAGCTTTTTTGTGTGCATGGTGCTGATGGAAAACGCTGTTCTGCAGGCGTCCGGCAAGGAAAAGCTGACGATGATAACGATGATCTCGGGCGGGTGTGTGAAGATCGCGGTGAACTGGTTTCTCGTAGCAAGACCCGAAATAAATATTTACGGCGCGCCGGTCGGCACGCTTGTGAGCTACATGGCGATGGCGGCGCTCAACTATGTATTTATGTGCCGCACGCTCGACGACAGACCGAGACTGTTTCAGGTTTTTGCCCGCCCGCTCGCGGCAAGCGTGCTGATGGGATTGACCGCCTGGGCGATATACGGGCTGTGCGCGCGCTTCATCGGCGCGGCGGACTGGCTGGGCACGGCGGTGTGCATGATGATAGCAGTGATCGCGGCGGTCGCGGTATATGCGGCGTCCGCGGTATGCCTGAGAGCCGTCGTGAAAGAAGATCTCGCACTTATACCGGGCGGTGACAGAATTGGCAAATTACTCCATTTGCGCTGAGTTTCGGGCTGATTTTTCAAAAAAACCACATTTAGAGGGAAAAATCTCTTGATATTGCCGCGGAAATGTGCTAAATTCTACGTGCGGCTTTTGGGGATGCCTGAGACCGCATACAAAAAATGAGTATTCTGCCGGTTTTTCGGGCAGACTCATCATATCATGGCTGTTGCCATATATTTTTAGGAGGAATATGTAATGAATAAGACCGAACTTATAGCTGCTGTTGCAGAGAAGGCCGGCATGTCCAAGAAGGACAGCGAGAAGGCAGTCAACGCCGTTTTTGAATCCATCACCGCAGCCCTCACCGAGGGCGACAAGGTCCAGCTCGTCGGCTTCGGCACTTTTGAAGTCAAGGAGCGCGGCGCCCGCGTTGGCCGCAACCCCAGAACCAAGGAAGAGATCGAGATCCCCGCAAGCCGCGTTCCCGCGTTCAAGGTCGGCAAGGCTCTCAAGGATGCAGTCGCAAAGTAATTCAGAAAATCTCTGATCGAAAAACTGCCAGCAGCGAGGTTGAAAGATCCCGCTGCTGTTTTTTAGAGGACGGAAAATGAGACTGGACAAATACTTAAAGGTCTCCCGGCTGATAAAGCGGCGCACCGTGGCAAACGAGGCGTGCGACGGAGACAGAGTGACCGTCAACGGCAGACAGGTGAAAGCCAGCTATCAGGTCAAGACAGGGGACGTTATAGAGATCGCCTTCGGGCAGCGCACGCTTAAGGTCGAGGTCACGCAGATAAGCGAGACCGCCAGCAAGGCGGACGCCCCGGCAATGTACAGGGAAATAGAGTAAACAATGAAAGCCTCCCGCGGCGAGCGGGAGGCTTTTGCGTAACAGCGTATAAGGTTATATATCAGAGCAGGAACTTTTTCAGCGCTTCGGGAACGGTCTCGGGATCGGCGGAGACGCTGATGAAAAACTCTATCTTCTCCGCCTCGGCGAAGCCGTCGAGCCAGGAGATGAACGCGGCAAGCGCGTCCTCCGACTTGTCGCCGACGAGTTTATAGAAATTGTCTATGTAAAAATGCGTGATGTCATAATTGCCGGCGTGAATGCCGCAGATGAGTCCCTTGAGGAACTCATAGGTGCCGACGTCATAAGTGCCGGCGTCGATAAGACGAGCCTGATAGGGGATGTCATAGGTGAGCTTGCGCTCCTTTTCGATAACAACGACGTCGCCGTTGCCCTCGTCCACTGCCTTGCGCACAAGGTCAACCAGTTTCTTCGTCTTTCCTGAGCCCTTCAGACCCATAATAAGCTTGACCATTTCGACCACGCTCCCTTTCGTTTCAATGTTTTGGGGTTTTGCCGGGCGCTTCCGTTCAGGCAGCGCCCATTTATTCTTTATATTCAGCATATCATTTTTTAGCGAAAAGGGCAATAGGGGAGTTGTTAATTTTATTTTACAAAAATGCATTATAGGAGCAGGGTAAACCTTTAGACAAATTGGGAAAATTGCATAGAAAAACTGCTGATATTTTCTTGACGTGCCAGACACAATGTGTTAACATTTTATTAAGCGTACTTTGAACAGGTGTCGGTATGCATAAACAGGACGCATACGCAGACAACCAATACAATAAAAGAGGTGTATCGCTTGAAAGATCTAAAGCATCTTATTTACTTTGAGAACCTGCTTCAGGATGCACAGAACGAGCTTGTGACGAAGGCCGTTGAAGAAGGCAGGCACGCGCTTGGCTACAATTGCTTCTACGTTCCCGAACCGCTTCTCAATCTGCCCGGCTGTTTTTCCAGCCGCCTGCGCGCTCCCCGCTGCACTTCCACGGATCTGGCAAACTACTACATGACCACACGCACCTGCCCCTATGTCCGCTCCATCCTTGAGCGCGCGATCGAGGGCGGCTACAACTATCTCGAGGCTCTGTTCGGCTGCGAGTGCTGCGCCGCGATGGAGCGCATGGAGACGCACTTTGAGCTTATCCACCCCGTGAAGAACGACAAGTTCTTCCTCACGATCTTCGACCCTCCCATGAAGGGCGACAAGACCAACCTTGACTACTACAAGGTCGAGCTTGAGCACAAGGTCGTGGACAAGCTCGCCGAGCGCGGCGTTGACGTGTCCGAGGACGCAATGCGCGCGGCAATTGCCGACCATAACGAGATCAGCCGCATCATCACCGAGATCGGCGATTTCCGAAAGCTCGGCAATCCGCCCATCACCGGCTATGAGTTCCACGTCATCCAGCTTGTGAGCGAGGTGTGCCCGCATTACCTCATCAAGCCCTACCTTGAAGAGACGCTGGAGGAGATAAAGACCCGCGAGCCGGAGGAGAAATTCCCGTTCCGCGCAAGAGTTGCTCTTGTCGGCTCGGAAATCGACGACCCCGACTTCACAAAGCTCATCGAGAGCTGCGGCGCGATGGTCGTGGCTGATCGCTACTGCTTCGGCTCTATCCCCGGACGCGAGCAGATAGAGATCAGGGACGGTGAGACCGCTTTTGACGCCATCTGCCGCCACTATCTCGAGGTCAGCCAGTGCGCCCGCTTCATGGACGGCTTGAAGATAGAGCAGCGCCACGCCGAGGTCGCGCGCATCACGCGCGAATATAAGGCGGACGGCATAATCTATGAGAACATGAAGTTCTGCGAGTTCTGGAGCTACGAGAAGGTCCTTGCTTCCCACATCTTCACAAACGAGCTGAACATCCCCTGCTGCACGATAGAAAAGGAATACGCGCTCGGCGCTGTCGGTCAGCTGCGCACCCGCTTCCAGGCGTTCATAGAAGCGCTGGAGATCAAGAACATTCAGGGAGGTAAGTGAGGATGAAAATCACAGACAAGCTTATTGCTTCCATAGACAAAAAGCTTGAACGCTTTGACCCCATATGGCAGGCGGAGCACGGCGTGGGCGGTCAGCGCAGCCGTTACTATGACAAGACCGGCGTTGCCAAATGGCGCGAGTGGCGCGGCGTGAAGGACACGTTTTATGATTATACCCAGTGGCTCAATAACCTTCTGAGTATGGTGCAGATGGTCGCCTCCGCGCCCATTCCGTGTCTCAAGGGCTTCTGGGAATACCGCTGGATGGGCTCGTATCTGGGCACGTTCATGTTCATCGACCGCCTTTTTGAGGGCTACCGCGGCTACGAGCTGCGCATCGCGCACCTGAATATGCACGCTATAGTCCAGAGCCTCACCAAGCGCATCGCAATGGTGCTTGCAAACGACAGGCGCCTCGGCGGAGGACCGCTGACGGATAAGTTCATTCCGTTTGACGAGGTGCTGCCGCCGCTGTTCCTTACGGGCTTCAAGGGGCTTATTCCATTTCCGCTTCAGACTCTGCCGGAATTTATTATATGCGATGTTGACCAGCATATAGAGCCGTACTACATAGACGTGGCGGAGTCCTACGGGCTTCCCGCCGACGTGTGCTCCCGCTGCGCGGCGGAGACGGGCGTTGCCATAGACGATGCCTTCCCCCTCATCGGCAAGGCGTTTCTGACAACGAATATGCCCTGCAACGCATCCGAGTGCACTTCCATGTTCCAGCGCCGCCGCGTCGATCTGCCGGACTTTGCGGTGACGCTCGCAATGCGCCACAACGAGCCGGAGGCACACCCCTACTCCACGCAGATGCTCAGGGATGCGATCGCATTCGTCGAGCGCGAGTACGGCGTGAAGTACGACTGGAACGAGCTTTTCAAATATGCAGAGCTCATGAATGAGCAGAACACCATAGAGCTTGAGAAGTGGGATATTTTCAAAACGAAGTACTCCGCGCTTGTCGGCATCGCCGAGACGCTCTACCGCCTTTATTCCTGGGCGTCCGTCAACGGCACGGATCCGTACTTCAACAAGGTTGACCGCAAGGTCATCAAGCTCATGCGCAAGGCGTATGAAGAGAATTACCAGCCGTTCGGCGGCAGGACGCGCCACCGCGCGTTCTTGTGGGGACCGTCCGCCGTGTATTACACCGACTTCCCGACGTGGATACAGAACTGCTGGGGCATAAACATCGTGCTGAACATGGACTCCACCATGGGGCACAACATGATCAGCACCACCGACCCGGAGCAGGCGATAAAGGATCTGGCGCTGTTCTCGGAAAAGGCGACGATGCGCCACCATGCCGTCGGCGGCTGGGACAACGTCAACGCCATCTGGGAGTGGGCGAAGAACTTTGACTGCGACATGGTGCTCATGAACGACAACATCGCCTGCAAGGGCATGCTCGGCGTTCACGCGCTCATGGAGGAGCAGGCGCGCGATCTCGGCTTCCATTTCATTTTCATCGAGCATGACCTTGAGGACAGCCGCACCGTCTCCCGCCAGGATATGAGAAACTGCGTCAACAACTATATGTCCGTCGTACTCAACGAAAAGCCGCTTGACCCGACCATTGTTGAATTCGACGATTCGCAGGCATACTGATACGAAAGGAAAGGTCTGAAAGCATGAAGAAATTCCTGGGCTTTCTTATGAAGCTTATCGGCAGGCTGATACTCATAGGGCTGATCGGCTTTGCCGCCACTTTTGCGCTTTATATGTTCAACGGCGAGAACAAGCTCATCTACTACGTTGTGAGACCGCTGCTCAACAAGCACTACGACTCGCAGGTGAGAGACAGAAGAATAGTCTGAGCATAGAGAGAATCGGATCGGGTCGGGGAACATGCCCCGGCCCGGTTTTCTGCACAGCGAAAGGATGGGAGAGACCGTGCACAAAACTTTGACCATAGACGGCGGGCAGATAGAATACACGCTTGAGCGAAAGCGCGTGAAGAACATCAACCTGCGCGTGAGGAGCGACGCAAGCGTATACGTTTCCGCCCCGCAGCTCGTGCCGATGGCGGCAATAGAGACGATGCTGCGCAAAAACGCTGCGTACATAATGCAGCACCGCGCCGCAGCGGAGGCGCGGCTGGAGAGAGTGCGCGATTTCACCGAGGGGCGCGCCGTGCGCATCCTGGGCAGGAGCTATGCCGTAATATACCGCGCGGGGGCTAAAAACGGCGCGGAGCTTTATGACGGCGCGGTATACGTGACGCTGAGAAACCCCGACGACGCCGACGCCGGTGCGCGGGCGCTGGAGAAGTGGCTGCGCGCGCTGTGTGCGCAGGAGATAGAGCGCATATGCGAGCGGGTGTACCCGGCGTTTGAAGCGATGGGCGCGGCGTACCCGGAGATAAAGCTGCGGCGCATGACGAGCCGGTGGGGCAGCTGCCGCCCAAAAGCGGGCGTGCTGACATTCAACACGGGGCTTATCCACACGGACGAGGCGTGCATAGAGTATGTCGTGACGCACGAATTCTGCCATTTTATCCACCCGGATCATTCCCCGGCGTTCCATGCGCTGATGACGCGGCTGATGCCCGACTGGCGCGAGAGAAAAAAGCGCCTGAACGAAACGCCGTTTCCCGGCGTTTGAGGTATTGCGCCGTGCGTTAAAACATAGTATAATTCGACAAAATACGACATGAAATGAGGGCTCGGCGATGGCGATAACCGTGGTGGGCAATGTGTTTGTGGATATTAAGGGCTTCCCGGATGACAGCTATATCCCCGGCGGACGCAACGCGGGTCGTGTGGAATTCGTGCACGGCGGCGTGGGGCGCAATGTCGCGGAGGATATTGCCAATGTTGAGCTTCGCCCGCGCTTTGTCAGCATGGTGGACGACACGCCCGAGGGCGCGGAGGTGCTCAGAAAGCTCAACAACCACAAGGTGAACACAGAGTATGTGCTGTCCGTGCCGAACGGCATGGGCATGTGGCTGGCGGTGTTCGACGAGACGGGGGATATTGTCGGCTCTATTTCCAAACGCCCGGACATGTCGGCGATGGTACGGCTTGTGGAGGAAAAGGGAGACGAGATATTTGCCGGCTGCGACAGCATCGTGCTGGAGATCGATCTGGACAAGGAGATAATAAAAAGCGTTTTCAGGTACGCGGAGAAATACAATAAGCGCGTGTACGCCGTTGTGGCGAACATGAGCATTGCCACGCAGCGGCGCGATTTTCTGCAGTCGATCGACTGCTTTGTTTGCAACGCCGAGGAGGCTGGCATGCTCTTTGTGTGCGACATGAGCGGGCTTTCGCCGGAGGCGCTGTGCGAGGAGCTTTCAAAGCGCGTTATGAGAGCGCGCATTCCATCCATGGTCGTCACGCTTGGCAGCCGGGGCGCGGTGTACGCGGATATGCACGGCGACAAGGGCGTTTATCCTGCCCATCGCGTCAATGTGCGAGACACGACGGGCGCGGGCGATGCGTTCTGCGCAGGGGTGGCGATGGGGCTGACCTACGGGAAGACGATGCGCGAGGCGGTTGAGATAGGCACGCGGCTGGCGGCGTCGGTGATAACAGTGTCGGAAAACGTCTGCCCACGCTTTCTGCCGCGCGAGCTTGGGCTGGACATAGACGTGACGGATTAGCAATACCCAAACCGGAAATATACCGGTTTGGGTATTGTTATTATGCTCAAAAGCATATCCCCGAATTTGGACATTGCGCCAAAGTTGAGGAATCTTTGCGAAGTGTTGTTGACTTTGCGCCGCAAGCTTGCTAATATTTAAGCACAGAGAGATTGGAAACGTTTCCGGCAACGTTGCCGGGAACGGTATCGCGCAAAAAAACAGGACAAAACACGACGGAACAATTTCCGTCAGGGCGGGAGAAAACATGACAATAAAAGACATTGCCAAGGCGTGCGGGGTGAGCGTGAGCACAGTGTCCCGCGTGCTGAATGACCGCCCGGATGTGAGCGCCGAGGTGCGCAGACGTGTGCTGGATGTCGTGGAGGACAAGGGGTATATTCCCAACAACAGTGCGCGCGACCTTGTGCGCAGCCAGTCCGCCGCGATAGGCGTGATAGTGCGCGGGATGGGAAACCTGTTCTTTGCGGATATGCTGAAGACCGTGGCGCGCGAGATAGAGCGCAGCGGCTACACCATGGTGCTGCACTTTATCGACTCCGACGCGGACGAGGTAAAGGCAGGGGCGATACTTGAGCGTGAAAAGAAGCTGCGCGGGCTTATCTTCCTTGGCGGAAGATTTGACTATACCCCGTCCGAGCTGACGCTGATAGGCGTGCCGTATGTGTGCTGCTCCTATACAAACTGCTTCGGCTCGCTGCGCGAGGAGGATTATTCCTCCGTTTCCATTGACGACTACTCCACCGCATATAAGGCGACGGAAATACTTATAGAGCGCGGGCACCGGCGCATTGCCGCCGCCGTGCCGAGCTGCAGCGACCGGTCGATAAGCGAGCTGCGCTGCAACGGCTACCGCGAGGCGCTGCGCGATCACGGAATCAGGTTTGACAGCGCGCTGCTCGTGGAGACGGGCGGCTGCTTCGACATGACGGAGACGTATCAGGCGGTCAGCGCGCTCATGCGCACGAAGGCGGAATTCACGGCGCTGCTGACGCTCTCGGACACGACGGCGATCGCCGCGATGAAGGCGATAGAGGACAGCGGAAGGCGCGTGCCCGACGACGTGTCGGTTATAGCCATCGACGGGCTGAACGTGTCTGAATATGTCTCGCCGACGCTGACGACGCTTGTGCAGCCGGCAGAGGAGATGGGGCGCGAGAGCGTGAAGATCCTTGTGGACACGCTTGAGGGGCGCGGCAAGGCGCGGCACGTCTGCGTGGAAACGCATCTGCGCGAGGGCGCTTCGGTGAAGCGGCTCGTGCCTGACAGATAAACATGATTTTCCCGACCGGCACCCACGCCGGCGTGAAGATACCAAACCCGCGCAGGGCGGCAGAGCCGTCTGCAACGGGACAAAAAATCTTAAAAGGAGAAAGTATCTAATGAAAAAGATTCTTGCAATGCTTCTGGCGCTGTGCATGGTCTTTGCTCTGTGCGCCTGCGGACAGTCCGCAGCTCCTGCTGAGCAGCCTGCCCAGGAGAGTGCCGCTCCCGCAGAGGACGCAGCACCCGCTGACGAGACCCCCGCAGCCGAGGGCTCCGTCTACTACCTCAACTTCAAGCCCGAGCAGGATGAGCAGTGGCAGGCTCTTGCAAAGAGCTACACTGAGCAGACCGGCGTCCCCGTGACCGTAGTCACCGCCGCTTCCGGCACTTACGAGGAGACCCTCGCCGCCGAGATGGCGAAGAGCGAAGCGCCCACCCTGTTCCAGGTCAACGGGCCTGTCGGTCTTGCAAACTGGAAGGACTACTGCTACGATCTCAGCGGCACTGACCTCTACGGCGAGCTGACGAGCGATTCCTATGCGCTCAAGGACGGCGACGCTGTTTGCGGCATTGCCTACGTTATCGAGTCCTACGGTCTCATCGTCAACAAGACCCTGCTTGAAAAGGCCGGCTACACTATTGCCGACATCAACTCCTTCGACACCCTCAAGGCCGTCGCCGAGGACATCACCGCCCGCAAGGACGAGCTCGGCTTCGCCGCTTTCACCTCCGCCGGTATGGACAGCTCCTCCGACTGGCGCTTCAAGACCCACCTTGCCAACCTCCCCATCTACTTTGAGTACAAGGATGAGGGCATAAGCAGCACCGACGCTATCAAGGGCACTTACCTTGATAACTACAAGGCGATCTGGGATCTCTACATCAACAACTCCACCTGCGATCCCAAGGATCTGGCGAGCAAGACCGGCGACGACTCCCGCAATGAGCTGCTCAACGGCGAGGCCGTGTTCTTCCAGAACGGTTCCTGGGAGTACGGCAACCTGTCCGGCACGTTCACTGACGACGAGCTGGCGATGATCCCCATCTACATCGGTGTGGGCGATGAGGCAAACCAGGGTCTGTGCACCGGCACCGAGAACTACTGGTGCGTCAACAACGAGGCTGACGAGGCCGATATAAAGGCGACGCTCGACTTCCTGTACTGGTGCGTTACCTCTGAGGAAGGCACGAAAGCTCTTGCAGACGACATGGGCTTTGTTATCCCCTTCAAGAGCGCTGTCGAGTCCAGCAACCTCTTCGTCAAGCAGGATGCCGAGTACACCGCAGAGGGCAAGACCCCTGTGTCCTGGAACTTCACCACCATGCCCTCCGAGGAGTGGAAGAACGGTGTTGGTTCTGCTCTGACCGCTTATGCGGCCGGCACCGGCGACTGGGACGGCGTTGTCACCGCGTTTGTCGATGGCTGGGCTTCCGAGTATGCACTTGCCAACGGCTGATAGAAATATCGCCGAAAGCCAACAAATCAAAAGGGTGGGCATCCGCCCACCCTTTTTCCTACACCTGACCCGTGCACCGTGTGCTTTTATACGGCGCAGGGGTCAGGTATAGGGCAGCGCCGCAATCATGACCCCGGTTTTACGGTCGGTCGTTTTGCCGCATTGACCGGCGCTGCCATAAGAAAATTTAACACAGGAGGAGATTGAGTTGGAAAAGGCTATTAGAAAGTACTGGCCGCTGTTTCTGCTGCCGACTTTGTGCGCTTTCGTGATCGGGTTTGTCGTCCCGTTCGTGCAGGGCGCATATCTGTCGTTCTGCAAATTCCAGACGGTCAACAAGGCGACGTTTATTGGCGTGTCGAACTACGTGAAAGCGGTCGCAGATCCTCTGTTTTCACAGTCGTTCTGGCTGACGGTGCGCTTCACGGTGGTCTCCACGCTCGTGATCAACGTTTTCGCGCTGACCGTGGCGCTGCTGCTGACGCGAAACATCAAGGGCACGAATCTTTTCAGAACGGTGTACTTCATGCCGAACCTTATCGGCGGCATCGTTCTCGGCTACATATGGCAGGTGCTGCTTAACTGCGCGCTCACTCTGCTGGGCAAGCCCCTGCTCGCGCTGGACGCAACATATGGCTATTGGGGGCTTATCATTCTGATGGCATGGCAGCAGATAGGCTATATGATGATAATTTACATCGCGGGGCTGCAGGCCATACCGAACGACTATATAGAAGCGGCGAAGATAGACGGCGCAAACTCCTGGCAGACGCTGTGGAAGGTGAAAATGCCAAACCTTATGCCGTCAATCACGATCTGCCTGTTTCTCACGCTCACAAACTCCTTCAAGCTCTTTGACCAGAACCTTGCGCTCACCGCGGGCGAGCCTGCCCACGCCTCGGAGCTGATAGCGCTGAACATCTATAATACGTTCTACGTGCGCTCCGGCATGCAGTGGAAGGGTATAGGACAGGCGAAGGCGGTCATATTCTGCATTATCGTTGTTATAATCTCGCTTATTCAGCTCAAGGTGACACGCTCAAAGGAGGTACAGCAGTAATGGAAAAGAGAAATCGTATAATCAACGGCGTTCTCACGTTCATTTTTGCCATACTGAGCCTTGCGTGGGTGTACCCTGTCGTTATGGTGGTGCTCAACTCCCTCAAGATAGAGCGCGCCATCAGCACCAGCACCGTCTTCAAGCTTCCGACGGCGGACACGTTTGCAGGACTTTCAAACTTTGCCGATGCGATCTCGTCCAAGGGCTTCCTCTCGGCGTTCTGGTACAGCCTTGTGATAACGGTCACGTCCGTTGTGCTCATCCTTGTTTGCTGCTCGATGTGCGCATGGTTTATTACGCGCGTCAACACCTGGGTGTCAAAGCTGTGTTACTTTCTCTTTGTGTTTTCAATGGTCGTGCCGTTCCAGATGCTGATGTTCACACTGTCGGCACTGTCGGATAAGCTCGGACTCAATACGCCGTATAATATCTGCATCATCTACCTGGGCTTCGGCGCGGGGCTGGCGGTATTCATGTTCTGCGGCTTTGTCAAGTCCATACCAATTGAGATAGAAGAGGCGGCGATGATAGACGGCTGCGGTCCGCTGAGAACTTTCTTCTCCGTTGTGCTGCCGATGCTCAAGCCAACGCTTGTCTCCGTTGGAATACTGGAGACGATGTGGCTGTGGAACGACTATCTTCTGCCTTACCTCGTGCTCGACCGCAAGAAGTACACCACCATCCCCATACTCATTCAGTACTTCCGCGGCAGCTACGGCAAGGTTGAGATGGGCCCGATGATGGCGTGCATCGTGCTGACCATAATACCCATTATCATCGTCTACGTTGTCGGGCAGAAGCACATCATCAAGGGTGTGGCTGCCGGCGCCGTGAAGGGCTGATACTAAAATCAAAGCAGGTGATTACCATGGACCGCTCAAGCGGTATACTAATGGCCATGAGCTCCCTGCCGTCAAAGCACGGTATAGGGACGATGGGCAAGTGCGCATACGAATTTATTGATTTTCTGAAGGCGGCGGGGCAAAAATACTGGCAGCTGCTGCCACTTGGACCGACAAGCTACGGCGACAGCCCATACTCCTCGTTTTCCACCTTTGCCGGAAATCCATACTATATAGACCTGGATATGCTCATCGAGGACGGGCTTTTGAAGCGCAGCGATCTGCGCGGAGCCGAATGGGGCGAGGATGCGGCAAGCGTAGACTACGGCAGGATATATGAGCAGCGCTTCAAGGTGCTGCGCCGCGCGTTCGACCGCGGGCGCGAGAGTGAGAGGGAGAATGCAGAGCAGTTCCGCCGAGAGAACCCATGGGTGGAGAACTACGCGCTTTTTATGGCGGTCAAGGCGAGCTTCGGCATGAAAAGCTGGCAGGAGTGGACGGATGAAGACATCCGCATGCGCCGCGAGAGCGCCGTGCGCGAATACGGTGAGCGTCTGCGCGAGGATGTGGATTTCTACGTGTTCCTGCAATATCTCTTCTATCGCCAGTGGGACGCGCTGCGCGATTATGCGCATGAAAACGGCGTGCAGTTCATCGGCGACATTCCAATCTATGTCGCGCTTGACTCCGCAGATGTGTGGAGCGACCCGCAGTTTTTCCAGCTTGACGAGAACAACGTCCCGGTGGAGGTCGCGGGCGTGCCGCCGGATGCTTTCACCGCCGACGGTCAGCTCTGGGGCAACCCGCTGTACGACTGGGGGCGCATGGCCGCAGACGGCTACGGGTGGTGGATACGCCGCATCGCAGGCGCAAAGAGGCTGTACGATGTGATACGCATCGACCATTTCCGCGGCTTTGACAGCTATTGGGCGGTGCCCTACGGCGACAGAACAGCGAAAAACGGCACATGGAGACCGGGACCCGGAATGGGGTTGGTTGGCGTGCTGACCTCGTGGTTTAATGATCTGAGCTTTATTGCGGAGGATCTGGGCTATGTCACGCCGGGCGTGCGCAGGCTGCTGTCCGATTCAGGACTGCCCGGAATGAAGATACTTGAATTCGCGTTCGACGCCCATGGCGAATCGGACTATCTCCCTCACCGGTGCGAGCGCAACAGCGTGTGCTACATGGGCACGCACGACAACGACACCGCGCTTGGCTGGCTTGCCGGGACGGGGAAGGACGACCGGCGCTTTGCCGAAAGGTATATGCACATCACACCCGACGAGGGGTGGTGCTGGGGCATGATACGCACGGGCATGTCCACCGCGTCCGATCTCTTCGTCATGCAGATGCAGGACGTGCTGGAGCTTGGCGCAGGCTGCCGGATGAACGTTCCGGGCAGAGCATACGGAAACTGGCGCTGGCGCATGCTGCCGGGCGCGGCAAATAAAAAGCTTGCAAAGAAGCTGCGCGAATACACCGCAACGTTCCGCCGCCTTCCGGAGACGGCGGGGGAGAGTGCGAAAGCGGAAGAGAGCGCAAAGTGAATATGAATCGACCGTCTGCATTGCGCAGCCGGTCGATTTTCGTATATTATACAAGTTCACTATATATAGTTCACGGTTATGCGGCAGACCTGAAATTCGTCCAGATGGGAGAGAGAGTAGTTGAAGCTGCCGCGCGCAAGACCGTTCCAGCGCCCCATAACGGCGTTGAGCTGGTCGATAAAGCCGACGTAATCATCCCAGCTTTCAAATTGAAGATATGCCGCGTCCTCGCCGGAGGAGAGACTGTCAAGCTGGTTAAAGAGTATCTGCGTATAATCCTCACCGGCGGGAATATAGGAGCCGCGGCGCGCGTGATAGCTCATGTTCATGCTCTCGCTGCCGGGGATGATGAGAAATCCCGCGAACGACACGCCCTCGGTGTACTTTGAGCGCACCCAGCTGCGCGAGACGTTGAACGCGCCATAGTAGTTGTAGTTCCGGTCGGCGGAGTTGACGTCGTTTGTAACGTCAAGGTCATAATATGTGCCGTCTATGCGCACGACGTTCCATGCGTGACCGATGGGATTGCCCGGCTGATTGCCCGCCATGACCATGCACGGTATGCCCATCTCCTCGCATATCCATTTCATCGCAAGGCTTATCCCGTCGCACTTCGCCGCGCCGTCGCCAAGAGCGCCGTATGCATTCGAGGCGTTGGCGGCGTCGTAGGAGTAAAAGCAGTTGGAGGCAATATAGTCATAGGCGGCAAGCTCACGCTCATAGTCGCTCAGACCTTCGGTGCTCTGCGCGAGCGTTTTGGCAATGCCGTCGCACACGCTGTATTCCTTTGCATACTGTTCCTGCGAGAGAGTGATCGGCAGACGGGCGGAGACAACGTTGCCGTCGGAATCGGAGTAATAGGTAATCTCCTCCGCTGCGGAGAATTGCAGCAGCTCCGGGCATTCGTAGGACAAAAGCAGAGTGAGATTTGAAAGCTCGTCGCGCGTGAGCGGCTGCGTGAATGAGCAGGCGGAGTCAAACGCGCTCACGGAGCGGTACAGCGCGCAGAAATTCTCCAGAAGCCGGTCGTCCAGCTGCAATAGATACTCCCGCAGCTCAAAGTGCGGAATGAGCGCGCGCGCCTGCTGCTGCACGGCCGAGAGCGGCTGCGGCGTGGGCTGCGGCGTCGGCGTGGGGGCAGGTGCGGCGGTCTGCTGCGCCGGAGTGGGAGCTTGCGTGACGGCGGAGGAGCGGCTTGCATCGCGGGCAAAGGTGACGAGAATGACGACAAGCGCCGCCGCTGCGACAAAAAGCAGCGCCGCCGCTGCGCCGTAGCCGCGGCGCGGCTTTTCCACGCGAACGTCAATACGCAGAGGGCGCACCTCAATATCGCCGTAATTGACAAAAAACGGCGCGTCAACATACAGCGATGCGCCGGTCTTCAACCCGCCGGGCAGCTCCGCCAGGAGCGGTTCGGGCGCGCCGGGATAGCGCAGCGTGCGAAAGCAGCCGGAGCGTGCCTCCGCAGCGCTGAGCGTAACGGAGACGGAGGTATATTCAGCTTCGGTATATGTATTACTCATAAAAATACTGGTGGCTTTCAATAATTATAAAGTAAGGCGCAGAGCAAAATTATAACACATAAACTGCTCTGCACATATGAATTGGCTGTAAAAAAAAGAACGGATATGATATACTGAAGTCAGCACCGCACAATACGTCTGCGGCGTCCGGTAAAAGATTTGCGCTATGGCACAGCCGCTTTTGCTCTTTCCGCTTTATGCGGCGGCACACTATATACAATAATACAAAAAAGCAAAAAGCGCAAGGGCGCAAAGTGAGGATGGGGGAAATAAAATGAGATTCATACATACGGCGGATCTGCATCTGGGGAAGCGGCTGCACGATGTGCCGCTGCTGGAGGATCAGATATATATGCTCGACGAGCTGAGAAGGCTCGCGGTGGAGCGCGCGGCGGACGCAGTAGTGATTGCGGGGGACGTGTATCAGAGCTCATCCCCGCCGAGCGAGGCGATGAGCGCGTTTGACGGCTTTGTAACGGCGCTCGCCGCGGAGGGAATACGTGTTTTTGCCATCAGCGGAAATCACGATTCGGAGCGCCGGGTTTCATATCTCGCCTCGCTCGTGCGCGGCAGCGGAATATATGTGAGCGAGCGCTTCACCGGCGCATTGCAGCAGTTCACGCTCACGGATGGGCATGGAGAGATCGTCGTGAGCCTGCTGCCGTTCGTAAAGCCGATAACGGTGCGCCGGTGCTTCCCGGATGAGGTGATAGAGAGCTATCAGGACGCGGCGGCGGCAGTGCTGCGCCATTCGCCGATAGATACGGCAAAGCGCAATATCCTTGTATGCCACCAGTTCATCACCGGCGCGGAGCTGGCAGGCTCGGAGGAGCTGAGCGTGGGCGGGGTGGAGAACATCGACGCCGCGCTTTTCGGGGATTTTGACTATGTCGCGCTGGGGCATATCCACCGCGCGCAGCGCGTCGGGCGCGACACGGTGCGTTACGCAGGATCGCCGCTGAAGTACTCCCTGGCGGAGGCCGCGCACAAAAAAAGCGCCGCCGTCGTGGACATGGGCGCAAAGGGCGAGGTGAGCATTGAGCTTGTGCCGCTCACGCCGCTGCACGATGTGCGCGAGGTTGAGGGCTTTCTTGACGAGATCATGCGCATGCCGTATTCGGAGGATTATGTCCGGGTGACGGTGTACGACGAGCTTGTGCCGCCGGATGCGCGCGTGACAGTGACGACGGTGTTTCCAAACCTCCTGCGCTTTGAGGTGAGGAATTCCAAAACCGGCGCGGCGGCGGAGAGCGTCGAGCCGCAGGATGTGGAGAACAAAAGCGTGGAAGCGCTTTTCTGCGATTTCTTCAGCATGCAGAACAACGGCATACAGCCGAATGAAGAGCAGCTCGCGCTGATACGCCGCGTGCTCAGCGAGAGCGGGGAGGAAGAGGAATGAGACCGTGCAGGCTGACAATGTCCGCGTTCGGACCATACTCAGGACTGACAGAGCTGGACTTTGACGTGCTGGGGAAAGAGGGGCTGTTTCTCATAACCGGAGACACAGGCGCGGGCAAAACCACGATATTCGACGCGATAAGCTTCGCACTCTACGGCGAGGGCTCAGGCGGCGCGGAGCGGCGCGCTTCAAAGTCGTTCCGCTCGGACTACGCCGCGCCGGACAGGGAGACGTGGGTGGAATTCACGTTCACGCACCGCGGGCGCGAATACCGCATAAAGCGCGCGCCGGAGTATGAGCGCGCAAAGCAGCGCGGCGAGGGAACGACCAGGCAGGAGGCATATGCGGAGTTTGAATGCCGCGAGACGGGCGAGCTTATAACGCGCATCGCGGCGGTCAACGCGCGCGTGGCGGAGCTGACCGGTTTAACACGAACACAGTTTGCTCAAACGGTGATGATAGCGCAGGGAGATTTTCTGAAGATACTCAACGCCAGAAGCGACGAGCGAAAAAAGCTTTTCCAGCACATCTTCAACACCGGCGTTTTTGCAGATATCCAGCAGCGTCTCAAGGATATGAACGCCGGGTGCGAAAGCGAGCTGAGCAGGCTGGACACGGCAGCGGAGACGGAGCTTGCGCGCCTGACGCACGATGCGGATTTCTCGCGCGAGGCGGAGACGGACGCGCTGCGCGGCGATGTGCGCGCGGCGGATAAGCTTATCCCTGTGCTCCGCGCGCGGCAGGAGGAGCGCAAAGCGCGGATAGAGAGCGCGAGAGCCGGTCACGAGCGCGCCGAGCGGGAGGCGGAAAAGCTGACAGATGCACTGAGCCGCGCGAAGCTCATTCAAAACCAGCGGCAGGAGCTTGAAACGCTGGAGAAGGAACTTGCGCAAAGCGAAGCGGACGCCGGCGCGCGCAAGGAGCGTGAGGCGCTGCTGGAGAGAGCGAAACGCGCTGCAAGGCTGGACGGTGCGGAGCTTCTGCTGCGCCGGAGCGCCGCAGACGCGAAGACGACGCGCGCATCGCTCGCAGCAGCGCGTGAGGCGCGGCTGGCGGGCGAGCGTGAGCGCGGGGAGAGCGCAGCGCGGCTTGAGCGCGCAGAGCGCGAGCTTGAAGAGAGCGGCGCGAAGCGCGAGGCGCTGCGCACACGCGCGGAGGCAATGCCGCTCGCGGAGCGCCTTGCGGCGGCGCGCGGGGAGTATGCGGTGCAGCAGAAGGCTGTCACGGGATGCCTGGAAGCGAGCCGGAAGCTTGACGCGGAGTACACCCGCGCGCGTGAAGGCTTTTATGCCTCGCAGGCGGGGCTGCTGGCGCTGACGCTGGAGGCAGGGCGACCCTGTCCCGTGTGCGGCTCGACAGAGCATCCATCGCCGGCAAGACCCGGCGCGCAGACCGTCACGCGCGAGGAGCTTGAGCGGGTTGACAAGGCGCGCAAAACTGCCGAGGAGCGCCTGCGGGGCGCATCGGAGACCGCGCAGCAGCAGCGCACTGCGGTCGAGAAGGACACGGAGCGCCTTGCCGCGCTGGGCTTTGCGCCGGATACGGACATGACGACGCTGAGCGAGGAGTGCAGCCGCCTGCGCCGCGAGATAGAGCATGCGGAGAGCGAGGCGAAGGCGGCGCGCGCGGAGAACGAGAGAATAGCCGCCGCATCGGCGCGTGCGTCCGCAGCGGAGGAGGAGGCGAAAAAAAGTCTTGAGCAGCAGGAACGCGCCCTTGCCGAACGGCGAAAGGAATTTGCCGCGCAGCTGCGCGAGCAGGGCTTTGAAAGCGCAGAGGAGTACGCCGCGGCAAAGCTGACCGTCGCGCAGGCTGACGCGATGGAGGCGGAACTTCGCGCCGCGCAGCTGCGCGAGCGCTCGCTGAGAGACCGCGCGAAGGCGCTTGAAGAGAAGCTTGCCGGGGCGGAGGATACAAGCGTCGATGGGCTGGCGCGCAAGCTGGACGCGGCGCGGGCAGCGGCGCGAAGCGCCGCCGCGGCAGAGACGGCGCTCACGGCGGCGCATGCGGTGGACGAGAGCGCAATAGCGCGGCTTTCAAAAATCGTGGAAGAGCGTGCCGCGGCACAGCACCGCTGGGCGGTGGTGAACGAGGTGTACGCCACGGTGTCCGGGCAGATCAGCCAGAGGGCGAAGCTCTCTTTTGAGACCTACGTGCAGCAGTATTACTTCAAGCAGGTGATCGCTGCGGCGAATAAGCGCCTGACCGTGCTGACGGACGGAATGTTCATACTGCGGTGCAAGGAGGGGGCAAAAAACATGCGCTCGCAGTCGGGGCTTGATCTCGACGTGCTCGACAGGAGCACGGGGCTGTGGCGCGACGTGTCCACCCTTTCCGGTGGCGAGTCGTTCATGGCGTCGCTCGCGCTCGCGCTGGGTCTGTCGGACGTTGTGCAGAGCCGCAGCGGCGGGGTGCGCCTCGATGCAATGTTTATCGACGAGGGCTTCGGCTCGCTTGACGAGAACGCGCTGCGCCAGGCGATGGAGGTTCTGACGCGCCTTGCAGGCGGAAAGCGCCTTGTCGGCGTGATCTCGCATATGCCGGAGCTGAAGGAACGCATAGAGCGCAAGGTGATCGTGACAAAAACCGTCTCCGGCTCAAAGCTCAGAGTGGAGACGTAAGCGCAAAAAACTTCATGCGGGAACACTGCGCCGCAAAAATGCGCAAATGCCGGTGCATGAAGTTTCTGTGCATCATTTCTTATTATTTTGCTATGCTTTTGCACAGCAAAAATATGGCATCATGCGTTCAAAGGCATGGGAGATTTGTGCCGGACTGGTGAGCGAGACGGCGGATATAGGAGGCGAGCGCTTCCTCGGACGGGAAATGCGCAAGCTTGCCGGGGCTGGGGTGCAGCACAACGTTCAGCGCCTCTCCGCATGCCTGACGCTCCATATATTCCACGGGCATCTCCGTGTAAAAATGCTCTGACGCGATATGGCGCAGCTCATGGCGCAAAACCTCCCCGCGCTTTACCTCGCTCAAAAGCGCGTTGATGTACACGCTGAAGCTGCCGTCAGAGTTTGGAACGGTAACACCCTCGACCTTTATCGGCAGCTCAATGAGCCGGACAAAATAATCAGTCATTGTGAAGCGCCTCAATGATCTTTACGGCGCGGCGCACATCGTCCGGCGTGGCATCCCTGGCGAGCTTGAAGAGCATTTTCATATCCTCGCGGCTGCGCAGAGCCTCCAGAAGCTCTGCCAGCTCCGCGTCTGCGGCGGTCTGCGTGGAGGTGAGCGTGTTCATATCGACGCCGAAAAACTCCGAAAAAACGCGGAGTGTATCAATATCCGGCTCACGCTTGCCGGTCTCATACATTCCGATGGCGCTGCGCGACAGCCCGGTGCCGTCGGCAAGCTGCTGCTGCGACAGCCCCGCCTTGCGGCGCAGATGTGTCAGAGTATCGCTGAAATGAGACATATGCCTAATCCTCCACGGTGTCACAACATACTTATGCCACGAATATATCACATTACGTGATAATTGTAAAGAAAAACTTTTTTAAGAAACCGCGAGACGTGGGTATTGACTTATACAACAGACAATGGTATACTCCGAAATGTCACAGGGCGTGACACAAAGAGCAGAGAGAAAACCGGACGCGGACGCACTCCGCGCCGGTGGATTTTTTGCACCTGTATAGTCACGT
The DNA here is from genome assembly GCA_002431965.1 of Clostridiales bacterium UBA5888. Taxonomy (GTDB): domain Bacteria; phylum Bacillota; class Clostridia; order Oscillospirales; family Oscillospiraceae; genus Limivicinus. Next base: position 111,284 of record DJEW01000011.1, read on the forward strand.
AACGTGACACAGAATCAAGCGGGCGGAGGTTGCATTGATCGGTTTGCGCAGCGCCGGATACATACGCACGGCGGAGATATTCGGCTATCCCGTGGGGGAAGAGAGCGAAGAGCTGTGCTGCGGCGAAAATCCAATGCTGCCGTGCTGGCTGTGGAGCGGCGAGCCCGGGAAAACGGAGGACGGCGGCAATGGGGAGACATTTTGTGAGCTATGAGGCGCAGTGCCCATTTTACAGGGCGGAGGACAGAAACAAAATCTACTGCGAGGGGGTGGAGAAGGGCAGCAGCCTGCACAACGCCTTTGCCGGCAGCGCGGCTTCATATAAGGAGCGCTACTGCTGCGCGCGGTGGGAGGACTGCCTGATCGCAAAGATGCTGTGGAGCAAGTACGATTGACGGAAGGGAGGGAGCACAGCGGGGAGCTTTCCCCGGGAAATGAAGAGAATGCAGAGCAACAGTGAAAAAGAGACAAAGGAGAATGCGCGCTGCCGGCGGTTTATGGACATGACGGATGCCGCGGCGGAGCTGATACAAAGCACGATAAGCGCCGCCGCGCCCGACGATCCCAAGTCGCTGCGCGCGATCACCGGGGCGCTGAAGGATCTGAAAGAGCTGATGGACGATCCGCCGGGCGCGGCAAAGGACGGCGGGAACATCGTGATACGTATAGAGGGCGATGTGCCGGACGCACCCGAGCTGCCGGAAGCGCCGTAAAGCGCCCTGATGCCGTACATAGATATACCCGCACCGAGCGCAAAGCAGCGGCAGTTTTTTGCCGACGGGCACAAATACGTTGCCTACGGCGGTGCGCGCGGCGGCGGGAAGAGCTGGGCGGTGCGCGTGAACGCACTGCTGACGGCGGCACGATACCCCGGCGTGACGCAGCTTATCATCCGCCGCAGCTACCCGGAGCTGTACGCCAACCATATAAAGCCGTTTCTGCGCCTGCTGCCAAAGGGCAGCTATGCCTACAACGACACTCGCAAGGAGATAACCCTCCCCAACGGCAGCCGTATAATCTTCCGCTACTGCGCGAATGACACGGATCTATTGAATTTTCAGGGGACGGAGTGCGACGTGATGTACATTGACGAGGCGACGCAGATCACGGAGGAGCAGTTCCGTGTGCTCTCCGCATGTGTGCGCGGCGCGGACAACGGTATGCCGAAGCGCTGCTATCTCACGTGCAATCCCGGCGGGGTCGGACACGCATGGGTAAAAAGGCTTTTTATCGACCGTATCTATAAGAGCGGCGAGCGGGCGGAGGAGTACAGCTTTATTCAGGCAAAGGTTCACGACAACCGCGCGCTCATGCGCGCGCAGCCGGACTATATCCGCCAGCTTGAGGCGCTGCCGCCGAAGCTGCGCGCGGCATGGCTGGACGGATCATGGGACGTACACATGGGGCAGTTTTTCGAGGAATTCCGCAATCTGCCGGAGCATTACGCCGACAGAAGATGGACGCACGTGATAGAGCCGTTCGAGATACCGGCGGACTGGCGCGTTTACCGTTCGTTCGACTGGGGGTATCACAGACCCTTTTCATGCGGCTGGTGGGCGGTGGACTACGACGGGGTGGCGTACAGGGTGCTGGAAATGTACGGCTGCACCGAAACGCCGAACGAGGGCGTGCGCTGGACGCCGGACAGAGTGTTCGCGGAGCTGGCGCGCACCGAGCGCGAGCACCGCTGGCTGCGCGGGCGGCAGATAACCGGTGTTGCCGATCCTGCGATATGGGACGGCTCGACCGGAGAGAGCATTGCCGACTGCGCCGCGCGCCACGGCATATATTTTTCGCGCGGCGATCACGCGCGCATACCGGGATGGATGCAGCTGCACTACCGCCTGACGTTCGACGAAAACGGCTATGCGATGATGTACGTCTTCAAAAACTGCGCCGCATTTATCCGCACGCTGCCGCTGCTGCAATATGACGCGCAGCGCGTGGAGGATCTGGACAGCGACGGCGAGGATCATATCGCCGACGAGACGCGGTATTTTCTCATGTCGCGCCCGATAAAGCCGCGTTCAGGCGAAAAAGAGACCGGGCGCGGCGCGCTGGAGCTGCTGCTTGATATACCGGGAGGCGCGCTCGGCGCGAAGATCCCGATAAAAAGAATGGAGATTCTGAATGAGTGACAAAATTGAAAGTGCCATCCGCCCCGCAGAGGATGCGCCGGACGCCGCGCCGCGCGCCATAGGGCGCGACGAGATACGGAACGCTTATGCCACGCTTTTGAAATACAAGGCCGGAAAGGCAAATCTTGAACGGCGCATCGTGGATAATCAGCAGTGGTACAAGCTGCGGCAGTGGGAATGCCTGCGCCGGGCGAAGGCTAAAGAGCAGATAGAGCCCGCGAGCGCATGGCTGTTCAACGCCATTGCCAACAAGCATGCCGATGCGATGGACGCCTTTCCCTCCGCGGCGATACTCCCGCGCGAGCAGGGAGACGTTGCCGAGGCGGAGATGCTGACGGCGGTGATACCGGTGGTGCTGGACGAGTGCGACTTTGAAAGCGTGTATTCCGGCGTGATGGACGACAAGCTCATTGCGGGCACGGGCGTGTACGGCGTGTTCTGGGATGCGGAAAAGCTCAACGGACTGGGAGACGTGGACATTGTGCAGACGGACGTCATCAACCTTTTCTGGGAGAGCGGCGTGACCGACATACAGCACAGCCGCAATCTTTTCTACGTGAGCCTGAGAGACAACGACCGGCTGGAGGAGGAATACCCCGCCGTGCGCGGGAAGCTTGGCGGGGCGGTGCTGGACGTGGCGAAATACGTATATGACGACAGCGTGGACACCGCAGGCAAGAGCGTAGTGGTGGACTGGTACTACAAAAAGCGCGTCGGGCGGCGCACGGTGCTGCACTACTGCAAGTTCATTGCCGGACAGGACGAGCCGCTGTACGCCACGGAGAACGACACCGCCCCGGTTACGGACGGCATGGGCGGCGTTATCCGCCCGGCGCCGGCGGAGACTGGGTGGTACGACCACGGGCTGTATCCGTTCGTATTTGATCCGCTGTTTCGCACAAAGGGCACGCCGTGCGGCTTCGGATATGTCGATGTGGGCAAGAACACGCAGGAGTACATTGACCGCGGCGATCAGGCGATAATGCAGAACATGCTCTTCAACTGCAAGCCGCGCCATTTCATCCGCAACGACGGCAGCGTGAACGAGGCGGAGTACGCAGATCTTACAAAGGATTTTGTGCATGTGGACGGCGCGCTTGGGCAGGACAGCATCCTTCCCGTGCGCGGCAGCAGCCTTGACGGAATATACGTTACCGTCATCAACAACAAGATAGACGAGCTCAAGGAGACGACGGGCAACCGCGACGTATCCTCCGGCGGAACGACCGGCGGCGCGACTGCCGCCGCGGCGATCGCCGCAATGCAGGAGGCGGGCAGCAAGCTCTCGCGCGACAGCAGCAAGGCGGCATACCGCGCGTATAAAAAGCTTGTGCTGATGGTGATAGAGCTTATCCGCCAGTTTTATGACGTGCCGCGATATTTCCGCATTATGGGCGAGCGCGGCGGCATGAAATTCATAAGCTGCTCGAACGCCGGGCTGAGATTGCAGAGCCAGGGCGAGCTGACGGGTCTGGACATGGGCTGGCGGCTGCCGGTATTCGATGTGAACGTCACGCCGGTGAAGTCCTCGCCTTATTCAAGGCTGAGCCAGAACGAGCTGGCGCTGCAGTTCTATGCGGCGGGCTTTTTCGACCCGGCGCGCGCGGAGGCGGCGCTGGCGTGCCTTGACATGATGGACTTTGAACGCAAGGACTTTGTCGCGGCGAAGATCGCCGAGAATGCCGCGCGCGCCCACGCACAGACAGCAGCAGTGCCTGCGCCCGCAGCAGGCGGCGCCGCTCTGCGCCGCGCGGGGGAGGCAAGCGCAACGGTGAATGCGAGAAAAAACACGGCGCAGAGCATCCAGCCGGAATGAGGCGGATGCCGGACATTACAGAATATGCCGTTGCCGGGAGAGAATGCCCCGGCGGCAGAGAGGAGAGATAGACAATGAATAAAGAAACAAACGACAGTATCCAGCTTTTCGCCGCCGGGGACGGCAGCGCCGGCACGGCGGAGCATCCGGTCTGTAAAGAATCCGCAGGCGAAAAACCCGCACCCGAGGCGGAGCGCGCCGCAGCGGAAAAATACAGATCCCTTGCAAGCGCAATAGCGGCGCTGGAAAAACGCTACGGAACGGCTCCCGGCGACGCGCAGGCGCTTGCGCGAGCGGTGGAGGAGGACGATCCCGGGGCGAGGGCGGAGGCCGGGGAGGCAAAAAGAAGAGAAAAAGCCTCCCGCCTTTATAGCATGTGGCTTTCGCAGACGGCGGATCTGCGGGAGAGCTGCCCCGGCTTCAATCTCACACATGAGCTGAAAAACGCGGACTTCCGCGAGCTGCTGCGCTCGGGCGCGAGCGTGCGCGCCGCGTATGAGCTTGTCAACCGCGACGCCATCATGCGTGCGGCGGCGCGCGATATGGAGGAGCGACTGGTGCGCAGCATCCTCTCCGGCGCTGACCGCCCGCGCGAGGGCGGGCTGACGAGCCAGAGCGCCGCCGTTGTGAAAAGCGACGTTGCGGGCATGTCCAGATCCGCCCGGCGCGAGATCATCCGCCGTGTCCAGCGCGGCGAAAAAATTTCATTTTGAATAGGAGACACATATGAGCAATGACAAAAACACCGTCCAGACCACCGGCATGACCGGGCTGTCGGCGGAGATGAAAACCTTTTACGATATGACGCTCATTGACGAGGCGCAGGCGAATCTCGTCCATGACCAGTTCGGGCAGAAGCGCCCCATACCGCCCAACGGCGGCAAGATAATCGAATTCCGCAAGTTCGCACCGCTTGCCAAGGCGACAACGCCGCTCACCGAGGGCGTGACCCCGGACGGCAAGCAGCTGTCCGTCAGCACCGTCAGCGCTGCGGTGAGCCAGTACGGCGATTATATCACCCAGTCGGATATGCTGGAGCTGACGGCGCTTGACAACACCATTCTCGAATCGGCAAAGCTGCTGGGGCGTCAGGCGGGCGCTACGCTCGACACCGTTGTGCGCAACGTCATGCACAGCGGCACGAATGTAATCTATGCCGAAAAGTCCTCCGCCTCAGGCGTGACAGAGGTGAAAAGCCGCAGTGTGCTCGACAGTGACTGCACCATAACCGTGGAGCTCATCCAGCGCGCCGTGGCAAAGCTCCGCGCGCAGAATGCGCCCACCATCGACGGCAAGTATGTCGGCATCATCCATCCCTACGTCGCCTATGACCTCATGCGCGACAGCGAGTGGGTAGATGCGCACAAGTACGCCCAGCCGGAGAATCTCTACGAAGGCGAGATAGGCGAGCTTGCGGGGGTGCGCTTTGTGCAGACGACCGAGGCGAAGATCTACGCGGGCGAGGATCTCGCCTCCGACAGCCGCACGCTAACCGTCAACAACGCCTCCGGCTACACGGGCAGCGTGACCTCCGTGAAGTTCGACGGCGGCACGGTCGAGCCTGACGCGCTCGCCGGACGCTATATCCTCATCAACGGTGTGCGCGCGAAGGTCACCGCAAACACCGCCGACACCATCACCGTGGAGAGCTGCGACTTCGGCACGGTTGCCGACAACGCCGTCATCTATCCCGGCGAGGGCGGCAAGGACGGGCTTGCCGTGTTCGGCACGCTCATCCTCGGCGACGGCGCTTACGGCGTGACTGAAGTGACCGGCGGCGGTCTTGAGATAATTGTGAAGCAGCGCGGCTCGTCCGGCGCGGCAGACCCGCTCGACCAGCGCTCCAGCGTCGGCTGGAAGGCGATAAAGACCGCGGAGATGCTCATAGAAAACTATCTTGTGCGCATCGAGAGCGTTTCAAAGCGCTTTTCCGCGAGCGCCAAGGCAAACTGACGCGGCGCGAAAGGAGAGAGAGTAATGGCAGCGAAAAAGAACACAAACGGCGAAAAGCTGGTGCGTATCAGGCTTCCCAAGGAGCGGCGCGAGCAGGAGGACGTATTTGTCGGCGTGAATGAGCGCACATGGCTCATCCGGCGCGGCGTTGAGGTGGAAGTGCCCGAATGCGTGGCGGAGGTGCTGGAAAACCGCGAGATGATGCTCGAAACCATCATGGAGTTTGAGAGCGCGGCACGCAGGGCGGAGTGACGCAATGACGCTCGCGGAATCAATAGGCCGCGTGGACGCGCTGCGCCCCAACGGCTTTAGCTATGCCCAGAAGCTGGCGTGGCTGAGCGCGCTGGACGCGGCGGTAACGGCGGAGCTGATAAACACCCACGACGGCGGGGAGTGGGTGGACTTCGCCGGGTACACAGAGAGCAGCGCGCCCCAGACCGAGCTTTTGATCCCCGCCCCGTACGACGAGGCGTACCTGCGGTATCTTGAAGCGCAGATGGACTATGCCAACGGCGAATACGACCGCTTCAACAACTCCAACGCCATGTACGCCGCAGCGTTCGGCGCGTTTGTCAACCACTATAACCGCACGCATATGCCGTTGGGCGTGAAGAAAAAGTATTACTGAAGGAGGAGGGGGAACGCCATGCTATACCCCAAGCTCAGAAAAAAAGCCGTCCGCCGGCAGACCGTCAGCGCCTTCGGCGGATATGAGCACCGTCTGCGCACAACTGAGGGCGCGTTTTACGACACGCGCAATCTTTCCACGGAGCGCTATCCGCTGCTGTCGGTGAGAAAGCGGCGGGGCGAATATCTCACGCTCACCGCGCCGCAGGGGATCATTGAAAAGGACGCGCTCGCCTACATCGACGCAGGGACGCTCTATTATAACGGGCTGGCAACGCCGCTCACGGGGATGAGCGAGGGGGAAAAGCAGCTTGTGAGCATGGGAGCGTACATATGCGTCTTCCCGGACAAGCTCTACTATAACACCGCCGACGGCACGGACTACGGCTCGATGGAAGCAAAGTGGGAATATACCGGGCGCGTGACATATTCGATATGCGATCTCGACGGCGGGGACTACCCCGCCGCCGAGGAGAGCGCCGCAGAGCCCGCCGCGCCGCAGGACGGGGACTTGTGGCTGAACACAAGAGAGCGCACATTCAGCCGTTACAGCGCGTCGATGAAAATGTGGGTGGAGGTGGAGAGCGTATACACAAAGCTCACATTCACAACGCAGGGACAGATACCCTCCGCCTTCGCCCGCTATGACGGCGTGCGCATCACCGGCGCAGGGGGCGACCTCGACGGAACGAAGGTGCTGTATGCCGTGGGCGGCAGCGCCGGCACGGCGCCGGAATATGCGGACGCGAAGAGCGACTTCATCGTGCTTGCGTGCGCGCCCTCGGAGGCACGCACGGAGGAGAATGCGCACATCACCATCACGCGCCGCGTGCCGGATCTGGACTATGTATGCCAGTGCGCAAACCGCCTGTGGGGCTGCCGCTACGGCAACGACGGAGAGGGTAATATCAATGAGCTTTACTGCTGCGCTCTGGGAGACTTCAAAAACTGGGAGCAGTATCTGGGGCTCTCGACGGATTCGTGGCGTGCGAGCGTCGGCTCTGACGGCGTGTGGACGGGGGCAATCGGCTATCTCGGCACGCCGCTCTTCTTCAAGGAAAACTGCATACACCGCATAAGCGTGTCTGCGACCGGGGCGCATCAGGTGGGCGAGACCGTGTGCCGCGGCGTGCAGCGCGGCAGCGCAAAGAGCCTTGTTATCGTCAATGAGACGCTCTACTACAAATCGCGCGGCGATGTGTGCGCCTATCAGGGCGGCTTTCCGGAGGGAGTATCCGCCGCGCTGGGCGGCGAGAGCTATGGGAGCGCTGCGGCAGGCGCGCTGGGGGAGAGATACTATATCTCCATGCGCGACGCGCGGGGAAAGGCGAATCTTTTCGTTTATGACATTGCCAGAGGGCTTTGGATGCGCGAGGACGAGCTGGCGGCGGACGCTTTCGCAAGGGTGGACGACGAGCTGTTCTGCCTTGCCGGCGGCAAGGTCTATGCTCTTGCCGGAACATGCGGCGAAGCGGAAAAGCGCGTGGAATGGTCGGCGGAGACGGGAATGCTGACGTGCGAATACCCGGACAGCAAATATCTTTCGCGCATCGCTCTGCGCGCGTGGATGGAGCGGGAGGCGGAGCTTGAGCTTTTCACGGAGTATGATTCCTCCGGCGTGTGGGAGTATGCCGGGCGGATGCGCGTGGCGAACGCAGGGTCTGCCGGGTTTCCGCTGAGACTGCGCCGGTGCGACCATGTGCGCCTGCGCCTTGAAGGGCGCGGCGATGTGCGGATACTGAGCATGACGCGCGAGGTGACGGAGGGATGACAGGCATATACGAGCTTCCGCCGATGCTCTCCGGCACACCGGCGCAGCAGCTCTCCGCGCTGCGCGCCTATCTTGTGCGCATGGCGCAGCAGCTCAACGCCGCCGAGGGCGCGCCCGCAGCGGCGGCGGAGAACGGCATATCGGCGCGGCAGCTTTCTGGGAATGCCGTGCCTGCGGCATCGACCACGCCATACGGCAGCGCCGAGACCGGCGCGAGCATGAGAAAGAGCGCGGCAGAGCTGCGCCAACTGATACTGAAAACGGCGGATGGGCTTTCCGGCGACATCGAGGCTGTGGGCAGCTATGCAGACGGACGCATAGAATCGCTCGGCGAGCAGTACCTTGCCAGGTCGGAGTTCGGCGCGTTCACCGAGAATATAGAAAGCCAGATCGCAAACACCGCTCGCGGCGTGGTGGAGAGCTACGGCTACTCTGAGCGGATAGAGTCAAACCAGGCGAACCTTGAGCTTTTGCAGACCTATGTGACGGATATTGACGGCGAGATACGCCGAGGACTTGTCACAGACCCGGCAACGGGAGAAACGGTCACCGGCATCGCCATTGCCCAGAACCTGCAGTTCACGGGAGAGGTCAGCCGCGGCAGCGACGGCATGAATTATTATACGCTCTCCTCCGGGCAGACCTTCGGACTTTACACCTCCACGGGGTGGCAGTTCTGGATAAACGGCTATCGCCGCGGATGGTACGACTCCGTGGACGGTATGCTGCACATTGCCAACGTCGCCGTGGAGGACAGCCTTCAGCTCGGCGGGGCGTGGCGGCTGACCGCGGACGGCGGGCTTGGCATAAAGTACACCGGAGGATGAATTATGGGCGTGAATTTCTTTCAAAACGGAGTAAGCCTCGGCGCGAGCGCGGGATGGGGCGGCTATACCGGCAGCAACAACTATGTCGTGCGTTATGACTTCACAACGCCCGCCGCGGGGGCGAGCGGCGTGACGCTGACGCTTGGCGGGATATACTACGGGCACGGCGCCGGTACGCAGGGCTTCGGCTTCAAGCTTGGCACGTCGCCCACGGCGTGGGCAAATGCCCGCAGCGAAACGCCGGACTCCACCCTCGGGTACATGAGCTACTCGGGCTCTGCGGGCTATGGGTGCACGCTGACGGCGGCGGGGCTGAATCTGACGCCGTACACGACGTATTATCTATTTGTCTATACTGCGACCGGCGGCGCGGAGTATTACACGGGGTGGAACTGCGTCGCGCCGGCCGTCACGCTGACGGGCAGCTACACACAGCCCGTGTCTGCGATAAGCTCCGTCTCGCCGCAGACGTTGACCGGGAGCAGCGTGTCGCTTATCATGGCGCGCGCCGGAGACAGCCGCCACAGGGCGACGTTCAGCTTCGGCGGGGAAACGCTCGCCGTGTCAGAGCCGTTCGCCGCGTCGCTTTCCTACACCTGCCCGCGCGAATGGATGGCGAAAGCGCCGGCGGCGCAGAGCATGACGGTAGACGTTTCCGTGCAGACCTACGCCGACGCTGCGTGCACGGTGCCGGTAGGCGCGGCGCAGACGGCGGCGTTCACCCTCACGGCGGACGCGGATATGCGCCCGCGGCTGCTGGACGGGGCGGTGACGGCGGCGGTGCTGAACCCGGGCGGAGCTTCCGGTTTCACGGATTATATCGCGGGTGTGAGCCGCGCGCGGGTGAGCTTTGCACCGGATAAGCTCGACCTCTCTGCCTGTGCCGGGGCGACGGTCACAGCGTACCGCGTGAGCGTCAAGGGGCGGACGATAAGCGCGGCGTCAGGCACGGTGGACACGGGCGTGCTTCCCGGCGACTGCACGCTTTTGTGCTCGGTCATCGACACGCGCGGCAGGGAGGACACGGTCGGCATAGGTGTGACGATGCTGCCATATGTGCCGCCATATCTCAGCGACATTGCCGCCGCGCGCTGCAACGCGGACGGAACTGACAACGAACGCGGCGCGTATTATAAGCTGCGCGCCGCGCTGGGGTACACGCCGCTCGGCGGCGTGAACAGCGCTGCGGTGTCCGTCAGCATCAGGCCGACGGGCGGCACGTGGGGCGCAGAGACGGCGCTGACCGGGTTTGAAAGCGGCAAATGGTCGCACAGGTGGGGCGCGCCCTCCGTGCTCGGCGGAGATCTTACCGGAGACGGGTACACACTGCGCCTGCGCGTGACGGACGCGGTTGGCAGCGCGAGCGTATATACCGTGCAGCTTTACAGCCAGCAGTGGGCGATGAAATTCAACGCGCGCGGCACGGCGGTCGGCTTCGGCATGACCCCAACGGCGGAGAACGCCGTGCAGCTGCCGGACACGTGGCGGCTTTACGCCGGGGCGCTGGTGCTTTCCTCCGGGTCGTACGGCGCGACGCCGCCGGAACAGGCGGCGCTCAGCCCCGTGGAGGGACAGCTGTATTTTTACATAACGGACTGAGGAGACGGCTATGGGCTTTTTTTCATCCTTGCAAAAGCGTGTGCGCAGCGCCTCCGGCTGGAGCGCGTGGAGCGCGCTGGGCGGCGCGGATTATGTCGCCGAAAGCGGGAAGTGCGTGGTATACCGCGTGCAGGCAAACTACGCCGCCGGTGATAGCGGCATCGCCGCGCTTTCGATAGGCACAAATTTCGTCAATCCGCTGACCTCCGGCACGGCAGCGGCGGCAGCGTGCTATCTTTACGGCTCTGACCCAACGGCGGGCGGCGACGCCGCCGTGACGAGCCCGCCCGGCGGATATATTGCCTCCGCGAGCGCCGAGTTTTCCGCAAGCAACGTGGGAAGCTATATTCTTTTCGCCTTTCCGGAGATTTCGGGAACGCCGGAGGCGCTGTACTTCTGGTTTACATCGTCCGTCGGCACTGACGCTTACGGCAGCAATCAGATATACCACTATGCCACCGGCAACTGGAACGCCGCGCTGGAAACCGGCACGCGCACCCCGGCAATATACGGCGGGCTGACCGGCGATCCGGGCGGCAGCGGCGGTACTGCCGGCGTTGACCGCTTCACGATAAAGGACTGCGGCACGAGGATGGATATGCCGCAGTCGCCGTGGACGGGCACGATGTCGATGGGCGTGGGCGAGGTCGGGCGTATACGCTTCAGCTTTGACTTCTCCGTGCAGACGGAGGTATCCGTCACGAGCAGCGGCGGCGCGGCGGCGCTGACGCGCCTTTACATCTCGACAGATCCCGATATTGACGAATCGACCGGACATCCTGTCAGCACCGTGCTGCAATTCGATGCGGACGGCTCTCTCTCTGCGGCGCGCCTTGCGAGAGGAAAGACGTATTATCTTTTTGCCCTCTTTGACGGCGGGATAAACGCGGGCAGCGTGTCGTTCGCATTCACGCCTGGCGCGCAATGCTGGTATGAGGGCGACCGCGCGGCGTATACGCGCCTTGCCGCCGATCCGGCGCACTCCGTGACGCTTGGCGCTGGACGCTACAGCGTGATAAGCCTGACGTTCGCAAATTCCGGCACGGCGCGGTTTTACACCGGCAGCACCGCGATCGAAAGACCGTTTTTCGTCTATGGCTACCTCAGTGAGGAATATAATTTTGACAATTCCGACGGCGTGTGCGACCCATGCCTGAAAATGGGGCACGGCAGCGTGGAAACAGGCGATCCGCCTGATTATGACATGGAGTATGCCGTCACGGCGGGCAGAACATATTATCTTTTTACGCGAAGCTGCTCGGCGGACGTGCCGGTTTCTGCGGCGGTGCATATCGTTCCGCCCGCCGCGCCGTCGGGATACGTCCTCGTCTCAAAGCCCGCCGCGACGGATGCGGCGGCAGACATCTCATATGACGAGGAGTGCACGCGCTACACCGTGCGTGAGCAGAAAGTGAGCTTTCGCTACCGCGGCACGGCGTGCATCCGCGCGGCGTCGCCCGCCGGAGGCGGCACAGCGGAGCTGAGAGCATACGTGAGCGCAGCGCACGGCGTTGACCTTGCGACCGGCACGCCTACGGCACAGGTGCTCGCACAGACGGCGGGAGTTTCGACTGCGGCGGATGTGACTTTCTTTGCCGAGGAGGGGCGGGAATACTGGGTGTACATCACGGCGGAGGAGCTGCTGTACGCACCGTCCGCCAGACTCGGCATATACATCCAGAGCCCGCCCGTGCGGCGGTACGCCGTGACGGAGACGGCAGAATATGCAAGCATTGCCGCGGAAACGGAGCACCCGGCCTCTCCGGGAGAGAGCGGAATAGTACGGCTGGAGCTGACATTTAAGAAGAGCGGCGCCGTGCTGTTTTCAAGCACCGACGCCGCGGGGACGCACACGCGCCTTGCGGGCGCGCTCAGCCGCGGGACGGATATTTTCCCTGCCACAGGAGACCCCGTTTCCCCTGCGCTCGCCTCGGGTACAGGGACGCAGACGCACTATTCCTTTGCCGCGCTCGTTGAGGCAGGAGTGACATATTATTTTTTCAGCCGGGATATGTGGCTTTACGCTGCGCCCGCTTTCACCATACACATAACGCCCGTGCCCGGCGCGATGCATATTCTCGCCGGCGGAGAAGAGAAAAACGCCCTGCCGTATATATACGTGTCGGGCGCGTGGCGCACTGCCGCGCCCATGCTGTATTCTGCCGGCAGGTGGCGCACGGGAATATAGAGAAACACACATCGAGAGGGAGGAAAGAAAATTGACGGACGAAGAGAAGAGGCTTGAACGCGAGAAGGAAGCGGCGTATGGATCCGCCGCGCGCCCGGAGTATGCCGGAAGCCATGAAAAGGAGCTGAGCGACGCCTATGATGCGCTGACAAAGCGCGGAGAGTTCAGCTATGACCTGGGAAGCGACGCGCTTTATAAGCACTACCGCGACGATTATGTACGCCGGGGCAGACTTGCCATGCGCGACACGGCGGGTCAGGCATCGGCGCTGACGGGCGGTTATGCGTCCAGCTACGCCGAGGGCGTGGGGCAGCAGAGGTACGACGAATACCTCCAGCAGCTCGGGGCGATCGTGCCGGAGCTGTACTCGATCGCGTACAGCCGCTATCAGGACGAGGGCGACGCCCTGCGTGAGCGCTATGACCTTGCCGAGGGCCTGCGCGACAGAGAGTATAAGGCCTACTCCGACGCGCTCGACGATTATAATAACGCCCAGCAGCTTGCCTATGAACGTGAGCAGGAAGAGCTGGAACGCGAGAGCAGGGAGCGCGAGAGCGAATACCAGCGCCGCCAGAGCGAAGCGGCGGCGCGCGCCAAGTACGGCGATTTCGGCGGGTATGCCGCGCTCTACGGCGACGAGACGGCAGAGCAGATGAAAAACTACTGGATAGCTTCCAATCCCGGCGCGGCTTACGGCATGGGGCTGATCACTGCCGAGCGTTATTTTGCCATGACCGGAGGGACGGCATCCGGCTCGGGTGCAAGCACAAAAAGCTCAGCTTCACGCGGCTCGTATTACCCGTCCACCGCGCCCGACGGCAGGGATGCTTCCGTCGTGCAGCGCGAGCTGAGAAACAAGGGGTACAACATCGCAGTGGACGGCGCCTGGGGCGAGAGAAGCCAGAGAGCGTGGGACAAGGAGTACGGCAGCGGAGGGAGCGGCACAGCCGCGCGCTCCAAAAGCAGCGGGAAATCAACCGGTACGCGCACCGGCAGCGCTACGGCGGGCACATCAGGCAGAGCAAAGGCGCTGCGCTGACAGGACAGGCACATGAGAAAAAGCACGTATTATATTGAGCTGGACATAGAGCGCCGCGGGGCGCAGGGCTGCATGTCCGTCCGGCAGGGCGAGAGCGGGCGGCGGCTTGTTGCGGCGCTGATGAGCGGGGGAAGACCGTATGACCCGGGAGAGGACTGCTATGCCGTGCTCGCCGGGACGAAGAGCGACGGCACGACGCTCTTCAACGGCTGCGCCATCTCGCACGGGCGCGTGACATATGAGCTGACCGCGCAGACGACTGCGGCGCTCGGGCGCGTTGAGTGCGAGGTGAGAGTATACTCCGCCGCAGGAGAGCTCATCATATCGCCGGCGTTCACGCTCATGGTTTTTCAGCCAAAGGTCGAAGAGAGCGGCATAACCTCCGCTGCGGAGGTCACGGCGCTCACGGAGCTCATCGCGGATGCGCGCGAGGCGATAGAGACGAGCCGCAGCGGCGGAGTTGAAGCGGCAGAGGCACATGTGGACGCGCTCAGCGGCACGCCGGCGGTGAGCGTTCAGCTTGGCGAAAAGAGCGGGAAAAAGACGCTGAGCTTTCTCTTCTCCGGACTCAGAGGAGAAAAGGGAGAGCAGGGGGCGCGCGGGGAAAAGGGCGATGCCGGGCAGCCCGGCACGCCCGGCGAGAAAGGCAACCCGGGGGATAGAGGCGAGAAAGGCGATCCCGGCGCGCCGGGCGAAAAAGGCGAGCGCGGCGATAGGGGTGAAAAGGGCGAGCGCGGGGAAAAGGGCGATGCGTTCACCGTACTTGGCTTTTTTGACAGCCTTGAGGCGCTCACAGCTGCGGTGAGCGCGCCCGCCGCGGGCGAGGCATACGGCGTGGGCGCGGCAAAGCCCTATGACATATATATTTACGACGCGGCGCGGGCGGAGTGGGTGAACAACGGCCCGCTTCAGGGCGCGAAGGGAGACAAGGGCGAAAAAGGCGACGCATTCACGTTCGCGGATTTCACGACCGAGCAGCTCGCGTCTCTGCGCGGCGCGGACGGCGCGCCGGGCGAAAAGGGCGAGAAGGGCGATCCCGGGCAGCCCGGAGCGGACGGCGCACCCGGCGAGAAAGGCGAGCGCGGCGAAAAGGGTGAAAAGGGCGATCCCGGCGCTGCGGGCGCGGACGGCGCGCCGGGGGAAAAGGGCGAACGCGGCGAGAACGGCTATACCCCGGTGCGCGGCGTGGATTACTGCACCGCTGCCGACAAAGCGGAGCTTGTCTCCGCCGTGCTCGCCGCCCTGCCGGATGGAGATGTGCAGAGCTATTAGCATGACGGGTCGTGCCAACAGCCATAAGGAGGATTTTTATGAGCATAATCACAACGGACAGCGCACGTTACAGCGCCATTGCCGCCGCGATCCGCGCGAAAAACGGAGAGACGGAGCAGTACACCCCTGCCGAGATGGCGGCGAAGATAGCCGCCATCACCACGGGCGCGGAGCTGGATTACGCCGTCGTCTGCGCGGATGAGCGTCCCGCAGCGGCCGTGAAGAACACCCTGTGGGTGGAGGAGGGTAACACCACGAGCAACGTGTACTTCTCATGGAATGCACCGCAGACGCCCGCGGCAAATACACTCTGGGTGGAGCAGGGAATGCCGTCCATGACGCCGTTTGACCCGATAAAAAACGGAGGCATCACCGTGTATCCCCGCCGCGTCAAGCAGTACAAGGCGTCTGCAAATAAATGGACGCTGCGCCGCGCGCAGCTTTACGACGGCGCGGCGTGGACGGATCTGAGCACGCCCGCGTACAGCTATGGCGACGAATGCAGCGACCTGTCCGGCGGGTGGAAGGTGGAAGCGGCGTCGTGGGAAGGCGCGGGTTCGGGCATCATAGCAAGTATAACAAAAAATGCCGACCATATTTTTATCACCGGGCAGAGCTACAGTGTGAAAAACGGCAGCGGATACCGCATGAGAAACATCACACCGATCGACCTGACGGATGTGGAGAGAATTGGCATATGCGTGAGCGAGCTGACCGGGCAGGGCATATTCGGCGTGCTGCCGCAGGGGGAAACGTACATGGATCTGAGCATATCTCAGACCGTGACCGGCGCGGACGGCACGACACCTGCGGAGACGAGCATGGATGTGAGCGGAATGACAGGACTGCACTATATCTGCCTGCTCATGCGGTGTACAGAGGCAAAGGTGATGACGCTGAAGGCGAAGGTGCACAGATGCTGGATATACTGAAGCAGCGGACGATAGACGCCGCCGTGGAGACGGCGCGCGCCATCGCTGCTGACAGCGCGCACGGATATGACCAGCAAAACCGCTGGGGACCGGATTTTGATTGCAGCAGTCTTGTCATTCATGCGTGGCGCGAGGCGGGTGTGCCTTTGCAGTGCACGTATACCGGCGATATGCGCGGGGACATGCTGCGCCGCGGCTTTGCCGATGTTACAGAGAGCATCGGGTGCGAGAGCGGGGCGGGGCTTGAACGCGGGGATGTGCTTTTGAACTGCGCGCGGCACACGGCGCTCTATATCGGCGGCGGACGCCTTGTCCACGCGAGCGCCGACGAGCGCGGCGCGGCGCGCGGCGGCGTGACGGGCGATCAGACGGGGTGCGAGATCTGCGAAAGGGCGTATTTCAACTATCCGTGGGACTTTGTGCTGCGCTATATGGGAGGCGGTAACGCCGCGCCGGGCGTGCGAAAGCTCCGCTACGACGGGGGAAGCGCATATATGAGCGGCGAGGATGTATACGCCGCGCAGCATCTCCTGCGCGCCGCGGGCTATATGCCGGCGCCCGACGGCGAGTACGGCGGCGAGACGCGCGCGGCGGTGGAGGCATTCCAGAAATGCCGCGGCCTTGCGCCGGACGGAATATGCGGCGCGGCGACATGGGCGGCGCTTACGGAGGTCAGGGCATGAGCGAGGCGGTGATAGTGGCGCTGCTGGGCTTTGCAGGAACGCTTACGGGCGCGTACCTGGCAAATAAAAAGACAAGCGCCGTTATAGCCTACAGGCTGGAGGCGCTTGAGAAAAAGGTGGACAGGCATAACAGCGTCGTCGAGCGCACTTACGAGCTGGAAAAGCGCGCGGCGCTCACGGCGGAGCAAATAAAGGTCGCCAACCACCGCATAGACGATCTTGAACATATTTCAGCGGAAAAGGAGAAACAATAATGAAAATGGACTGGATAAACATACTTGAACGCGCGGCATGGACATTCGCGGAGGGATTTCTTGTGGCGCTGCCTGCCGCCTCCGCGATAGGCGCGGACGCCGCAGCGTGGAAAGCGGCGCTCATGGGCGCAGCCATGGCGGGGCTGAGCGCACTGAAAACCTTCGCCATCGAGCTTATCCGCACGATGGACGTATAAGAACATATCAAATAAGAATATAGCAAAAAACGGGCTCGACGAGCCCGTTTTTTTGCTATATAAGTAACTATAACTGACGCTGACCTTAATCGTACCAGCCCGGCGCAGCGTCTGCCGCACCGGAGGAGGATTTTTCGATCTCCACATAAAATGCGGACTGCACAAGCCCTAGGAAAAGCGGCATGAATGCTGCCGCGACGAGGATCACCACGAAGTTCACGATGCCGAACAGCCAACCCAGATATGGGATCGCCGAGAGCAGCGAGAGAATGATGAATGCGGCGAAGACTGCCAGCACAGCCAGCACGTCCGCCAGAAACATTTTGCCCTTGAAGCCCATGGTGCGTTCGGCGGAGACCTTGCAGGCGTCTGTCGCCTTTATGCCCGGCTCGCGCATGAGAATGTATGGGGTGAGCCGGTAAGAGTACGCCTTGATGATGCCGAACACAATGCCCACAACAGGAATGAGCGACCACAGCACCACCCACAGCAGCATCCACGCCATGCCGCCCAGCACGCGCCCGACCGTGTGCCAGTCGCTGAAGCAGTCAAAAAGCTGCACCGCTCTGACCTCCTGCCCGAGGAAGCCGTTGAGGTAGATGAGCGTCATGGAGGTTTCCAGCAGCAGCGCTATAGACACCGCAGCGCCCACAACAACGCCGAAGAGCGCATATGCCGCAGACGTGAGGAAAATGCTCAAAAGCGAGATCCCCCAGAGCCGGAAGGGCTTGTCCGCAAGCACAGTCAGAGATTTTTTATAGATCGAACCTATCATTTTCGTTGCCTCCTGATACATTCCATGTGCAGCATGCAGCGCGCTTGAAGCGCGTTTGCTGCACGAGTTTGGATCGACTTCTGCCTTTTCCCATATTAGCGCCAAACCTTGCGGAAGTCAAGTAACAGGAAGATAATAAAGTGCAGCATAAGGCAGCACCGCACAGCGCACCCGCGGCATCATACCTTAGTATGAGCTTTGTTTTGAAAAAAACATACTTTCTTCCTATTCAAAAAAATTTCAAACTCCTTAAAATTTATGCTGTAGGATCGGTAAAATTCTGAAGACTGAGAGAATATACACGAGCATATCATCAGTCGGAAAGGGAGAGCAGAGTGAAATTTTTTTGCGTAAACGAAGAACACATGGATTTGAGCATATTGCAGAGCCTCATAGAGCACGGCGTATGCTCGCCGGTAGACATCAGCGCGCCAGCTTTGTTAACCGCCGGGGAGCTGAATATTCCCGGCGGTTCCGCAAAGCACCAGAGCGGGCTGTCGCGGTATATGCTGAGCTGTGCGGATGCACACAGCGGCAGCACGGTTGCCCGCAGTGCAAAGGAATACGTAGATCGCAATTATACAGACTGCGAATGCACCCTGTCCGGAATAGCAAAGAGTCTGTATGTGTCTCCAGGTTATCTGAGCGCCGCTTTTAAGGAAACGGTGGGCGAGAGCTTTGTCGATTACATGACCGGGCTGCGCATGACGAAGGCAAGGCAGCTGATTGCCGGAACAGAGCTGATGATATATGAGGTGGCAATAATGGTGGGATATGAAAACCCGACGTATTTCAGCACGGTGTTCAAAAAAACTGCCGGTATTTCGCCCAAGTATTACCGGCAGCATATCCGACGCCCGGCAACAAGACCAGCGCAGCCTTAAGCACTGTAATCGGTTTGCGCTATCAGAATGGCAGGATGCCGGAGATCATTATGATACCCGTAATGCATAGCACGACGCCCCAAAGCCTTTTGGCTGTGAGCTTTTCGTGATAAAATATCGCTCCGATGATGACAAGTGCAATGGCAAGGAATACATATAAAAGAACGCTTCCTACGCTCAGATTCCAGCCTACACGGAACATTGTAAGCGCCGAAACATCCATCAGCACAAGGCATATGCCCAGCGCCGGGGCAGTCCAGTTCAGTTTTTTCAGCTCCATGCGCAGCGTTTGCCCGCGGAGAGTGAGAAAAGACATGATCGCAGAGACGGCGAGACATACCGCATAACAAAGACACACAGACACAAAAGGATCAACATCCTCCGGCGTGACTTTCTGTATTATCATATATGGGACGCGGGTTGCGACCATGAGCACTGCCGGCGCAATATAGCTCAGCTTTGATATCTTATTTGTTTCCTCCATGTCAATTCAGAAATTCCTCCTGATTCAAGTTTAAAATACTCTGTTAGTCTTTGCTCCCGATTGCAAGAAGCGCCCGGCATTGACAACAATCAGAAACGAAGCATTGCTCCTTCCGATCTTGTCATGTGTGCGAGCTCTTTTCTGGCGCGTTTATTACGTACAGACCGACAGCACATGTTATCACACCGAAAAGTTTCGCAAGCGTGAGGCTCTCTTTGAATACAAGTACGCCGATAATTACGACGATAACGGAGCAGGCAATGTTCGCAATAAGAGAGCCGACGCTTATGTCCCAACCCGCGCGAAAAAGCAGTATCAGCGACAGATCGGTGAAAACTATGCATCCACCAAGGCAGTACGATGCCCAGTTTGCTTTCGATGCGGCGGCGAATATATTGCCGCCGTGGGAAGTGATGAAAAAGAGAATCACGCACGAAATCAAGGCGACGCAGTATGTAACGGTCAGAGAGAAAAACGGATTTATTTTCTCAGGTGTTGATTTTCCAACAACGTTATAAAGAACGTTCCCCAGTATTCCAAGAAGGAGCGGGGATATGTACGCAAGAAAGCTCATAAAACCTCCGAATTTTGCAGATGCCCCCGAAAGAATATCGGAGGCACCTTTTCGCTACACAATAATTATCACATGAGACCTACGAGCACAACACCGACGAGAGAAACTACAATACCGATTATGCGCTTTGTGGTAAGCTTTTCCTTGTACACAACACGTCCGAGAATGACGAGCACAACCGCAAGAAGAACGTATGCGAGCAGCAGACCGACGCTCAGCTCCCAGCCAACGCGGAACAGCAGTATTGTGGAGACCTCAAGGCAGACAAGGCACGCGCCGAGAACAGGGGCCGTCCAGTTGGCTTTTTTGATCTCCTTGAAATAGTTCTTGTTGGAGCTGGTGATAAAGAACATGACGAGCGCGTATACGATGCATACGAGGTAGGTCAGAGAAACGGAGGCGAAGGTGTCAACATCAGTCGGAGTGACCTTTGCAGTGACGCTGTAGAGCGTATTTGCCACTATCATGAGAATAACGGGGATCCACTTGGTGAGAGAAAGCTTCTTCTTCGGCTCAGCAGCGCCGTCAGCAGCGGCCTTGACCGCTTTCTTCTCGGGAGCGTTGACGATATAGAGACCGGCAATGCACACAACGATGCCGACGGCCTTCATGAGGGTCATGGCTTCGTCAAAGCAGGTGACACCGATGATAACAGAGACGAGGGAAACGCCGATGTTCGCAATCAGAGTACCGATGCTGACATCCCATCCGGCACGATAGAGAAGAATGAGCGACAGGTCAATAAACACGATGGTGATGCCGAGAAAGTAGGAAGCCCAGTTCGCAGAGGCGAAAGCAGAGAATATATCTCCGCCGGGATTGGTGACAAAGAACAGAATCACGCAAAGCACAAGACCCGTGAGATAGCTCAGGGACAGGGTCGCGAATGAATTGATTTTTTCGGGGGTGGATTTGCCCGCTATGTTGTAGACGGTGTTGCCGAAAACGTTCAGCAGCAAAGGTGCAATAAATATCAGGATCTCCATAGATTTTTTTCCTTTCTAACTCTCTTTTTGTATATGGTCTTGATATATCAGCCTTCGTAGACTATACGTCCGTCGCAGACGGTGAGCGCTATGCCGCTGTTAAGAATGTCATCGGCGGGGATGTCGAAGAGGTTGCAATTCCAGACAACGACGTCCGCAAGTTTGCCGCACTCCAGGCTGCCGAGCACATCTTCCTTGCCGATCTTATATGCGCCGCCGTAGGTGTAGGCATAGAGCGCATCCCACAGAGTGAGCTTCTGCTCGGGATTCCAGCCGTTTTCGGGCTGACCGTCCGGATACTTGCGGGTTACGGCTCTGTGCAGGCTCAGGCGGGTGTCGTAAGTGACGACGGGGAAATCGGTGCCGAAGGCGAGATGTATGCCGTTGTTGAGCATGCTCTTGAACGCCCAGAGGTTCTTTGTGCGGATGGGTCCGACAACGCCGGCGTACTCCTCGTCTGCAAACCTCGGATAGAGTGCAAGATGCTGAGGCTGCACAGAGCAGATGATCCCGGCCTTACCCATGCGCGCCCAATCAGCGGGATCAGACATATCAAGATGCTCGATGGACATGCGGGAAGCGGTTTCGCCGTCCGCGGCAAGAGCTGCCTCATACATGTCGATTGCGCGGCGCACAGCGCCGTCGCCGACGGCGTGGAAGTGCAGGTTTATGCCATGCTTGTGGTATTCCATAACGCGCCTTGCATCATATTCAAGGTCAGATGCCCAGAACTCGTGGTCGATTTCCGGCTTGTCCGAATAGGAGTCTATGAGATAACCGGTGTGAGCCACGACGATGCCGTCAATGAACTCCTTTATCCCGGCGTAATAGATCATGCTGTCAGGCTCGCTGTACTTCTCCTTGTTTTCAAGCGCAGTCTCGAGCGTGCCCGTCATGGTGGTGGCATAATTGTAGCGGAATTTGAGAGTGCCGTCGGAGATCATGTCGTTGATAACCGACAGATCGCCCATGTCGTAGCAATTGAGGGGGCGCATATCGACGACGGAGGTGATGCCATACTTGCAGAAATCTTCATTCCTGAGCTCGACAAGACGGCGAGTTTTGGCATAGGGAATGTTGAAAGCAAGCTTTACAAAATCGTTCTGGACATCCTCAACAAGATATCCGGTTATGTGCCCGTTCTCGTCACGTCCGTAGCGACCGAAGCGAGTATCGGGAGCGTCGGCGGGGATGCCGACGATCTCTATCGCCTTGGAGTTGACCCAGCCCGCATGCAGGTCGCTGTCATATATATATACGGGGCGGTCAGGGAAGTACTTGTCGAGCGTTTCCTTGGTCGGAGGCGTAGGATCGTCCCAGCCGCATATCATAAATCCGCAGGCGCTGACCCATTCATCATCGGCATAGTCGTCCTCATTTTCCTTATAGAACTCATATAGTGTCTTTGCGCACTCTTCTGCGCTGGACAGACCGGCAAGATTGGGACCTGCGCTCAGGTAGCAGCCGCCGAACATGTGCACATGGGAGTCGCATATGCCCGGAGTTATGAGCTGCTTGCCAAAATCGCGGACTACGGTGTGTTCATCAGCAAGGGCAAGCGCCTCTTCCTTTAATCCGATAAATTTGATCCTGTTGCCGACGATGGCGACACCTCCGGAAACCATACCAAGACCGGACGCGGTGAATATGTTTTCGCTCAGCAAAATAATGTCTGCTCTTTTCATAAAACCTCCATGTTTTTTGTTATCAACAAAATATGTCGGCAGTATAACAGGCGTCAGAAGCAAAGTAAATTAAGATATTTTTGTATTCGTCAAATATTTTTTGTTTTTTAAGTTGATTGAAAAGGAATTGAGAAAAAATAAAATAATCCGCCTGACGGTAACACCAGGCGGAGAGAGGGCACACTGCGGTCAGTGCGAATTTGGCGTCAGCAGCTTGCTCAGCAGAGATGTGCGGTTGCTGACACCTGTTTTCTGGAAGATGTTTGATATGTGAGTTTTGACTGTCGGCACAGAGATATAAAGCTGAGAAGCAATTTCGCTGTTGGTCTTGCCCTGCAATATGAGCCGGACGATCTCACGCTCACGCGAGGAAAGACAATCCGGCATTGCGAGCAGAGAGTGGGACTCTGCCTGACGCGGAGATATGCACGCGCTGTATACATGCCGACCCTGTTCGTGCGAGTGGACGACAACGGCGCGGTAGCCTTCTGCAAATTCAGGCAGCTCTACGCGGCTGCCGCCGTCACACACCATTGGCAGAAACGCACATGCAAACCCGTGCAGCGTGTCGGGGGATATACCCCGACCGGTTATATCCTGACAGAAGCGAAGCACCTGCGTGTTGTAATAGAGGACGTTGCCGTCCCTGTCGAACATTATAATGCCGTCGTCCATGTTGCACACTACAGACTCCAGCGTATCGGTCTTGAACTTCAGATCGAGCATTTGAAGACTCTGATAGAGCATCTGCGCGACAAATGGGGTAATCATGTTGAGGCAGTTGATGAACAACATCCTGTTCGTATCGCTGCTGTGCCTGGTAAAAAGTGCGGCGGAGCCGTACTGCTGCTTGCCAACGTTGAATGAGAGTATGATTTCCTGCGTCAGGCTGTACTCGTCCGATAAATAGGAGAAATACGGGTTTGCACTCATGTCCTTTGACGGATATTCGGTGAGGGCTATGTCCTCCATCGTGAGCACGGGCTTTTCCATGAGCAGACGGTCATTCACATATATGGGATGAAAAGGATCAAACTTATAGTAATAGTCCTGATAACTCCGTATTATGCGGCGATCGACATTGTATGATATAGGGTCGCATAGATCGTGCCTGTCAATGAGCCAGAGGGTGGAGACGGAATAGTCAAAATGCTTCTCGAGCATCAGCAGCAGATTGCTGCGAAAAAACTCAGGCGGCACCTGCGCGTTTCGGAGAAAGTTTATGACTTTTTCAAATTCGGACGGGGTTATGTTGTGGTCGTGCATGACAGATACCTCGTGAACAGTTAAAGAGCCAAAAGGACAATAATACTATTATTATATTATAACATTTTTTTAAATCAATCAAGTGCTCCGCGTGAATGCTTTCACAGGAATCATACTTAAGTATGAGACGGCGCCGAAATGAAAACATACTTTGTGTGTATTAAAAACCCACTGCAAAAATGTATAATAGATAACGGAAATAACAGAGCTTGACAGAATGCCGCAGTATGGAGACTTTTTTGCTTGAGCGGTACGGCTTCAGCACTTTTCCGACTGCATTTCATAAGAATTTTATAATGCGCATAAACGCGGCGGGATCCGCCGGATCCCGCGCCAGGAAATTGCCCGCCTTTTCACAAACCGGCGCAACTGCGCAAGAAAGTGTAGGTTAGTCAATGATGAGTTACA
Source organism: Clostridiales bacterium UBA5888 (assembly GCA_002431965.1). Classification (GTDB taxonomy): domain Bacteria; phylum Bacillota; class Clostridia; order Oscillospirales; family Oscillospiraceae; genus Limivicinus. The sequence continues at coordinate 135,642 of DJEW01000011.1, forward strand.
CATTAGGAAAAGAAAAAAGGACGTCACGAGGAGACTTCCAGTTGAGCGGACGCATTGGGAAATTATTATATTCCCGTTGACGTACAGCAAGCTGCTTCGCAAAATCGTCAAAAGAATAGAAACGGTGAGACGCATAAAATTC
>DJEW01000032.1 GCA_002431965.1 Clostridiales bacterium UBA5888
GACGAAGAAAGCCGCTGCCACAAGATGCGCCTGAACGCCGCAGAGCTGGAACAGGCGGTATTCCTGACGCTGAAAAAACAGATGGAAGCCGCCGCACCGCTTGCCCCTGACGGTACGCTTCGCATGGATGCTTCCGTACCGGAACGCGCCGAATATGAGCAGCAGATTGAGGCGCTGCAAGATGGCAAGCGCACCTTGTATGAACGCTATCTCATGGGTGAAATCGACTTGAACACCTACAAGGTGGAAAAGGCCGCGTGTGACGAGCTGCTACTGAAAACGAAAAATGCCTATGCCGCAGTATTGGCACAGGCGAAGCAAAAGCAGGATGAGCAGGCACGGCAGGACAGCCGCAAGGAAGCGTCCAAGGCGATTTTCGATGCGGACACGCTGACCACCGAGCTGGCCGAGCTGCTGATTGACCGGGTGTTGGTGTACCCCGATAGGCGCATTGAGATCGCATACAAAATCCAAGACATTTTCGATTGAGGTTGCAGACATGAAAACTGCTTTCTATTGCAGAGTGGACGGACAGGGCTTTGGCTTTGTCCTCCCCGATGAAGCTGACAAGCTCCGCGAGTTTTTCGCCGAGCATCAGGATAAGCCTGCGCTTGAAAATCCATCAAGCGCAAGCTAAAAATTTTGTCGTGTGCTTGACATACGGGTGGCGAAGATCATGGAAGCGTATGCTCGGCAGCCCAGCCCGTTGGAGCAGCGTTTTCATGTGATGATATGCCGTGTCAGGGTTCACGGGGTCTTCCGGTTTGACCAGGTCGGGGAATATCCACTGACTGAGCGCCTCCGTCTTGCGCCGACGCAGAATGTCGGCGACGCTCTTCGGCAGGATGATGGTGCGCATGCCCTTATAGGTCTTTGTTTCTCCGAGGGTGTACTCGCCCTTTCTCTTGCTGTGCAGTGTGCGGCACACCTTCAGCGTCCCGGCGTCGCCATCGAAGTCGCCCCATTGCAGACCGCAAATTTCACCGCGGCGCAGACCTGTCATCAGCTCTGTCTGGAAGAAGTCCCGCCAGACTTCGTCCTGCTCTACCACTTTGAGGAAAGCGTCGAGCTCTGCGCGGGTGAGGATGCGCTTCGGCTTGTAGTTGGGCTTCGGCGTTGTCGTGCCATCGGTCGGGTTCTTCGGGATGACATGCGCCTGCACCGCGTCCTTCATTGCGGCGTGGAGCATTGAATGTATGTGGCGGATCATGGCGTCGGAGAGCTGATGGTCAAGCTCCGGATGCTCACGGATGCGCCCGCCTGTTTTAAGCCGCCGGTACATCCGCTGGATGTCCTGCTGCGAGACGAGGGAGACCTGCTTGGCGCCGAGCTGCGGCTTGATGTAGCTATCTATGTAGCGGCGGTAGCTCTCAAGCGTGCCGGGGCGCACCGTGCCCGCCTTGTACTCCGTGAGCCAGCGGTCGAGCCATTCGCCGAGCGTCATGCGGCTGTCCTCGGTCAGCTCCACATCGCGGTAGCTCTCGATGTTCTGATGGAGCTTGTCCAGCAGCGCTTTCTGCGTCTTGGCGTAGACGTGGCGGAACAGCGGCTCGCCGTTTTCCTTATGACCGATGACGATGCGCCCTTCCCAGCGCCCGTCGTCACGCTTGCGTACCATGCCGTCACCTGACGGCCTTCGTTTTGCCATGCGCCATACCCGTTCCTGCCCTGCGGCCTTGCTTGACCAACACAGCGTTTGCATCATCCTTGGTACGCTCAGCGTCGCTTCATTGCGTTACTTCTCCGGTGAGTATCATCTCTGGCGATGGGTGTTCAGTTTTCAAGGTTCAGTGCGGCGTGTCATAATTTTCTGTTGACAATCGACCACTCCAATGATAGACTTATCTCAAATTTATTTTGACAGTCTATTTTGGGATTTGCATAGTAACATGTATTTCGAGATTTGTCAAGACTTATATTATAAAAATTTTGCGATTGTCTATTTGGAGGGCGCTATGTCTTGGTACGCAAAGATGTATTTCTCAGGCGACAGAGAAATTTTTCAATACGATTCTATGGGAACTCAGGGTGCTCCCTCTGTGCAGCAGGAGCTTCCTTTCTTGGAGAGCCTGCTCTCATTTCAGGAGCTTGACATAGCCGAGCAGACGCCGCTGCTCAAGGACATTGCCTACTGCTGGAGCAAGTATATTGCGGACGATGACAAGGATGCGCTCACCTCTGCGATGATGAAGCTCGGTGAGCTTGGGGCAAGGCACATATATTTTCAGCTCCTGTATGTGCGCTTCTATGAGCGGATGTCAAGACTGGCCTTTTCCGAAGACCGGGGCAGCGCCGAGGACGAGCAGATGCTCGATGAGCTGCGGCGCTTGCCAGAGATGCTTCCGACGTATCAGAAGCAGGTGCGGCGTTTCTTCGACTTGGTGCTGGACGTTGACACTGCCGGACGCGAGCCGCAGGTCCAGGCGTCGAAGAACTATTATTACGATGTCCCGAATGATCCGGACTTGTTTAAGTTCCATCCCATTCCGCTCAGTTTTGAGCCGGTGGAATACCAGAAGTGCTCTCCGGTTTTGTATTCGGGAAGCATTGCCGACATGATCGACTATTCATTGCGGAGCTGCGTCGAGCGCGGCATCACCGTCCGCCGCTGCAAGAACTGCGGACGCTATTTCCCGCAGACAGGCCGCGTGAGCGCGGAGTACTGCGAGCGCCCGGTTCCGTCCGGTCAGACTCGCTGCCGGGAGATCGGCGCGCTGAAGCAGTGGACGATACGCCAGTCGGAGGACCCGGTGTTCAAGGCGTACCGAAAGGAATACAAGCGGCGCTTTGCCTGGATCAAGGCCGGGCGCATCACGGACAAGCAGTTTTACGACTGGAGCGAGCGCGCAAGAGAACAGAAAAAGAAATGCGACCGGGATATTATCTCGGCCGAGGAGTTTTACGCTTGGCTTAAGACTTCGGAATAAAAAGAGACATGGGGCTTCCGAATGCATTATTCTTCGGATCAACAGCTACGGTTTTTCTATTACAGCGTCTGCCCAAAGAGAATTTACTTTTTTCACAGAGTGTATTGCCATTGCCCGCACAATCGCGTATAATAAAAGCGCGGATGGATTCCATAAAACCGAAAGGAGTTTTTGATATGGCGAAATCAGCAAATCTGTATGCACGAATTGAGCCGGATCTCAAGGAGCAAGCGGAGAACATTCTTACTGCGCTTGGCATTCCTGCTTCCAATGCTATTACCATGTTCTATAAGCAGATCATTCTCCAAAATGGACTCCCGTTTGAAGTGAAATTGCCGGAGCATCATCTGGACATCAGCCGCATGACGACGGCACAGCTGGATGCAGAACTGGAGAAAGGCTATGAGGATGCAAAAGCTGGGCGCACGATTCCTCTGGAGCAGGCGTTTGCAAATGTCCGTAAGGAACTCGGCGTATGAATTATTCGATCGTTTTGACCGAAACTGCGCAGACTGACCTCTCCGCGATTTTCAGATACATTGCGGTGGAGCTGCAGTCTGTGCAGAACGCAAACGCGCAGCTTTCCCGCATTGAAAAAGCAATTGCATCTCTCAACCAAATGCCGGAGCGTTACCGTGTATATGACAGGAAAAGCTGGCGTGAACGCAATATGCGTATCATGCAGGTGGACAACTACCTTGTATTCTATGTTCCCACGCACGATGACCACACGGTTACGGTCATGCGTATCATGTATGGCGGCAGAGACGTCGACAGGCAACTTGAAATGCTGGAAATAGAATAAGCAAATAAGTTTTAAGGCGCAACCTTTCGGGGCTGCGCCGTTTTCTTTTTACGTAATTTATTGTCCCTTATCATAAAAAAGACATGACGTCGACCGCTTTATATAGGCTCCCATGTTGGAGATTCCCGCCTCGGCCATGCGGTCAGCGATCAACGCCTGCTCCTCCGGCGTCACCATCACATGAAGATGGACAGAGCGCCGCCGCTTTTTTGTCAACGCTCCTCACGCTCCCGGCTGCGGCGCTTGGGCGGATGCTCCCGTACCCTGTCCAGCGGCTTTTCCTCCGGGGGCGGCACAGGCAGATTGTTGATGATGCCGTCGATCATGTTCCCGTTCTGCTCCATAGTGCATTTCTCCTTTTTGTTTTTTATTACAGTCGCATATTGTACGACATGCTTGACAAAATAAGCAAACAGCCGTAAAATAAATTACACTTGTAATTTATTTTACGGCTATATTATTACTCATTTATAAGCGAATGTCAATTTACAGCTTTAATTATATAGATAAATAATTAACATTATTACAATAAGTGTACTTTTTTGCATGAATGGAGATGCGACATGAAAAATGATACAGACCTGCGCGTAATTAAGACACGGAAAAACATCATCGACAGCTTTCTCAAGTTACTAGAAAAGAAGCCTCTTGAGAGAATCAGTGTGACAGAAATCTGCGCCGGGGCAAATTGCAGCCGGAATACCTTCTATCTACACTATCCGTACAAGGAAGTTCTATACGAATCCTTAATCGACGAATTGATTAAACAAGTATGCGCCGGTTTTTTATCTGGTGACAGAGAAGCTGATGAAAGCTTTATAGATTACTCCATACGGAAAATAAGAATTATGGGGCATTCAACACTCTCGATACGGGATAAGTTACTCCCGTTGATGAATGGCGGCCATGCTGAAATCTTCTTTCGACGTCTTCAGAGTGCGCTTTTTATTACATTGGTAGAAGGCCCTGCTGCCGATCATTGGCCTGTTAAGTCTACTGATAGTCCATATTATCGGCTCATATGTTGGTACAGTGCCGGTGCTATTGTAGGATTTCTTATGGGAAATATCTACGATATTTCCATGCCGGAAGAGGAAGCTTTGGATGTACTGTGTAAATTACATGTCAATACTTTCCAAGTTGGAGAGTGGTATTTGAGTTAAACGCATCATCGCTTTTAATAGCAAAGAATCGGATATAGCGAAATGAAAAAGAAGCCATCGCCGCAAAAACCTTCTGACTGTAAGAGACATCACGTTCAAATCCCCACCGGGCGAGACTATCCCGTACTTTGTGTAAACCTCCAATGTGGTGTATAACAGGCACACCACACTGGAGGATTTAGTATGGCA
>DJEW01000042.1:0-846 GCA_002431965.1 Clostridiales bacterium UBA5888
CGACGTTGCCCGCGATGAGCTGCGCGTCGGGGTACTTTGCCTTGATGTTCTTCACGGCCTCCATGATGTTGCGGGAGTGGCCGTGGGCGCTGTCGAGCACGAGAGCGTCCGCGCCCGCATCGAGCAGCGCGCCCGCGCGGTCCAGTACGTCCGCCGTAACACCGATGGCGGCGGCGACGAGGAGACGGCCGCGGCTGTCCTTCGCGGCGTTCGGGTAGGCGACCGCTTTTTCGATATCCTTAATTGTGATGAGACCCTTGAGCCGGAAGTCCTTATCCACGATGGGCAGCTTTTCGATCTTGTGCTGGCGCAACGTTTCCTTCGCTTCCTCGAGCGTTGTCCCTTCACGGCCGACAACAAGATTCTCGCTCGTCATAAGCTCGCGGATTTTCCGGTCAAGGTTGGTCTCAAACTTCATATCGCGGTTGGTGATGATACCGACGAGCTTGCCGGTCTCGTCCACAATGGGGACGCCGGAAATGCGGAACTTGGCGCAGAGATTGTCCGCATCGCGCAGCGTGTTCTCCGCAGAAAGGAAGAAGGGGTTGGTAATGACGCCGTTTTCGCTGCGTTTGACGAGATCGACCTGCTCGGCCTGCTGCTCGATCGTCATATTCTTGTGGATGACGCCGATGCCGCCCTCGCGCGCGATGGCGATCGCCATACGCGACTCCGTCACGGTGTCCATGGCCGCGCTCATGATGGGGATGCCGAGGCGGATCTTCTTCGTGAGATGCGTTTCGAGCTTCACATCGCGCGGAACGACGGAGCTCTCCGCCGGGACAAGCAGCACGTCGTCAAAGGTGAGCCCTTCGCCGACGAAACGGTTGGCATAAGCACTGTTCA
>DJEW01000042.1:886-7128 GCA_002431965.1 Clostridiales bacterium UBA5888
AGCACTGTTCAAGACCATTTCCTCCTGTTATTTCGATAGTATTCAACACTTGGCTTTCGGGTATTTTGCCTATCTTAGCGCATCGGCGAGAGACTGTCAACACAGAAAAATACTTTATGGCAAAAACAAAATCCCCGCTCGGATGAGCGGGGATCTGTGCGATCGAAAATCAATAATAGCGCTTGTTCTTGCGGGCGGCCTCGGATTTCTTGCGGCGCTTGACGCTGGGGCTCTGGTAGTACTCCTTCTTACGCAGGTCAGCCAGAACTCCGGCCTTCGCGCAGGAGCGCTTGAAGCGCTTCAGAGCGGCATCCAGAGACTCGTTTTCCTTGACATGGATTTCAGACATTCTATATCCCTCCCTCCGCAGGCGCCGAAACGCTTTGGAAGATCAAACTTTCGGCTTTTAACGTGGGTATTATAAGCTGTCCGGCGTTTCTTGTCAAGGGCGAGATTGGGAACAAACCGTGAACATTGCCAAATCGCCGCCCGGTTTTACCGTCGTTTTTCCTCTGCTTCCTTTCCCGGGAACAGATTTTTGTGCGTTTACATTCGCGGCGGCGTGTGGTAAAATTTATATTTATATGGGAAGGAGGAGACGCGCGGATGCTCGAAAAGCTGAAAAGTCTCTCGCAGAAATACGCGGAGATCGAGTACATGCTCTCGCAAAGCGAAGTCTGGGCGGACGCTCAGAAGGCCGCGGCGCTCAGCCGCGAGAAGGCCGAGCTCACCCCTCTGATGGAGGCCTACGAACGCTACGAGGCCTTCCGGCAGGAGGCCGGGAGCGCGGAAGCGCTTCTCTCCGACCCCGAAATGAAAGACCTTGCGCGCGAAACGCTCAGCGAGGCGCGAATCGGTATGGAGCGCACGGCGGAGGAGCTGAAGATCCTCCTGCTGCCGAAGGACCCGGACGACGGGAAAAACGTCATTGTGGAGATCCGCGGCGGCGTCGGCGGAGAGGAAAGCGCTCTCTTTGCCGCCGATCTCTTCCGGATGTACGAAATGTACGCCGAGCGGAAGGGCTTCTCGGTCGAGATCGTCAACCGCAGCGAGACCGAACTCGGCGGCATCCGGGAGATCGATTTCATCGTCGGCGGCGCGAACGCCTTTTCGCGCTTCCGGTTTGAAAGCGGCGTGCACCGCGTGCAGCGCGTGCCGGAAACGGAGACGCAGGGCCGCATCCACACGAGCACCTGCACCGTGGCGGTGCTGCCGGAGCTGGAAGAGACCGAGTTTCATCTGGACCCCGCCGAATTGCAGATCGATACGTTCCGCTCCTCCGGCGCGGGCGGGCAGAAGGTCAACAAGACCTCCTCCGCCGTGCGTCTGACCCATATCCCCACCGGGATCGTCGTGGCAAGTCAGGTCGAGCGCAGTCATTTTCAGAACCTTGAAAACTGCAAAAACATGCTGCGCGCACGTCTCGCCGAAATAAAGGAGCGCGAGCATCTTGAAAAGATAAGCGACATAAAGGGCGTACAGATGAAGATAGAATGGGGCAGCCAGATCCGCTCTTACGTTTTCATGCCGTATCAGCTCGTGAAGGATCACCGCACAAACTACGAAAACGGCAATATCGACAACGTCATGAACGGCGATATTGACGGCTTTATAAACGCCTATCTCTCCATGCGCGCCGCCGGCTGACGCGCTGCGCGACCGTATTTATACCGTATCTATGACGCACGGCAGCGGCACGAATGCCGCTGCCGTCGAGACCGTCACCGTCCGCTCGGGCCGGGGTCGTAATCGCCGAAGATCATATCGTCAATATCGTATTCCATGTTTCTTCCTCCTTTATTTTATCAGCACATACTAATTTTATGCGCCGGTCTCCGGCATTATGAACTCTGCGTAAAAAATATTCCGTCGAAACGCGCCGGATGCATAATTTTGCTTGATTCATGCAGGGCATTGAGTTATAATATTCAAGCTGTTTTATAATTTTATTAAACAAAAGGATGACACATAATGAGCGCATCAACCGAAAAGAAAAACCGCCAGGCCGCCCGCGAGGCCGGCACTGACAAAAAGCTTCTCGCCGCGCAGGAAGAGGCGAGAAAGCAGGCAAAGAGCAAGCGTCGCTGGACGATAGGCACGATACTTGTCGTGCTGCTCATCGCCGCCATCATCTTCCTTGACTCCGGCTTTCTCTACAAGAACACCACCGCCGTCACAGTCGGCGATGAGAGCTATTCCCCTGCGGAGATGAACTATCAGTACGCCAGCCAGTACTATAACTGGATCAACCAGTACGGCAGCTATGCGTCCATGTTCGGGCTGGACACCTCCACGGGTCTTGCCGGGCTCAGCTCGCAGAGCTGCGCAATGTCTGACGGCGGCACATGGAAGGATTTCTTCCTCGACAGCGCCGTTGAGACGCTCGTTCAGAACAAGGCTCTCACCGACTACGCCGCCGAAAACGGCATCACCCTGACGGATGAAGAGAAAGCTACCGTTGATTCCGATGTTGACTCCGTCGCATCCTACGCCAAGCTTCAGGGCTACTCCAGCGCGGACAACTTCCTCGCTGCAAACTATGGCACCGGCGTAAACACCAAGATCGCAAAACAGGCGGCATATGAAAGCTCCCTCGCCTCCAAGGCGGCGCAGGAATATTCCGATTCTCTTGTGTATACCGACGCTCAGCTTGAAGAGAAGTATGCCAGCTACAACGGCGAGCGCGACTATTTTGACATAGCCTACTACTATGCCGCCGCCGAGACCGTCGCCGCCGAGGACGGCACGCAGGCCGCCACCGAGGAAACCGTCGCCGCGGCAAAAGCCACGGCTGACGCCATTCTCGACGCTTACAACGCCGCCGATGGCGACGATATTGCGGCAAGGCTCAACGAAGCGCTCGCCGAGGCGGGTGTGGATGGTGAGTGCGTGCATAATACCGCAATTGCCGGCTCTTCCCTGGGCACATACAAGGACTGGGCAATGGACAGCTCCCGCAAGGCAGGCGACGCGACCGTCACCCCCAACGCCAACGAGGACGGGTACTATGTCGTCGCGTTCATCTCCCGCAGCGACAACCACTATAAGCTCGCGCAGGTGCGCCACATCCTCATAAAGGCAGAGGCCGACGAGAACGGCGAGTACACCGACGAGGCGAAGGCCGCCGCAAAAGCGCGCGCCGAGGAGCTTTATGCCGAGTGGAAGGCAGGTCCTGCAACGGAGGAGAGCTTTGCGGAAATGGCGGACGAGTATTCCGAGGACACCGGCTCAAATACGAACGGCGGTCTCTATGATTCCGTGCGCAAGGGGCAGATGGTGGAGGAGTTTGATGCGTTCTGCTTTGCCGGGCATAAGCACGGCGACACCGCCATCGTCTACGGCGAGAGCAGCAGCTATGCCGGTTACCACATCGTCTACTATGTCGGCGAGGGCGAGCTTTGCAGCAACGAGATCGCGCGCACCGACCTTCAGTCTGCCGACCTTGAAAGCTGGCTCACCGGTCTGACCGAAAACTACAGCGCCGCCAAGAGCTTCTGGTTCAGGCTGGTCGGCTGATAACGTACTGAATTTTTATCCGCCGAAAGCCGCATGACTTTCGGCGGATTCGCTATGGGAATTATAAGGTAAACATTATGAACGAAAGAACAATGCGCGCGCAGATGCTGCTGGGCAGCGGCGCAATGGACGCTCTTCGCGCCGCGCATGTCGCGGTGTTCGGTCTGGGCGGCGTCGGCTCGTGGTGCGCCGAAGCGCTTGCGCGCTCCGGTGTGGGAACGCTCACGCTTATAGATCAGGACACCGTCTCGCGCTCCAACATCAACCGCCAGCTCTGCGCACTGGAATCCACCGTCGGTCTTTCAAAGGCGGAGGTCATGGCAGCCAGAGTGCGCGATATCAACCCGGACATTGCCGTGCACGCCGTCGTCGGCTGCTACTCCGGCGCAGACCGTGACCGCTTTTTCGCCGATTATGACTACGTTGTGGACGCGATCGACCTCGTCTCATGCAAGGTTGACCTCATCATGAGCTGCCGTGAGCGCGGCATACCCATCATCTCCGCGCTCGGCACCGGCAACAAGCGCAATGCGGCGCTGCTGGAGATAACCGACATTTCCAAAACCTATGGCTGCGCCCTTGCGCGCGTCGTGCGGAAGGAGCTCCGCGCACGCGGCGTGACGCGCCACACGGTGGTCTTCTCCCCGGAAGAGCCGATGCAGCCGGACGCGCTGGAGGCTCCCCCTCCCGGACGGAGAAGCGTCCCGGGATCGCTGGTGTGGGTCCCGGCAAGCGCGGGGCTGCTTTTGTGCCAGCACGTCGTCGCGCAGCTGACCGGTCTTTCCGAATAGGAGGTGCACGGATGTATAAGCCTCTCGCAGACGAGATACGCCCGGACAGCCTTGACGAGGTCGTCGGGCAAAAGCACATATTGGGGCGCGACGGAATGCTCCGCCGCGTCATCGACAGCGGGCGCATACCGAACATGATATTCTACGGTCCGTCCGGCACGGGCAAGACTACCGTCGCGCGGATCATTGCCCAGCGGACAAACCGCACCCTGCGAAAGCTCAACGCCACGACTGCCGGCATTGCCGACATCAAGCACATAATCGACGAGCTTGACACATTCCTTGCGCCGGGCGGCGTGCTTTTATATCTTGACGAGATACAGTATTTCAACAAAAAACAGCAGCAGTCGCTGCTTGAGTTTATTGAGGACGGGCGCATCACGCTCATTGCCTCCACAACGGAGAACCCTTATTTCTGCGTGTTCAACGCCATTCTCAGCCGCTCCACGGTGTTTGAGTTCAAGCCGGTCCCCCCTGAAGAGGTGGAAAAGTCAGTTGCGCGCGCTATTGACATCATGAATGCGCGCCGCGATGCGCCGCTCACTGTCGAGCCGGGCGTGACGGCGCGGATCGCCGCCGCCTGCGGCGGCGATGTGCGCAAGGCGATAAACGCGGTGGAGCTGCTGTTCTCCGCCGCAGCGGGCAAGGAGGCGCTCACGCTTGACGACGCGCGCGCCATCACCCAGCGCAGCTCCATGCGCTATGACCGCGAGGGGGACGAGCATTTTGACAGTCTTTCCGCGCTGATGAAATCCCTGCGCGGGTCCGACCCGGACGCAGCGATGCACTATCTCGCGCGGCTGATCGAGGCGGGCGACCTTGTGGGCATATGCCGGCGGCTTTTGTGCTCTGCAAGCGAGGACATCGGGCTTGCCTACCCCATGGCGGTGCCGATAGTAAAGGCATGCGTAGACTCTGCTCTCCAGCTCGGTCTGCCGGAGGCGCGGCTGCCGCTGGCAGAGGCTGCGCTCGTGCTCGCCACCGCGCCCAAATCCAACAGCGCCTACATGGCGATCGACGCCGCCCTGGCGGATGTGCGCGCAGGTCATGTCGGTTCTTTTCCGCGCGAATTGCAGAATGTCCATGCCGACGGCACGGGCTTCGAGCGCGGGCAGGGCTACAAATACCCGCACAACTATCCGGGGCATTGGGTGCGCCAGCAATACCTGCCGGACGATCTGAAAAACGCGCGCTACTACGAGTACGGTGACAACAAGACCGAGCAGGCGGCGCGCCGCTATTGGGAGGAGATAAAGAAATAATGGACATTCAGGTCGGCGACATACTTGTGATGAAAAAAGCCCACCCCTGCGGCAGCAGGGAGTGGGAGGTGCTGCGTACAGGGGCGGACTTCAAGCTGCGCTGCCGCGGCTGCGCTCATGAGGTCATGGGCGCAAGGTCAAAGTTTGAGCGCAGCATCCGCGAGGTACGGCGGTGAACTTTGTGTACATCCTCCGCTGCGCGGACGGCACACTCTACACCGGCTGGACAAACGATCTTGACCGCCGGCTCGCCGCGCACAGCGCCGGGAGCGGCGCAAAGTACACCCGCGTGCGGCTGCCTGTGGAGCTTGTGTACACCGAGGCTCTGCCCACACGCGAGGAGGCGATGAGCCGCGAATGGCACATAAAGCGCCTGCCGCGCGGGAAAAAGCTTGAGCTGATAAAAAATCAAGGCAGCGGCAGCCCTGCATAAAGCATGACGGGAAAAGTGACTATACCAGAGCGCAAATTTTCCGTCGGATGCCGCAGACGTATTGTGCGGCGCCGCCTTACTTCTTAATGCATTCAATTATGGGCTCGATATATTTTTTATCGGTCCAGTCGCATTTATCATCCCCGGCTGCCATCAGAGCTTTTTCCCATATTTCATAATCGGACGGATCTTTCTTTGCAACCGCCTTTCTGAGCAGGCTGCATAATGTCCTGTCCTTAA
>DJEW01000042.1:7192-7359 GCA_002431965.1 Clostridiales bacterium UBA5888
ATCCCACGCGCCGCGGCAATAAAAGAGAGGAATGTCAGCCAGATTACCTTTCAGATTATGCTCCCTGATTTGCCGAAGCGCCTTTTCGTCATACGGGGATGCGCCGCAGCAAAACACAATAATCTTTTTACCCGTTAATTTGCTGATATTCTTTTTCAGAAACGATA
>DJEW01000042.1:7406-15979 GCA_002431965.1 Clostridiales bacterium UBA5888
AATCCGGCAATGCCGGAAGCATATATCCCTCCGCCCAAAACAACAGTGTCATATGTAATAATTTCATCAATATCGGCTTTTCTTGTTTCCATACACTTAAATCCGGTCTCTTCCGAGAGCCAGTCAGCGTACCTTTTTGCAGCGCCATATTTCGATTGATACAGGATTACTCCATTCATAAATATATCTCCTCAGATTATGATTGTCTGACTTTTTTATCATAGCATATTATCGCAAATAAATCCAGCTGTTTCAATATTCGCGGCTGACTGAATAAAAGGCTCGCCGGGGAGGCGAGCTTTTATTCATCATCATAATATCTTCTGCGTCTTGCGGCGCGGCGGCGGCGCGCCGCACGCTTCTGCTTCACCGCTGACAGCACCATCAGAATGACCACCAGCGCTACCGCGCCGATGCCCACATAGAGTATCCACCGCCCGCTCTCCGCGGGCTTTACATACTCCACCTCGCGCGTCGTTGTGTAGTCGCACACGCCGCACTCGCCCGCTTCTTCGCCGGGCTGCTTCTTTGTCGCTTCGCGCGTCTCGGTCCAGCTCATCACGTGCGCCGCCTCGTCGGCTCTGTCGCCGCACTCGCACTCGTGCCAGTGGTGCTCATCGTCATGCTTCCACTCGCGGGAATAGCTGTGCTCATGGTCGGCATCCGTACCCGCAGCGCTGCCGGTGCCGCCGGCGTTTGGCGAAGCTGACGGAGACGGAGCCGCCGTGGGCGTGGGCGTCGGGGTCGGCGAGGGAGTGGGCGACGGTTTTTCGTAGTTGACTTTCAGGGAGGCAGCGTTCGTATCCACAGAGCCGCCGGCGCCGGAGAACGTGCAGTATACCTTTGCCCCATCGAGCTGGCGCGGTATGCTGCGGATGATGAGCTTGCCGAAAGTATCGTCGCTGTACGTCATGGCGGGGTAGGCAGCGACAAGCTGCGTCATGGTGTAGAGCTGCCCGTTCGCATCCTGAATACGCCATTCGCACTTGTCAGCGCCGGAGGCGGTCGCCACAAAGGAGCACCACCCGCCCTCGTCCACGGTCTCGCCGCCGGGGTGCTTTATCACGGTAGGCGCCCAGAGCTCCGGCGTATAGGTGCGCGTGAGAATTATATAGCTTCCACCGTCGTATATTACATAGTCCACAGGGGAATTGTTGAGGTAAGCGGCAAGCCCGTCGGCAAAATAGTACCCGGGCGCGGCGTCAAGGCGGATGTTCACCGTGGCATAATCCGTGGTGAATGCGCCGTCTATATACTGCCCGGCGCTGTCGTACCAGCTTATACCGTAGAAATACGCGCCGGATGTGCTCGTCGCGCCGCTTATGTCATATGCATTCTGCGACGCGACCGGCACCGTGGAGGTCGTGGCGAGCACCTTTTCTATCGGCTGATACCCGTACTCCGCGGCATAAGCCGCCGCGGGGGCGCAAAGGGAAAAGAGCGCGATCACGCACGCCGCTGCGATCACAAGCGGCACTGCCCGTTTTGTTCTGCTCATGGACACATCCTCCTTGTTCTGTTCTATATAATATCTTGACTCCTTTTTTACACCTGATGTTTCATACTTATATTATATAATTTACCACCTGCCCCGGTCAAGTGAAATATTGACGCGGAGGGGCGCAAATATTATAATGGTTTATCAAAATTATGAGTTTTCAGAAAGCACAGGTGTTCTCCATATGATCAGGTACGACGCGGGAAAATGCGATATTGCCGTTATCGGCGCGGGGCACGCGGGCATAGAAGCCGCGCTCGCGGCGGCGAGGCTCGGGCTGGATACGGTGTGCTTCACGGTCAACCTTGATTCCGTTGGCAATATGCCCTGCAACCCCGCCATCGGCGGCACGGGCAAGGGGCATCTCGTGCGCGAGCTGGATGCGCTCGGCGGCGAGATGGCAAAGGCGGCGGACAAGGCCTGCATACAGTACCGTATGCTCAACCTCGGCAAAGGTCCGGCGGTGCATTCTCTGCGCGCGCAGGCGGACAGGCGGCGGTATCAGGAGGTCATGAAGCACACTCTTGAGCTTCAGCCGGGTCTCCGCGTCAAGCAGGCGGAGGTCGTGGACATAGGCGTGGATGACGGGCGTGTCGTCAGCATAACGACGCACACAGGCGCGGTTTATGGCTGCCGCGCGGTGGTGCTGGCGACAGGAACATATCTCGCCGGGCGCACCATCGTGGGCGAGGTGCTGCGCACCTCCGGACCGGACGGACTTGCCGCGGCGACGGCGCTCGCTCCGCGGCTGCGTGAGCTGGGGCTGAATATGCGCCGGTTCAAAACCGGCACTCCCCCCCGCGTCAACGCCCGCTCCGTCGATTTTTCAAAAATGGAGCTTCAGCCCGGCGACGCCGAGCCTGAGGCATTCTCCTTTTCCACAAAGACAGCCCCTGCAAACTCCGCCGTGTGCTATCTCACATATACGAACGAACGCACCCATGACATAATCCGCGCGCATCTTGACCGCAGCCCCATATACTCCGGCGTTATCGAGGGCGTCGGTCCGCGCTACTGCCCCAGCATTGAAACAAAGGTCATGACATTTGCCGGCAAGCCCCGCCATCAGCTCTTTGTCGAGCCGATGGGGCTGAACACGGAGGAGCTTTACATACAGGGCTTCTCCTCGTCCATGCCAGAGGAGGTACAGATAGAAATGCTGCACAGCGTAGCCGGGCTGGAGCACGCTGAAATGACGCGCTGCGCCTACGCGATAGAGTACGACTGCATCGACCCCACGGAGCTTTACGCAACGCTCGAATGCAAGAAGATCGCGGGGCTGTACGGCGCGGGGCAGTTCAACGGCTCGTCGGGCTATGAGGAGGCCGCGGTGCAGGGCTTTGTGGCGGGCGTCAACGCGGCGCTGAAGCTCAAGGGCGAGGCACCGATGGTCCTGAAGCGGTCTGACGGCTATATCGGCACGCTCATCGACGATTTGGTCACCAAGGGCACGAACGAGCCCTATCGCATCATGACCTCGCGCTCGGAATACCGGCTCCTGCACCGGCAGGACAATGCCGATGAGCGATTGAGTCCCATCGGCCACCGCATCGGGCTGATTTCCGATGCGCAGTATGAAGCCGTGCAGGAAAAATACCGCGCGGTCGCCGCGGAGATCAAACGCCTGGAGGCCACGGGCGTGGCAGAAAGCGACACCCTCAACGACATGCTTCGCGCGCACGACACTGCGCCGGTCGAGGGCTCGGCCCGCCTGTCCGACCTCGTCCGCCGCCCGCAGCTGGGCTATGACGATCTGGCGCCCTTTGACCCGGAGCGGCCGGCGCTGCCCGCCGTGGTTCGCGAGGCCGTGGAGATCCGGATGAAATACGCGGGCTACATCGCCCGCCAGCAGAAGCAGGTCGAGGAATTTGCCCGCGAGGAGGGCAGGCTCCTGCCGAAGACGATCGACTATCTTTCCATGCAGGGCCTGCGCGTCGAGGCGCGGCAGAAGCTCGATGAGATCCGGCCCCTGTCCGTCGGGCAGGCCAGCCGCATCTCGGGCGTCTCGCCCGCGGATATCGCGGTGCTGCTCATCTGGCTGGAGCAGAATAAGGAGTAAGGTATGTATTTTGATTCACACGCACATCTGACCGAGGACTGTTTTGCACAGGACTTTGACGCCATTGTGGAAAATATGAAGGCTGCGTCTGTTACCGGCATGATGGAGATCGGCTATGATCTGCCGTCGTCGGAAAAGGCGGTGCAGCTGGCCGAGCGCTTTGACTGGGTCCACGCCGCCGTCGGCAGCCACCCGGACGACGCCGCGCAGGTGGACGAGGCGCGGATCGCCGTCTACCGCGAGCTGTGCAAAAACCCGCGCGTGAAGGCCATCGGCGAGATCGGCCTGGACTATCACTACGAGGATCCCCCGCGGGACGTGCAGCAGCGGGCCTTCCGCCTGCAGATGGCGCTGGCGCAGGAGCTCTCCATGCCCGTCGTCATCCATGAGCGCAAGGCGCATGAGGACGGGCTGCGCATCATCGACGAGTTCCCGGACGTGAAGGGCGTGTTCCACTGCTTTTCCGGCAGCTATGAGATGGCAAAGGAGCTGATCAGGCGCGGCTGGTGCATTGGTTTTACCGGCGTCGTGACGTTCAAGAATGCGCACAAGGCTGTGGAGGTCGCGCAGAACATCCCGCTGGACCGCATCCTCATCGAGACCGACTGCCCCTACATGGCCCCGGAGCCCTTCCGCGGCCGCCGCTGCGACCCCAGCCTGGTCCCGTACGTGGCCAAAAAGATCGCGGACCTCCGCGGCATCCCCGCCAAAGAAGTCGCCCGCGCAACCGAATCCAACGCCCGCCGGGTATTCCGCCTCTGACGCACCCCAAGGCTCCCCTGAGAGGGGAGCCTTTTGGGCGCTTAGACGAAGACATACCGGATCAGGAGCATGTAGGTGATCGTGCCGGCGGCGATGGAGAGGAGCATGTTGCGCTTCCAGAGATGGAGGCCGGCGGTGATGAAGATGCCGATAAGCTCCGGCAGGCCGTAGCTGTAGCGGCGGAAGGAGACGGATTTCAGGCAGTAGACGACCAGCATCGAGAAGATAGCGCCGGGCAGAACTTTCCCGAGATACTGCACGAATGCCGGTGTCTTCCGGTGCTCATTGAAGATCAGAAACGGTACGAACCGCGTCAGCTGCGTGCCGAGCACGCACAGGGCGATGGTGATGATTTGCTGGGTAAGAGTCATTGCAGATACGCTCCATATTTGTCGGTGATCGGTTTTCTGAGGAAGGACAGGGCGGCGAGGATGCAGACCATGGTCGGGATGAGGAAGCTGTCCGAGCCGAAGAGCAGAAGACAGCCCACGGCCGCGGCGAAGCCGATCAGCTCGCTGAAATGCCGCTGCTCCTTCATCCACTGCTCCATGAAAATGACGACGAACATGGCCGTCATGACAAAGTCGAGCCCCGTCGTGTCAAAGTGGATGAGACTGCCGAGCAGCCCACCGATCGTCGCGCCGCTGACCCAGTAGAGCTGGTTGAGCAGCGTCACGAAGAAATAAAACCACCCGCGGTCGACGCCGTCGGGGATCTTCGCCGTGTAGTTGATGCTGAAGGTCTCGTCGCACATGGCGTAGATCAGGTAATATTTTTTCGGCCCGAGATTTTTGTATTTTTCCAGCATGGAGATGCCGTAGAACAGATGCCGCGCCTGGATCATCAGCGTCATCAGAAACGTCTGCAGCGGCGCGTAGGGCGACAAAAGCATGCTGACCGCCACAAATTCCAGACTGCCGCCGTAGATCACAGCGCTCATGACCATTGGATAGACGAAGGAAAAGCCGGAAACGCTCATATTGATGCCGTAGGCCAGCGCCAGAAACCAGAATCCGGCGAAGATCGGCACCGTATAGGGAAACGCCGCGCGCAGGGCGGCGAGCTTGCTGTTTTTCATGGGTTTGTTTGGTTACTCCAGATCGTTGATCTTCTGCTGCAGGGCTTCATAGAACCGGCCGAGATGCACGCCGTCGACAAAGCGGTGGTTGACCTCGATGGAGAGGCCCAGCGTCTCGCGGCCGCCCTGCCGGACGTATTTGCCCCAGGTGATGCGGGGGATGGCGTCGTCCTTGTCAAAATTCCGCTCGTTCGTGCAGCAGGTAAGGTCGAACCACGGCAGGCAGGAGAGATAGACGAGGTCATCGGTCTCTGATGCAGACTCGAGAAACGCGGTCTGCCGCTCGCTTTTTTCCTTTGCCGCGCGGCAGAAGGCGGGAAGCGAGGGGTCCCAGGGAACGGTGAGGATCCGGAACTGCTTGCTGCCCTTTTTCAGCTCCGTAAAGCTCGGCGTGCGCGCCGGGAGCAGATACACCTCGCCGCCGCGGAGGGTATAGCGCAGGTTTTCCGTCTCGTTGACGGCCTGCGTGACGAGCCAGACCATGGAATGATAAAATGACAACCCATTGGCTTTGGTATAGGCGTGCAGCGCCGTGACGTCCACGCGGAAGCAGACGCTGTAGAACGGCTGGTCGAGCGAGGAGAAAAAGGCAAAGCTCTCGCTTCTCGGCCACTGCGCCGGATCGATCTTCTGACAAGGAACGGACATAAACATACCTCCTGACCGGGTGATCTCTATCAATAGTCTAGCAGATTTATAGGCAAAAGAAAAGTCCGAAATCGGGCGCCAGCATACGAAAAAAAGCACAGTCTGACCGCCCGGACTGTGCTTTTTGAATAAGTCCGGGGGATTTGAGCCCCGGCATTCAAAATCATAATCCGGCCTCGCCAATACGGATCACGCGTCCTGCTTTTCTCGGTTTTGGTGTGGGGTGCTTGTCGCCTGCACGGAGATAGCTCTGCTTCCTTTTATTGAATTGCAGAATCGAATAGTCGGTTATCAAAAGTGCCGAGTTTCTGCGCGATTTTCTGCATTTTGAAATCAGTTACGCAGAGCAGCGCAATATTCCAAATTATCATCTATTTGAGGATTGTGTAAGCTGTCTTTCTTATAACGCAAACTGTGCTCCAAAGCCGCCCAAGAGTCCATCGCCGTTGTCCGAAGTTGCAATTCATATTTTACTTTTTGAATACCAGAGTGAAAAGGAACTGGAACCTCAACAATCAAATGCAGGCTCCGATAGCCGTTCGGCTTCGGAGATTCAATGTAATCCTTCTCCTGCAAAAGCTCTAAAAAATGATCGGGACAACAAGGCATCCCGGATATCATATATGTCATTCACATATTCGCAGATAATGCGTATGCCAGCCACATCATTCAGGTTTTCGGTAATAGACCGCGTCGTGAGCGGAAATCCTTTTCTGCGCAGCTTTTGAATACTGAGTGGCGTTTTCATGCGGCTCGAAAAAGAACGAATCGGATTATGTTTTCTACTTGCTTCAGCCTCTTTCTGCATAATATCCAGCCGCATTGTCACACATCGAATCGCGCTTTCGAAAGGGTCATGATCTGCTGATAATGTAAAATGAAAGCGGTAAATTCATCGTCATCCAGCAAGGTGGTATCAGAAAACAGGTAGTCAATATTCGTTTCGTACTGCCTCCTGCGTTGCGGGAAACATCATTTTCCGTGAAACGCGCACATACAAAATTGCGGCAAGACCAATCGAAAGAGCATCTGCCACAGGCTGCGCCCAGATCAGGCCGTTGATGCCAACCGCAGTCTGTAAAATGAACAATGCCGGGATAAAGATAATTCCTTGGCGGCTCAGGTTGATAATCAGGGCAGGAGTTGCTGCGCCCATAGCCTGCAAGGTGTTGACCAACACATAGAACACGCCGAACAGGGAACTCGTCGTCAGTAAGATGCGTGAAAACTCTACCGCATAAGAATAGGCGTCTGGGTCAGATAAAAATGCGCTGACGATCTGGTTTGTGAACAGATAGCAGATCGCAGTTAACGCTGCGCCCAGCGCCAGCGCAAACAGCATTGCAAATCGAAATGCCTTTTTGAAACGCTCCCACAACTTTGCGCCCACACAATAGCCCAAAAGCGGCTGTACGCCTTGACCCAAGCCTATGCAGACCATGCCTGTAATAGTAACGACCTTCATTGCCACGCCCATACCAGCTACAGCCATATCACCGTATTGGGCAAGCTGGCTATTGATGATGATTTGGGAAATACTCATCAGTACAGAACCCAGTGCGGCAGGAATACCAATGGCACAAACTGGAACGCAGACTTTTCCGGGCAGTGAAAGCTCTTTGATTCGTACACTCAAATCCGATTTGCCGCGTACAAAATACAGGATGTAGTAGCCTGCACCCACAATATTACCAATTACCGTAGCGATTGCAGCACCTATGATGTTCCAGCCCAATGCCAGAATCATGATTGGGTCAAGAATAACATTCAGCAGATTGCCCAAAAGTTGCCCCATCATTGCTTCTGCCGATTTCCCCTCTGCACGAACAATATTCGAGAATGCACTGGATATAAGAAGAAAAGGGCCGCTTATGCTTACGATCATCAGATACGATTTAGCATATTCCCATGTTCCTTCACTTGCACCTACCAGCGCAAGAATAGAATCCATAAACACCATAAACAATGCGGCCATACCAATACCGATGATCACGCATCCCCACATACAAAACGCACAAACTTTTTTGGCATAATCCGTTTGTCCCTGTCCTAATGCACGGGAGATAGCCGATGTGCCACCCATGCCGAACACCGTGCCGACAGCCATAAACAGCAGGAATACCGGCATCGCCAGAGAAACAGCAGCTACCTGATAAGCATCGTGTGTCTGCCCCACAAAAAAGGTATCTGCCAGATTATAAATCAAAGTCATGAGCATCGCTGCCATGGCTGGCAAAGCACTTTTCAGCACTGCCTGTGAAACAGATGCCTTTTCAAAAAGTATTGTTGCTTTAGAATCTCTCATTTAACGTCCTCCAATTCGTTCGCTTGCTTTTAACAGCAAGCTATTATTTTACTCAAAACAAATACCCATTTTTAGAAGGGCATCTGCTTTACTGTATTCCATCGCACACTTTTTTTAACAAGTGCAACAATGTCATTCTTTCCTCCATGGTCAAAGAACCCAGCAGTTTTTCATCTGCACATTTCATGTTTTCTTCTGCACTTTGGAAGCATTTTTCTCCTTT
>DJEW01000041.1:0-8185 GCA_002431965.1 Clostridiales bacterium UBA5888
CCCTCTCGGCGACAGCTTGTTTAGTATACTCTAGGTTTTTTTATTTGTCAAGAGGTTTTTTAGATTTTTTTGAAATCTTTTGTCTCAACTCTGTTCCCCGGAGCAGCGCCCGCCTCGCGGGTGCTTGGATAATATAGCACCGGAAGCCCTGCTTTGTCAACACTTTTTTACGAAAAAACAAAAACTTTTTTACGGTTCTAAATGTTGTGGCCGCAGTGCTCCCGGCATACAAAATATGAACTTGTTCGGCACGGTCTGCTCAGATACGCTCACCGTATTTGCCGATATAGGGCAGCGGCTCTTTCACGCCATTGACGGCGTTGCTGACACCCTTGAAAACGCAGTAGATGCGAAAAAGGCTGAACACCCAGCCAATGACGGGTATTACGCCGAGAATGTCCGCAAGCACGCCGTATATCAGCAGCACGAGCCCCTGCCGTGCATGGTACATGGCAAAGCTGTCGTCACGGCGCAGGAAAAACGGCAGCAGGAAAAGTATGCTGAAGTATGAGAGCGCCGCAAACATCTTGCTCTCGCCTACGCCGACGGACGGCACGGCGTCTGTCCCGCGCATGCCGGGAGCGCGCGTGGAAGCTGCCTTTTCCTCCTCGCGGCGGCGCCGCTGTTCGCGCTCGTGCTCCATCCGCTCGCGTTCGCGCCGCGCCCGATCCTGTTCACGCTGGCGGCGTTCACGCTCCTGCTGTGCCCAAACGTGGCTCTGCTCCTGCTGCTTTCTGCGCTGCTCCTCAAGGCGGGTGCGCAGCTCATCATTTGAAAAGCCGTAATATTTCCCCGTGTCCGCCGCTGATGCCGAACCCGCTGATGACGCGGCGCTCGCCGCCGCGCGCTCCTCGCTCTCATCATAGCCGCAGGCAAGGCACTTTGTCTGACCGTCAGGTATATATGCGCCGCATTTATCGCAGTAAGCCATTTTCTTTTCTCCCGATAGCATAACATTGGTTATATTATACTCTCGGCAGCGCTCTTTTTCAACTACTATATTGAATGAGGTCAGCTCGGGTCACCCCATGGAAAACGTTCATGAGCAGAACATGTGCTTGCCGATCGTGACTATAGCCGGGCGCGACCATATCCACGCGCTTGTCGCGGTGGACGGGTTGAAGTAATAGATCGCGCCGCTGCTCGGATCCCAGCCGTTCAGGGCGTCCTGCGCCGCGCGGTAGGCGCTTTCCGCAACGGGTTGGTCAAACTGTCCGTCGTCCAGGCAGGAAAATGCACCGGGCTGATATATAACTCCGGATATGGAGTTTGGAAACGATGCGTGGTTGACGCGGTTGAGCACCACCGCGCCAACGGCGACCTGTCCTTCATACGGCTCACCGCGCGATTCCGCCGAGATCAGCCGCGCAAGAAGATCCACATCCCCCGAACCTCCGCCTGCCGGCGAAGCATCAGAACCGCCGCCCATATCCGTCGGCAGTCCGAGCGCCGCAAGCGTCTGCGCGCCGCATTGACCGTCCGCCGTGAGTCCGTTGGACTGCTGAAAATATTTGACCGCCTTTTCCGTGCCGCTGCCGTACACGCCGTCGACGGCGCCGGAATAATAACCCCACGCCTTCAGCCGCGTCTGTATCTCCGTGACCCCCGCGCCTGTCGCGCCCTTTTTATAAAGGTCTGCCGCCGCATACTGGCTTCCGGCGGCAAACGCAAAGTTGAGTGCAACGAGAACCGCAACGGTCATAAGCGTTTTCTTCATGCTGATACGCACCAAAAAGCACCTCCGCATACATATTCAGCGATAGTATGCGGAGGCGCGGGAGGTTTTATTCTTTTATTCCAGCGTCAGCCTTAGTCGTTCGCGCGGGTCTTTATCTGCCCGGTGATTTTGACGATAAACTCATCCAGCGGCATTGCGCCGAGATCTACACCGCCGCGCGTGCGCACAGCGACAGTGCCCGCCTCACGCTCCTTGTCGCCCACGACAAGCATATACGGCAGCTTCTGCATCTGCGCCTCGCGTATCTTATAGCCAATCTTTTCGTTTCTGAGATCGCTTTCAGCGCGAACGCCAGCTGCGGTGAGCTTTGCCTTGACCTCCTCGGCGTAGTCGTTTGCGCGGTCGGTTATGGGCATGACCATCGCCTGCACAGGAGACAGCCACACCGGGAACGCGCCGGCGTAATGCTCGGTGATGACGCCGATGAAGCGCTCTATCGAGCCGAAGACGACGCGGTGGATCATAACCGGGCAGTGCTTCTCGCCGTCTGCGCCCGTGTACTCCAGCCCGAAGCGTCCGGGCAGCTGATAGTCAAGCTGGATAGTGCCGCACTGCCAGGTACGTCCGAGAGAGTCCTGAATGTGGAAGTCGAGCTTCGGACCGTAGAACGCGCCGTCGCCGGGGTTGACCTCGTAGCTCTTGCCGATGCTTGTGATAGCGTCGGCGAGGGCGGCCGTGGCGATGTCCCAATCCTCGACGGAGCCGATATGGTCGTCCGGCATGGTGGACAGCTCGATCTTATACGGCAGGCCGAAGAGCGAGTAGACCTCATCGAACAGCTGCGCGATGCGCACGACCTCGTCCTTGATCTGCTCCTGGGCAAGGAGGATGTGCGCGTCATCCTGCGTGAAGCAGCGCACGCGGAACATGCCGTGCAGCGCGCCGGACAGCTCATGGCGGTGAACGATGCCCAGCTCGCCGTAGCGCAGCGGCAGCTCCTTATAGGAGTGCGGCTCAAGCTCGTAAACAAGAATGCTGCCGGGGCAGTTCATGGGCTTTATCGCAAAATCCTCACCGTCAATGACGGTGGTGTACATATTATTTTTATAGTGATCCCAATGCCCGGAGGTTTCCCAAAGGGAGCGGCGCATGATCTGCGGGGTGGAAATCTCCATATAGTCCCACTTTCTGTGTACCTCGCGCCAGTAATCGATGAGCGCATTTTTCAGCACCATGCCCTTTGGCAGATAAAACGGGAAGCCGGGCGCTTCATCGCGGAACGCAAAGAGACCCAGCTCACGCCCAAGCTTCCGGTGGTCGCGGCGCTTTGCCTCCTCAATGCGGGCAAGGTACTCATCCAGCTCCTCCTTCTTCGGGAAGGCGACGCCGTAAATACGCTGGAGCGTCTGGCGGCTGCTGTCGCCGCGCCAGTAGGCGCTGTTGCAGGCGGTGAGCTTGATCGCGTTGCCCTTTATCCTGCCTGTGGAATCAAGGTGCGGTCCGGCGCAGAGGTCGATGAATTCGCCCTGCTTATAAAAGCTGATGACCGCATCCTCCGGAAGGTCGTTTATAAGCTCGACCTTATAAGGCTCGTTCCTCTCCTCCATGAGCTTGATAGCTTCCCCGCGCGGAAGCTCAAAGCGCTCGAGCTTGAGCTTTTCCTTGCAGATCTTGCGCATCTCGCCCTCGATTTTCTCCATTATTTCCGGAGTAAAGGGGAAGGGAGAGTCCATATCGTAATAAAAGCCGTTCTCTATTGCAGGACCGATGGCAAGCTTGACCTCCGGGTACAGGCGCTTGACCGCCTGCGCCAGCACGTGGGAGCAGGTGTGCCAATAGGTATGGCGGTATTCCGGATTTTCAAAGCTGAATTTGTTTTCTGCATTTTCCATGTTTTCCATTGTGCTTATCCTCCTCACAAATTGAAAGCACCCTTGACGCGCTTACGGCGCGTCAAGGGTGCAGATTGCACGGTTCCACCTTGAGTTTTAACTCATTAACGCCGTAACGCGCGTTAAACGGGAGAGAATTTCCTCTCTCCGGCTCGGGAGCGGTGACGCCTGAAGCGCGCGCCGGGGCGGCTTGCAGCCTGAGGCAGCCCTCTCTGTGCGGCGGCTATCTTCGGTCTTCTCCGTCTATGCCTTTGCTGTGATTTATATTATCACCGCTTTTACGCCTTGTCAATCGCTTTTGGCGCACTTTCTCTGCACAAGCTTGACAATTTCGACAATCGGGATGACGCAGGCACCGATAATAACGGCAACGGCGTACTCTCTGAAGCTGACGGCGGTGAAGTCAAACGCAGCGGCGAGCACCGGTATCTCGCACACAACGGTCGTTGCAAGAAGAGACGCGGCGGCAGATCCGACGAGCATCCAGTTCATTGTCGGCAGGGCAAAGATGCTGCCGCGCTGGGAGCGCATATTGAACGAGTGGAATATCTCAGCCATGGACATTGTGAGAAATGCCATGGTTGTGCCGTGGGCGCTGTTCGTGAGTGCCCATGTGCCGGTTTCCATGTAATGCCCGACAAAATAGCTCAAAAGCACAAGCGCAGACACGAGCACGCCCTGATACATGATGTCCACGCCCATGCCGCCGGCAAAGATGCCCGCCCTGGCGTCGCGCGGCTTGCGCTTCATGATGTCCGGCTCCGCCTTCTCCATACCAAGCGCAAGCGCCGGGAAGCAGTCGGTCACGAGATTGATCCACAGCAGATGCACAGGCTGGAGTATCGTAAAGCCCATAAGCGTGGCAGTAAAGATGGATATGACCTCGCTCATATTCGAGCCGAGCAGGAACTGTATGCACTTGCGGATATTGTCATATATCCTCCGTCCCTCCTCGACCGCGGCGACGATCGTGGCAAAATTATCGTCCGCAAGCACCATATCGGCGGCGCTCTTGGTGACGTCCGTGCCGGTGATGCCCATGCCGACTCCGATGTCGGCGGACTTGATGCTCGGCGCGTCGTTCACACCGTCGCCGGTCATGGCGGTGACATAGCCCGCATCGCGCCATGCGTTGACAATACGTGTCTTATGCTCCGGCTGAACACGGGCATATACACTGATGTTTTTGAACACATTTTTGAATTCCTCGTCGCTGAGCTGGCTGAGCTGTGCGCCGGTGATGGCGTAGGTGCCGTCCGTGAGGATGCCGAGCTCGCGCGCGATGGCGGCGGCGGTGTCGATATGATCGCCGGTTATCATGATAGGACGGATGCCAGCCTCGCGGCACTCCTTTATCGCCGCGGCGACCTCCGGGCGCACCGGGTCGATCATGCCGCAAAGGCCGAGGAAGCACAGGTCCTTTTCAAGATCCTCCGGCTCGTTGGAGTCGGGCTTTGCGCTCCAAACCCGCTCGGCGCAGGCAAGCACGCGCAGCGCACGATCCGCCATTTCCTTGTTCGCGCGCTCCACACGCTCGCGGTATGCCGCGGTCATCGGCTTCATCTCGCCGTTTTCCATGTAGCTTGTGCATTTTGCGAGCAGCACATCCGGCGCACCCTTGGTGTACTGGATGCAGCCGTTGTCAGTGAGGTGCACGGTGCTCATGAGCTTGCGCGCCGAGTCGAACGGCGCTTCTCCGCAGCGTATGAACTTTGCTTTGAGAGTGTTCTTGTTGAGACCGAGCTTATTTGCCCACGCAACAAGCGCCGCTTCCGTCGGCTCGCCTGTGACGGCGCCGCCGTCGCCCAGCTCCGCATCGGAGCAGAGCGCCATTGCCGCAGCAAGCTTTTTTTCGTCATCGCCGAAGAAGTCAACGACGGTCATCTTGTTCTGCGTGAGCGTTCCGGTTTTATCCGAGCAGATTATCTGCGCGCAGCCGAGAGTCTCCACCGCCGTGAGACGGCGGATTATCGCATTGCGTTTGGACATATTGGTAACGCCGATGGAGAGCACCACCGTCACGACTGCGGCAAGCCCCTCCGGTATGGCGGCAACAGCAAGAGACACGGCGATCATAAAGGAATCAAGCACGACCTCAAAGCCCAGTCCGCCTGCGCGCAGAAGCTGCACGGCGAACACGAGAACGCATACGCCAAGCACCAGCCATGTCAGTATTTTTGAAAGCTGACCAAGCTTTATCTGAAGCGGCGTCGCGCCGTCCTCCGCCTTTGAAAGCGCGTCGGCGATCTTGCCCATTTCGGTGTCCATGCCGGTGGCGGTGATGACGGCGCTGCCGCGCCCATAAGCGACGGTGCTGCCCATGTAAACCATGTTGCGGCGGTCTCCAAGGGGAATGTCCTTCTGCTCGCCCAGCTCAAGGAACTGAATGAACTTGCTTACCGGGACGGATTCGCCGGTCAGCGCGGCTTCCTCAAGCTTGAGACTGGCGCTTTGCAGAATGCGCGCGTCTGCCGGCACGGCATCGCCCGCTTCAAGCATTATCACGTCGCCCACAACGAGCTCCTCGCTAGGCACGGTGCAAAGCTTTCCGCCGCGAAGCACATGCGACACAGCGGCGCTCATCTCCTGCAGAGCTTCTATAGCTTTCTCCGCCTTGCTCTCCTGATAAACGCCGAGCACTGCGTTGACGATGACAACTGCAAGAATGATTATCACGTCGGCAAAGCTTTCACCCTCGACAACGGCTAGCACGCCGCTTATCACCGCCGCCGCAAGCAGGATGATTATCATCGGATCCGCCATCTGCTCAAAGAAGCGAAGAATAAGCGACTTTGACGGCGGAGCGCTCAGCTTGTTGCGCCCGTTTTCATCAAGACGGCGCTGCGCCTCCTCGGCGGTCAGTCCGTCGGGGCTGCTTTTCACCTCTCGCAGCACATCTTCCTTTTTCTCAAGATAATACTTCATACACGCTCCCCTTTCACTTTCATAGCATTTTAACACGCCGCGGGCATAAAAAAGAGACTTTTACAGCGAAAAACGCTGTAAAAGTCTCGCAAAATACATACCGTTGGCTGTACCCGGCACGCCGAACCCCTTTGACCGGGTTGTGATGACGGCGCTCCGGCATCCGCGCGCACGCAGATGTAAGCTACTCCCTGTTACGCAAGTAAAGATAGCACACAGCATCAACATTGTCAAGCCGGAAACGAGCCGCCCGTACAGATTTCATCATTTATTTACACTTTATGCTACACATTGAAGCGGAAATTCGTCACATCGCCATCCTGCATGACATAGTCCTTGCCTTCCAGGCGTAAAAGTCCCTTCTCCTTTGCCGCTGCCATGCTGCCGCAGGACTTCAGATCCTCAAATGCGACTATCTCCGCGCGGATAAAGCCGCGCTCGATGTCGGTGTGGATCTTGCCCGCAGCTTTGGGGGCTTTCGTGCCGCGGACGATCGTCCATGCGTGCACATCGTCCTCGCCCGCAGTGAGGAATGAAATATAGCCCAAAAGGTCATAGGAGGTGCGGATAAGGCGGTCAAGCCCGGTTTCATTCAGTCCAAGATCCTCCATGAACATCTTCGCCTCGTCCGCGTCCATCTCGGAGATGTCCTCCTCAAACTTCGCCGCGACAGGCAGCACCGCCGCACCCTGCGCTTCGGCTATCGCTGAGAGCGCCTTGAAGCCGGCGTTGGATGCATAGTCCGCCATGCCGTCCTCATCGAGGTTGGCAACGTATATAACCGGCTTGACGGTCATCAGCCCGCCATCGACGAGTATGCCGCTGTCGTCGTCGCCGAAATCGAACGAGCGCGCGGGCTTCTCCTCCTCCAGATGTGCGATCAGCGCCTCGCACATTTCGCATTCGTGCTTGTACTTCTTGTCGCCGCCCTTGGCGTTTTTCTTTGCGCGCTCAAGCCGGCGCTCGACGATCTCAATGTCAGCAAGGATCATTTCAAGGTCAAACGTTTCCGCATCACGCTTTGCGTCCGCCTTTTCGAGGAAAATATCGTCATTGTCAAAGCAGCGCACCACATGCACAAGCGCATCCGTCTGGCGGATGGCCTGAAACACCTCGTTGCCCTTGCCGCCGCGGCTCACGCCCGCCACGTCAACAAACTCTATTGTTGCGGGGCTGTACTTTTTCGGGTGATAGTATTCCGCCAGCCAGTCCAGCCGCTCATCGGGCACCTTCGCGTTGCCGATATTGGGCTTCGCGCCCGCGTTGGCATAGGCGCCTGTCTCCGCCTTTGAGCCGGTCAGCGCGTTGAAAAGCGTCGTCTTGCCGACATTCGGCAGACCAACAATACCTAATTTCATGATATATGCATCTCCTTATGGAACATTCTTCTGTCAAACATATAGATTATAGCAGATACCGGCGTGTCTCTCAAGCTGTTTTTTATTATTCTGTGCTTTAACAGCCCGGCGCCGCGCCGTCTGACGCGATGCCGGGCTTCATGTTCAGTTCCATTCGTCAGTCAGGAGGAAATCGCGGATATTCCGGTGTTTGATACCGTTTCGGCTCATATCGAACTCATCGAGAGAAACAACGTACTTCGGGAAGTTGTCGCGGATGCTGTCATACGCGCCAAACTCGCGGTTGACCGTTTCCTCCGATGCCAGCAGATAAGTGACCTGAACATACAGCT
>DJEW01000041.1:8266-8427 GCA_002431965.1 Clostridiales bacterium UBA5888
GTTCTGCCGACAGTCACTTCATAGCCCCGGCGCAGCAATTCCAGATACACGATATTCTCCAAAATGAGATTGATGTCCCGCATATTGCCGCCAAAGACCGCCTCGCGGATGCCGTGGTCGGCAATATAATACTTCTCGTTGGAGGCAAGAATCTGTTTCCC
>DJEW01000028.1:0-17104 GCA_002431965.1 Clostridiales bacterium UBA5888
ATGAGGTATGCCAGATCCTTGGAACTGGCAAGTCCTGCCTGCTTGCAGACTTCGTCCATCGCCGCGATGGCGCTCTGCTCGGAGTTGATCTTGCTCTTTATGGTGGTGTTTGCAACCATCTTGCCGTTTTCGTCGAGTATGACTGCCTTTGTGTAGGTCGAACCCACGTCGCAGCCGCCGAAGTATTTCATATGTATGCCTCCATTAAATATTTTTATACATTTGCCTGCCGCGCTTGCCGGCGGCAGGCGTTAATACTGAAATGTTGCGCTGTGGTGAAATTACATGCACGTCTCGTCGTCAAAATCGACCAGCGACGGGTCAACCGGCTCTGCGCGCATAACGGTGCGCATATACTCGCTGACCTTGTCGCGCATGGTGCGGCGGGAGACAGTACGCGGGTCCATAAGATCGTGCTCGACCCAGATGAGGTCGTAGCCGCGCTCGCGCCCCTGATCGTCGAGGATGCCCTGAACGGTCGCCATATTCTTGCAGGCAACGTTCTGGTACATGATGATGAGCTTTGCGTTCCAGTCCTCGCACTGCTTCCACAGCTCATCGACAACGTTCTGGTAACCGCCGTTGGTATGACGGCGCATGACCATACGCTCGTACAGACGGGCGAGGTCGCGCATTGCCTCTTCCTTATCCTCGGTCTCGAGGTGCTTTGTGAAGTTGAGCGATTCCATCTCAACAAGGACGTTGACGCCCCAGCAGTTGGCGAGCCAGTTGGAGAAGTTGGCATAGTAGTGCGCCGGGCAGGACCACACGATAGCGCGGTACTTCATCTTGCCGGGCCACGGCTCTTCCCTGTTCTCGTAGGCCTTCATCAGCAGGTCGTTGACCTTCCTGACGGTCTTTTCCACGCGGGGATCTGCGCCGCCGTCCATCTCGTAGTTCCACTTGCGGAACAGCTCATAGCACGGACCGAGCAGCTGCGGGTATGCGCTCTTATTGACTTCCCACTTCTGAAGCTCGTAGTCGGTCTCCATGTTGAAGCGCTTGATCTGGGTGAAGTAAGCGTCCCAGTTCCACTTTGCGCCGGTCTTCTCTTCGATGAACCTGATGCACGCCTTGATGTCCTCAGCGCCCATCTGGACGGTCTCCTCATCCATGTAGCGGACGGGGAAGCACAGATGGAACACGGGGGTATTCGGGAAGCGGCGGCTGTAGTAGGAGGAAGCCATGGTAGAGCCGTCGCAGGGCATGGAGGAGGAGAGGAAGCACGCGCCCATGTGCGGCAGGGCATCGGTGACCAGTGCGCCGCACTCGGAGGAGGGCACGGGGCAGCAGTCAGCCGGCAGACCGTAGGACTCGACCGCGTCGATATACGGCACGCAGGTGAGCTGGTCGATCTCGGAGACGAGGAACACGGCGAGAAGCTGATGCGGGAAGCCGTACAGGTCGGGAAAGCCCGCCATGATCTGACCCATGGTCATCTCGTCGAAGAGGACGGTTCTCTGGTTGAGAGCGCCGCTGTTGCCGTTCTTCTCGTCGCACTTGGCAGAGAGAACAAGGTTCTCCGCAACGTAGCGGAAAATATCGTAGATAAGCAGGTGGCTCATGCGCAGGTTTGCGCCGCGCATACCCATAATGTTCTTGTCCATGAAGCCATGGCAGCAGAAGTAGGAGATCATCCAGCGGTAATAGAGAGCGCTGTTGAGCGCGGGGATGAGATCCTTGGAGAAGGTCATGAGGAGCATGCCCCACATACGCGCCCACTCGTAGAAATCATACGCGGTGTCCTTGATGCCGCGCCACTCGCGGCGGACGGTCGCCATCGCGCCCTTGGCGTAGAGACGGCCGAGGCTGCGCTCGCCGTTGAGGATGCGATCCTTCTTGCCCTCGCAGTCGAGAGCCATAAAGTCGGCAAACTCGCCCTTTATGCGCTTGCCGTCAGCCTTGAGCGTGTTCAGCCAGCCCTGACCGAAGGCTTTCCAGTCGGTCTCTTTGAACATATCCCAGAAGATGCCGCCGACCTCAAGCAGATTTTCCTTCTGCTTGTCCCAGCTCATCTCATCCTTGCATCTCCAGAATTCAGGATTCGGGTACTGTATCTTTTCCTTCTTAGCCATTACTCTTTGCCCTCCTCTTTATGGATGCGTTTGATCTCAAGGGATTCAACAAACGCCTGGACACGGGTGCGGAGCTGACCGGAATTGCCGTTGTTGTAAAGTCTGTCGATGGACAGAACGGGCCAGCCGTACTCGTCATGCATGATGTGGGACGCGAGAGCGCGCTCGAAGCCCCAGTAGTCGCAGTATTTCATCTGCTCGTAGATGATGCCCTCCGCGCCGAATTCCTTTGCGAGGCGGTCAGCGGTCTCGCGGCGCTGGTGCACCTTTTCGTCGGATATGTAGCGGGCGCACTCGGAGTGCTCCATGACGTGCAGGCAGATCTGGCGCAGTGCGTCCTCATCATCCTTAAGCTCGATGACCTCACGCCCCGGGGTAGAGCCGAAGCAGTAACGGTCGGACACGACGAGCGCGCCGCAGCCCTCGATGAGCTTGGTGAGCTGAGGATCGTCGATCTCGGAGCCGACGATCGCGACGCGGGCGCGGAACGCGGGCTTCTTGTCGGGCTTGCGCTTTTTGAGCTCTTCCAGCGTCTCGCGCAGCTTGGGCAGAATGAGCGCCTTGGGGCAGGTGTAGGTCACAAGGTTGAGAACGTGGAACTCATAACCGGTGATGACGGGGTTTTCCGCCTTACGCATTTCGCCGATTTCGGAGATGATGCGGCAGACCTCGTTATGCTCCTCGACCGCCTTGCGGATGGCGGCGTCGGACGTATCGACGCCGAAAGTCTCCGTGATCCTGTCGAGCACGCGCAGGCGCATCTGCTTGACATAGGAGTCAAGGGTGTAGTCGGTGATTTTGTAGGGGATGTCGCAGTGGGTGACGAAGAAGCTGGGCTTCTCGTTGACCTTGAGAATCTCAAAGTGCTCCATCGCGCGGTTCATCATCGAGCAGGCGTCAACGCCGATCATCGCGTCGAGGAACTGATAGCCGCCCTCAATGCCGCGCTCCACGAGCGCTCTGGCAAACTCGCAGGTGTAGTTGGACATGTAGTAGGTGGCAATGTCGATGGAGCCGGTGTTAGGAGCGCGCAGACGAACCGAGAAGCAGTTGCCGACGTTCAGCAGCGCCTCAGGAACATGATAGCAGGTGTAGCCGAGGGCGATTCCGCCGTCAGCCTGCGCCTGTTTCACCAGTTCATTGTCAGCATTCTCAAGCAGGCTTTCAAAGTAGATCAGATGCTTAAGATCTTTCAAATGTTACACCTCTTCTTTAAAGAATTTCTATTTTTTGGAGTGCTTCCTTCACTCCCTTGAGCATAACGGAATCCGCGGGCAGCTCAAGGACGCTCCTGCCCTTGATGTCGTTTGCGGCAAAGCCGCTGTCCGCGGGGATATAGGCGAGGACTTCCACGCCGGGGACGTTGACCAGATCCTTCAGCTCGGGATTGGTCATGCGGTTGACGATGACACCTATCTTGTCGTAGCTGATAAGCTCATCCGCCACGCTCTTGATGGTTTCGAGAACCTGCTCGCCCTTCTTGCTCTGATCCGTGATCAGCAGCAGATGCGTGACCTTCTCCATGACGCGGCGCTGGATCTGTTCGATCCCCGCCTCACCGTCAATGACGACATAGTCAAAGCTGTTCGCAAGAATCCCGATGACCTCCTTGAGGTAGGAGTTGACCTTGCAGTAGCACCCGGAGCTCTCCGGGCGGCCGATCGCGAGGAATGCAAACCCCGGCATCTCGACAAGAGCGTCAAAAATTCTGAAGCGCGCCTCCGACAAAAGTTCGAGCGCTTCCCTGGTGTCACCGTTTTCAACGCTGTCAACGATGCTCATGCGAATATCGTCCAGCGTCAGCTTAACGTCCACGCCAAGAGCAACAGACAGACCGACGGCGGGATCCGCGTCGATCGCAAGTATTCTCTTGTCGGGGTATTTTTCGACGAGAAGCCTCACGATGGAAGCGGAAATCGAGGTCTTGCCGACCCCGCCCTTGCCTGCGACCGTGATAATCTTGGCCTTGTTTTCCATATACGTCCCCCCTTAAAGTGAGCATGGTGATAGCCATAAATCATTCGTCGATATTTTATCACAGTGCCGATAAATATGCAAGATAAACACTTAAAAAATGTCCGGGAGGCGGTTTTTTGGTCAGAATAGTTGAAACTTTTTTTCATTTGACAAATCCGTGTTTAGACAAAAGATAAACAAACGTCCAAAAAAGTGAAGACGCCCGGCGAGACCAGCCGGGCGTTGATGAAGGATTTGAAGATTATATCAATTCAGCAGTAATACGCCCATGTTCAGATACCCGGCGAAGGCGACCCACGCGAGATATGGCAGCATGAGCCGCCCTGCTCTGCGCTCGATGTGCCAGAAGAGCGCCGTGCATATCAAAATCAGCACCCACATCCCGATAAGCCAGATGAAAGCCGTCAGGTACATCTCAAGCGCAAAGAATATTATTGACCAGAAAAAATTCATTCCCAGCTGCACGGCATAAAACGTCAGCGCACGGTCACGCCGCACACGCGATACGCCGGCAGTATACACAAGGTAGGACGCGATGCCCATCATGATGTAAAGCGCCGTCCACGCCGCCGGGAAAATCCATGCAGGCGGCGTAAGAGGCGGCTTGCGCATGAGCGCAAAGAGCCGCACTCCATCCCGCGTCAGCAGCGCCGAAAGCGCGCCCGCCGCGAGCGGGATTAGTATAAAAACAGCAGCCGTCCACCGGCTTTTGTGCTTTCTCTGCATGATTTCATCACCCGAGGCTAGTCTATGCGAGGGCAGGCAGGATTATTCAGTCTGCACGTTATGCGCAGCACTCTGAACCGGTGATTGACGCGGCGCGGCGCAGATGATAAAATCATACCATCATCAAGAATGGAGAGCGACTATGAAGCATATTTTAAAAGTTCTCGGAATCTTCTCAGCCGTACTGGGCGGGCTTTTCGCAGTATATTACTTCAACCTTGACATGAAGCTGATGCACTCTGTCGTGCTTCCGTTTCTCGACAGGCATTACAACAGCGTCAAGCGTGCGCGCCTTATCTGATCGTTCAGAAGACGCGTTCATGCGCAGTCATGCAAAAAGGAAAACAGCGTGAAACCATTTCCCAGTCGGGAGCGTCTATACAGCGGCGCTCCCGATTTATTTCAAGAAAAAGTGATTATATCAGAGCACAAGTTTTTCTCCAGATGCCGCAGACGTATTGTGCAGTGCTGCTTTAAGATAAATTTAAGGAAATATGCTTGTCATAGCTTGTCGTATGTGATAAAATACCTGCGTATGTAAACTGGTATTATGTTGTATTGCACTCTTTTGAGCTAATGATGCAAATTTCCCCGCATGGAGGCAAGATCATATATGAAAAAAGACTTTGACAGCAAGAGCAAGATCGAATATGTTGACCGCGAGGAGGTCGAAAGCCCCAACGTTGCGCGCGAGAAGAAGCTGAGAAAGGCGAAAAACCGCCGCGTTATGAACACGCTTGACCGCATTTTCGGCTTCATGCTGGCGACCGTGCTGGTGGTAGGCTGCGCGGGGCTTGGTCTTCTATACGTGCTTGAGCGCGGTCCGTCCGAAGCGCTGACAAATATGTTTGTGCGCACAATGCAGGAGACCCGCCGCTTTGACTTTATGGCAAACATTTTCCTCACGGAGAGCGAGGTCGCCGAGATGCGCGCGACACAAAACTCCAGCACGATAAAGGATTTCGATTCATCCCTCATCAAAATCGCCAGCGCCGACGAAACCGCGACAGACACTCCCTCCACATACGCAGAAGACGAGGACGGCGACGGCATTATATTTGAAGAAATATCCGGCAGCGGCTATACCGGCTATCTCATCACGGTGCTCGACCCCAAGCGTATCATTCTCGGCGCACCGGACAATTACGGCAGCGTGGGTCTGACGCTCGAGGAAATGGTGAATAAATATGACGCGCTCGGCGGCATCAACGCCGGCGGCTTCCAGGATGAAGGCGGCTCCGGTCTCGGCGGCGTGCCGGAGGGGCTGACCCTCGTTGACGGCAAAAGCGTCGGCAAGACGAGCGACACGAGCATCTTTGTCGGCTTCGACGACGACGGTCTTATGTATGTGGGCTACTTCGATGCATGGAGCGCCGAGCAGAATAACATCCACAACGGCGTTTCCTTCGGTCCGATACTCATCATGAACGGCGAGCCGGTCGATGCGAATTCCCTGCCGAGCGGCGTGAACCCGCGCACATCCATCGGTCAGCGCGCAGACGGCGCTGTGCTTATGCTGGTCATCGACGGACGTCAGGTGCACAGCATGGGCGCAACATATGCCGACTGCCAGAATATCATGCTCGACCACGGCGCGGTCAACGCGATAAACATGGACGGCGGTTCGTCAACAAGCATGTACTACGACGGCGAGTATGTCAACCGCAACTCCAGCCAGCACGGCGCGCGCCCCCTCCCCTCCGCGTGGCTTTTCAAATGATAGTGAGGTAAGTGGCAGATGTCTAAAAAGAACAAACACGGCAAGGTCGTATACTGGGCGTGCCTGCTGATATATACGGGCGTACTTTCTGTGCTCGCAGTGCTCGCACTGAAGGCAGTGTGGAGCTTTGCCGAGCAGTATCAGGCTTCCATGCCGGAGCCGGTCGTTGACAAATACATTGCCGGGCTCAACCAGAATCTCTTCGACGAGGGCGTGGAAGAGACCATCTCCTCAATGCCGCACGAGGTGCAGACGGACGAGGAGGTTCAGACTGCGGTGAAGGAAATACTCAACGGTGAAATAACCTATGCCCGCACCACAAGCGACGACCCCGGCCTTAACGCTTATGCCATTCTCTGCGGCGACAACACCTTCGGCAGGGTGTATCTCAAGCGCGACGATACGAAGGATCCCAATTTCAAGCTCTACGGCAAGGACATTACTCTGCCCTATGATCTGCGTCCCTGGGTCATTGCCAAGGAAGAGTTTGACTTCACCGGGCTTTATACATCCGTACAGGTCACGATTCCCGAAAGCTACAGCGTATCCCTCAACGGTCACACGCTCGATTCGGAATATATAATAGAAGACAACATCCCATTTGACTGCCTCAAGAGCTATTACAGCATCAACCCAAATCTTCCGAAGAAGGTCACGTACCGGTTTGACGATCTCATCGGGCATATCGACCCGGTCATCTATGACGAGAGCGGCAATGAATACACAGTCGATCCAGACCGCGACGACTCGCAGTACATCAAGCCCTGCGACGATGCAACGCTCAGCCGCCTTGACGCATTCTGCAGCAAGTTTGTCGAGGCATACTCCAAGTACACCTCCGGCATACTCGGCAAGTATTCCAGCGGCGGATATGCGGCGCTTCAGAACTATGTGCAGGCAGGCAGCGACCTTGACAAGCGTCTTTATGAAGCTCTGGACGGTCTCGGCTGGGCGCACACCAACAGCTACTCCCTTGACAGCTATGTCCTCAACGGTGCGATCGACCTTGGCGAGGGCTATTACGTGTGCGATGTGACGACGGAGACGACCTCTGTCACCTCTGGCAACGGTGAGCAGCACGACGAAAACAACCTTAAAATCCTTGTTCTCGACGACGGAACGGAGCTTCGCGTCGTATCTCTGGTATAACGGAGGCATAAATGGAAGAAAATGTGCAGGCAAGGCAGCTTTGTCTCAGTTCCCTTGCCGTTATCCTTCCCTCGCTCAACCCGGACAAAAAATTTCTCGCCGTGATCGACGGACTTGCCGAGCGCGGATTCAAGCATATAGTTGTTGTAGACGATGGAAGCGACGATGAGCACAGGACGTTCTTTGAACGCGCGCAGGCTGCGCACCCGGAGATCGTCGTGCTGCATCACGGCGTCAACCGTGGCAAGGGGCGCGCGCTGAAAACGGCGTTCGCATATGTGGCGGATAAACTGCCGGAGCTTCGCGGCGTTATCACCATCGACGGCGACGGGCAGCATCTTGCGGACGATATAATCGCCTGCGGCGAGCGCATGCTTATCGAGGGCGACAAGGTAGTGCTCGGCTGCCGGGACTTCAACGCCCCCGGCGTGCCGCCGCGCAGCGTCGCCGGAAACAAAACCACGGCGCGGCTTTTCCGCATATGCTACGGCATCCGCCTTTCCGACACGCAGACCGGTCTGCGCGCGATCCCGGCGCAGTATCTGCGCGCGTTCTGCGGCATAGAGGGCGAGCGCTTTGAGTACGAAACAAATATGCTGCTGAACATGAAGCGCATGGGCATCGGCTTTTCAGAGCAGCCCATCGCCACCGTCTATGACCCGGAGGATTACAGCTCCCACTATGACGCGGTAAAGGACTCCTGGCGGATATTCAAGGTAATGTTCAAGTTCCTGATAAGCTCGCTCGGCTCTACGATCATAGATCTTACGGTCTTTTACCTGATGATGCGCTTTTTCGGCGCAGCTGCGGGAAAATATGCAGAGCTTCTTTCCACCGCCGTTGCGCGCGCTCTCTCGTCGTTTGCAAACTTCAACGCTAACAATTCCGTGGTGTTTGACAACCACAAGAGCTATAAGCGCGCGCTGCTGCGGTATTACTGCCTGTGCATCCCGCAGATGCTCGTATCTGCGGGGCTTGTGACGCTGATAAACGGGCTGCTCGCCAACTCCGTGCCGATAATCGCCACGCTTATTAAATTTGCGGTTGACATCTGTCTTTTCTTCATCAGCTATCAGATACAGCGCGAATGGGTATTTTCGCAGAAAAAATAAAGTGCACAAGATTACAAAGTGCAGGAAACCACCGTCCGAGTGGACGGTGGTTTCCTGCATATTCGCTTCTATTATGATTATCTGCTCTTCTTTCCGAACCAGCTGATAATATGGCGCGGGCAGACATCGGCACAGTGACCGCAGCCAACACACTTGGAAGGATCGACCTGGGCAAGGTTATCCACAACCGTGATAGCGTCCGCCGGACACTCGCGCTGGCACTTCATGCAGCCGATGCAGCCAAAGTCGCACATCTTCATGACCTTTGCGCCCTTGTCGTGGTTGCTGCAGGCGGGCATGACCTTCTGGCTTTCAGGGATGAGCTTTATGATGCTCTTGGGGCAGGCATCGGCGCAGGCGCCGCAGCCGACGCAGCGCATACGGTTGACCTTTGCGACGCCGTCAACTACATGGATAGCGTCAAACTGGCAGGCGCGGGTGCAGTTGCCAAGCCCGATGCAGGCAAAGGTGCATGTTTTGTTGGACTTGCCGCCGAAGAGCATCGCAGCGCGGCAATCTACCGGACCGGAATAGTTGAAGCGCATCTCTGCATGCCCTTCTGTGCCGGAGCACGGCACGAAAGCGACCATTTTTTCAACGTCTCCGCCGGAAACGCCCATGATCTCGGCGATCTTCGCCGCAGTTTCCGCGCCGCCGGCAACGCACTTATTCGTTGGTGCTTCTCCTGCCGCAACGGCGGCGGCGTAGCCGTCGCACCCGGGATAGCCGCAGCCGCCGCAGTTTGCGCCGGCAAGGCACGCGCGGATGGCTTCCTGCTTAGGGTCTACCTTGACATAGAATATCTTTGACGCTAACGCCAGCAGCGCGCCGAACAGCGCACCCAGAGCGCCAAGCACAAGAACGGACAAAAGAATAATTTTCATATCTTCACGCCCTCCCTATCAAAAGATCTTCATGCCGCTGAAGCCCATAAAAGCAAGAGCGACGAGAGCGGCGGACACAAGGCAGATGGGGAAGCCCTTGAAGCACTCGGGGTAATCGGAGAACTCCACACGCTCGCGCACGCTCGCAAAGAGCACGATGGCGAGCAGGAAGCCCAGACCGCCGGTGATGCCGTAGACCACGGACTCGATGAAATTATAGTGGTTCTGCACATTCAGCAGCACAACGCCGAGCACGGCGCAGTTGGTGGTGATGAGCGGGAGGAAGATGCCCAACGCGGAATACAGCGAGGGGACCATCTTCTTGAGAAACATCTCGACAAACTGCACGAGAGAGGCGATGACAAGGATAAAGGTGAGCGTCTGGAGGAAGGCGAGCCCCAGCGGAACAAGCACATACTGGTCAATGACCCAGCAGATTGCTGAGGCAAGACCCATGACGAACGTAACCGCAAGACCCATACCCAGCGCAGTGTCCACCTTATTGGAGCAGCCGAGGAACGGGCAGCAGCCAAGGAATTGGGAGAAGATGAAGTTATTGATGAGTATAGCGCCGAGGGAGATGGAGAGAATGTTGGTGAGCATTATTCTTCAGCCTCCTTTGCAGCCTCTTCGGCGAGCTGTTTTTTCTTTGCGGATTTCCTGAGCGCATACTGCATGACGGCAATGAGCACGCCGAGCGTGAGGAAGCCGCCGAACGGCATGATCAGAATCGTTGCGCCAAGATCCTCGGGGAATATCTGAATGCCGGCGCCCGTACCGTCGAGCGTGAAGCGCAGACCGTTGGTAATGTCGATAAGTCCGCCGCCAAAGCGCCCAGAGCCGAGAAATTCACGCACAACGCACATGATGATGAGCACCACGGTGTAGCCGAGCCCCTGGAACACGCCGTCAAAAAACGAAGCGCCAACGGTGTTGTGCTGGCAGAAAGCCTCAGCACGACCGATGATGATGCAGTTGACAACGATGAGCGGGATGAACACACCCAGAGCTGAAGACAGCGCGGGAACGAACGCCTGCAAAAGAAGATCGACGATCGTGACAAAGCCCGCGATGACAACGACGAAGATTGCAAGGCGGATCTCACCGGGGATGATCTTTCGCATTGCGGAAATGACGACGTTGCAGCAGGTGAGGATGATGAGAACGGACAGACCCATGCCAACGCCGTTGAACAGCGAGGTCGTGATTGCCATGGTGGCGCACATACCGATCTGCTGGACAAGAACGGGGTTGTTGGTGATAAGCCCTTCTTTAAACTGTTTTCTGATATTCATTCGGCTTGCCTCCTTAACCCAAAGCTTCCACAGCGCGGATGCTCTCCGCGACAGCGCCCACGACCGCATTGGAGGTGATGGTCGCCGCAGTTATAGCGTCAATGTCGCCGCCGGACTTTTTCAGCTTGATGTCATCGCCCTCGCCAACGAACTGCGCGCGCCATGACTGACCATATTCGCTCTGTTCGGCAGCCTTCGCGCCAAGACCGGAGGTCTCTGCGTGGGATATGATGGAAATCCCGGTGCATTTATAATCAGTGTCCACGCCGACAGCCATTGTGATGCTGCCCTGCGCGCCGGAATATGTGGTGGTGACGACATAGCCTTTGTCGCCTGCCTTGGCTATCTTGTCAATAGTCGGGTAAGCGGTCTTGTCAAAATCGACGTCCTGATAATCGTCCGCTTCAAGAACGGCGGCGTAGGCTTTCTGTGTCTTGATGCGATCCTGCTCGGCGATCTTGTCCGCCGTGACGAGGTTG
Source organism: Clostridiales bacterium UBA5888 (assembly GCA_002431965.1). Classification (GTDB taxonomy): domain Bacteria; phylum Bacillota; class Clostridia; order Oscillospirales; family Oscillospiraceae; genus Limivicinus. The sequence continues at coordinate 11,418 of DJEW01000028.1, forward strand.
ACGACGCCCAGAATGCCGGCAACGACGGCGCACACGAGGAACAGGACGAGTGCAAGCTTAACAATCTTATTCATTATGCGCCCTCCTTTGCTGCCTTCCTGGCAGCCTTCTCAGCGGCAATGTCCTCTTTCGTTGTGCCGAAGGGATAGCGGCGGAACGCCTTGTCGATGGCCCAGGTGCACAGGTTCATGATGAGTATGCCGTAGCTGACGCCTTCGGGATAGCTGCCGAAGTAGCGGATAAGAACGGTTATCACGCCGCAGCCGATGCCGTACAGGAGCTGTCCGGGTCCTGTGACGGGGCTGGTGGCATAGTCGTTTGCCATAAAGAACGCGCCAAGCAGCATCGAGCCGCACAGCAGGTTGTAGCCGACCCAGTCTAATCGGCTGTAGCCCTCGTGCCCGAAAATGAACGTGAGGACAACGACCGTGCCGACAAATGCGGTCGGGATGCGCCAGGTGATGACCTTGCGCGCGAAAAGATACACAACGCCGATCAGCAGCGCCAGCGCGCTGATCTCTCCGATGCAGCCGGGCATATTGCCCAGGAACATATTCTTAAGATTGATGACCGCCGGCATGGGGTCGGTGGAGTTATAGAGATAGGTCATGGGCGTCGCCATGGTGACGCCGTCTACGCTGCCCGTGAGGCTGTTGGGCAGACCCTTGAGAGTGTTGGGGACGACCCACGTGGTCATGTGGTTGGCATAGGACGCGATAAGGAAGGCGCGCCCTGCCAGCGCCGGGTTGAGGAAGTTCTTGCCGAGACCGCCGTAGAGCTGCTTGACGATGACGATGGAGAAGAAGCTTCCGATGATCGGCAGCCACAGCGGGGAGCTGGGCGGCATGGTCATCGCCATCAGGAGACCCGTCACCGCGGCGGAGCAGTCGCCTATCGTGTTTGATTTCTTCATGAGCTTGCGGTAAGCCCACTCGAAGAACACGGCGGAGAGCATGGACACCATGGCGACGCCGAGAGGACGCCAGCCAAACTCGAAGATGGCGACTATCAGCGCAGGCATAAGCGCGATGATGACATCCATCATTATGCGCCTTGTGTCGGTATCGGTCCTCACCTGGGGCTGATACGCAACGTCAAGGACGATCCTTACTTTATTCTCATTAGCGCTCATTTGTTAGCCTCCTTTGCCGCCGCCTCTGCCTCGGCCTTCGCCTTTTCCTTTGCGGCTTTGGCCTGGAACATGAGCTTTGCCGTCTTGAACGCATGGGTAAGCGGCATTCTCGCGGGGCAGTTGTATGCGCAGCTTCCGCACTCGAAGCAGTCGGTGATGTGGTACTTTTGCATCATGTCATAGTCGCCCTTGCTGTAGTACATATACATGAACACAGGCTCAAGGTTCATCGGGCACACGGAGATGCACTTGCCGCAGCGGATACAGGTGGGATTGTCAACGTGTTTGTCCTCCTCCTCGGTGAAGAACAGCACGCCCGCCGTGCCCTTGATGGTGGGCGCGTCAAAGCTCGTAGCGCAGATGCCCATCATCGGTCCGCCGAGGACGATCTTGGTGGGGGTCTTTACAAAGCCGCCGCACTTTTCGGCGAGGTAGCCGAACGGAGTGCCGACACGGGTGAGCCCGTTGACGGGCGCGTTGAGCGCGCTGCCCGCGACGGTGACGATACGCTCGATCGTGGGCTTGCCTTCATAGCACGCCTGATAGATGGCGTAGCACGTGCGCGTGCTGACAACGTTGCAGCCGACGCCGGAGGGGATGCCTCCGGGCTTGACCTCGCGCCCGGTGACCGCCTTGACCTGCATCTTCTCGCCGCCCTGGGGGTACTTCACGTCCTCCGGAACGATCTCGACGCCGTACTTTTCGGGATGGTGCGCGTTGAGAATGTCGATAGCGTCCTGCTTGTTGACCTCGATGCCGTAATACGCCTTGTCAAGCCCGGAGGCAATGCGCACAAGCTCAATGCCGCGCAGAAGCTGCTCGGGATAGCTGCGCATGGTGAGATGGTCGCCATTGAGGTACGGCTCGCATTCGGCGCCGTTGATGATGAGCGTATCGACCTTGCCGATGCCGCCGCGGATCTTGAAGGCGGTCGGGAACATTGCGCCGCCCATGCCGACGACGCCGGCCTGACGGATGCGCTCAAGGATGGCTTCCGGGTCTTTTAGCTGCTCTGCCGTGAGGGGTACAAGGTCCGTGCATGGGGTGTCCTTGTAATCGTTCTCGATAACAACGGACATGACCATGTCACCCAGCGGATGGGGTCTTGGCTCGACAGCCACGACCTTGCCCGAAACGGAGGCATGGACAGGTGCGGAGACAGGAGCGGGATTCTCGCCCACCATCTGACCCATCGTCACATAGTCGCCGACCGCAACCGTGGGCTTGCAGGGTGCGCCTATATGCTGCGCCATGGGGATAACGACCTGAGGAGGCGGTGCAATGACGGTCATCGGAACATCCGGTGCCTTCATGTAATTGGGATGCACGCCGCCTTTAAAAGTGTGGGACATAATAGCTTCACCTCATAAAGTATTCGCGCGTAAAAAATTATGTACGATATATGAATTTTAGCACAAGTGAAAATTGTTGTCTACACGATTTAGTACAAAAATCGTCATAAAACCAAGATAAGTTATTAACAATCCTGTCAAACCGTTAGCAATTCAGGGGTTTTGCGTTGTTTTTCCCGATTCGCCAGATTTTTCCGCATGACAATGGCGCGCCCGGACGGGCGCGCCATCAGTTCCTGACGCATTATGCGGCGCTGCCTTGTTCCAGTTTTACCTTGCAGCTATGAATGCTTATTTGCTTCTCCGCCTTTTTCTGGCGTATAGCCCGACGCCGGCCGCCGCCGCACCCGCTCCGAGCATCAGCGCAGCCCAGAGTGCAAGGCTGCTGTCATCGCCCGTTCTCGGTCCCTTGCCGGGGTCATAGCTCCAGATGACGTACCTTTCCCAGACTGCCTTATAAACGGCATCGCCGGTGACGGTCGCGCTTACGCTCGGCTCCCAGCCGACGAACCTATAGCCTCTGCGCTCCGGAACGCCGACAAAGCCCGGCGTCCTGTCGCCTCTTTTCAGCCCTGAATAGACCTGATCGTTGAAAATGACGGCATTGTCAACTCCGTCCGTATAGGTCACGGTATAGGTGACTATCCTGTTCCACTGGGCGTACAGCGTGAGATTTCCGGTCAGCTTCAGCTCTGCACCGGGCTGATACGCCGTTCCCTTTCCGTCGGCAGCGGTGTTCCAGCCGGTGAATTCATACCCATCCCGCTTGAAGCCGTTCTGCGCGATAACTATGCTGCCGTCCGCAGCAGAGGTCGCGGGTTTCATAGTGCCCGTGCCGCCGTTTGCGTCATAGGACAGAGTATAGGCGTAAACGGTGTAGAAAACCGTGGGTATCTCAAACTCGAACGGTCCGTGAGTATTTCCTGCCGAATCCTTTGCCGTCAGCCTTGCGTATTCGTTTGTGGGCACGGTATATGTGCCCGCGGCGGTCTTCGGGTTTGCAAGCTTCACCTTGTAGGAAAGCTGCACGGGCGCAAAGTTGGACACATTCTCGTTTATCGTCCACGTAAAGCTGTCGGCAGCCGCATCATATACAACGACAAATCGGTCAGGCTTCGTGCTGTCGCCAAACGAGTAGGTATTTCCGCTTCGAGTGCAGGTCAGCTTCGTGCCGCCTGCGGTCAGGGTGAAGGAGCCCGGGATCAGGTCAAACTCGCTTCCCATTTTGTCCTCAACCGTGGAGTCGGCGTCTACGGCGTACAGAATATCGTTCTTTATCTTATCAAAGTCAATGCTGCTGCCGCCGTTCAGGAAGTTCATAAAGCTGTGCGAATCGTCTGAATTCCCTGCGCCCGCCATTCCGTCTTTAACGGCGACGGAGTACGCATTGTACCCACTTGCTATTATCTTCTGCCACGCATCATTTGCGTAATAAAACGCCATATCGCGGTTGTTGGCAGATCGCCTTTCTGACGGCTGGGTTGTGAAATCATCGCTGGGTTGCCCCCGGTTGAAATTCAGGTCGTAATTTATGTGATAGTCATAGCTGTCGCCGTTGCTTGATGCATTTCTAGCGTAAACGTCATTCAGATACGCCTGCCAGGCGCTCGCTTCAGAAGTGTCCTTGGGGCGGCAAGTGTTGGTATCAGGATATTTATTAGGATCATAGAGGCCTTGATCATTGAAACTGCCGGCAAAACTTTTATAATACTCTTTAGATATATAGGAGCGTGAGAAGGGGTTATCGCTTCCCCAGTTTCCGTCCTTGCTGTAAAGATATGTAGACCCATCCGAGATGAGAATCAGGTGCTTTCTGTCTGCCGGTACATTGGTATGCTCGCCAAGAGCCGTCAGACCTGCAAGAAGCCCGGCATGAATATTCGTGCCGCCGCTTAATTTCTCTGCCATTTCAGTGCTGATTGCATCAAGCTGGGTTGAGAGATCAAACCAACCGGATTTTACAGCGCTCCTGTTGAATCTCACAACACAGACGTTTATTTTAGCTCCACTTTTTTCAGCCGAGGTCTTCAGAGCATTCAGCATCTCAGTCGCCTGTCGGACAACATTCGCACTGGCTGATGCGGATTTGTCCATTACGAACACTATGTCGCTGGCAAGCTGTTCCTGTGCGCTGGGGAGCGAGAGCGTGACGGTGGATTCGTTGTTGGCATCAAGCGCGGTCGCTGTTTTGGAGCGGGAGACGTCCCACCCTCGGGCAGCCCAGTTGATGGGCGGTGCAGCGATCACACCTTCCGTGTTCATGGGGGCGGCAGTATATTCATTTATGGCGTCGGACAGCGCGATCAGCTTCTCCAGGTTAAACCCTTCCAGCTTCTCTATATCCCCATCCTCTATGCCTTCCGCCTCGCAGAGCTTATAAAGCTCCTCCATTATTGCCGCATACTCGGCGGCAGTGCTGTCCTTATCCTCCTCGCTCATCGCGTCAAAGGCGTCTTTATCCGGCAGGGCGTCTATGCGCGCCTGAATGGCGGCTCTCTGCGCGTCCGCCTCGTCGCTCTCGCCCTCTTCGGCGGCATCTGCGCTGACAAACTTCGGGCAGCCCTCAATATGCGTCTCTGCGGCGCAGTCGGTCACGTCCGCGTTCCCGGCGCAGACTATGGGCGGCTCTCCCGCCTGCTCCGGTTCTTTTTCACCCGGTTCAGGCTCTGCCGCGGCATACTTCGGGCAGCCCTCTGCGTGCGTTTCCGCCGCGCAGTCGGTCACGTCCGCGTTCCCGGTGCAGACTATGGGCGGCTCTCCCGCCTGCTCCGGTTCTTTTTCACCCGCTTCAGGCTCTGCCGCGGCATACTTCGGGCAGCCCTCTACGTGCGTCTCCGCCGCGCAGTCGGTCACATCCGCGCTGCCGGTGCAGACGGCAGTCGGCGGCGTTGGAGCAACTGTTCCCGCTGCGGGAAGTTCGCTGCTCTCAGGTGTGCCGTTATTACCGGCGGCGGTTGTCTGCATGGGCATCTCCGCTCCCTCCGCGGAAATACCCTCCTCTGCCGCAGCACCGCTTTCCACGGCAGCGGACGGAGGCGCGGTTCCCTCCGTTCCCACCGCAAAGGCTGATGTTCCCATGGACAGCATCACGGCAATTACCAGAATTAAAGATAATGCGCTTTTCAGTTTTCTGTACAATCACATACCCTCCTCATACAAGCGCGCATCGTATTCAAAGGGTATCACATCCTCATGCTGAGGAT
>DJEW01000028.1:17187-47627 GCA_002431965.1 Clostridiales bacterium UBA5888
TGATAAGGGGTACCCCTTATCACGAATTTTACGCTCTGTTTACATTCATTATACAATTGAGTTGAATCAATTTCAAGTCTTTTTCCATGGAAAATATTGCTCTGCCGGATTTTCTCAGAATCGGAACGGAGGCGCTGATGATACTGAAGCTGAAAATTGAGAAGAATAATATGGTCGGTGCAGAAAGCAATCTGCACATATTTGCGTTGAAACATGTGCAGATTGCTTTTTATTCTTATTCGTCTTTACTTCATGTCCGCGGCAATCGCGTCGGCGAGCGCGTCCAGCTGCGCGAGCTGATCCTCGGCAAGCGAGGAGCGCACGGTGATATTATCCCCGATAAACTCGCACTTTTTGAGGGCGGAGAGCATATCGCGCATGAGCTTGCCGCTCATGGGCGCCCAGCTGCCGTTCTCGATGACGGCGATCTTTCTGTTTTGCAGAGCGTGGTTGACGAGATCATGCAGCAGGTCATCCATCTTGACGAATATGCCCGCGTTATATGTGGGCGCAGCAAAAACAAGATGGCTGCACCGGAACGCGGCGGAGATGATCTCGCTCGCAGGCGTGACGGAGGCATCGAACATGCGCACTTTCACCCCGCGCTCCACGAGCTTCACCGCAAGGATGTTCGCGGCATTCTCGGTGTGCCCGTATACAGAGGCGTAGGCGAGCATGACGCTCTTCTCTTCCGGTGTATAGCTGCTCCAAAGAAGATACTTTTCAAGGAAGCGGTCAAAATCGCGCCGCCACACGAAGCCGTGGAGCGGGCAGACATGGCTGATCTCCAGCCCGGACGCCTTTTTCAGCGCCGCCTGCACCTGCATGCCGTATTTGCCGACGATGTTGGTGTAATACCGGCGCGCCTCATCGAGGTTTTCGGCAAAGAAGTCCGCCTCGTCGGCAAAGAGCCGCCCATTGAGCGCGCCGAAGGTGCCGAAAGCGTCTGCCGAGAAGAGGAGCTTGTCCGTTGTGTCATAGGTCATCATGACCTCCGGCCAGTGCACCATCGGCGCCATAACGAACGTGAGCTTATGCCGCCCGAGGTCAAGCACGTCCCCCTCCTTCACAAGGTGCAGCCTTTCGGAGAAGTCCACGCTGCGGAAGAAGTTTTTCAGCATGGTCTCGGTCTTGCTGTTGCACACAAGCTTCACACCGGGGTAGCGCGCGATGAAGGCGTCTATCGTGGCGGCATGGTCAGGCTCCATATGCGAAATGATGAGGTAATCCGGCGTTCTGCCGCCGAGCGCATAGGCGAGATTTTCAAAATACGTCTGATACACAGCCTTGTCCACCGTGTCGAACACGGCGACCTTATCATCGAGCATCACGTAAGAGTTATACGACACGCCATCCGGCACGCTGTACACGCCCTCGAAGCAGGCAAGCCGCCTGTCGTCAGCGCCGACCCAGATAAGATCATCAAGGACTTTTCTTGTGCAATGCATAAGTATTACCTCCAATTTTTATTTCCTGAGACAGCAGCGCATTATGCGGCGCTGCCCTGACATTAAAATTATATATCACTTGCAGGCAGCAATATGTTGCGATTGCAACAGAAACGTGATATAATTTCCAATATAGTATATGTGAAATGAGGTAATGCACCATGCCGGACACCGAGCTTTTCAAGGGGATAAGCGAGGAGAGCATCGCAGAGATGATGAACTGCTTCAAGCCGGAGCGGCGGACGTTCCGCCGCGGGGAGACCGTGATGGTCTACGCCAGTGAGCTGACCTGGCTGTGCGTGCTGCTGCGCGGAACGGCGCATCTATACTGCATGGACAGCGACGGGGAATATGTCCTGCTCGAAACCTACCGCCCGGGCGACATCTTCGGTGAGGTGTTCGCCATGCCCTACGGCGGTCTTGGCTACGCCGTGGAGGCGGACAGCGAGTGCGAGGTGCTGTTCATCCGCTTTTCATGCATATGCGGGCGCTGTCCGCGCGCCTGCCGGCATCACACACAGCTCACGCACAACCTCTTCGAGCTGTCGGCAAAGAAGGCGCAGTCGCTCGCCATGCGAATAAACATGATCAGCAAACGTTCTCTGCGCCGCAAGCTCACCGCGTACTTTGACTATCTCAGCGAGAAGACCGGCAGCCGCAGCTTCGACATTGAGACCTCGCTGTCCCAACTGGCAGGCTTTCTCTGTGCCGACCGCACAAGCATGATGCGTGAGCTGAAAAACATGAGCGACGAGGGGCTTATCAGCCGCCGTGGGCGGCATATCACACTTTGTGGAAACCGAACGACATGAGATACGACACTGAGGGAGGATCGTAAAATGGCAGAAAAGAAATTCGCAGCGCCCGATGGCATGGTGCAGAGCGCGGAGCTGACAGCCGACTATGAGAGCGCGCAAAAGTTTGACGCGGTGCGCGTTGGAAAGCTTGGCATATACTACCGCTCCGGGCTGAAAACCGTATTTTTGGCATACCCCACGCTTGAGCGCGCATTCATCCGCATACAGGAAGTCAACGGACGGATGTGCTGCGGTAGCACGACATTCGCCTACTACCGCCTTGTGCTTATCCGCGGCGGGAAGGAATATGCCGAAGTGATGAGCGAGAGCGAGCAGGCAATGGATGCCGCGCTCGCAGCGATACACGAGAACGCGCCCGCGCTGCCAATAGGCGTAGGGTAACATTCCGCGCTCCCGCCGCTTATAATGTATTGGGCGGCTGACGTGCACCGGGCTGGACTCCGTCCGCCCGGTGCATGTTTTTGCCGTATTATGTTGAAAAGGCGTTGATCAAACGTGCTTCGTTCTCTCGCCTGGGCCGGTCTTGGCACAGGCTTCATCTTTCTGATGACCACGCTTGGCGCGGCAGTGGTGTTCTTTTTCGCCGGCGAGATAAAGCTGCGCTGTCAGAGCGCAATGATGGGCTTTGCGGCGGGCGTGATGCTGGCGGCCTCGGTGTGGAGTATGCTCATCCCGGCGATGGAGCGTGCCGGGAAGCTGGGCATAAGCCCAGCGTGGCTGCCCGCAGCGCTCGGCATCGCGGCGGGCATGGCTTTTTTAATGCTGATGGACGCTCTCATCGCGCGGCATGACCGCGGCGGAACGGACGCGCTTGCCACTCCCCTGCTCGTCACCGCCATCACCGTGCATAATATACCAGAGGGCATGGCGGTCGGGCTGGCGTTCGCGCTCGCCGCGCGCGGCGAGGCGCTGCCCGGCGCGCTCGCGCTCGCCCTGGGCATCGGCGTTCAGAACCTACCGGAGGGCGCGGCTGTGTCTCTGCCGCTCAGGCAGCTTGGCATGGCGCGAAGCCGGGCGTTCTGGACGGGCGTACTCTCCGGCGCTGTTGAGCCGCTCTTCGGTCTGCTGGCGGTGCTGGCGGCGGCAGGCGTGCAGAGTGCGATGCCATGGCTGCTGAGCTTTTCCGCAGGGGCAATGCTCTATGTCGTCAAGCATGAGCTTATCCCCGCCGCGCCGGGGCGCGCGGGTACGTTCGGGTTTTTCGGCGGATTTCTGCTGATGCTGATACTCGACGTGGCTCTGGGATAATTGAATACTTTCATCTATTGGCAAAAGCGGCGCGGCATTTTATAATTTCACCCGCGAATAGATAACGCAAGTTATATAACAGCAATGAATATACGCAGGAGCGCCAGGATATGCCGCCGAAGCCGAAATTCACAAAGGATGAGATCACCGCCGCAGCATACGAGCTTGTGCGTCCTGTGCGCGTCAAAGGTCTGCCGCTTCAGGGACGAGGAGATCGCCGGACAGCTCTGGGAAGTATTTGCCGGGATACTCCGTGTGCTGCACTCCGACAGCGCCAGGATCCTGCCCAGACCCGGCACGCCGGAGAGCGACGGCATTCAGCGCGCACACCCGGACCTGCGCAGATAATACCCGCCCCGCAGATAATACGCGCCCCTGGGCGCAAAATGACCGCTGCATTTTTTATGCAGCGGTCATTTTTATTCATATTACGTAGTTCCCGCCGGAGTCGCTGTTTGTCAGTTCCGCGAGGGTTATACCGTCAAAATATGCGTTCGTGATGCCGTAAAACTCCTTCCACATCGGCAGCGTCCGGCACTCGGCGGCACGCGGGCATGACTCAGCGCCGCTTTGCAGGCATGCCACAGGTGCAAGATCCCCTTCCGCCGCGCGCAGTATCTCACCCACAGTGTAATCCTCCGGCTCGCGGCAGAGCATATACCCGCCGCCCTTGCCGTGCTGCCCCTCGACGAAGCGCGCCTTTGTGAGCGTCGGCATGATGCGCTCAATATATTTCAGAGAGATGTCCTGCCGCTCGGCAACATCTTTCATGGGGATGTAGCGCCCATTTCTGTGCTCCGCAAGGTCTATCATTACCCTGAGAGCATACCTGCCGCGTGTAGAAATCATAAATTATCAGCTTCCTTATAAGATCAATCGGCGAACAGCGCCGTGGAGAGATAGCGGTCGCCGGTGTCCGGCAGGAGCACCACAATGTTCTTGCCCTCGTTCTCCGGGCGCTTTGCCAGCTCTATCGCTGCCCATACGGCGGCGCCGGAGGATATGCCGACGAGCACCCCCTCGCTCTTGCCGATGAGCTTGCCGGTTGCAAACGCATCCTCATTCTCTACGGGGATTATTTCGTCATACACCTTCGTGTCAAGCACGGCGGGAACAAAGCCCGCGCCGATCCCCTGTATCTTGTGCGCACCGGAAATGCCCTTGGAGAGCACGGGCGAAGTCGCAGGCTCGACCGCGACGACCTTGACAGCCGGGTTTTTGCTCTTGAGGTACTCGCCCACACCGGTAATGGTCCCGCCTGTACCAACGCCGGCGACAAAGATGTCAACCTTGCCATCGGTGTCCTTATATATTTCAGGACCGGTTGTTTCAAAATGCGCTTTGGGGTTTGCGGGGTTGACGAATTGACCGGGGATAAAGCTGCCGGGTATCTCCTTTGCGAGCTCATCCGCCTTGGCGATCGCGCCCTTCATGCCCTTTGCGCCGTCGGTGAGCACCAGCTCCGCGCCGTAGGCTTTCATCAGCTGGCGGCGTTCGACGGACATGGTCTCAGGCATGACGATTATGATCCTGTAGCCTCTCGCCGCTGCGACGGACGCAAGACCTATGCCGGTGTTGCCGGAGGTAGGCTCAATGATGACAGAGCCTTTTTTGAGAAGACCGCGCGCCTCGGCATCGTCGATCATTGCCTTTGCAATTCTGTCCTTAACGGAACCGGCGGGGTTGAAATACTCAAGCTTTGCAATGATTTTTGCCTTCAGACCAAGCTTTGCCTCAATATGCGAAAGCTCAAGCAGCGGGGTGTTGCCGACAAGCTGATCTGCGGAAGTGTATATATTGGACATGATGATTATCTCCTTTTGATTAAAATATCAAATTATTAAAACAACGTTTGCAAGGTCTGTGTTCTGTTCGATGCGGACAACATGCCCAGCGCGGGCATCGGAGCCGCTCCGCCTCAGTGCCGACATCGAAAGCCGGCGCGGGTATGTGTCATAACGTTCATTCTCTGCGCCTCCGTTTCGCTTTTTCTTCTCCTACTTACTTTGTAGGTTGGTTGTATTATAGCTCTGTGCCGCCTGTTTGTCAAGGGGAAATTTTAAGGCGACACCTCATAATGCGGCAAGAATAGATTACGAGAAGATTTGGGTTATGATGACGGCGCTGCCATAACTTCAGCCCGCAGAATTGCCGGGTATTATATACGGCATATACGGCGGTACCGGCTATGTCAATCCGTGAAGAGCGAACATAAGATATTATATACGGCATATGGTTTTAAGGAGGCATCGGCACGTGAATATATCCTGTTTTCTCGGCGCAAACTCCAAAGACGGTTTTCACTCGCTCTATTCCGGGTTTTGCCGCGCACCGGGTGATTATCTGAGCGTGGTAAAGGGCGGACCGGGCACGGGTAAATCCGGTTTCATGCGTAAGCTCGGGGCGGAGGCGGAGCATCGCGGGTTAGACGTAGAGTATATTCTCTGCTCCGGCGATCCGGATTCGCTCGACGGCGTATACATACCAGCGATGCAGCGCGGCTGGCTCGACGGCACAGCGCCGCACGGCGCTGATCCGGTTCATTTTGGGATCGACGGAGATTATGTCAACCTAGGCGCATTCTGCACGCCGCTCCCGCCCGCTTCATCATCGGAGGCTATGCGCCTGTACGGCGAGTATAAAGCCGAGTACGACGCGGCTTATGGTTATCTTGCCTCCGCATCCGCGGTGCGCGGGGCGTATCTTCCGCCGCTGTGGGGCGAGGAGCAGCGCTCTGCGCTGAGGCGCAGGCTGCGCAACATACTGCGCCGCTGCCGGGGACAGGACGGCGTTAAGTTCAGCGGCGGTGAGCGGTATCTTCACGCTCTCTCCTGCAAGGGCGAGCTGTGGCTCAGTGATGAAGCCGCAAAGCTATGCAGGCTGATATATCAGCTTGACGATGGCTTCGGCGGGGCGGACACGGCGCTGAAGATCGCCGCGGAGGAGGCGGCGGCTTTGGGCGCGGAGTGTATCGCATGCCGCAGTCCGCTCGACAGCGCAAGGCTCGACGCACTGCTTGTGCCGGGGCTGGATGTGGGTTTTGTCTCTACGGGGTACACCGTCCCCGGTGCGCGGCACATACGGCTGGACGCAGCAGTGAACACGGCGTCCCTGCACGAGCGGAGAGCGGAGATGCGCGAAGGGAGACAGCTGGAGGAGCGGCTTACCGCGCTTGCGCTGGAGCATCTGGCGCGGGCAAAGGCGCTGCATGACGAGCTTGAAGCGCATTACAAGGCGGCAATGGACTTCCCTGCCCTGACGGAGTTTACGGAGAGATACATAAGAGATGTGTTTTAAATAATGCGGCGCTGCCTCAGCGTCGGGTAAGCCGTAAACGGAACAATTACGAACTAATAAAAGCTCCGTCTGCTGCCGCAGACGGAGCTTTTATGGAGCAGGGCACGGGAGTCGAACCCGCCTAGCCAGCTTGGGAAGCTGGAGTAATACCGATATACCAGCCCTGCAAAATATACGACCGGCAAAGCACGCCGCCCCGCCGAAATAACACTGATATTATATCACACCCGCGCGCATATTTCAAGAGAAAAATCGCGCGCGGACGGAAAATTTACCGGGCGCGGCTTGCGCCGCACCCGGTAAGAGTAATTTCACGGCGTCTGTGCACGTTCATTCAGCGTCTCTAGTCAACGCGCAGTCATTGAGTGTATTGAAGCCGACCGTATCGACAACGGCGTTGGTCAAGGCGTCGTAAACAATGAGCGCGATCTCGCTGCCGCCATACCATGTGAGCTTTTTATCGTTGAGATAGACATCCTGATATTCAAAATTGACGCGGATAGTGTTTTCGCCGAGCACAAAGCTCATGCTCTCCCCCTCTATCTGTGCCGGGGCATTTTCACCGGCGGCAGTATCGGCAATGAGGATGGCGTTATTCGCACTCTCGTCATAGACTGCGCGGTCCATACCCACGCTCTCAAGCTCTTTTTCGAGCTCCGTCATTGCGTCACTTTCCCAAGGGCTGTTTTTGACGACGAGCAGCGCACGTCCGCTGCGACGCAGCTCGGCGAAGTAATCCGCGCTGTCCGTGACGGCAGTGAGATAGTCATTATTCACGTTGTGTGCGTTGATGTCCCAGCTTGAGTACGCCGCGTCGCCGCGCCTGTCAGGGATGCCGTACTCGCTTTGCAGATACGCCGCCAGCCATGCGGACACCTTGCGCGCGCCGTTTGCGTTCATGTGCCGGTCGAGCGACCAGTCCGCTTCGGTGATGCCAAGCTCCGCGTCCATGAGGTTCATGTTGACAAATGCGAGATCATTGTCCGCCGCTATCCCGGCGACAGTATTGAGGATAGGCTGGGTCTGCTCGCGCTCGAGCGATGGGGTTTTGAGCAGCATAAGAGGCACGCTCTTTTCACGGCAGAGAGCGATAATTTTGTTGAGATATTCAAGCTCCTTGTCCATAATGGGCGATGCAGCCGTTATACCCTCGGCGCTCTCAAACTCATAGCTGCCGGTGCCGTAGCGCAGAACGCTGCCCTTGAAGTTTTCAAGCCCCTTTGACCACGGGAAATGCTGAAAATCCGCCATGGTCAGCTCGTCAAAGCGCCCATGGTAGAGCGGGAAGCCGAGGAGGAGATTGAGCTGCCTGTCCTCCGGCGCGGAGGCGCGCACAGCCTCGATCTTGTTCTTCGAAAGGCGCATTCCGGCGGTATTCTTTATCTGGTTTTGTTCTTCGGAATACTCGTAGTCGCTTGTTGACGCCATCACCTCAAGCACGATGAGCTTCGGCGTCTGGTATTTGAGCGCTTCGACTATATTATAATACGAATTCCACAGCGGCTGTACTCCGCCCCAGAGATCGTAAGCGGCGATGCCGCAGCTGTCCCAGAGCGTGGCGGTGTCAACATTTATGCCGGCGTGGCTGTTGCCCACGAGCAGCACGTCCACCGTGCCGTCGGGCTGGGCATAGAAATCCTGCATGGTGAGTATGCCGTCGGAGCGCTTCATGACGAGCACGCCGTTTAGATACCACAGCCCGCCGAGGGCGAGCGCGACGACAAGAAGCACGCAGATGATGCGCGAAAGATATTTTTTCATTGCCGCCTCCCTCAGAACCCAGCGTAGACGAAGGCGTTGGCAGAATACTGCGCACCGTAAACGCCGAACACGATAATGACAAAGAACATTGAAAGCGCAAGCGCAGCGCGGAACACCGGGTTCTGGCTGAGGATAAACCTGACGCTGTACCCATGCTCACGCAGGGCGGACACCGCCAGCATCACCGCGCCGAACACCAGCACGACCGCCCAGTCCGTGGCAGTCATGCCCATGGCGGCAAGCGAGCCGTCAAAAAGCACCCACGGGTTCCACACCGTAAACATGCGCAGAAAATACACCGCCGTCGCCTTGAGTCCGCCGATGCTGAACGGCACGACGTTTGCCGACATCAAAAGCAGCACAATAAGGCGCTGAAGCGACTTATACCCGAACGTCTCGCGGTTTATATGCAGCGCCTCGCAAGCCTTTATCCGGTACGGCAGCGTGAGCTGCCCGACGACCATGTACGCCGCCGCGACAAAGCCCCAGTACGCAAACGTCCACGATGCGCCGTGCCACAGCCCGCTGACCGTGAAGACAATGAGCGTATTGAGCATTTTGCGCGCCCTGCCCTTGCGGCTGCCGCCGAGTGGGATATAGAGATAATCCGTAAACCAGCTCGTCATGGAAATATGCCAGCGCCGCCACATACCCGCCACAGACGTGGCAAACCACGGCTGGCGGAAGTTATCGGGAATGTCAAACCCGAAAAGCGCCGCCACAGCGATCGCCATATAGCTGTACCCGGCGAAATCCACATACAGCTGCAGCATGGCAGAGACCATGTGGATAAGCATGACGAAGCCGCCGTAGTTATAATAGCTCTGGAAAACATGCGTGACAAACCCCGCAAGGCGGTCGGAGAGCACAAGCTTTAAAAGCGCGCCCCACAAAAACGTGAAGATAAACACCTGGAAGCGCTCCCAGGTCACCTCGCGCCGGGCGCGTATCTGCGGGAGAAAGCTCGCCGCACGGAGGATAGGACCGGAAACGATAGTCGGGAAAAACGCGACAAAAAGACTGTAGTTGATAATATCCCGCTCCGGCTCTGCCTTGCCGCTCTTCAAATCAAGAAGATATGTGGAGCTCTGGAACGTATAGAACGCGAGTCCGACGGGCAGCAGTATTTTCGGCGGGGCGACGGACGCGCCGAACAACCCCAGCACCGCGTTGAAGTTGCCCACGAGAAAGCCCGTGTATTTGAATACAACGAGGATCAGGATGTTCTGCACCAGCGCCCAGGTGTATATCCTGCCGCGCTTTGCCGCATCCGTCTGCTTCGAGCCGGTAAGACCGCCGAGGTATGTCACGGCAATGCTCAGCGCGAGGACAATGAGATATTTCACGTCATAGCTGGCATAGAATATTATGCTGGCGATAAGCAGCACGATGTTCTGCCCGCGCGCCGTTTTCCCCGCCAGCACATATGCCAGAAAGCACAGCGGAAGAAGCAGCGCCCAGAACTGTATACTGACAAAAGACATCTATCTTTTCCTCAAAGCAGCGTCACGCCGGCATTCTCGCAGGCGGCGACGGTCTCGTCATCCCAGATGGAAGCCTGCACCTCGCCGATGTGCGCCTTGCCCAGCAGCAGCATGGAAATGCGCGACTGCCCGATGCCGCCGCCGATGGTGAGCGGAAGCTCTCCGTTCAAAAGCGCCCTGTGATATGGCAGCGCGCGCCGTTCATCATGATGAGAGAGCGTAAGCTGCCGGTCAAGCGCAGCGGGATCGACCCTTATGCCCATGGAGGACACCTCCATCGCGCAGCCGAGCCAGTCGCACCAGAAGAGTATATCGCCGTTGAGCGTCCAGTCGTCATAGTCCGGTGCCCGTCCGTCATGCGGCTTGCCGGAGCGAAGCGCGCCGCCAATGCCGATGATGAAGACCGTTTTATGCTCCTTCGCATATGCGTTCTCGCGCTGCTTTGGCGTAAGCTCGGGGTACATATCCTCAAGCTGCTGCGCCGTGACGAACGACACACGCCGCTCAAGCTTCGGCAGAGACTGAAGCTGCGGATATATCGCCTGGATGGTGTCCTGCGTGTCGCAGATGGCGGCGACGATGTCCATCGCGGTGGACTTGAGATAATCTATATTCCTGTTTTCCGGGAGGATGACCTTTTCCCAGTCCCACTGATCGACATACACCGAATGGAGATTATCCAGCACGTCCTCATCGCGGCGGATAGCGTCCATATCCGTGCACAGCCCGCGCCCGGGGTAAAAGCCGTAGCGTTTGAGCGCCATGCGCTTCCACTTGGCAAGCGAATGCACAACCTGGGCTTTCTTGTCGGAGCGGAGAATATCAAACGACACGGGGCGCTCTACGCCGTTGAGATCGTCATTGAGACCCGAGCCCGCCTCAACAAACAGCGGTGCGGACACGCGGTAGAGATTCAAAAGCGCGCAGAGCCTGTCCTCAAAAAGGCGTTTGAGAAGCCCAATGGCTTTCTGCGTGTCATAGATGCTCAGAAGGCTTTTGTAGCCGTCGGGGATGATAGAATTCATTTTTTCTCTTTACTCTTTTCCTCGCTCACGAGAGCGATAATTTGCTGATATATATTCTCCGCATCGCGGCGGAAGTTTTTCTCGATCAGCTTTGCCTGCGCCTCGCTTGCAATGAGCAGGCGCATGTCGATGATCTCCCCCTTGCCGTCGGACATCGCAAGGTGCGCGGTCAGCCCGCTGTCGGTCATGAAATGCTCCGTGACGATCATGGCATCGCGCGCAAGGCGCGCCGCCACTGGGGCGAGCATACGCTCCGCCTTCATGCGCACGGAGTACGGCAGGCTGCTCTCCACGGTGTCGGCGTTGCGCGCGCCCTTCTCCGTGATGCGGTAGCCGCCGTCGACCTCGTCGATATGCCCTGTGGCGACAAGCTCCGCAAGGCAGTCGGAATAGTCAAAGTATCCCACGCCCGCGTCGCACTGCGCAAGATCCAGCAGCGTCTCCGGCTCGACAACACCGGGAAGGCGGCGCAGAATAAAAAGGATGAGTATCTTTATATCCAGCTTTTCATGTATCATTCCGTGCTGCGGCATATGATTCTCCTCCTTCTTTTCATGCCAGAGCCAGTGCTTTATTTTATTATAATTCGCCGCTCTTTTCAAGAGCGAAATAGCACAATGGTGCATACACTGTATTGAAGTCTCTTATATGGTCTCTTCAAAGGAGGTATGTCTATGGCGGACAGAGTTGTACCCGGACCCGTTGAGAGTTCGGCAAGCATCCGCGAAGCCGTTTGCATCAACACAAAAAAGATATTCGACAGCTGCCGTGACAAGGACTGCGTTGACGATCTGAGGGTATACCCCACTGTCACGTCACAGTCCTACATAGAAAACGCCCTGAGCATTCGCCCAAGGTCTGCGGAGCTGCTTTACGTAGATGTGAATGTAGAGCCGATCAGCTTCAACCGGGGCTATTACACGGTTGACTGCACGTATTTTTACCGCGTCACCTGCGAGACCTTCCCTGCCGGGCAGCAGTGCACGGGGCTTGCGGTGTTTGACAAGCGTGTGATGCTATTTGGCAGCGAGGGCAGCGTAAAAACCTTTTCGTCCGACGCCGCCGCATCACAGGCGACTATCGACGACCTGCCCACGGCGGTGGTCAACTCCGTCGATCCCATCTGCCTGCACTGCAAGCTTGTGGACGCGGAGTGCCTCATCCCCACCGACATCGAGCAGCGCCGCATCCCGGATTTCATCACCTCTGCATTTGCCGAGACGCTCGTCGTCAGCGACACGGCGCGCAGGTGGTTCGTGACCATCGGGCAATTCAGCATCATCCGCCTTGAGCGCGACACTCAGCTGCTCATCCCGGCGTATGACTACTGCATGCCCGACAAGGAGTGTCCGGGCGTTGCCAGCGACGAGGACCCGTGCATGCTTTTCAGCCGCATACGTTTCCCCGTGGAGGAGTTTTTCCCTCCCGACAGCGTGTGCGAATGCTCCGACTACCGCACCATGGCGTCAAAGAGCGGCAAGTAAGCGCGACAAGGCAAAAGCCGTATGCTGATAAAAAGGCATACGGCTTTTTGCATTACCGCGTTTTGTCAGGCGGTCTGGTCAAACTGGCTGTTATAAAGCTCGGCATAGAAGCCGCCCTTTGCCATCAGCTCGTCATGCGTGCCGCTCTCGACAACGTCGCCGTCGCGCATGACAAGGATCAGGTCGGCGTTTTTGATGGTGGAGAGGCGGTGGGCGATGACAAAGCTCGTTCTGCCCTGCATGAGCGTGTCCATGGCGCGCTGGATGATAAGCTCGGTGCGCGTATCGACGGAGGAGGTCGCCTCGTCGAGGATGAGCATGGGCGCGTTTTGCAGCATGGCGCGGGCAATGGTGAGCATCTGCTTCTGCCCGGCGGAGATGCTGGTGGCGTCGGAGAGGACGGTGTCAAACCCCTGCGGCAGAGAGCGGACGAATTTGTCCAGCCCGCAGGCACGGCACACGCGCTCAAGATCCTCATCCGTCACGCCTTGCATATTGTAGACAAGATTCTCGCGCACCGTGCCCTCAAAAAGCCATGTATCCTGCAAAACCATGGCAAACATCGCATGCACCGTCTCGCGGCGGAGGGCGGAAATCGGCGTGCCATCGATTTTTATGCTGCCGCTGTTTATCTCGAAAAATCGCATGAGAAGATTGACCATGGTCGTCTTGCCCGCGCCGGTGGGTCCGACGATGGCAACCTTCTGCCCCGGCTTTACCTCGGCGGAGAAGTTTTTGATGACGATCTTGTCCGGCGTATCGGGATAGCTGAAGCGCACGTTTTCAAAGCTGACCGCGCCGCGCACCGTGGGCATGGCGGCAATCTTATCGCTTTCGTCCGGCAGCTCCTCGCTGTCCAGAAATTCAAAAACGCGGTTTGCCGAGGCGGCGGCGGTCTGCATATTCGTCATGCCCTGTGCAATCTGCGTAAGCGGCGAGGTGAAGAGGCGGACATACATGATGAACGACACTATAACGCCGAATTTTATTGCCCCGCTCAGAGCGAGCACCGACCCGACGACGCACACCGCAGCATACGCCACGTTGCCGACAACAATCATCAGCGGCTGCATCATTCCGGAGAGGAACTGCGAGCGCCAGTTCGCATCGTACACCTCGGCGTTCATCCCGTCAAAACGCGCCCTGACCTTTTTCTCCGCGCGCGAGAGACGCACAACGTCCAGTCCGGAGTACATCTCTTCAATATAACCGTTAAGCTTGCCAAGGCTCGTCTGCCGCGCGGCAAAGTATTTCTGCGAGCGGCGCATTATCAAAACGACGAGCACAAGCCCAACCATGGTTATCACAAGCGACGTGAGCGCAAGATGCCACTCCGTCACGAACATCATTATAAGCACGCCCACAAACTGCGTCACGGCGCTGATAATGGCGGGGAGGCTGTTGGTCAGCCCCTGCTGCAGCGTGGAAACGTCGTTGGTGATGCGGCTGAGTATATCGCCCTGGGAGGTCGTGTTGAAAAATTTCTGAGGCACACGGTTTATTTTTTCCGACAGCTCGCCGCGCATTCGGCAGGACGTTTTGAGCGTGATCGTCGCCATGATATATTGCTGGATAAATGTGAACAAAGCGCTAAGCGCATATACGACGGCAAGGAGCGCCCCGATCCTGCCGACAGCGGCAAGATCAATGCCGGCGGCAAAGCCCTCCGACATAAGATTTGTCATCTCGCCGATTTTTCCCGGTCCTATGATCGTGAGAACTGCGCCGAGCGCGGCGAGAACAAGGGCAGTGACAAGGGCGGGTATGTCTCCGCGCATATACGCCGCAAGCTTTCTCAGCGACGCGCCGAGATCGACCTTTTCCACAACTTTCATTCTGTCGTGCATGTTCTTTCCCTCCTCATGCCAGCTCCGCCGCGCTCAGCTGCGACGTTGCGATCTCCTGATACACGCGGCAGGTGCGCATGAGCTCATCATGCGTGCCGATGCCGACAGCCTCGCCCCGGTCAAGTACGATTATCTCATCCGCGTGGCGGATGCTGCTTATCCGCTGGGCGACGATCACTTTCGTTGTATCCGCGAAACGGCGCGAAAGCTCGCCGCGCAGCATGGCGTCCGTTTTATAGTCCAGCGCGGAGAAGGAGTCGTCAAACACCAGTATCTCCGCTTCTCTGGCGAGCGCGCGGGCGATGGCAAGGCGCTGCTTCTGTCCGCCGGAGACGTTGCGCCCCAGCTGGGCGATGCGGTAATCCGTTCCGTCCGGCAGTTTGTCCACAAATTCCTTTGCCTGCGCCGCCTCTATGGCATCATCGGCGCTCTCCTTTGTCCAGCCTGCCGCGCTCTCGCCGAAGAGAACGTTGTCCTCAATGCTGCCGGAGAAGAGCACAGCCTTCTGCGTGACGTAGCCAAGGCGGTCATAGAGCGCATCGGGCGCGTAGTCGCGCACGTCCACGCCGTCTATGAGCACCGTGCCCTCCGTCGCGTCATAAAAGCGCGCTATAAGCCCCACAAGCGTGGACTTGCCGGAGCCTGTCGCACCGATGACGGCGAGGGTCTTTCCGCGTTCAAGCCTGAAGGATATATGGCTGAGCTGGTTTTCCGGCGAGCCGGGATATGCAAACGATACATCTCGAAACTCCACAGTGCCAGTCTCCGGTGCGGTCGTGACCGTGCCGGGGACAAGATCGTTAACGCTGTCGAGCACCTCGTTTATACGCTCGGCAGAGACCTGCGCCGAGGGCAGCATCATGAATATCATGACCATCATCATAAACGACATGACGACATACGTGGCGTATGTGCTGAACACGACAACATTTGAGAACATGTTCAGCCGCGCCGCCGCATCCGCTGCCGGGATGTCGTTTATAAGCGCCGCGCCCAGCCAGTATATAACAAGGGCAAGGGCGTTCATGCACAGACCCATCATCGGCTGAATGAGCGCCATAAGGCGCTGGTTTTTAAGCTGGATGTTCATCATCCCGGTGCTGGGCTTATCGAACTTTGCGTTCTGATAGTCCTCGGCGTTGAAGGCGTGGACAACGTTTATCCCCGTGAGGTTTTCACGTGCAATACGATTGAGCTTATCGGTGAGGCGCTGCACAAGGCGAAAGCGCGGCAGCACAACGAGCATGACGGCAAGGATGAGCGCGCATATTGCAACGACAAACCCCGCCGTGACCATTGACAGCTCCCAGCTCTTGCCGAGGATCTTTATGACCGCCCACACCGCCATTATCGGGGATTTTATCAGCATCTGAAGCCCCATTGCAACGATCATCTGAAGCTGCGTGATGTCATTTGTGGTGCGGGTGATAAGACTCGGGACTGGTATCTGCCCCAGCTCGCGGTGCGAAAAATCAATGACCTTGTCAAAGACGCATTTGCGCACGGTGAAGCTGAACCCCGCGGCGGTCTTCGCCGCGAGATAGCCGCACACAACGGCAAGCACCGCGCTTGCCAGCGCGCAGGCAAGCATCTGCCCGCCTATTTTCATTATCTCCGCCGTGGCGCTGCCCGGCGTATTCAGGAGCTTTGTCAGGCTCGTCATATAATCGGGCAGGGCAAGGTCAAAGTATATCTGCCCCAGAATGAGCAGCGCGCACAGCGCCGCCATGATAATCTCCCTGCGGCGCATTCTTTTCAGAAGTTTCAGCATAAATGTTGTTCCTCACCAATTCAATAAATGTTTATTATATATAATATTACGCATATGCTTTTGTGAAATCTACACACTTTTTGTGAACGTATGGTATATTGCCGCAAGCTGTGCTATAATGCAGTCATTCCTTTTTTGAGGTGAGACCAATGAAAAAAATCTCCGCACGGCTGTGGCTGACGCTGATAATCATCGGGCTTGTCGGTCAGTTCGCCTGGACGATAGAGAACATGTACTTCAACGTGTTTCTCTATAACACCATCTCCACTGACCCCGGCTACATCTCCGCGATGGTCGGATGGAGCGCCGCCGCAGCGACGCTCACAACGCTTCTGATGGGCGCTCTCTCCGACCGCGTGGGCAAGCGCAAGGTCTTCATCTGCGCAGGGTACATACTCTGGGGGCTATCCACGGCGGCGTTCGGGCTCATCACGGTGGATAACGCCGCAAAGCTTTTCCCCGCGCATGCCGTCGCCGCCGCCGCGGCGATGGTGGTCATTCTCGACTGCGTGATGACGTTCTTCGGCTCAACGGCGAACGATGCGGCGTTCAACGCCTATATCACGGACGCCGTGGACAATGAAAACCGCGGCAGGACGGAGTCCGTGCTCGCGGTGCTGCCGCTTTTGTCAATGCTCGTCATCTTCGGCGCGTTTGACGGCATGACCCAGCGCGGCGAGTGGCAGCGGTTTTTCGCCATTTTCGGCGCGCTCGTGACGTTCGCGGGCATTGCGGGCATCTTTCTTATAAAAGAACCGGCGCTCCAGCCCCGGCATGAGCCGTATCTGAAAAACCTCGCATACGGTCTCCGCCCGGATGTGGCGCGCAAAAACCCCGCGCTGTATCTCTCCTTTGCGGCTTTCTGCGTGTTTTCCGTGGCAGTGCAGGTGTTCTTCCCATATCTCATAATCTACATTCAGAATTACCTCAAGATCGACGGATACGCCGTTGTGCTGGGCGTGGTGCTGATAACCGCGTCCGTGGTGAGCGTGGCGCTTGGCAAGGTCATCGACCGCGTGGGCAAGCTGCGCTTTGTGCTGCCCGCAGCGGGCGTGATGCTCGCGGGGCTTGTCGGGATGTTCTTTGTGCGCGGAATGCTCGGCGTTATCATCGCCGGGTGCGTGATGATGAGCGGATACATGCTCGTGACGGCTGCGCTCTCCGGCGTGATACGCGACAGCACGCCGCGCGATAAGGTCGGTCATTTTCAGGGCATACGCATGATATTCGGCGTGCTTTTGCCGATGATCATCGGTCCTGCGATAGGCGCGGCTGTCATCCGCGGCTCGGACAGCACGTATGTTGAGCTGGGCGTTGTGAAGACCGTGCCCACGCCCGGCATCTTCCTTGCCGCGGCGGTGGTGCTGGTGATGATCATCCCATTCGTACAGGCGCTGAAAAAGCACGCTGAAAAGGAGGCTGACGCAAAATGACCATGCTGACCCGCTGGGGCAGGGCGCTCGACGCGAGCGCGGTTCTGCCGGAATACCCGCGCCCGCAGCTTGTGCGCGAGGACTACATAAATCTCAACGGCTATTGGGACTATGCCATCACGCGCAGCGCTGACGAGCCGCGCGAATACGACGGGAAAATACTTGTCCCTTTCTCGCCGGAAGCGCCGCTCTCCGGCGTGGGGCGGACGCTCCTGCCCGATGAAACGCTGTGGTATCGCCGCGCGATACCCGGGGAAAAGCGCGAGGGTGAGCGGCTGCTTGTGCACTTCGGCGCGGTGGATCAGGAGGCTGAGGTTTACATAAATTCCGAGTCCGTTGCCTCTCACCGCGGCGGATACACGGCTTTCACGGTTGACATAACTGATTTTCTTGCCGACGGAGAAAATATTCTGACCGTGCGCGTCAGGGACGCGACGGACACGAACGAATATACGCGCGGCAAACAGCGCACAAAGCGCGGCGGCATATGGTACACTCCCCAGAGCGGAATATGGCAGACGGTGTGGATGGAGCATGTGCCGGAGGAATACATTACGGCGCTGCGGATAACGCCGGATGTGCCGGCATCGTGCGTGCATATCGAGGTGCAGTCGTCTGCTGACGCGCCGTGCGCCGTGGTTTTCGCAGGGCAGCGGCACGAGGGCAGGACGAATGCGGAATTAACCGTGCCCATCGAGTCTCCCGTGCTGTGGTCGCCTGAGAATCCGAAGCTCTATGATTTCTCGGCGGAGCTGGGGAGCGACAGGGTGCAAAGCTATTTTGCGATGCGCTCCGCCGCCGCGGGGCACGACGCGCTCGGTCGCCCCTGTCTCATGCTCAACGGCAGACCGTATTTCCACTCCGGCGTGCTCGATCAGGGCTACTGGCCGGACGGGCTGTACACCGCGCCGAGCGACGAGGCAATGGTGTACGACATCCAGCTCATGCGTGACATGGGCTTCAACATGCTCAGAAAGCACATAAAGATAGAGCCCATGCGCTGGTACTACCACTGCGACCGTCTCGGCATGCTGGTGTGGCAGGACATGATAAACGGCGGGGGCGAGTATAACCTTTTCACGATCTCCGCCCCGCTCATCACGCGCCGCCACAAGCGCGACAATGATTACAAGCGCTTTGCACGCACAGACGCGGACGGACGCGCACAGTATTATGAGGAGCTTGACGCGATGCTGCGGCAGCTCTACTCCTGCCCATGCATCGTGATGTGGGTGCCGTTCAACGAGGGCTGGGGGCAGTTCGATTCCGCCGAGGCGGTGCGGCGCATACGCGCCGTTGACCGGACGCGCACCATAGACCACGCCAGCGGCTGGCACGATCAGGGCATATCCGACGTGAAGAGCCTGCACGTTTATTTCTACCCCTACCGCTTTGCGCCGGACAAACTCGGGCGCGCTGTGGTGCTGTCGGAATTCGGCGGGTACAAGCTGCCGGTCGCAGGGCACACGTGGAACGACGCGAATTTCGGTTACAGGGGATATAAAACGCGCGAGGCGCTTGGCGCGGCATACGCGCGTCTCTATGAGCGCGAGATAGTTCCGGCGCGCGAAAAGGGTCTTGCCGCAAGCGTTTATACCCAGCTGAGCGACGTCGAGGACGAGGTGAACGGCTTTGTCACCTATGACCGCGAGTGCGTTAAATTCGACGCCGCAGCGGTGCGCGCCATAAACGAGCGGCTCATACACGGCGAGAGCTGAACATACTTTGCATGTGCATAAAAACAGCGCGCGGGACGATGACCCGCGCGCTGATGCGTAATGCGTATTCAATTATCCGATAACGCGCTTTTCAAGCGCGTCCACATCGGCGAGAAAGAGCGCCGCTTCGGCGTCGGAAGGGATGAGGAAGCCCGTGCGCGGCGAGACCGTGAAGCTGTCCACCGCCGGTCCGTCCATAAGGCAGGAGCGCTTGAACTGCTGGCTGAAATAGCGGCGGCAGTAGCTCCTGAGCCAACGGACGAGCTCTTCATCCGTGAATTCCCCGCCATAGGCAAGCTTCGCCAGGCGGAACGTCTTGGACGGGGTGAAGCCGCAGATCATGATCTTGTGCGTGAAGAAATCCTGCAAAGAGTACGACCCGACGGAGTCCTCGCTCTTCTGCTCTATCTGATCGTCGTGGATGGGCAGCAGCTCCGGCGTGACCGGGCAGTCCAGCACATCCCACAACGACGCGGCGAGCACGGCGTTTTCCGTTGTCTGCGCGATGTAGCGGACGTTCGCGCGCACCTGGGTCTTTGTGAGACCGAGGTTAACGTCGTAGTTACTGGTATGGTCGCCGTTGAAGGTGCACCAGCCGTCCACAAACTCGCTCAGATCCTCCGTGCCGACGTCAAGCCCATTGACTTTGTTTGCAATATCGAGCAGCACCTGCGTGCGCTCGCGCGCCTGCGCGTTCTCGAAGGCGATGGAATAATCGTCGTGCGCGTGCCCGATGTCGTCGAAGTGCTGATACACGGACTTGCCGATGTCGATGACGCGCACCTCTGCGCCCATCTGCTCGGCAACGATCACGGCGTTGGACTTTGTGCGTGACGATGTGCCGAAGCACGGCATTGTGCAGGCAATGACGTTCGCCGCCGGAAGCCCCATGCGTTTGACCGCCATCGCGCTCACAATCACAGCGAGTGTGGAGTCAACGCCGCCGGAAATGCCGACAACACAGTGATCCAGATGCGCATACTCCATGCGCTTTACAAGACCGGACACCTGAATGTCCAGCATGCGTTCGCAGTACTCCGGCACATCCTCGGGGCGCGCGGGCAGATGCGGATGTTTGGCGTATGTGCGCGTGAGCGCCGTTTCCGTCAGCGCGCCGCCCCATGGGGCGATGCACATATCCTCGTCCGGTTCATCAAAGCCGCCGAGACGGCGGCGGAGGTTGAGAAGATAGTCCACATCAAGCTCCGTGACCGCCATGCTGTCGCTGCGCTCATCCTCGGCAAGGATGACGCCGTCTTCGGCGGCAAGGCAGAGACCGGAATAGACATTGTCCGTGGTGCTCTCGCCCTTGCCGGGCGCGGCGAGCACCACGCCGCATGCAAGATGCTTTGACTGGTAGCGCGCTGCAAGGCGCGCATCGTCCGTGGAGGATACCGTGGCGGGAAAAGACGCCATCTGCGCAATGACGGTCGCGCCCTCGGCGGCGTAGTATTCCGCCGGGGAGCAGAGCGCGCCGATGTCCGCGCCAAGCTCCACCGCAACGGAGAGTCCGCGCAGCTTTTCATGCGTGAAGAGGACATTTGGGGCAAGCTCAGTCTCCAGCGCGCCGACACGCACGGCGTCGCCCTCGCCTGTGTAAGCGGCAAAGCGGCTTCCCGCGACATTCTCACGCGGCACAAGCGCCAGCACCTCGCCGGAGTAAACGGCGGCGGCACAGCTCAGAAGCCGGCTGCCGCAGGCATAAGGCAGCCCAACGAAAACGAGCATATCCAGCCCCTCAGACGCTTTCACGACCTCCTCCAGCGCTGCCGCCGCCCCGTCCAGGAGCACCCTGTGCCCGACAAGGTCATAGCACGAGCAGCCGGTGAGCGTAAGCTCCGGGAAGACGAGCACCTTCACGCCCGCCTTGTCCGCCGCCTTCATGCACTCGATAACGCGCGCGGCGTTATAGTGCGTGTCCGCGACCTTTATGACCGGGGAGGCCGCCGCGACCTTAACAAATCCGTCTTTCATTGTCTGTTCCAGCCTCTATTCTCTATAAAATCAGAACTTTATACGCTCAGAAATATAATCCTTGACTTCGGAAATCGGGATGCGCACCTGCGTCATGCTGTCGCGCTCGCGCACGGTGACGCAGTGATCCGCCTCGTCGGTCTCCGTGCCGACGGTGTTGAAGTCAAACGTGATGCAGTATGGCGTGCCGATCTCGTCCTCGCGGCGATAACGCTTGCCGATAGAGCCGGTCTCGTCATAGTCGCACATGAATTCACGGCTCAGCTCCTCGTAAAGCTCAAGCGCGGGACCGGTGAGTATCTCCTTCTTGCTGAGCGGGAGGATCGCGCACTTGAACGGTGCGAGCGCGGGGTGCAGGTGCAGCACCGTGCGCACGTCGTCGTTGCCCTTCTTGTCCTGCCCGACGACCTCTTCATCGTAAGCGTCGCACAGCACGCTCAGCACGGTGCGCTCCACGCCGAGGGACGGCTCGATGACATAGGGGATGTAGTGCTCGTTCTTGTCCTGATCGTAGTAGGTCAGATCCTGTCCGGAGACGGTCTGGTGCTGGGTAAGGTCGTAATCCGTGCGGTCGGCAACACCCCAAAGCTCGCCCCAGCCGAACGGGAAGAGAAATTCAAAGTCCGTCGTCGCCTTGGAGTAGAAGCACAGCTCCTCGGGGTCATGGTCGCGCAGGCGGAGATTCTCGTCCCTGAGACCGATGGACAACAGGAAGTTGTGGCAGAACGTGCGCCAATAGTCGAACCACTCAAGATCGGTGCCCGGCTCGCAGAAGAATTCAAGCTCCATCTGCTCGAACTCGCGCACGCGGAAGATGAAGTTGCCCGGGGTTATCTCGTTGCGGAAGGACTTGCCTATCTGTCCGATGCCGAACGGCAGCTTGCGGCGCGTGGTGCGCTGGACGTTGACGAAGTTGGTGAAGATGCCTTGTGCGGTCTCCGGGCGGAGGTAAACGGTGTTTTTCGCATCTTCAGTCACGCCCTGAAACGTTTTGAACATAAGGTTGAACTGACGAATATCGGTGAAATTATGCTTGCCGCAGGTGGGGCAGGGTATATTGTGCTCCTCGATGAAATCCTTCATCTCGCTCTGGGAAAAGGCGTCAACGGGCTTGGGCAGCTCAAAGCCGGTTTCCGCGACCCAGTCCTCAATGAGCTTGTCCGCGCGGAAGCGCTCATGACACTCGCGGCAGTCCATCAGCGGATCGGAAAAGCCGCTGAGATGTCCCGATGCGACCCAGGTCTGTGGGTTCATGAGAATTGCCGCGTCCAGACCGACGTTGTAGCGGTTCTCCTGCACAAATTTCTTCCACCACGCGCGCTTGACGTTGTTTTTCAGCTCAACGCCGAGCGGACCGTAGTCCCAGGTGTTTGCAAGCCCGCCGTAGATCTCGCTGCCGGCGAAGATGAAGCCGCGGTTCTTGCACAGCGCCACGATTTTGTCCATTGTTTTGTCAGTGTTTTTCATACTGCATCCTTTCCCGCGGCTGGCTGCCGCAGAGATAAATAATTTTGTCTTTAACTTCTTGACGTCTCCGACAAATTAGCAGTATAACAGATTTAACCGAATATATCAACAATTATTATCGTTTATTATCGTTTTAACAGGCGCGCCCCCGGCAGCAATCGCTGCTGTCCGAGGGCGCTTTGGGCGTCACTGCTGTTCTGCAATATATAAACTTACTTTAGATTGTATTAGTTTTGCCACTTCGGCAGCTGTTTTGTCGCCACTGAAGCAGTACTTACATTCCCGCCTTACAATTGCCATGACATTATCATCATACAGCGAAATATTTTAGTAACGGAGTTTCTGAAGTGTTGGTTAACTTAGTTTTAACGACGATAAGCTCCGATTATAATGCATACACATATAACTTCACAATGATGCTGGCTCTAGGAATTGTAAGTAAACTTCTCTACCTTGTCATCGTGTTTCTTGCAGTACACATTATCAAACCACAAACAGAAAATCAGACGGATTCGAATCTCACGACCTTGCTAGGAGTAATGCCTGTCGTTTCTGGATTTATTGTCGTTACAGTGACCTATATCGGCATGACATCTAGTCTCGAACCGTTTATAGAACTGATGGCAACCATCAGTATGTTGGCTCTACTAGTAGTAAATATCGCCGTACTAATTTTATATGGGAAAGTACACGCCATAGCTGCCGAAAACGCAGCATTAAATATCGGCCGGGTTCAAGATAGGGCGAATGCAGAATACTACATTTTGCTTAAAAACCAGTATGACAGCCAGCAAATCATGATTCACGACATACGGAAGCACCTACACTTTATAAGTGATATGCTTAAAATAGGTAATTCGTCTGAAGCTGAACGCTATATAGAGGAATTAGAATCTTTGCCATCATTAAAGCGGACAGTCAGACTTTGCAATGATCCCTTACTCAACGTTGTCTTAGCCAGATATATAGATACTGCTCAGAATGCGGGCATAAATTTTAATTACAATATTAAAAGCAGCGATTTTTCCTTTATGGATGCCACAAGTATTGTTGCATTGTTTTCAAATTTGTTGTCAAATGCAGTTGAATCAGCACAAAAATCGGAAGAAAAGCGAATTGATTTTTCAATAACAAAAAATGTAGAAGAAGAATATGTTATGATATCAGTGGTTAACTCGTGCGATGTTGCTCCGCAAGTTGACGTAAATGGGAATTTTAAAACGACCAAGGAAACCCGGCAAATGCATGGATATGGATTGAAAAGCATTGAACGTGTCATTAACAAGTATGATGGGATAGCCATGCCGAGGTATTCTCCGGGCGAAAAAAGTTTTTACTATATTATACGTTTTCCTATATCCAATAAATAAAACCATACCGAAGATAAACTTGTGTGGTATGTCGTCATTGCTGTCATATGAAAACCAAATATATCGGAAGTCAGGGCTATGCTCAAAAGTGATTTCGCGCATATTTCTCTGAAACAAAACGGATAATAACAGCGTCTATACACCGAAACGCAGGAGGCGCAGAGAGATGAGAAAGCTTCTTGACAAAATACGGCACAGCCGCACCGCTGACGCGGCTGTTGTCTCCATCGCAACCGCCATTTTTCTTTTCGCGGCGGGTATATTTTTCATGACGGATGACCGGCATGTGCGCTTTTACGTCAGCGGCGGGCAGGAAGTAAGCGTTGAATACGGCGCAGACTTCAAAGACCCCGGTGCGAGCGCCGCTGCTGTCGGCGCATTCAGTCAATCAAGACCGCTGAGCGTGGCGTGTCAGGGGCGGGTGGACACCTCGCGCCTCGGCAGCTACAGGCTGATATACAGCGCGCGGTATAAATCGCGCGACTACACGGCGGAGCGGGTGGTGAACGTTGTGGACACAACGCCCCCGGAGATAACGCTGCTGACCGATCCCGACCGTGCGCAGAACTGGCTGGACGGTTACGCAGAGGAGGGTTACACCGCGTATGATGCGCATGATGGCGATCTGACCGGCGCGGTCACGGTGAGCACGCGCGGCGAGGAGATCGTCTACTCCGTCACGGACGCTGCCGGCAACCGTGCGGAGGCGGTGCGGCGCCCCGAATATACCGTGGGGCGTCCGGAGCTGACGCTCAACGGCGAAAGCGACGTTGTGATCAGCGCACGGCTAAACTACGCCGACACCGGCGTGACTGCGCGCGACACGCATGGCAACGACCTTGGCGCGTATGTGACCGTGAGCGGCACGCTCACGCCAGACCGCCCGGGTGACTACACCCTCACCTACTCCGTGACAAACGCCGCCGGCGACGCCGTGACAACAGAGCGGCACGTAACCGTGAGCGGGCAGGCGCTGCCCGCGATTGCCGCGCCGGAGGGCAAGGTGATATACCTCACGTTCGATGACGGACCCGGACCGTACACAAACGAGCTTCTGGACGTGCTGGACAGATACGGCGCGAAGGCGACATTCTTCGTCACCGGCAGCCGTGAAAAGTACAGAGACGCGATAACGCGCGCCTACAACGCCGGGCACGCCATCGGCGTGCACAGCTACACGCATGATTACGGCACGATTTACTCCGGCGAGGAGGCGTTCTTCGACGATTTCACCCGCACGGAGGACATGATATACGCCCTCACCGGCAGCTATACTCAGCTATGCCGCTTTCCCGGAGGAAGCTCAAACACCGTGAGCCGCTTCAACCGCGGGATAATGACGCGCCTTGCCGGGCTTCTTGGCGACATGAGCTACCGCTACTTTGACTGGGATGTCAGCAGCGGCGACGCAGGCGAGACAACAAACACGGACACCGTCGCGGCAAACATCATTTCCGGCTGCAAGGGGCGCGACTGCTCCATCGTATTGCAGCATGACATCAAGGAGTTCAGCGTCGCAGCGGTGGAGCAGGTGCTGCAATGGGGGCTTGAAAACGGCTACACCTTCCGCGCACTTGATCTCAGCTCCCCTGCCGCGCACCACAATATTTCAAACTGAGCGCAAAAACACCCCCGGAGGCAAGCCTCCGGGGGTGTGCCCCGCAAATGCCGTGCCGACCCAATTATAACCTGCACGAAAGAGCAGGTGGGTCGCCTAAGTTCTGTTTCGCTGCTTCCAACGTCCGGCTCACGCCGGGAGGCCTGCAATCCGCAGATTCAAGTCGGCATCCCTTATTAGAGATGTGGGTTTAATGGGTCGTGAAGCTCTGAAAGAGCAGCACGCACACAGCAGGAACCTGATTTATATATGGTAGGTGCGAGCACCGCGCCCCTGCTCCTTTGCGGGCATATTAAGCTATATGCGCCGGGAGCGGAACTTATTCATCGTCCTCGCCGTCAAAAAGGAGAACCATGAAATGCTCGTACACATCGTTGAGCTCGTTCTCATCGTCGATAGACTCATAGAGCTCCTCGCCGTTCTCATCAAGCTGCGAACGCAGAATTATCATGCCATAGTCCGGATCGTCCTCTGCCATGTCTGCCGGCAGAAACGCCGTGTAGGTATTGCCGTTATAGTCCATCGTGTCGAGCAGCTCAAGCTCAAACTCCTGACCGTCATCGTCCACTATCGTGACGAAATCGCTTCCGAATTCCTCGCTCATATTTTACCTCCGACTGTATTGTAGCTTTATTTTACCCCATCGCCGCAGATAAATCAATAGCGAATTACAGCTTTCTCACGATCCCAGATCTTCCAGCAGCTCCAGCAGCTCCTGCCGGTCGGCAACAGGGATGCCGCGCTCGATCATGGCTCTGTCCGCCGAGCGCAGCGAAGACACCTCTATCGCCGTCACCGACTCCGGCGCACGTCCGCGCGCGGCGGTGTAGACCGCAACAAAGCCGTCGCAGCTCTTGAGAAAAAACTGCGCCGCCTCCTCGCGGGCGGAATAGCGCGCGTATATCTCCGTGGGGAGCGCGTCGCGCACGGCGGGGTGCAGACTCTTCACCGCGCCCAGCCCCGTATACACTGCCGCCGTTCCCAGCAGCGCCAAAAGCGCCGCCCTTAATTTCAGCTTCATGGTTCATGCCCCTTGATCGGAAAAAGTACAGGTATAATTATTTCTCAAATCTGGGAAAATATACGTGGCTGCTCTTTTTCCCTCCGGCGCACGAAAAATTCACATTTCATCTACCGTTCGTTGACAAGGTGTGATATAATGTTATTTTAGTGTTACTGTCACTTATTAGTGCATGATATGTGCACGGTACATAAGTCCCTCAGAAGGAGGTGTCCGCCGGACAATGAACAACAACGATCCCAGAAAGAGCAGCACCGGACGCTTGAACGATACCGGCGCTGATATACGCCCCAGCGGCGGCAGCGCAGGCAGCAAAGGCGGCAGCACGCACGGCGAAGCCGGATGCGCGGATAAGCCGCGCCGCAAGCCGCGCTTCATGCTGCATGCCGCCGATGTTACGGTGGAGCTTGTCAGTTCCGTGCTCAGCAGCGTTTTCAAGGTGTTCGGCACGCTTCTGCTGATTCTCGCAATAACGGGAATGCTGTTCGCGTGTGTGTTTGCATACTATGTCAAGACCTGCCTGACCCCAAATCTTGACATTTCACTTGAAGACTACAAGCTCAATCAGTCCAGCACCATCTACTATCAGGACGCGGCGGGCGAATGGCGGCAGCTGAGCACGCTGTCCGGGCGGCAAAGGCGTATATGGGTCGATTACAGCGACATTCCGTGGTATATGGAGAAGGCAGCCGTTGCAATAGAGGACAAGCGTTTTTACGATCACAAGGGCGTTGACTGGTACCGCACCTCCGGCGCGTTCGTGAAAATGTTCGCCACCATGCAGAACAGCTACGGCGGTTCTACCATCACCCAGCAGCTCATCAAAAACCTTACCGGTCAGGATGAGGTCACCGTACAGCGAAAGCTCACGGAGATCTTCGGCGCGCTCGAGCTTGAAAAGCGCTACGACAAGCAGGAGATCATGGAATGGTATCTCAACGCCGTGTACTTCGGCGAGGGCTGCTACGGCGTGCAGACCGCCGCACAGACCTACTTCGGCAAAAACGTGAAGGATCTTTCGCTCGCCGAGTGCGCATCAATAATCGGAATAACCAACAAGCCCACATATTACGATCCGTTTTACAACGAGCAGAACAACAAGGAGCGTCAGGAGACCATCCTGCGCGAAATGTACGAGCAGGGCTACATCGACTATCAGACATACAAAGACGCCGTGGCAGAAGAGCTTGTGTTCATCCACAGCGCCGAGGAAGAGACGAACCAGCGCATATACAGCTACTATGAAGAAGTCGTCATTTCCGATGTTATCAACGACCTTATGGAGCGCAAGGGCATCAGCTTTGAAACCGCTCAGCGCCTCGTCTACAACGGCGGATACAAGATTTACTCCTGTCTTGATGTGAGCGTGCAGACCGCGATCGACACGGTATACACCGACCTTTCCGCCATTCCCAGCGTCGGCGGCAGCCAGCAGCTTCAAAGCGCGATCGTCGTGATGAACCCATACGACGGGCGCATTCTCGGTCTCACCGGCGGCGTGGGGCAGAAGGACAGAAACTTCCCGCTCAACCGCGCCACTGGCACGTACCGCTCCCCCGGCTCGTCGATAAAGCCGCTCGCATCCTACGGTCCGGCGGTAGACACGGGGCTGATAACGCCGACAACGCTTGTCAACGACCAGGCGGGGCTGCATCTGAGCGGCACGGACTGGTACCCCGCAAACGACAGCAACGTCTATTACGGCGTGGTGACGATATATCAGGCGCTTCAATACTCGCTCAACACCGTCGCGGCGCAGATCGTGGATAAGCTCGGTCCGCAGACCTCGTATAATTATCTGACGACAAAGCTCGGCTTCACAAGCCTTGTGCCCGCCGACGCAAACTACGCGCCCATGGCGCTCGGTCAGCTCACAAACGGCGTGACCGTGCGTGAAATGGCGCAGGCATACTGTGCCTTTGTCAACGACGGCATATTCACCTACGGGCGCACCTACTCGCTCGTGACGGACTTTGACGGCAACACCGTCATCGACAACTCCCCAAGCACCATCTCCGCCTTCAAGCCAAACACCGCCTACACCATGACATACATGATGCAGAACGCCGTTGAAAACGGCACGGGCAAGGAGGCGCGGCTATACAGCGTTCCCGTGGCAGGCAAGACCGGCACGTCCGGCGACTATAAGGACCGCTGGTTCTGCGGCGTGACGCCGTACTATGTCGCGGCGGTATGGACGGGCTTTGATACGCCCGCGACCATCAATGTCTCCGGAAACCCGGCGGCGCAGCTGTGGCGCAAGGTCATGCAGCCGCTGCACGACGGGCTTGAATACAAGGCGTTCACCTATCCGTACATCGGCGAGAACACCGGAATATTCGGCATTCAGGACACCGTCTATCCCAGCGACGATTTCGGCGGCGACACCTCGACGGGCTGGGGCACGAACGACGGCAGCACCGTTGCTCCCTGGGACAGCGGAAGCACATGGGGCGGCACCGGCAGCACAGACACAAGCGACCCGTGGGGCGGCAGCTCCGGTTGGGGCGGCTCAGACTGGGGCAGCACCGGTGGAACGCAGTACCTTGGCTGACGGCACCTGTCCAAGATTTGCTTGTTGACAATACCGATTCATTGTGTTACATTTTAGTTACAATACTGGAGGTTATTTTTATGGCTAAAACATTGGAGTATAAGGGGCATCCTCTCCAAAGGAAAGACAACATCATCTATTACGGCAGCTTTGCGGACAAGTATATTGTCATGATACAGATACTTGACACAAAGAAGGTAAAGGATCTTGACGTTGCAACCAGGGTCTCCGTCCAGCTTCAGCTCACCGACCCTTCCATCAAGTCGAGGGACAGGATCGTGAAAAGAAGCGAAAAGGACAGTCTCTATCTCGCAATAGATGTAGCCGCCGTGTGGCTTGATCGCGCACTTTCCTCCAGATAAGGACAGCGCAGGGGCAAAAGCCTGCGCATATCCTGAGGCAGCGCCATCCGTTCCTGCCGCATTATGCTGTGCTGCCCTAAAAAAGATAAAGGATCTGTATAGTATGCGCAAAAAATTCTTGAGGACGTTTATCGTGTCATTGGTCATCGCGTCGTTGCTGGTTGTTCCTGCATACGCGGAAACGGCGGTGGTCACCGGGCATCGCGTGAACGTCCGTTCAGGACCGGGCACAGGCTATTATGTCATCGCCACGCTCGATCGCAACACCCCCGTCACGGTCACCGACCGTTCCAACGGCTCGTGGTACGCCGTTTCCGTCGGCGGGCAAAGCGGCTTTGTCGCCGCGTCGTATCTCAGTCTTGACGAGAGCAGCGCCGCGACAGCGCCGGTCTTTACCCCCGCCCCGGCAAGCTCAGGCAGTTCTGCCGGATACATAAACGCAATGTACGTGCGCTTCCGCTCCGGTCCGGGTTCGGATTATTCCGTGCTTGGTGAATACAACCGCGGCAAGGAAGTCACGCCCATCGGCTCCGGCGACGGCTGGACAGCCTGCATCATCGATGGGCAGCTCGGCTACGTATACACGCAGTATGTGACGCTGGGCACTTCATCCTCAGGCAGCTCGATCACCCGCCCCGACTTTACGCCGGACGCGCCGACCACGACAGCGCTGCCGCAGCCAAACGAGTCCGCCGCTGCGCCCGCACCGACCACAACGCCCACGCCGACCGCAGCGCCCA
>DJEW01000028.1:47678-53326 GCA_002431965.1 Clostridiales bacterium UBA5888
CCCATCCCCTCGCCGGAGCAGACCGCAGCGCCCGCCCCGACTGAGACGCCCTCGCCCGCCCCAACCGCAGCGCCCACTCCCTCGCAGACCCCGGCGAGCGCCGGCGCGGGCGGCTACATCAACGGCACATATGTGCGTCTGCGCTCCGGTCCGGGCACGAACCACAACATTCTCGGCACGTTCCACACCGGCAAGGCGCTAACGGTCACAGGCGACGCCGGCAACGGCTGGTACCAGTGCGTCATCGACGGCATCGCCGGATATGTACACGCAAGCTATGTCATCATTATCGACAACGCAAGCTTCGGCGGGCTTACCGTCGGCGGGCAGGAGCAGGAAAGCGCAGGCGATCCCTCACCTCAGCCTACTCCCACCCCCGCGCCGACCGAAACTCCCGCTCAGACCATCGAGCGGCACGTAGACGCATATATCACCGGCAATAACGTGCGCTTCCGCTCCGCGCCGTCCATGACCGCCGCCATTCTCGGCGAGTTTTTCTACGGCAACCGTGTCAGCCTTGACTCCGTGCAGGACGGCTGGGCAAAGGTCGTGGCGGAAAACGGGCAAATCGGCTATGTCTCTTCCAAGTACGTCAAGGAGGGCAGCTACTCTGCCGGCGGCGACACCGGGGCTTCCTCCGGCAGCGGCAGTGCTTCCGCTCCCGCATCGGACGGCTCTGCCACGGGGCAACAGGTTGCAAGCTACGCCTGCCAGTTCGTCGGCTCACGCTACGTCTGGGGCGGCGCGTCGCCTGACGGTTTCGACTGCTCCGGGCTTGTGCATTATGTGTACAAGCAGTTCGGCTATACGCTCAACCGCGTCGCCGCAGATCAGGCGTCGAACGGCCGCCATGTTGAGCCGTCTGAGCTTCAGCCGGGCGATCTGCTATGCTTCTACTCCGGCAGCAGCTACATCGGACATGTCGGTATCTATATCGGCAGCGGGCAATTTGTCCACGCCTCAAACTCCACCACCGGCGTTATCATCTCCGACCTCGCCGGGTACTATGTCTCCCGCGGCTACGAGGCTAGACGCATAATCGGATAAAGGAGCACAAGCACAGCCCGGGCATCGAAGGATGCCCGGGCATTTTCATCACGCAAGCTTCACAACCGTGAGGGTGCTGTTCTGGTAGGTGTCAGTGCTGCCGGTGTTGTTGAGCACGGTGAGCACCGCTGCCGCCGTTGGCGCGACGATCGCCGAGAGCGCGACCCGATCGACCCCGGCAGCGGTCAGCGTCTTTGCCGTCTCGGCATATGGCAGCGCCGTGCCGTCGAGCGCGAGCGCCGCGCCGAGCGCTCCTGCCGCCGTCACCGCAGCGTCCGTCACGAACGTCACAAGATACTGCCCCGGCGCGAGCGTTACGCCCGTCGTCCCCGATGCGGCAATGCTGCCGGTGGAATTTATGGCGTTTGCATTGAACGCAAGGGCAGCGCCGTTGTCAACGCTCTGCAGCGCAGTGTTGTAGAGCATTGCGTTCTCATTTGTCGCCGGCGTGCCCGCAGGTCCCTGCGGACCTGCCGCACCTGTCGCTCCGGTTGCTCCGGTCGCTCCGGTCGCTCCGGTCGCACCCTGCGGCCCTGCCGGTCCCTGAGGACCTTGCGGTCCCTGTATGCCCTGCGGACCCTGCGGTCCGGCAGGTCCTTGCAGCCCCATCGGTCCTGCAGGACCGACATTGCTGCCGCAGCCGCAGCAGCCGCAGCTTCCGTTGCAGCCGTTGGTGTATATCTTCGTCGAATAGCTGTCGTTTTCCGCCATTGTCGTCCTCCGAAGATGGATTTAGGCGGGCAGGTCAGCACCATTCCCGCCTAACAGCAGTATATGACGGAGCTTTGCAATTTGTGCGCGCTGCCTTACCTTTTCAGCAAAAACGTCTCCCCCATGGCATAGGGAGCGCCGCGGGCGCCGGAGAGCACATGGGCGCGCAGCGCTTCCCTGCCGCGCACCGCCATGCCTGCAAGCCGGTCAATGCCGAAATCGAGCAGTGCCGGGCACAAAGGCACGGACGGTCCCGTCAGTATGGTATAGGCATTGCGCGAAAGCTCTAATAGACGCGGGAGCGTCTTGTTGACGAGCGTGCTGCCGGTGATGAACACATAGTCGCACTGCGGCAGTATATACTCGCACGCGGCGTCCGGGTAATCTCCGGGCTGAGGGCAGCGCTCGATAATACGCACCCGGCGCACGGCGCGATGTATCTCCGGCGTGAGCTTCATATGCCCTATCACGCCCACCTCCGCGCCGGCAAAATCCAGCCCAGCCGCACTGTAGCTGTCAAACGCCTCGGCGCAGCCAAGCGCATCTATGCGCCCGGGCGTGTTAAAAAACGCATTCATGGCGGCAAGCCCCATGCCCGCCTCGCGCAGATTCCAGCTCTTCACCGCTCTCGCCGCCTCGGCGAGGGTCATTCCCGCAAGCCCGGTCGGATACATCGGGGCAATGCTGTCCGTACTGTCTGCCATGGCAATGCCCATGTGCTCCCCGCTCTCTGCCAGAGCCCAGCGCGCACACGACACGGCTCGCGTGACTCTCTCTCGTGCCGCGTCTGCGCCAAGCTGCGCGAGCAGCACGTCGTATATCTCAAAAAAATTACTCATTCTCATACCCTCCGGCGCATATCACAGCCGCACCCAGTATACCACCCCGCGCCGCGCTTGCCAAGGCGGGCAGAATGTATTATAATGCAGATATAGTTTTGACTGCAAACGAAAGGTGGGGTATGTTTGAAAAAGAGAAGAGCGGCGCTGTGCCTGCTGCTCGCCGCGTCGCTGGCGCTTGCCGGCTGCGGCAAAAAGGCAGCCCCGGTCGAAACGCCCGCGCCGGACTACTCCATAAACGCCGAGCAGGCGACCCCCGAAGCGTCCTCCGCGCCCAAAATCTCAGAAAAATACAACAGCATTGACGACACCTCCAGAGCCGAGAAGAACGCCGTCCGGGATGAGCTTCTCTCCGTGGCTGAAGGCTGCCGCGATATATATGAGCAGGCCGACAAGGGCACGGCCATCAACGTCGTTCTCAGCACGGCAACCGTGCAGGCAATGGTGACGCGGATAGGGCAGCTGGGCTACAGCGCCGTGGATTATCTCGGCACAATGGATATGCAGTGCCCCGACCCCATTGTCTACTTCGGCAGCACGATAAGCGCAGCGGGCGACACGGGTGTGTCATACTATATGGTGTACAACGACGGGCAGATAAGCGTGTACCATCTTGCGCGCACGAACGGCGTGTGGTATCTCATTGCCATGTCCGCCATATGGGACAAAAACTGCGAGCCGTCCATTCTCACGGAGGGGCGCTACGCCATTGGGGACGTGCGCTATACGGAAAAGGGCTGGCTCATATACAGCCGCGACACCGCAAGCTTTGACGACAACCAGCGTGCGAACACCAATTCCTATGTTTTTGTGCGCGTTCTGCCATATGACAGCACCAAGCGCGCGCTCAGCGAAATGTACGTTGAGCCGGTCGGGTATTTTGAAAACAATCTCTTCACCACCACATGGACGGAAGCCGACCTCGGCATTATCGACTTCAACAGTCTCTTCGCCTATCTTTTCGGCATGTACCACGGCACGGCATGCCTCACCGCTGCCAACACCGGCAGCTACTTTTCCGCGATAGACGGGACAAAGCTGTCTCTAGTGCCGGCAGACAACTTTGAAAGCGTTGTGCAGGCATATTTCAACATTGACGTTTCTGTGCTGAAAAACATTTCCGACTACTCCTCGCGTCTGGGAGGATACTTCTTCCTTCCGTATTCGGAGGACTCATACAACACCGCGCCGCGCGCACCGCAGCCGGAGGTCGTGGAATACTGGTACAATGCCGATGGGACGCTGACCATGCGCGTGGACGCGCTCAACGAGTGGTATGGTACAGACCGCGCATTCACGCATGAGCTGACCGTCCGCCCCGACGGCGCGGGCGGGTTCAAGTACGTGTCCAACACGCTCATCACCGACGAGACGAGCATTCTCCCCACCTGCCAGCTTGCCGGTCAGCTCGATATAGAGCGGTCAAAGATTGGGTATTAGTAATCGGAGCTTACCCAGACCGCAGCTTTCGCCCGCATCCGCGCACACCGTGTGCTATTATAATGCCGCCAACAGTTTACAGATGAAAGCGAGCTCTCATGCGCAGGGAGCGACCCGGAGTTCTGCAAAAAACGGAAAGAGGCTGTGTCGAAGCCTCTTTCCGTTTTATACGTTTATATATATTTATATATGCGCGATATGCGCGTCCTTTTCCGCTTCGCCCTCCGCCAGCTCCAGCAGCGTCTGGCGGAAAGAGTATTTATCCGCAAGAGCGCGCGCCGCAGCAATGCGTTTTGTTCCGCGCCGCTTTCCGCGCACGGCGCGTATCATGATGTTTTTGGGCGAATGCTCAAGGTCGATGAATTCTATCATATCCACGCCATAGCCCATGTCCTCAAGCACTGCAGCGCGTATCGCATCGGTCAGCAGGGCGGACATACGCTCCTTTATTATCCCGTGCGACATGAAGATGTCCAGCTCCCCTCCCCTGCGTATGGTTTTGTTTACCTCGTGCTGGCAGCACGGCACGGAGAATATATACTCTGCGCGGCGGCTGAGCGCGTACCACAGGGCGTAGTCCGTTGCGGTGTCGCAGGCATGGAGCGTGACGATCATGTCGATATGCTCATCATACAGCACATCGCGCGTCACGTCGGCATGCACAAAGCGCAGCCCCGTATAGCCGTACTTCTCTGCCACGGCGTTGCAGCGCTCCACAACGTCCTCCTTGAGGTCATACCCGATTATCCGCGCGTTCATGCCGCGTTTGACGGTGAAATAATAATAGAGGATGAACGTGAGATATGATTTGCCGCAGCCGAAGTCGAGGATCGTGATGTCCCTCCGGTTCGTCCTTGAAAACTCGTCGTCCACAAGCTCGATAAAGCGGTTTATCTGCTTGTATTTATCATATTTTGCCCGCACAATGTGAAAGTCCGCCGTGAACACGCCGAGATCTACAAGCGCGGGGATATTCTCGCCCTCGGCAAGAATATAGCTCTTCTCGCGGTTGTGCGCATCGCACGCGCCCGGGCGGGGAACCGCCGTGCTCAGCCTGCGCTTATATGCGCCGTTCGTTTTCAGGCTGTACTGCGCCGCGAGCGCGTCCGACACGATAAGCACCTGCCGGTAGCGTCCGTCCAGCTCATCCGCTGCGGCGCGCAGAAGCTCCTCCGCCGTGAGATTCTGATGATACGCCTTGCTGCCGCGAAAGCGCTCGAGCTGATAGCGCCGCTCGCCGCGCAGCGCGACCGGGCGGATGATGACCTTCGTATCGCTCAGCGCGTCCGCAGGCTGGCTGAACACGGCCTTGCCCAGCGTCGGCAGCGCGGTCTCAAGATCCGCGCAGAGACGCGAAGCGCCGCGCAGATCAGCAGTTTTTTCGTCCATGATTATAATAACTCCGTGAATAACCTTTATTGCAGATGTATTATATAACAACTCCCGCCGTGTTGCAACGGCGGGAGCTGCTATATGATTGCAAGAGTCTTTTGCAGAACATACAGCTATCTAGCAGCAATCCAGACTATCAAAAAGCAAAGCT
Organism: Clostridiales bacterium UBA5888; assembly: GCA_002431965.1. Classification (GTDB taxonomy): domain Bacteria; phylum Bacillota; class Clostridia; order Oscillospirales; family Oscillospiraceae; genus Limivicinus. The sequence continues at coordinate 53,259 of DJEW01000028.1, forward strand.
TTGAAGCCGGATAACTGAGCCGCGGGGGAGCTTGAGGGGACAAGCCCCGCCTCAAATCGGATAAACCG
>DJEW01000028.1:53458-57965 GCA_002431965.1 Clostridiales bacterium UBA5888
GGACTTTTTTGACAAGCTGAGCAATCAGCTTTTACGCTCGGCAGAGAAGATATTCAATTTGCCCTGCGCAATGCCGAGAACCTCATCAAGCTCTGCATCTCCGTAAAGGTAAGGCTGTACGCTTTCTATAAATATTTGCTCCGCCTTGACATAGTCCGGCGTATAGAGCGCCGCATCTTCAATCAGGCGGTGTACCGCCTCATAGGTTTCCGGAGAATCATATGAATCCAGCACCTGTTCAAGCGCATTTATATTGCTCGGGTAACACATGCGCCTTTGGTTATACTCTTTCAGCTGCTGCTCCTCCATAAGCAGTATGCGAAGGAATCCCCATGCGTTCTCCTTATCCGGACAAGTTTCGGGAATCATGTATCCGCTTCTGTAATCGCAGACAAAGCTTGTGAAATTGTCGCCATTACTGCCGTCAAATAATCTGAACGCTCTGCCCGAGGTTATGAGATTGTTAAAATAATCAGGCTGAAGATCTGTATAGCCAAGAACCTCTGAAAAATATTCGTTTTCGCCGTCAACCTCCGCAGGACGTGTACTGCACAGCTCAAGCAGCGCTCTAATATCACCGTTATCCAGATTATAGCTGTTGCTTCCCGGGTCATACGCCGATTTCAGCATACCCGGGCAAATGCATTTCAGAAGCTCTGTTTTTGTCATCCAGGCACTGAACATCGGTTCGGTATATCCTATAGAGTCAAGATATGCCTGACAATCAACGAGGCGGAGAGGCGTCGGACCTTCTGAGAGTTGTCCAAAGGCTTCAAGGGCGTTGATCGAAAAGCCGCTCCAGATTTCATGCAGCTCTCCATTGCGCTCTATCCCGGAAAGCACCTGCGGGACAAAATCCTCCCTCGATAATATCTGATCATTATCTATAAAAGGATATAGATCGACAAAACCTGCGGTTGTATCTATGGAGTACCCGTCGCACACTATAATGTCTATCTTGTCAGCCGTCGCGGCGTCGCGTGTCAGGCGTTCAAGACCAGCCTTGTCCGAACCGTAGTCAAGACATTCCACGCGATAATCCGGAGAATAGTGCGCATATTGGCTTTCAAGCACACCGAGCATTTCAGACGCCTGACCGTAAAAAGCAATTCGCACGGAGCTGCGGTTATCCGGGACGTAGCTTTTCGCAACGCAGATGAGTTCGCCGGAAGCCCCGCATTCTATGCCCTGCATCTGGTAATACATTTCATCAATATTCTGCTCAACGAGCAGGAATGTGTCCTCGCCGAGCTGACAAATATACCGATAAAGCGTCGTCGTGCCCAGCAGCTCATTCCAATTGACCATCTCCTGAGCTTCATAATCATCGGTTACGGCGATCAGGCTGTCGCCCATGCTTATGAGCGGCACACCCACAGCGCTCTGGCAAATGGCTGTCGGCGCTGAGAGCGCGCAGCCGTTTTCTATCGGGATCAGTTTTTGCTCGTCTGAATCAAATCTATTCAACTGCGATTTGCTGTTTTGGTAATCAGTCGTCTGAAATATGGCTTCACCGTTTACTTCTATTACCGGGCCTATGTCCTTGCCGCTTTCCGAAAAGCCCGACATTTCCGAACCGTCGGCAGAGTAATGCCGTATGCTGTGCAACCCGCGCAGCCAAAAGCTGCCGTCGGAGAGCACAAGGAGGCTCTTTGCAGAATCGCCATTATCAACAGCAACAGGCAGACTTGCAGTCAGGCTGCCTTCATGCGTGTATATATTTACGGTGTATGTTTCATCATTTCCGTCAGAAGCGGAGCTTCCCAGCAGCAGATAAAAATGATCTGCTCCGTAACTTATATTTACCGCTCTGCTTTCCTCCGGAAGCTCTATTTCTTCGTCTTCCCCTATATTACAGCCTTGGTCGTCTGATGTATAATCCATGAAAACAAGTTCAGCTTCCCCATCTCTTTCACCGCATACGAATATACGGCTGCTGTCAGCGGCAACGCCGCTGATGCTCCCGTCAATCCCAAGCGGAAACCGGCTTTGCGTCTGCGCTCTCCAATAATACGCCGTATCATCTGCATCACCGGCTGCATCACCGGCTGCATTATTATGTGCATAATCGCCGGCGTAGTTGTCGCTGCTGCTCTCTGCACCGCATGAGCAAAGCAGCAAAATGCCGATCATGGCGAGGAAAATAATCGCAAATCTTTTCATACGCATCTCCATTCAAAGGAGGTGCTGCAAAATGCAGCACCAAGGTTAGTTGTGGTATGGCTGCCGCGCCTTTTATATGTGTCAGCCGTACTGCTCGGCGAGGTAGATGCTCAAACGGCTCTGGAGCTGGGCTGATGCCGTTTCCTCGGTATACTGCCCGCCGAGGTAGGCGTTGAGGACAGTGCGCATGGTGTCCATGACCTCGGGACTATTCAAAACATATTTTGTCGTTCCGTAAACAATTGATCGTATATACTCCGCGTCGCTCTCCGTAAACTGCTGATACGCGGGGCGGTCAGCCGGCTCCTTGTCCAGCTCGTTTTCAACCGCGCGTTCGAAGCTGACCTTGTTCGCCGGTACGCCGTACAGCAGGTCAACGTCCTCCGTTCCGGACATATACGTCTTTATAAACCTCCACGCGCCGTCCGCATTCGCGCTCGCCGCCATAATGCCGAGGCTCGTATTCGCGCCCATCGTCATCATACTTTCCGTGATATAGCTTCCGACGCCCATTGCCGTCGGCGCGCCGTAGCGCATGAAGTAGCTTCCTGTCTCTTCAGCATTCGGGAAGCCAACGACCGCATACTCTCCACCCGCCACAGTGGGCGATTTGCCGCCAACGCTGCCTGGGAAGTCATATTCGAGGAAAAATGTGTATTCATCGGTGTGCCACTCCGTGCGGGTGATAGAAGCAAGCTGCTTTAAGAGCTTAAGCCATTCGCCAAATGCGGGATCGGTGAAGCGGCAGCTCGCATTTGCCGTGTCCATAAACTCCGCCGTTGCAGCGCGCGAAAAGAGGAGCACAAGGTTTTCAATGTTGTTCTCAGTGCGCAGATCAGGGTTTTCTTCCATCAGTTGGCGCATTCGCTCCGCTGTCCACTCGCCTCCCGCAGCGAAGTTCTGCCGCGTGGTGACGGTGAGAACATCAAAGCGGTCGATATATTCATAAAGTCCGCCATTTCGCATCATGGCGTTGAGGAGACCGGGGATAAAGTCCTCGCGGCTGATGTCCGCGTCCGCGTCGAGGTACGGCAGCATATCCACGAGCATGCTGCTGTCCGCCGCGCCGTCTGGCAGCAGGCTGGTGTCGATAATGTCAACCTCCCCGTTCGCGGCAAGGTCTATAAGCAAGCGGGTGCGCTCCTCTTCGCTGCTGTAAATATACGGCTTTATCTCCACTCTGTAATCCGGGTCGGAGTTATTGAAGCGCAGTACCGCATCCATGAGAGCGTCAGAGCAGACAAATGTCTTATTTGTCATCCCCCATCCATCGGTGGGGTAGCCATAAGAGGTCGTATCGCCGAGACAGGCGAGCGTGAGTGTGTCCTTTACGGGCACTTCCCTCATGGATACTTTCGTTATCCTGTCTGTGAGATGATAAATGTCGCCGTTCACATTCTCCAATCCTGCACGACCGTACAGCCGCTTATAGCTGAACGCAACGTCCGCCCATTTCAGCACCTCCGTTGCCTGCTGTGCTGCCGGGTCATAATTGTAAAGCACATTGTCACGCGTCACGAGAAAATGACCGAGACTGCTGGAATACAGCGCCGGCTGATTGATAAGATCGGGAATCGGCGTGCTGTACTGAACAGTGGTCGGGTCGAGCTGCGCAAGCCCCTCCGGCGTCGCCACCCAGCGCACACCGTTAACCCACACACGAGCCGGGTTTCCGTACAGCACAGTTTCCGGAGCGCCGATAACATTGGCGTTTCCGTCTATAAGATAGATGGGGTGTTCCTCGCAGAAATCATTGCCAGTGAGCGCTCTGTCATTGTCCAGTGCGAGCAGGAAGTATAGCGGAGCGTTGATGTCGTCCCAGAAGTTTACTACGCTCCTCGTCTGTTCTCCGCTTACAAGGTTCACGCGGATGATATATTCATGCAGGTCTTCTGTATAGCCGCCGCTATTCCGCTCCTCAGCCGTCTGTGTTTCCTGCGCCAGGAGCCAAAGTGTGTCCGCCGCGGCAGACACACGATATATGAGCGGATTATGCAGATCACTGACTGTAATATCTATTCTTGTAAACTCATCCGTGCGCGTATCGAATGCCGCGACTGCAGGCGCGCCGTCCGTTGCCGTTGCCGCAATATAAAACGTGTCGTTATAAATTTCACAGTCGCCCCAACGCTTGACCCAGTCGGGATTTGGTATCTCGGAGGCTATGAAGCCGGGGACAGTCGGGCGTGCGGTCGCGGCGGGCGTCGGCGTGGGCGCGGCGGTGGGTTCCGCCGTCGCCGGGGCGGCAGTCGCTGCCGGCGTTGGCTGCGTGGGGGTTGCACCGCACGCGCACAGCCCCAGAAGCACCGCGGCAAGCAGCACAAGGCACACATGCTTTCGCAGG
>DJEW01000028.1:58147-94271 GCA_002431965.1 Clostridiales bacterium UBA5888
TACTGCTCGGCGAGGTAGATGCTGACTCTGCTTTGTATCTGCTTCATAGTGTCCTCCACGCTCTGGTCTCCGGCAAAGTAAGCCCCCGCCGCAGCATGTACGACCTGCCATATCTGCGCATCATGGCGTACAACAGTGTCCGCATCAATGATAATATCCGCAAGCTTGTTCATTGCCTCCAGCCCGTATGGGTGGTACTGCCGAATATCACCGAATCCCTCCCATGTGCTGTCTATCTGCTCTCTCAACCCGTCCAGCCGTGGTGAAATGAAGAATTTCATCTTGTATTCCTCAGTCAGAAACTGCCGCAGAAACTGCCAGCACATATCCTTGTTCGCTGAATATGCCGAAATACCGTAACTAAGGAGCGGATAGACAGCACTGCCGATCTCCGGAAGCCCCGGAAAACAGTAATCCTCGAAAAACGCCTGCGGCGCAGTGCTCGCCATCCACACATCATTGGCGTTTATATAGTACAGCAAGCCTGTGCTCGTCGAGACCTCATCAGACAACACGGCGCTTTCCATCTGTGCGCCTGTCTCCGGCATTTGCTTCACAGTCTCGAGCACATTTCTGAAATAATCCGATTCAAAATAGCACTTGCCGGCAGACCAGTCCACAAGTTTCTTGCCGGAAGCATCAACGATGTTGCCCAAAAGCCACATACGGTCATGGTGCTTGTCAAAAACAGTGTCGAAGAAATCGCTGCTCTCCACCACGGAGTTCAGAGCGTCATACGTCCAGTTCTCTTCTGACCCGACCGCGCTTGAGGAAGCAAATGTGGTCACAACGGAAAATGCCGGAACGACCTCATACAGTCCGCCATTTATTTCTAGCGAGTTGATAATGCCAGGTATGAAGTCACTGCGTGCCAGTTCCGGATCGCTGTCGATATATGGATATAAATTTTCAAGCAAGCCGCGTCTGGCAAGCTGCGCTGAGGAAGGAATTGTATCGACAGAGGACATGGAGAAATCATATATATCCGGCATATTTCCCGCCACAATATCCGCCATAAGCTTTGCGGCAGACAATGTACTGTTCTCACCGCCATACACGGAATAATCCACGATCTCTATCGGGCAGTCGGGATGAGTGCCGTTCCATGCTCTTATTGCTTCCTGAACTCGAAAATCTATCCCGTTCGGGTCTGTTGTCGCAAAGCGTATCACGCCGCTGTCATCCTCGCTCACCTCAATCGGTGCAAGTACGAGAAGTGGAGACGGCTTATCATACGCAATACGCCCAGCGCATACCAGCTTCTCTCCCGCCTCGGCAACACTTCCCTGTATAATGCCTATGCCGTTCCACGAAAAAAGCTTTTTAAACTCTTTCGTGTCAAAGCGATACCCAAAAAGCGCGTTGCTGCTGCTCAGATAAGCATCCCAAGCCACACCGCCGCTCATGTCTGTAAACGGCATATTAAAAACAACACTTTTCGCCGGGCTGAGTTTCTCAGCCAAAGGAGAATATGCGTCAATGCGGTATTCGGTTCCCTCGTTATATGCCAACAGTATCTCACCGTCATGTGTACGCGCAAGCTTCGCTCCGGACTGCACCTGCATGGTTTGCAGGACTTTTATCTCCGATTCAATTTCCGCTGTAACAAGCTGCTCGCTCCCTATAATAAACAGCTTTCCGCCATAAACCTCAAGTTGGCTCGGAAGCCACTCATCAGCCGTGGACAGTTTTCCGAAAGGGTAGCTTTCAACGGTATTTCCCAGCGTATCAAGTATGATGACCTCATAGTTTCCGTCCTCGTTTGCAGATGCGGCAAGGATGTACACCACACCATCCAAGTCCACAGAAACGTCACAATAGAGCTTGTCCGCTGAACTAAGCAGCTCCATGTCAGCATCTGTTTTGCAGTCAAAACAGTTTACATAATATTTGCTGCTGTCACTGCCAATATAATATACAAGACTGTCGAAGGCAGCAAGCCGATCACTCGTCCATATGTCGTTTTCTACATTAGATGTTTCGAGGGCGAAGCACGGTGAAACAGTTTTTTCCGCTTCTGCAGCCGCGTCGATCTCGTTATCCGGGTCGTTGCCAACTCCACGTTCGCCGGAACACGATGTCAAGCCGCAGACGAATATGGCGGCAAGCAATGCCATAAAAAGCCTTTTCATGCTGTGCTCCTTTACTGAAGGTATGCCCGAGGGCAAGCCTCTGGGCATACCTTCAAATCTAAATTACTGTTTTATAGCCGCTTTTCTATGATATTGCCGTCAAGTCAGGTGCGGGAGAATTTTTTGGCTGAGGCTGAGGTCATACTGCCATCTTGTATTAAATACTGTCCAAGTACCATAACCGACTATTCCGTCAGCAGTTATTCCCTGATTTGCCTGAAATGTCAACACGGCGCTTCTGGTTTTATCTCCAAAATCGCTGTCCACAGTCCCGACATAATATGCTTTGTTTCCGGTGCATTCATAAAACCGGTTCATCAGGTCTTGAATGCAGGTAACATATCCCCATACCGCGCCGTAAGATACCTGCGTAGTTTTATCAACTATATAATACTGACCATAGGCGTTATAGAAAAAAGTCTGATCATTCCCCAAATTTGAAGGAGGGGCAACCGGTGTACCTACGGCAAATGCGCTGACCGGGAACACACATATCGCCAGGACGAGCACCAGCAGTGCTGAAATTATTCTCTTTTTCATTTTTGTAAACAATTCCTTTCGTTATTTATTTGACGTTTGTTGTTGGATATTGTTCCTTGCGAGTGGAAATTGATCTAGCCCATTGGAATCACCGCTTTCTTTTTGTATTTTTACATTAACGGTCGGTTGATTTACCGCCGGTCTGCATCTTTCCAAACGTCAGGAGAGCGCTTTCCAGCACCAGGCTGACAGCGCACGCGGCAGAAATGGAGCTTTCCCCAATCACATGCGCCACTGCCGCAATCACAGCAATTGCCGACGCAGCAATTATTGACTTGCATTTATACCTCTTCCGTTCGCTCTCTGTCAGTCGTTTTTCCTCTGTGTCAACAGGGCTGCACGCAGCAACGCAGACAAGTCCGACCGTCAGCATGACAGGTACATAACCCGGTTTTTCTGCTGCGGCAAGTCCCTTTACCGCCAGCAGCGACACAAAAAGCGCCAATGACGTGCTGAGTGTGCAAAGCCCCTCCGACTTTGCGTGTATACCGCCGGCAAAGCCCCTCACCGCGGCAAACATGATATAGAACACTGCGCTTTCAAGGGGAATACACAAAATGAACCCAAAGAACAACGTCAGAAGGAAGAAAAACAGGTTGGAAAACAGTACAAAGAAGCCGTAGACATAAAGTTCCTTGTCCTCTTGTGCAATCTCACTTTGAGTTAAAACCAAGTCTACGGCTTTTTGCGCAATCCGCAATATCACTTACGGACGGTCTTGAAACGGTCGAGCGCGGCTGGGGCTTTGGGCTGATATATTGCCCAACAGGTCGTGCTGTTTGCGTTCCGCTTTAAAGCTTTTTCGGCTGCGGATTTAGCTGCTTTTGCGGCAAGCTTTTTTATTTTCTCCACATTCTTCACCTCCCCTCTGCGTCTACGATACCACAACTGTGCTATAACGCAATGGCTTATGTCGAAATGCAGAAAAACAGCGTCGAAATGCAGAAAACCGCATTATTGTTTGACAAGATATGTAATTTGTGGTAAGATAAATATGCTGACATTTCATATATCACATTCATGTTTATTACGAGGTAAATTTTATGTTTAACGTACTCATATGTGACGATGAACCGCAATTCGTAAGCGAACTGCACATCCATGTGAAGAAATACATGGACGAGCGTGGATTCCCATGCCGCATCGACGCAATGCAGTCTCCCACGCATGCGCTTGAGAACGGCACAGCGTATCATCTCGCTTTTCTCGACATTCAGATGGATGATTTGGACGGCATATCCCTCGCAAAAGCTCTGAAACAGCGCAACAGCAAGATTGCACTGTTTTTTGTGACGAATTACAACAAATATCAGGATGATGCAATGGACCTGCGTGCGCTCAGGTATTTTGAAAAACCGTTTGACCCTGTGCGGCTGTACGCCGGTCTTGACAAAGCAATGGAGTATATCAGCGGTACATATGTCGATGTTTTTTCATCCGTTAACGGCGAACACAGGCGCACAGTGATAGATGATATTGAATACATAATGCGCGATAACCGCCGCGTTGTAATGGTCACAAAAGACGGAGCGTTCACCACAAAGCAAAGCTTTGACTGGTGGCTTGAACACTTACCGTCCGCTTTCTTCTGCCATGTGCATAATGCTTTTCTTGTTAATCTTCATTATGTCGGCTCGTATTCCTATACTGAGCTTACCTTGACCGATTCTATCGTCATTCCTATCGCGTCGCGAAAACAGGCGGCTTTCCGCAAATTCTGGTTTGACTATCTGCGGCGGAGGTAAATATGCTCAACTTTGCTGTCTCCACTGTGATATACCTTTTTGAAATGCTCATCGCGTATACGGTTTTTTCATCCGTGAACGGCTGCAAATGGTCAACCGTCATCACTATGCTGTTCGGCGCTGGTATTTTTACGATTGCCTCTCTGGCAAATGTCACCTTTTCAAATACAGTTTGGATAAATGCCTTGTCGTCAATGGTATGCACCTTGCTCTTCGCCGTCATTTGCTTCAACATGAGGCTGAACACCGCTTTGGTCTACGTTATGCTGATGAGCATTTTTTCTGCTGTATTTGAGCTGGTGACTATTTTTGCAATATCATCATTGACCGTCGAAAACACCACATCGTATAACTCCGATATGTCGCTGCTGCTGATGGAGGCGGTCATCAGCAAAACCATGTACCTTTTTGCGTGCGTGCTGCTTTTAAGCTGGCTGCGGCATCAAGGCACTGTCAGCCAAATAAACGCAAGCTTTTTCCTCCTGCCCGCAGGCGTGCTGTTTGCTCTGCTGGCGTTCTGGTATATCTGTGCACACGAGCAGATAAGCGATGGGAATCAGTTTTTGCTCGCGCTTACGAGCGCGGTATTGCTTGGTTCAACTATTATGTTCTTCCTCACATACCAGCACGGAGCAGAGAAAGACTGCGAATATCTGCAAATGAAGGCAGAGAATGACCGTCTGCAAACTGAAAAGGCGTACTATGACATACTTGAGCGGCAAAATGAGCAGCTCATGCTGTACGCCCACGATGCAAAAAATCATCTGTCGGCAATACAAAGTCTCAGCCACGACCCGGACATAAACAAATACATAAGCAAATTGCAAACACAGCTTGTGAGCTACTCCAGCGGCTGCCACAGCGGAAACAGAACGCTTGATGTTATAATCAATAAGTACAAAACAGAATGCGAGCTGCACACTGTGAAATTCGCGTATGATATAAAGCTCTGCAATCTTTCGTGCTTGCAGGACATTGACCTCGTTGCCATACTTGGTAATCTGCTCGACAACGCGCTCACCGCCGCCGCGGCTTCCCGCGCGAGGATAATGTCGATAGAAACCGGCATTCATAACACCTATAACATTATTGTTATATCCAACAGCTGCGATACCCCGCCTAATTGCGACGGGTCAACGCTGGTAACAACAAAAAATGACCGAGCGTTTCACGGACTCGGTCTCAGGAGTGTAAAAAGGGTTCTGACAAGATACGCCGGTGATTTTGACTGGCAATATGAAGCCGAGAACCATATGTTTTATATCACGGTAATGCTGAAAGCACCAAAGGACATAACCTAAAAACAACAGTCGCGGCATGATCACTCTGCCGCGCCTGTTGTTTTTCATATCATAATACCTCCGGCTGAGCAAGAGACCGGGCGCAATATGATATAGGGTAAATACGGTTAATTTTCAGAAACGGCGGGGATATTTCATCGCCGTGCCCATGACGAGCCCGTCGAGCACTTCGCTGTACCCTTCGACCATGGCGTCGATATCCTCTCTCATGCGTCCCCAGAGAAAGCGCAGGAAAAGCCCCGCAAAGGAATAGCGGCAGACGTCCGCCATCTCCTTCAGCCGCGCCTCCGGCACCTCATACGCCGCCGCGTGCCGGCACACAAAGCGGTAAAACACATCCTCCCCCAGTGTGAAGACAAAGCGCTCCATCCTGTCACGAGAAAGGGAATTGAAAATATGATAAATGACAGCGGAGTGCTCCACACAGTCGCGCAGAAAGTCCTTCATGGCAAGTTTTAAATCGTCATAGGGCGGCTTGCCGCTGGCGTAGGTGCTCAGCTCGCCGCGCATCCACACGTCCAGAAGATCATAAATATCGCTGTAATGATAATAAAAGGTATTGGAGCTGATCTCGCACCGGCGCACGAGCGCCGACACCGTTATCCTGTCAAACGGCATCTCGGTCAGCATCTTCTCAAACGTCTCAATAATAGCCCTCTGCGTATACTGCGCCATCACCCAGCCTCCCCATATTGACGGTATTATACGTTGTGCATATAAATATACTGTGCCATCGTAAACAGTTGTTCAACTGATTTTCAATTTTAATTGACGCAAAACCCACTATATGCGCAAAAAACGCGCCGCAGGCAAATGCGGCGCGATAACGTCTTTATCAAATATAAAACTTCGGCTCTTTGCGCGTCGAGCAGACGAGACGCAGCGACGCTGACGCCGCGAGAAGCAGCGCCTTCGGCACATGGCGGACCTCAAACGGGCAGACGCTGACGCAGCGCATGCATGAAATGCATTTTGCCGGGTCGGGCTTTCTGGGGTCACCACCGTCGATCGCGCCGGTGGGGCACTCCTGGGCACACGTACCGCAGCCGCTGCAATCCCTGCCGGAGACGGGGTGCAGCGGCAGACCGTCATACCTGCGGTAATCATGGCTGCCGGGCATGGCGACAACGCCGAGCTTTTCCTTCGCTTCGAGCTTATGGAGAAACTCCATGAGCTTCGCCGTGTCGCTTTCGTCCGGGCGGCCCGCGCCGAAGCGGCGGTCAATGGAATGCGGCGCGATCATCTCCGCGCCGCCGGCCGTGCGGAATCCCTTCTCGCGTGCAAGGTCGCTCATCTCCATAAGCGCGTCCTCCACGGCGCGGTTGCCGTACACTGCCACGAGCACCGCCGGGGTTCTTGAGCCGCGTATGCCCTGCATGCGCTTGTACATGGGCTTGGGTATTCTGCCGCCGTACACCGGGAAGCAGAAGAAAACCACATCGTCCTCGCCATAGCTGAGGTCATAGTCAAAGACCGTGACGTCCAGCGCCTGCGCCTTAAGCTCGCCCGCGATGAGCTGCGCCACGTGCTCCGTGCCGCCGGTCGGACTGAAATAAATAACCGTTGCTTTCATATTTATATACCTGCACCTCTCCAAGTATTTTCTGCCGCTGTGGTGACGATAGCATTTCCGCGTGCGTCAACAGCTGCTACATGACATTGTTCTCTTCTGTTCTCTCGCGTCAGCGAGCGCCGCATGCTCGGCGCGGACGATCTCGCGCATTTCGTCCCAATGGCGCTCCATGTCGGAGACGAGCTTGAACTGAGTGCGGGCGCGGTCACGGTTCTGCTCCGGGCGGTCGATGGAGAAATACACGTCGCCGTTGAGGTAGTCGCCGAGAAAGCGGGTGCCGCACTCGATGGTCATGGTATACGCCCCCTGACAAAGCGCGTCTACCTCTGCGCCGGTAAGGCTTGGGCATGCTTCGAGAAAGCCGCGCGTGAATGCGCGGAACAGATCAAGATCGAGACTGACCTTTGAAAGATCCGGCTCATCCTCGGCGGCGGTCGATGCGCCGAAGCGTATCGCATCGCCGAAGTCGTAGGCGGAAAGCCCGGGCATGACGGTGTCAAGGTCGATGACGCAGAGCGCCTTTCGCGTGTTCGCGTCGAAGAGGACGTTGTTTATCTTCGTGTCGTTATGCGTGGCGCGGACGGGCAGCGTGCCGTCCATGCGCATTTTGTGAAGAGCGCAGGCGCGCTGCTCGCGTTCGAGTGCAAAGGCAATATCCTCGCGCACCTCAGCGGCGCGACCGCGCGCATCGGCTGCTATCGCCGCCCTGAACTGGCGGTAGCGGTCAGGCGTATTATGAAAGTTGACTATCGTCTCCTCCAGCGTCTCGGCCGGGAAATCGCGCAGGGCATACTGAAAATGCCCGAAGGCGCGGGCGCTCTCGGCAAAATCCTCCGGCGTTTCAGCGGATTGCAGACATATGCTGTTGTCAACAAAGCGATAGACGCGCCACGCGCCGCCCTCGCCGTCGTCATAATAATTGTGCCCGTCGAGCGTGTCCATATAGCTTATCATGGCGGTTTTCTCCCCGGGATGCGCGGCAAGATAGGCGCTGATTGCGGACATATTGTTCATCAACGCGTTCACGTTCGGGAAAACAAACTGGTTTATCCACTGGAGGATATATTTTGCGCCGGTATCCGTTGTGACAAGATACGTCTCGTTTATATGCCCGCTCTTTATCTGGACGCAGTCTACTGGCGCGCCCTCCGTCGGGAAATGGAATATAGCCTCTTTCATAGCTTATGTCCTTTCACTCTTCTATTATATATATATAAGATAAGCTTATTTGCCACAAGCTTATTTGAAAATCTCCGCGTATACGAAGAGCCGCCCCTTGCGGGATGTGCCGCCCGTGCCGGTGAGCCGCCCCTTGCCCACGCCGCGCATGGATACCATATCCCCCTCATGCAGCGCGAGATCTGGCTTGAGGCACTCGGCATAATTGACGCACACGCCGCCCGCGGCGATATGCTTTGCTGCCTCGGTGCGCGACATGGAGAACATTCCCGCCGCGACGGCGTCCAGCCGGAGGCTCATAACGGAGAAGCTGACCTCCTTCACCTCGCGCACCGGGTCGGGAACATCTGCGGGTGCGATTTGCTCCGCCGTCACGCCGCAGCGCCCCACCTTGTCGAGCGTGAGCAGATGCGCGGTGACAGACGGCATGCAGAAGACATAGGCGCGGTCATTTTGCACCCAGATGTCGCCCAGCCACTCGCGCCCGATGCCCATAGCGAGCAGCGCGCCCATGTAATCCCTATGCCCGGGCGCGCCGAAATGCGCCGTAAATGCTATCGCATCTATATACTCCGCCGGATCAAAGCTCTCCTCATCCATATAATACGGCAGGAAAAACGCCGCTGTGCGTTCGCACTCCGCACGTCCGCCGGAAAAAACCGGCGGCACAGCCGCGTGTTTGCCCCAGCTTTCCAGCTCATAGCGCTCCGCCGGGGTGAGAAAGCCGGTGTGCGTCAGCTTGCCCGTCCTGTCACAGCGCGTGGAAAGATCCTCCGCGCGGCGCAAAAGCTCATCTCTTTCCATCTTCAAGCCTCGTTGTATGTGCGTTTTTGTTCGTTGCGTCCAGTATCTCCGCGATGCGGGCGCTCGTCCACTCCAGCTCCGCGATAAATTCCTTCGCCGAGCAGCGAAGCACGCCGGAACGCAGGGCGGAGAGGCGGATAAGACTGTCGTTTGTGACGACGCGAACGTCGTAATTCTTACCGATCCCGTTTGCGAGACGTTCAATGTACATATCCGCAGTCTCGCCCATGTTGGTATAAGCGACGCGGATATTGTGGTACTCCCCGCGCGCCGAACCGCTGTCCGGTGTGCGGTATGCATCGAACACAAGCACCGTCTCGTTTTTCGTATAGCCCGCGTAGCTGGAGAGTATATCCGCCAGACGTGTGCGGGCAAGATCCATGCTGCCTGCGGCGAGCGCTTTGAGGGCGTCCCATGCGAAGATGAGATTATACCCATCGACAATGACATACTGCTTTCTGGGCGCGGCGTCCGTCTGCGCCGCCGGGGCGGCGTTGACGCGCGCCGCCGTATACGACGGGCGCTTTATCGGACCGAATTCCCGCTCCATTATCGCTTCAAGCTCACGCTCGTCAATGCTGACGGCGCGGCGCACCGCAGCGGGGACAATATCCTTCACCTCACGCTGCGGCGCAAGGACGGAGTCAAGATGCATATAGTTCTTGACCTCATCCCAGCGGACGTTGAAGCCTGCACCGTGTGCGCAGAACACCGAATCGGGCGTATTTTCCGTGTCGGCAAGCGGGTCATAGCCTATGGAATCGACCACGGCGCGCTGATTCCGGCATGGACGGTAGCTGTCAAAGCGGAGGGAGAGACGCCCGCGTCCGTGGGTGTAGGCAACAAGCTCATTAGCATAGCCGTTCATCGCGGAAACGCTCGCCGCGCCGGTAAGGCGCATAAAGCCGCCGTCCTCCTCCGGCGATGAAAATTCGGCGTTCATGGCGCGAAGGTCGGAGATCGCGCGGCCGAGCTGCTCCGCCGGAACGGCAAGCATGAAGGCGTAATACGGCTCTAATAGTACGCTCTCCGCCTGCATGAGCCCCTGGCGTATCGCGCGGTAGGTCGCCTGGCGGAAGTCGCCGCCCTCGGTGTGCTTGAGATGCGCGCGCCCTGCGGCGAGCGTTATTTTCATATCGGTTATGGGCGAGCCGGTCAGCACCCCTCTGTGCGGCTTTTCGAGAATATGGCTGAGGATAAGCCGCTGCCAGTTGCCGTCCAGCTCGTCCTCGCTGACGGCGGAGTCAACCACTATGCCGCTGCCGCGCGGCAGCGGCTCAAGCAGCAGGTGCACCTCGGCATAGTGGCGCAGAGGCTCGAAGTGCCCCACGCCCTCGACCTTATTGGCAATAGTCTCCCGGTACAATATGTGCCCGGCGTCAAGCTCCACGTCGAGATCAAAGCGCTCCTTGACAAGGCTTTTGAAAATCTCCGTCTGCACTTTTCCCATGAGCTGCACGGAAATGGAGCGCGAGGTCTGCTCCCACGCTATGTGAAGCTGAGGATCCTCCTCCTGCAAAAGCAATAGCTTAGGCAGCGCGACGCGCGCGTCCACCCCGGCAGGTAGGATGACGCGGTAGCTCATCACGCCCTCCGACGCGGCGGCAGCGGAATCAGTCTGCACGCCAAGTCCCTCGCCGGGATATGTCTCGGTAAGCCCCAACGCGGCGCAAATCTGCCCCGCGCGGACGGTATCGACCGTGTCGTACTTCATGCCGGAGTATATGCGCAGCTGGGTTATCTTCTCCTCATGCCGCGCGCCGTCCGCCCCTATATATATAATAGTAGAGCGCACGGAAATCTCGCCGCCCGTGATCTTCATAAACGTAATGCGCCGTTCCTGCACGTCGCGCGCGATCTTATAGACGCGGGCGGCAAAATCATCGCGCCATTCACACGGTGGGATATACCGCGCAAGCGCATCCAGCAGCGCTTCCACACCGTCAAGCTTCAGACCCGAGCCGAAAAAGCAGGGCGTAAGCTCCCGCGTGGCGATAAGCGCGGCAATATCCGCATCGGCAAAAGCAGCGGTGCGAGCGTAAACGTCCATGGCGCGCTCCCCCGTGAGCGCGATCGCCTCATCCCGCGCGGGCGCTGGCAGCGTGAAGTCCGCGCAGGTATCGCCGAGCCTTGCGGTGAGGCCCGCCATAATAGCGGCGTGATCCGCGTTCGCCAGATCCATCTTCGTCACAAACACGATGCACGGCACGTTATATCGCCGCAGCAGCGCCCACAGCGTCTCCGTGTGCGCCTGCACCCCGTCCGTCCCGCTCACGACGAGCACTGCACAGTCCAGCACGGAGAGCGTGCGCTCCGTCTCGGCGGAAAAGTCAACATGACCGGGCGTGTCCAGCAGCGTGAACACCCTGCCGCCGTACTCGAACACCGCCTGCTTGGAAAATATAGTTATCCCTCGCTCACGTTCGAGCCAGTGCGTATCCAGATAGCTGTCGCGCCGATCAACACGCCCGAGTTTTTTTGTTTTGCCGGAGATGTAGAGCATCGCTTCCGTGAGCGTGGTCTTGCCCGCGTCAACATGCGCCAGCACCCCGGCCGTAATATCTCTTTCGTTTTTCATGTAGGTTATTTTAACAGTTTGGGGCAAAAATATCAATATTAACCTAAGCTTTGCGGCTTGGTTAACATAACCTGTAACTACTGCGTAAAAAAATATATATTTTTTTGAAACTTTGACTAGGAATTTTGTAAAAGCTATGTTATAATTTGAAGAGTATTGTGTGTTACTATGTCCTGACACAACCTGACATGCTTTTATAACTTCTGTACGGGAGGTCATAAATATGAAGAAGATATTAGTTCTTGAGGATGAGCCCAACATCCGCAGCTTTGTTGTGATAAACCTGCGCCGCAGCGGGTATGAGCCGATAGAGGCGGAAAACGGCATGATGGCGCTGGAAAAGCTGAAGGTCAATCCTGACATATGCATGGCGCTGCTGGATGTAATGCTGCCGGACATCGACGGTTTCGAGGTATGCCGCCGGATACGTGCGACAGGCTCGAAGATGGGCATAATCATGCTGACGGCGAAAAGTCAGGAGATAGACAAGGTAACGGGGCTGATGACCGGCGCGGACGACTATGTGACAAAGCCGTTCTCCCCCGCCGAGCTTACCGCCCGTGTCGATGCGCTCATCCGCCGTCTCGGCATCGGCGACGACGACAAATCCAGCAGCGAGATAGCAAGCGGTCCCTTTGTGCTGAACACGCGCAACCGCACGCTTGAAAAGAATGGGCAGCGGCTGAAGCTGACGCAGATAGAATACATGCTGATGAAGCTTTTTATGGAGAATCCCGGCAAGGCGATGAGCCGCGAGGATATACTTGCCGCAGTGTGGGGCAACGACTTCACCGGCGAGCTGAAGACCGTGGATGTGAACATCCGCAGGCTTCGCATAAAGATCGAATCCGACCCGACAGAGCCGGAATACCTCACGACCGTGTGGGGCTATGGCTACAAGTGGGGGTACTGATTTTTCCGCGCTCCCCAATTTTCAGAAAAGGCAGGTATGCGGCGGCTCGCGCCGCATGAAGGATATATGTTCAAATCTCTCAAGGGGCAGCTTATGGCGTCGTCCGTGGCTGCGATCGTTCTGCTGCTGCTGAGCGTCTGGCTTATCACGCGCAGCTATCTCGGCTGGGGCATTGCGATACTTGGTATCGTGTGCGTATACATCATTCTGGTGAACATCTGGTTTTGGCGCTGCGTGTCCATGCCGATACAGGAGCTGACGGGTTTTGCCAGGCGCATCGCCGGCGGCAGCTACGGCATAAAGCTGGAGGACAAATACGACAACGAGCTTGGCAGTCTCACCGCTGAGATAAACGATATGTCCGAGAAGGTCGCCGTGGCAGAAAAATCAAGGACGGAATTTATCTCCCAGGTGTCGCACGAGCTGCGCACACCGCTGACCGCCATAACCGGCTGGGCGGAGACCATCGCCTATGACCCTGCCGTGCAGGGCGATTCTCTGCGCGGGATAAACATCATTTCAAAAGAGGCCGAGCGTCTGACGGGCATGGTGTCGGAGCTTTTGGAATTCACACGCATTCAGGACGGGCGCTTCAATCTGCGCGTGGAGCTTATCGACATTGCAGCCGAGCTGGAGGACGCGCTTTTCACCTATGGCGAGCTTATAAAGCAGGCGGGCATGAAGATAAACTACACCCCGCCTCCCACGGAGATCCCGCTCATTCCCGGCGACCCGGAGCGGCTCAAGCAGGTGTTTCTCAATCTTCTGGACAACGCCGCCAAGCACGGCGGCGACGGAGACACGGTGGATGTGGCGCTCTTTGCCGACGCTTCCGGCGTGCACATCACCTTCCGCGACCATGGGCACGGCATACCCGAGGCGGAGCTGCCGCACGTGAAGGAGAAATTCTACAAGGGCAGCTCGAAAAACCGCGGCACGGGCATAGGGCTTTCCGTGTGCGACGAGATCATCACCCGCCACAACGGCGAGCTGAAAATAGAAAACGCCGAGGGCGGCGGATGTAAAGTGACCGTCACGCTGCCGCTCACGGCAAAATAATTTTCACATATTCAAGGACGTAAAAACATATGCCAGACAAAGCAAAAAAACAATCGTTCCGCACCTCCATCGGCGGTCAGGCGCTTATAGAGGGCATCATGATGCGCGGTCCGAAAAAGCAGGCGATCGTCTGCCGCACGGCGGACGGGCTTGTAGAAAAGACCGAGGATCTGAAATTCATAAAGGATAAGTACCCGGTGCTGGGTCTGCCGCTGATACGCGGCTGCGCCATTTTCCTGTCGTCTCTTGTGAAGGGAATGCAGGCGCTGACGTACTCCGCCTCACTGGTGCCGCTCGAGGAGCAGGGCGAGCCTGATAAGCTCGACCAGTGGATAGAAAAGCATTTTCCCGAGGACAAGGCGCAAAAGCTCATCATAGGCACGGCCGTCGTGCTGGGTATCGCGCTGTCGCTGTTTCTCTTCATCTTCCTGCCGGCGTTCACTGTCGGGCTCTTTCCCGCGCTGAAAGAAAGCCATGTCGTGCGCAACCTTTCCGAGGGCGTGGTGAGGGTGATAATACTGCTTGTATATATGCGCCTTTGCTGCCTTTCGCCGGATGTGAAGCGGCTTTTCTCCTACCATGGCGCGGAACACAAGACCATATTCTGCTATGAGCACGGCAAGGAGCTTACGGTGGAAAACGTCCGCCCGGAGTCGCGCTTTCATCCCCGCTGCGGCACGAGCTTTCTCCTTGTCGTGGTGGTGGTGAGCATACTTGTCAACTCCGTCGTGCGCGCAGACAACAGCTTTCTGCGCATGGCGTACCATCTGCTGCTGCTGCCTGTCGTTGTGGGCATCAGCTATGAGATAAACCGCTGGTGCGGACTGCATGACAACTGGCTGTCCGCGGCGCTGTCCGCGCCGGGCAAGTGGCTGCAGCACATGACGACAAACGAGCCGGACGACGGCATGATAGAGTGCGCGATACGCGCGATGCAGCTTGTCATCCCCGAGGAAAAGGGCAGCGACGAGTGGGGCAGGTGAAGCTTCAATAATGAGGACATATAACGACATATATCTTTCCGCGCGCAATCTTCTGCGCCAAAGCGGAATAGAAGGGTTCAGTCTGGAGGCAAAGCTGCTTGTCGCGGGCGCAGCAGGCAAGACCGTTCCCCAGCTGCTGCGCGACATGAACCTTTACGCAAGCAACCAGATAGAAGACACCGTCACGGATTACATCGCCCGCCGCCTGCGCGGCGAGCCGGTGGCGTACATAACCGGGTCGTGGGAGTTTTACGGACTGCCCATCATCACAACGCCGGACGTGCTCATCCCCCGGATGGACACGGAGGTGCTCGTGGACACGGTGAAAGAGCTGCTTACGGGCAGGAAGATGGACGCGCGTATACTCGATCTCTGCTGCGGCAGCGGGTGCATCACCTGCGCCATTGCGCGCGAGATGCCTGCAACGCGCTTTGTCTCCATCGACATCAGCGCCAGCGCCATTGAGGTCTGCCGGCGCAACGTCGGGGCGCTCAGGCTCGTGTCGCGCGTGATATGCATGCAGGCGGACGCGCTGTCCTCTCCCCCGCTCGGCATCGGCGATTTTGACGTCATCGTGTCGAACCCGCCGTATATAGCGTCGGATGAGATAAAGTCCCTTGACCCGTCAGTGAAGGACTTTGAGCCGGTCTGGGCGCTCGACGGCGGCGAGGATGGGCTGAAATTCTACAAATCCATCATAAAATACTGGAAGTCTCTGCTGCGTCCGGGCGGCTGGCTGCTGTTTGAGGTCGGCGAGGGGCAGTCCGGCGATGTGCGCGAAATGCTGCGTTCGGCAGGGTTTGAGCACACCGGAACAAGAAAGGATACGCTCGGCGTTGAACGTGTCGTATTCGGCAGGATATAAAGAGGAGGATCACCATGGCTGAAAAGAAAAAAATCCCCGCAATAGTCGCTCCCGCCAGCTCCGACAGGAAAAAGGCGCTGGAAACGGCGATTGCGAAAATAGAAAAGGACTACGGCAAGGGCACGATAATGCGCCTGGGCGATGATATTTCCATCAATGTTGAGTCATTCTCCACCGGCTCACTCTCGCTTGACCTTGCGCTCGGCATCGGCGGATTGCCCCGCGGACGCATCATCGAAATATACGGTCCTGAGTCCTCCGGTAAAACAACGCTCGCGCTGCACGCCGTCGCCTCGGCGCAGAAGGAGGGCGGAGACGCGGCCTACATCGACGTGGAGCACGCGCTCGAGCCGGCTTACGCGCAGGCGCTGGGCGTGGACATCAACAGTCTCCTCATCTCCCAGCCCGATACCGGTGAGCAGGCGCTGGACATTGCCGAGTCTCTGGTGCGCTCGGGCGCGGTGGACGTCGTCGTGATCGACTCCGTCGCGGCGCTTATTCCGCGCGTTGAGCTTGAGGGCGAGGTCGGCGACACGGTAGTTGGCGCGCTGGCAAGGCTGATGAGCCAGGCAATGCGCCGCCTTGCGGGCGCAATCTCCAAAAACAACTGCACCGTTATATTCATCAACCAGCTGCGTCAGAAGATCGGCGTAATGTACGGCAATCCGGAGACCACCCCCGGCGGTCTCGCGCTGAAGTACTATTCGTCGGTGCGCATCGACGTGCGCCGCATTGAGACGCTCAAGGTCAATGGAGAGATGGTCGGCAACAGAACGCGCGCGAAGGTCGTGAAAAACAAGGTCGCTCCCCCGTTCCGCGAGGCGGAGTTCGACATCATGTACGGCGAGGGCATCTCCAAGATCGGCGAGATAATCGACCTTGCCGTGAAGCTGGAGATCATCGACAAGGCCGGCGCGTGGTTCACCGTTGACGGGCAGCGCGTGCAGGGGCGCGACGCCGTGAAGGAATATCTCAAGGCAAATCCCGAGGTCGCAGACAAGATAGAGCAGCAGGTGCGCGAGAACGCATACAAGCTCAGCCCGCGCGCCCAGCGCGAGGCGAAGGCGGCGGCGGCAAAGGCCGTTGACGTGAGCGCGGCGGACTTTGACGAGGATTGATGCTCATATCGGATATACGCCAGACTTCACCGGGGCGGCTGACCGTCCGGCTGGAGGACGGAACGGAAATAAAGACAACGCTCGGTGTTGTCACCGATCTCCGGCTCTACTCCGGGCGGGAGCTTGACGCGGGCGCGGTGGAGGAACTAAAAACCGCATCCATGCGGGCGCTCGCGCGGGAGAGAGCGATAGAAATGCTCTCACGGCGGGCAATGTCACGCGCGGAGATGCGGCGGAAGCTCATTGAAAAAGGCGAGGATGAGGACACGGCAGAGCACGTCACGGCGTGGCTGTGCGAGCATTCTCTCATTGACGACGAGAGCTACGCCGCCGCTGTGGCGCGCCACTATGCCGCCAAGGGCTACGGCGCTGGGCGCGTGCGCGCAGAGCTAAGCCGCCGCGGCATCGAGCGCGGAATGTGGGACGGTGCGATAGGCGCAATGCCTAATAACGAAGACAAAATAGACAAATTCATCGCCTCGCGCCTTCACGATGCGGAGGACAGGGACGAGGTGAGACGGCTCAGCAATGCGCTGTACCGGCGCGGCTACTCGTGGGATGAGATACGCCGCGCGCTCGAGCGGCACAAGGCTGAAATATATGAGGATTGAAAAGACTTTATGGAAAAAACCTTTGCATTGGTTTCTCTGGGCTGCGCAAAGAATCTTGTGAACAGCGAGCAGATGCTCTACCTCATGGATGAGGCGGGGTACACGCTCGTGCCCGAGGCGGACGGCGCAGATCTTGTGATCGTGAACACCTGCGGCTTCATTGACGCGGCAAAGACCGAGGCTATCGACACCATTCTTGAAATGGCGGAGCTGAAAAAAGCCGGAAAGCTCGGCGGCATCATCGTGACGGGCTGTCTTTCCGAAAGATACAAGGACAGCATCACCGAAGAGCTACCGGAGATCGACAGCGTGCTGGGCGTGAGCAGCTTCGGGGACATCGTTCAGGCGGCGGACGCTGTGCTCGTCGGGCGGCGGCTGCGGCGCTTTGCCGACCAGAGCGCCCCCATCGACGAGATCCCCCGCGTCGTGTCCACAGGTCCGGGCTGGGCATACCTTCGCATTGCGGAGGGGTGCAATAATTTCTGCGCATTCTGCGCCATTCCCGACATACGCGGGCGCTACCGCTCAAGAAAGCTGGAGGACGTCGTGGAAGAGGCGCGCGATCTTGCCGCGCACGGCGTGAAGGAGCTTATCGTCATCGCCCAGGACATCACGCGCTACGGCACGGATATATACGGCAAGCGCAGTCTCGCGCGGTTGTGCCGTGAGCTTGCGAAAATAGACGGCGTGGAATGGATACGCCTACACTACCTCTATCCCGACCAGTTTGATGAGGAGCTGATAGACGAGCTTGCTTCAAACGACAAGATAGTAAAATACCTCGACATTCCGATTCAGCATATAAACGATAAAATACTCAAGAGCATGAACCGCCGCGGCACAGGCGAGGAGATCCGCGCACTGCTTAAAACCCTGCGCGAGCGCATCCCGGGGGTCGTGCTGCGGACAAGTCTCATTTCCGGTCTCCCCGGCGAGGGAGAGGCGGAGCTTGAGGAGCTGTGCGAATTCCTGCGTGAGGCGCGAATAGAGCGCGTTGGCGTTTTCCCGTTCTCGCCGGAGGAAGGCACGCCCGCCGCCGCGATGGAGCACGTGGACTATGATGAGGCGCAGCGCCGCGCCGAAATAATCATGCAGCTTCAGGCGGAGATCATGGATGAATTCTGCGAGAGTCTCGTTGGGAAAAACCTGCGCGTGCTGTGCGATGGATATGACGAGGAGCGCGGAATGCTCTGCGGGCGCACCTACGCCGATTCGCCGGATATTGACGGACAGGTGTTCTTCACCGGCAGCGCCGCCGCAGGAGATATGACAAATGTTTTGATTCAAAGTGCCGAGGATGGTATACTCTTCGGTGAGGAGGCAGAGTCCAATGTTTAACACAACTGCAAACAAGATAACCATGTTCAGGATCGTTCTGATCCCCGTGTTTCTGGTGCTGGCATACACAGGGCATCTGTACACGGCGCTCGCGGTTTACATAATCGCATGTCTGTCGGATGTTGCGGACGGATATATCGCCCGCCACTGCAACCAGGTGTCCGACTTCGGCAAATTTATGGACCCGCTGGCGGACAAGATGCTGGTGCTGTCGGCAATGTGCTTTTTCGTCGAGAACGGGCAGATGCCCGGCTGGTGCGTCGCCATCGTGCTGTTCCGGGAGTTTGCGGTGTCCGGGCTGCGCCTTATTGCCGTGGAGCAGGGGCGCGTGATCGCCGCGGCATGGTCGGGAAAGCTCAAGACCGGGTGCACCATGGTGGGGCTGTCGGCGATGATGCTGTTCTCCGAGGCTGAATTGGTTAACATAATATTCACCGTGCTTATACTCATAACAACGGTCGGCTCAGGGATACACTACTTCTGGGTCAACCGTGACGTATTCAAATGCTGATTGAAGGAAGAGGGTTTGACAATGAAGCTTTATAACTCCGCAACACGCACAAAGGAAGAGTTTGTCCCCAACCACCCTGACATCGTCAAGATGTACACCTGCGGTCCGACGGTGTATCACTATGCGCACATCGGCAACCTGCGCTCATACATCATGGAGGATGTGCTGGAAAAATATCTGCGCTATCTCGGCTACAACGTCAAGCGCGTGATGAACATCACGGACGTCGGTCATCTGACCTCCGACGCGGACGAGGGCGAGGACAAAATGCTCAAGGGCGCACAGCGCGAGCACAAGACCGTCATGGAGATCGCAAAGTTCTACACGGATGCGTTCTTTTCCGATTGCGCCAAGCTCAACATCAAGACACCGGATGTGGTTGAGCCTGCGACGCACTGCATAGACGAGTATATAAAAATAATTTCAAAGCTGATGGACACGGGCTACGCCTACTTTGCCGGCGGCAATGTGTACTTTGACACATCAAAGCTCAAGCGCTACTACATCTTCAACGATTTCAACGAGGAAGATCTTGCGGTCGGCGTGCGCGAGGGCGTGGACGAGGACACCAACAAGCGCAACAAAAACGATTTCGTGCTGTGGTTCACGAAGTCCAAGTTTGAGGATCAGGCGCTCAAGTGGGACTCCCCCTGGGGCGTGGGCTACCCCGGCTGGCACATTGAGTGCTCCGGCATATCCATGAAGCATCTGGGCGAGGATCTGGACATACACTGCGGAGGGATAGACAACGCTTTCCCGCACCACACAAACGAGATCGCGCAGAGCGAATCCTACCTTGGGCACAAGTGGTGCAACTTCTGGGTACACGTGCATCATCTGAACACAAGCACAGGCAAGATGTCCAAGTCCAAGGGCGAATTCCTGACCGTGTCGCTGCTGGAGCAGAAGGGATACGATCCTCTCGCCTACCGGCTGTTCTGCCTGCAGAGCCATTACCGCAACAGCCTTGTGTTCTCGTGGGAAAATCTCGACAACGCTCAGACGACATACAACAAGCTCATCAACAAGATCGCCGCGCTCAAGCCCGGCGAGGGTGAGATAGACGCGGACGCCGTCAAGGCGCTGGACGAGAAGTTCCGCGCCGCGCTGGATAACGACCTGAACACCTCGCTTGCAGTGACAGCGCTGTACGACGTGCTGAAATACAAAACAAACGACGCAACGAAGCTCGCCGTTATCGCGGACTTTGACCGCGTGCTGAGCCTGAGTCTCATCGACAAGGCGGCAAAGCGGCGTGAGGAGCTCAAGCGCAGCGAGGTCGCCGCGGGCGCGTTCACCATCGTGTCCGAAACGGGCGAGAGCGATGCCGCCGTCGAGGCAAAAATACAGGCGCGCCAAGACGCAAAGAAGGCAAAGAACTACGCCGAGGCCGACCGCATCCGCGACGAGCTGAAAGCTGAAGGCATCGAAGTGACCGACATTCCCCACGGCGCAAAGTGGAAGAGGATTTGATATGAATATTAAAACGCCGCCCGATGGGGCGGCGTTTTTGATGGCTTATTCAGGGTGCAGGCATAAGATATGCCTTACTGCAAGCCGATGATGTCCTTTATTTTATCAAAGAAGCTGGTGACGGAGGTGACGACCTTTTTCACGGTGTTGACGAAGCCGACGACCTGCGTTTTTGCGGTGGAAACCTTGTTGAGCGTATTCTGCACCTCTTCCACACGAGCCTTCAGCTGATCCGCGTCCAGCCCCTCCAATGAGCGGCAGAGCGTGATGAGCTGGTTAATTTGCGTGTCGGTGAGGCTGACGTTATAGCGCGCGGCGATCTGGATGATCTCCTGACGGATCTGATCGTCGGTCATATTCTTTGTCTCGTCGAGCATCATTTTAAGATCCTGCACAATGGAGGTGGAGTCCATGCTGCCGATCTCCTGCGCAAGCTCGCCGGTGATGGTGAGCTCCTGCGTGCTGACGAGCTTTGCAATATTATCGAGCTTCTGCCCGGTCATGTCCTCATACGCCTTATAGATGCCGGTGAGCGCGGCAGTGCCGCTGACCTCAAAGGGCGCGGCGACGATGATGCGCGCGTCCGTGATGCCCGCCGTTGCGAGAGCGGAGATATACATCTCCGGCGTGCACCAGGTGATATTGCTGGTGGTGACGTTCATACCCGCGCCGGAGCCCAGAAGCTCGACATACACGCAGGAGATGGAGCGCGTGCCGATGATGGAGGAATCGACATACCCTTCAAGGTAAGCGCGCTCCTCGGCGTTGGTAACGGTTAGTTGAACAACGCTCCCCTGCTGCACGCCGAACGCCTGATACACAAGGGCAACCTGCTCCGGCGTGAGATCCGCGCCGATGACGGCGCGGCTTTGTATGTTATCCGCGCCGGCTGAAACACCGAGCGAGAGAATCATCATAAAAGCAAGAATGAAAGAGATAAACCTTTTTTTCATGACAAAAACCTGTCCTTTCCTATATAAGTATACGACGCGCAGAGTGCAAAAATGTTCCCCACAGCGCACGGAGCGGCACAAGAGAATGTATCACAGCACAGGGAATATGTAAAGCTATTTTTGCTTGACGGAAATTACCGCAAAAGGTATACTGATAGCGAGGTATGGCACGCCGTCCGCCTGAGAGACGGCAGAGAGGAAAAGTTGACTTATGAAGGTTATAATCGCAGAAAACTATGAGAGAACGTGTATCCTCGCCGCCGACATGATAGAGCGCCTTGTCCGGGCAAAGCCGGAGTGCACGCTCGGTCTCGCCACGGGGTCAAGCCCTGTGGGGATGTACAGGGAGCTGGCACGCCGCTGCCGTGAAGAGGGGCTGGACTTCTCGCGCGTGAAGAGCGTCAATCTCGACGAGTACGTCGGGCTGGAGCCGACGCACGACCAGAGCTACCGCTACTTTATGGACACGAATCTTTTTGACCACATAAACATCGACAAGCGCAACACCTATGTTGCCAAGGGCACGGGCGATGTGGACGCGAACATACGCGAGTTTCAGGACGTCCTCGCGCGCAGCGATGTTGACATTCAGGTGCTGGGCGTGGGTCCGGACGGGCATCTCGGCTTCAACGAACCTGGTGAGGCGCTCCACGACACAGCACACCGCGAAACTCTTGACGAGAGCACCATCGACGCGAACGCACGCTTCTTCGCCTCCCGCGACGATGTGCCCCGCTGCGCCGTGACAATGGGCATGGGTGACATCATGCGCGCGAAGAGCCTGCTGCTGATAATCTCCGGCAGCAAGCGGGAGGCGGCGCACGAGCTGCTGATGAACGACAGTATAACCACCAGGTGCCCTGTTACGTTCATGAAGCTGCACCGCGACGCAACGGTGTTCATCGAGAAAAAGCTTGCAGACGAGATCGGGTACAAGGGCTGAAAAAACACATATCGCATGAAAGAGTCCGCCTGAAGGCGGGCTTTTTCATATTTTACCCGAAGCGGCGGGCATAGCCGCAGCGGCGGCACAGCTCTTCCGCCGCACGGCGGGAGGAAAAGCCGTCATATATTGCGCGGGCTCTGTCGGTTGACATAATGTCATCAATGCCGCTGTCAAAGAGATTTCCCAGGGCAAGCTCGCCGTCACGGTCGAGGCAGCATGGCACAACCGTGCCGTCAACAAGCACGCCGATCTGATCGCGCAGACCGTAGCAGAACACGCGCACTCCCCCATCCTCCGCCGACATATCCGGCCAGTCGAATTTTTCCCCGGGTTCGAGCCACACACGCTCCGCCAGCGCGAGTGCGCGGCGCGCATCGCGCCATGGGCGCGGAAAATGCGAAGCGAGCGCGGTCTCAATGTCAGTATTGAGCGCATTCAATCCGTTTTCATTCCACAGCCGCATAACGCACAGCTTCCCGGCCGCGCTCACACGCCAGGCAAAGTCTGCACATTGGTTTACATAATCAAATGGCTGTCCACCGGCGTTTGCCTCGAAGGACTGGAGCGAAATGTTGATCTTGTGAACGGCAGGCGCGTCGATGAGCGCACCGCCGCGCGCGGACAGCAGCGTGCCGTTCGTGGTGACGATAACGCGAAAGCCCATCTCCCCTGCTGCTGCAAGCAGCGCGGGCAGCTCCGGGTGCAGAAGCGGCTCGCCCATGAGGTGAAGATAGAGATAATCCGTATACGGTCTCAGCCGCGCGGCAAGTGTCGTGAATTCCTCGCGCGTCATATACCGCGGCGCACGGCGTGTGCCCGGGCAAAACGCGCAGCGCAGGTTGCACACGTTAGTGATCTCAAGATAGGCTTTTTTGAATCGCATGGGCGCACTCCGTTCGCACAGCAGAAATCCAGCCCGGAGCATCGTCCGGGCTGGTCAGTCGGTTTTGGGGTTATATCAGAACATGCCGGGGAAGCCGGGCAGACCGCCGTTGAGCTTCGCCATGGACTGGCTGGTCTTTTCGTCGGCGAGCTTGAGCGCACCGTTGACCGCGGCAAGGATCATATCCTGAAGCATTTCAACATCCTCGGGATCGACGACCTCGGGGTTGATCTCGATAGACTGAAACTCGCGCGTGCCGACAATGGTCGCCTTGACAGCGCCGCCGCCCGCAGTGAACTCAAACTTCGTCGATTCCAGCTCCTGCTGCATCTTCATGAATTCCTGCTGCATCTTCTGCGCCTGCTTCATCATGTTCATCTGTCCGCCGCCGGGATAGCCGCCGCGGAATCCGCCTTTTGCCATTTTCATATCCTCCGAATAATTTATTTTATAGTATTTTATTATGAACGCGCGTCATAGGCGCACGGTATCATATAAACTTGACTTCCTTGAATTTGCGCAGCTCGTCAATACTGCGCAAGGCAGGGGCATCATTGCTCAGCTCGCCTAGAATGACGCGCACATCGTGCCCGCATTTGGCGCGCGCCGCCGAGGCGAAGCCGTCCAGCACCTCCGGGCGGTTGAAGCGCCCATACACGAAGCCGGGCAGGCACTCCACGTGCAGAACGCCGTTTTCCAGCCTGCCGCGCACCTTTGAGCTGTCTCCCAGCACGTAGCGCAGATCCGGCGTGAGGCGCGGCGAGACTGCGGCGCATATCGCGCTCCACAGTTTCGCATCCTCCGTGGGCGGCTCTGCCGCCGGTTCATCCGGCAGCGGCGGCGCTTCCTCCGCAGGCGCGGGCTCCGGTATCGGCTTCTCCGTTGACGCTGCGGTTTGTGCCGGCGCTGCCGGTGTCGGCGCGAATCCCGTCGATTGCGGCGGCGCGGGGGCTGGCGCTGCCTGGACTGCCGCGGATGACGGCGCGGCAATGCCCGCCGCCACAGCCTCCAGCCGCGAAACACGGGCGCGCAGCGCGTTCACATCCTCACCCAGAGTATTGTCACAAAGAGAAATAAGGCACAGCTCCACCACGGTTTTGGGATTTTTCGCCTCGCGCAGCTGCGCGGAATAGCGCTGTATGGTCTCCATCGCGGAGATAAGCTCCTCCCGCGTCATGCGCCCGGCAAAGCCTGCAAGCGCGGCGGGATCATACGTGCCCGTCAGCAGGCTTGCGGCGCTCTTCGGGGCGACGATGCTGATGAGAATATCGCGCAGAAGCGTGCCAAGCTCCCTGAGGAAGGCGGCAGGGTCTTTCCCGTCCATCCACAGAGCCGAAAAATCCTCAATCGCGGCGGCGGCGTCATGGCTCAGGATATGCTCCAGCATATCCGTGACGCGCTTGTTGCCCGCCAGCCCCATTGCGGAATATACCGCGTCCACGTCTATTTTTTCATACGCCGAGCACTGGTCCAGAAGGCTCAGCGCATCGCGCACGCCGCCGTCCGCCAGTCGGGCGATAAGCTCCGCCGCGTCATGGCTGAGCGAAAAATGCTCCTGCGCGGCAATATACTCAAGATATTTTGCGATCTCCGGCGCGTCGATACGGCGGAAGGTGTGCCGCTGGCAGCGTGAGAGTATCGTTGCGGGGACTTTTTGAAGCTCCGTTGTTGCAAGGATGAACATAAGATGTTCCGGCGGTTCTTCCAATATTTTGAGGAGGGCGTTGAACGCCGAAGAGGAGAGCATGTGCACCTCGTCGATGATATACACGCGCTTTTTCACCGCCGCCGGCGAGAACACTGCCTCCTCCCGGAGAGCGCGGACGTTATCCACACCGTTGTTGGACGCGGCGTCCAGCTCCACAACATCGAGTACGGAGCCGTCCGCAATGCCGCGGCACGCCGGACACACGCCGCAGGGGTTGCCGTTGACTGGGTGCTCGCAGTTGACCGCTCTGGCAAGAATGCGCGCGCAGGTGGTCTTGCCCGTGCCGCGCGTGCCGATGAAAATATACGCATGCGAAAGCCGCCCGGACTTTACCTGATTTTTCAGCGTCTCGGTAATGTGCTTTTGACCGACGACCTCATCAAAGGTCTGCGGCCGCCACTTGCGGTACAGCGCCTGATACATGACGCACCCTCTCGTTCATAGATATAATGATGGCTTCTGACAAGACTGCACACCCGACTTTGAATGATGGGCTATGCCCGTTACGCCGGCAGCCGGCTCGGACCCGGCTGCCTCGCGGCACACGGAAAGCACCGCTTAATGCTGCTCGGTTCCCCGCCTGACATGGTTCACGGGTTTCCGTTGCGCGAGACCGGGTCGTCATCACTGCTTACCGGAGTCAGACGACACAGCGCACATCCTCGGTCGGGAATTCGTCCCTGCTGTAGCGGATTGCAGGTCACAGGGCACCGCTGGCTCCCCGACTAGTGCAGCCTTGTCAAAAGCCACGACGTTATATTACTACATCTTTTGAAATTTATCAAGTTTTTATATCAAGTTTTTCTTTACAAATAAAAATTTTGTGTTATAATGAACAAGCTGTCGGTGATAAGGCAGCAGAAATTTGGGCCCGTAGCTCAGCTGGGAGAGCGCACGGTTCGCATCCGTGAGGTTCGAGGGTTCGATCCCCTTCGGGTCCACCACCAACCCGCCGCAAGCAATTGCTTGCGGCGGGTTATTTTGTATCCATCATCCACACGTTATTCCTTTACATGGGCTGCTCTTATTTCCCGGCATTGATTACCATGAGGCAATATGGGCAGCGAAGGCGATCCTGCGTAACAAGCTCCATAATTGTAGGTGGGATAAATTTCCGCGGTGCGGGCACGATATGCCAGCCGGTTTCTGCCACTCCTCCTCCCACTGCTGCCTTTTCTCGCCAGCTGTTCTTACCGCATTATGCTGTACTGTCTCAACATTATGTACGCATAGTTCCACCGCTTGTTACACTAAGGTTGCGCCGCGCAATCCGTCTAAAAAGAAATGCCGCAGACGCATTATGATCTGCTTGCCCCAGAATTTTTGCACAGACATCAACTTTTGCCCTTTTCAGCACAAATTTGTCATGTTATAATAATCCTGCTTTTTATTTTCCATGCAAAGGAGTGTCAGCATGGCTCAGCAGCCGAAGAACAACGATTTCATGACGAAGCTTGCAACATTCATTGTTGACAAGCGGAATCTTTTCTTTCTTATCATAATAATAGGGATAGTTTTTTCCATGTTTTCACGCAACTGGGTGAATGTCGAAAACGACCTCATCACTTATCTGCCCGACGATGCGGAAACGAAGATCGCGCTCAAGGTGATGGATGAACAGTTCACGACCTATGGCACGGCGGAGGTCATGGTGGCAAACATCAGCTATGACGAGGCGGAGACTCTGCACGATATGCTTGCCGCCATAAAGGGCGTGCAAAGCGTTGATTTTGACGAGACGACGGATCACTACAACCACGCCTCGGCGCTCTTCACCGTCACGTTTGCCTACGACGAGAACGACGACAAATGTCTGTACGCTCTGGATGCGGTAAAGGCCGCGCTGGAGGACTATGACCTGTACGTATCCACAGATCTTGGCAACACCCTTCAGGAGACCATTGCCCATGAGGTAAGCATAATCATGGTGTACGTCGCTGTTATAGTGGTGGCAGTGCTGCTGTTCACATCGCAGACCTACGGCGAGGTGCCGGTGCTGCTTTTGACCTTCGTAACGGCGATGATACTAAACCAGGGCAGCAGCTTCCTGCTGGGCACGATCTCCTTTGTCTCCAACTCCGTCACAAGCATATTGCAGCTGGCTTTGTCGCTGGACTATGCAATAATCCTGTGCAACCATTTCAAAGAAGAGCATGAGACCATGCCGATACGCGAGGCGGCGATAACTGCGCTTGCAAGGTCCATTCCGGAAATAAGCGCAAGCTCGCTGACAACGGTAGGCGGTCTTGCGGCGATGATGTTCATGCAGTTCAAAATCGGTCCTGATATGGGCATCAATCTTATTAAATCCATCCTGTTCGCGCTTTTGAGCGTTTTTATACTTATGCCCGGGCTGCTGGTGCTGTTCGGTCCGCTTATAGAAAAGACAAAACACAAGAATTTTGTGCCCAAGATACCATTCGTAGGCAAAATCGACTACGCAACGCGGCACATCGTGCCGGTAGTATTCATGGTCATAGCGCTGCTGGGGCTGCATTTCTCAAACAACTGTCCTTACGCCTATGGGTACAGCTCGCTCAAGACGCCAAAGCTCAACGCAAGTCAGATCGCAGACAACATGGTCGCCGACAACTTTACATCAAAAAACATGCTGGCACTCGTCGTGCCCGCAGGGGATTATGACAAGGAAAAAGCGCTGCTGGAGGAGCTGGAGACCTATGACGAGATAGACTACACCATGGGGCTCACGAATATAGAGGCCATGGATGGGTATATGCTCGCCGACAAGCTCACACCGAGACAGTTTTCGGAGCTTGCCGGGCTGGACTACGAGGCAGCGCAGCTTATATACGCCGCATACGCCGCTGAGAACGAGGACTACGGCAAGCTGATGGGCAATCTAGCGTCTTACAAAGTGCCGCTGATTGACATGTTCCTCTTCGTATGCAGGCAGGTTGACGAAGGCATTGTTACGCTCGACGCAGACCAGACGGAAATGCTTGATGATGCCAAGGTTCAAATGGAAAGCGCGAAGGCACAGCTCTCGGGCGCAGAGTACAGCCGTATGCTGCTCTACCTCACGCTGCCGGTAAGCGGCGATGAGACCTATTCCTTTATAGACACGATCCGCTCAATCGCGCAAAGCTATTACCCGGACGGAAATGTATACGTTGCGGGAGACTCTACAAACGAATATGACTTTGAAAAGTCCTTCTCAAGGGACAATGCGGTCGTGAGCATCGTGTCCATTCTCATCGTTCTGGTGGTTCTGCTGTTCACGTTCAAATCCGCCGGCATGCCCGTGCTGCTTATACTGGTCATTCAGGGCAGCATATGGATCAACTTCTCCGTTCCGACGCTGACTAATACAGGGCTGTTCTTCATGAGCTACCTTGTGGTAAGTTCCATACAGATGGGCGCAAACATCGATTACGCCATTGTCATTGCAACGCGCTATCAGGAGCTCAAAGACAAGATGCCGCATAAGGAAGCGATCATCGAGACTCTGAACTTTGCGTTTCCGACGGTGCTGACCTCCGGCACTATATTGACCGTGGCGGGCACGCTGATAGGGCAAATGACCTCGGAGGCGACTATCGCCGGTATAGGGCAAAGTCTCGGGCGCGGCACGATAATATCCATGTTCCTTGTCATGTTCGTGCTGCCGCAGATACTGCTCATCGGCGGGGCAGTTGTGGACAAGACCTCGTTCGCCGTGCCGAAGATGGCAAGAAAGGTAGAGAGCGGCGGGAGAGTGTTTGTCGATGGTATAGTCAGCGGCGAGATAAACGGCACGGTCTCCGGCGTGATGCGCGCAAACATTGACGGCGACGTGAAGCTAAATCTCATTTCGGGCAGCGCCGGCAAGGAGGGAAAGAAGGATGAATAAAACAGCAAGACGTGCAGTGTCCGCACTGCTGGCGCTGATGTTTGCGCTGTCGTTCGCCGTTCCCGCCTATGCCGACGACGCGATACACATAAATACGGCGGATGATCTCATAGCCCTCGCGGCAAATTGTGTGAGCGACACGTGGTCGCAGGGAAAGACCGTGGAGCTGGACGCAGACATTTCGCTCGAAGATTCGGCGTTCACGCCCATCCCCTACTTCAACGGCACGTTCAACGGCAACGGGCACACAATAAGCGCACTTGACCTCAGCGGGAAATATTCCCGCGCCGGGCTGTTCGGCGTGATCGGTGAGAGCGGAGCTGTGAAGGATCTCAACGTATCAGGTACGCTGGACATTTCCGGCACGACGGAGGCCGTCGGCGGCATTGTTGGCGTTAATAACGGGCGCGTGAGCTCATGCAGCTTCACAGGCTCGGTCAACGGCAGCATGAGCACCGGCGCGATCGCCGGCAAAAACGCCGTGACCGGCAGCATACAAGGCTGCATTGCCGCTGGGTCGGTTTTCGGCAGCAAGATGACCGGCGGCGTTGCGGGGTATAACCTTGGGCTGATCGCCTCATGCCGCAATTCCGCATATGTAAACACCGAAAGCCGCGACAATACGCTCACCATCCAGGAGATCTCGCTTGACACCTCCTTAGATCTGGCAAATCTCTCCACGCGCGATGCGGTTGACTCCACCTCCGACACGGGCGGCATTTCCGGGTACTCATCGGGTATAATCCGAGGCTGCGTCAACGAGGCTGTGATCGGTTATCAGCACGTGGGCTACAACGCGGGCGGCATCGCCGGGCGCAGCTGCGGCTTCATTGCCAGCTGCGCAAACAAGGGCGAGATATATGGACGCAAGGACGTGGGCGGCATTGTCGGGCAGATGGAGCCATACAGGGAGCTGAACGTGGAAAACAGCACCCTCGCCAAAATGCAGCAGCAGCTCAACGAGCTTAACGCGCTCATCGAACAGACGGCGAACGACGCGCAGGGTATAGGCGGCGCGGTATCCGCACGGATGAACGAAATGTCCGGCTATGTCAGCAGCGCCATCAACGAGATCGGAAACATCAACATAAATATCGGCAACATCGGTGACATCGGCGGCGGGTCTGGAGATCTGCCCGATATAGGCTATGACCCCGGCTCTGGCAGCATCGATCTGCCTGACATTGGCGGAGGAGACATAGTCGTTACGCCAGACCTCAGCGGTCTGAGCGCTGCGATCTCCGCCATCGGCGGGCAGATAACAATGCTCAACGGTGCAATCGCCGGGGCAAGCAGCGCGGTGGCAAACGACATACGCGCCGTAAACGCAAAATTCAATGAGCTGGCGAACACCATGTTCGACGCGATATTCTCCATCGGCACTTCCGACGGCGACATCCTGAAAGACACATCGGATATTGACATCGAGCTTGTGAAGCTTGGCAAGATATGCGCCTCGACCAACCATGGCGCGGTGTCCGGCGACATCAACATCGGCGGCGTTGCTGGGGCAATAGCGATTGAATACGCGCTCGACCCGGAGGACGATCTTTCCAGCAGCATCTCCGCAGAGTACAAGCGCGAGTACGAGGTGAAAGCCGTGCTGCAGAGCTGCACGAACAGAGGCAGCGTGTCCGCACTGAGAAACTACGCCGGAAGCGTTGCCGGGCGTATGGAGCTTGGCATCATCACCGGCTGCTACGGCTTCGGCGACGCCAGGAGCGAAAACGGCGACTATGTCGGCGGCATTGTGGGGCTGACAAGCGCAACCGTGCGCTCCAACTGGGCAAAATGCACGCTCTCCGGCGGGAAATACGTCGGCGGGATCGTCGGGTCAGGCACAGAGGACGCAGTTACCGCCACAAGCAGCACAGTCTCAGTAAGCACGGTGGCAGGCAATGTCAGCATGGTAAAAATTGCGGACGCATCGCAGTATTTCGGCGCGATTTCCGGCGCTGACGCCGGTGAATTCCTCGAAAACTATTTCGTGTCCGACACGCTCTCCGGCATCGACGGCGTCAGCTACGCCGGAAGGTCCGAGCAGATAAGCTATGAGAACATGCTTGCCATTCCCGGCTGCCCGGACGATATGCGGCAGCTGACGCTCAGCTTTGAGGTAGACGGCGAGGTCATAAAGGAAGAAAAGTTTGATTACGGCGCTTCGTTCGGTGCGGACGTCTACCCGGAGCTCCCGGCAAAGGACGGATACAGCGGGCGTTGGGACATTACACAGCTCGATAACCTGCGCTTTGACACGCGCGTGAAAGCGGTATACGACCTTGAGCGCACCGCCATCGCTGCCGACACTGAACGCAGCGACGGCAAGAGCGTGATATTAGTTGAGGGTCGCTATGCCCCGACGGACATTGCGCTGGATAAATCTGATACCGCAGAGCCAGATGATCTTGCAGAGCTGGACACGAGCCTTGACGCGGCGCTGAGCGACTCTGCTGCGCTTCTGCCATGGTACGCGCGCCTAACCGCCCCGATCTCCGGCGGCATCATAGAGCAGCGGCACATCACCATTCCTGACGACGGGCAGACCACGCACACCGTGCACTATCTCCCGCCGGACATCACCGTGGGCAGCGTTGCGGTATACGTGATGCAGAACGGGCGCTGGATACGCGCAGACACGCAGGAATTCGGCAGCTATGTCACATTTGACGTTACGGGCAATGAAATTGACATTGCCGCCGTGGCCGAAGTCAGTACCGGAGGCATCGTTTCGGTATTAGCAGGTATTCTCGTCGTTATCGCGCTTATAATAATCCTGTCAATAACGCTGCGCCGCAGACACGGCGCAAGGAAGAAGACCATGAACACTAAGGAAAAAGCCGCCGCAGAGACGCCTGATGACGGCAGCGCCGCAGCAGCGGGCAGCGCGGAAAACGGTGCGCCAAAGCCCAAAAAGCGGCGCGGAAGGGCGATCACAGCACTGATCGTGTGTCTTGCGCTGCTGGCCGGCATCGCCGCAGCGGGCGCTATACTTCTGCCGAAGGTGAGCGGCATTCTTTCGCCGTACCGCGCGCTCAGCGCACTCGGCGCAAGCCCGCAGCTGGAAATGAACATCTCCGTTGACGCCGCGCTGGGCGACGCCAGGCTGCACACGGCAATCCCGGTGAGCACGAACACCTTCGACGGCGTTCGCGTGTCGCGCGCGCAGCTCGGCAGCGCGCCGCTGTACTTTGCAAACGGTATGCTCATCCTTGAAAACGGCAAGACTTATGCGCTCGGAAGCGCCGTGCCGGACTACAGCGCACTGCTAGGCAAAATCGCGGCGGTATGCAAGGACGTTGACGTGTCGGCGGACGAGGGGGGCGAATACACGCTCTCCGTCGGCGCAGAGCAGGCTGACGAGCTGCTGAGGATGCTCTGCCCAGAGCTGGGCAGCGGCAGCATGACGGTCAACTCCGCAGTACTGACGCTCAAGCTCACGGACGGCTCGGTGGAGCGCATAGCGCTGACGGCGGACGGAACTGCCGCGGACAGCAGAGTTTTCTCCGTGGACGCCGTGATAGACGGCTTTACATACACCTCTTCCCTCACCCTGCCGGAAGAAGTCAGCGCCGCAATCGGCAAAAAAGATGCGGACAGCCTTGATACGCTCACTGACAACGTGATGAACATCATCTCCGCCTGGGCGGAGATGGCTGCGCGAGAGAAAGTGACCGGCACGCTCACGCTGCGTGCGGACTGCGGTCCTGTCGTGCTGAACACCGAGCTTGACGTGACCAGCACAGTCACGGACGGCACACGCAGCTACCGCATCGGCACGAACGACATAGGCGTTGACCTCGGCAGCAGCGACGATACCGGCGAGCAGGCTGCGGAAAAGTACGTGGAGCTGGCGGATATTGCTTACACCGCATGCATCAGCGGCGACGTGACAAGCCGCAGCGCCGCAGGCAGCACGGTTTACACCATAGCACTCGACGGAGACAGCATAGAGCGCATAGTCGGCATCATTGCGCCGGAGGCGGAAAAGCTCGGTGCGGTGTT
Organism: Clostridiales bacterium UBA5888; assembly: GCA_002431965.1. Classification (GTDB taxonomy): domain Bacteria; phylum Bacillota; class Clostridia; order Oscillospirales; family Oscillospiraceae; genus Limivicinus. Next base: position 91,213 of record DJEW01000028.1, read on the forward strand.
CTCATCCGGTTCGGCGGAGCTGACGGTCACGGACGGCGAAATAAGCCTTATCAGAATAGACTGCACAGGCACTATGAAAGTAGTGCTGGTGGAAACAGGCGTATCAGTGAATGCAGAGCTTGCGATCGACAGCGCGAAGTAAAAAAAATCATATACACAGTCAGGACCGCACCCATGTGAGTGCGGTCCTTCTTTGCCGTTTATTTTATTGTTCCGCCGCCGACAACGATGTTGCCATCGTAGAAGACGACAGTCTGCCCCGGCGTTACGGCGCGCTGCGGCACGTCAAAATCGACGGCGGCATTGCCTCCCGGCAGCGGCGTGACAGTTGCATCCGTTTCTCGCTGTCGGTAGCGTATCCTCGCTTTGACGCGCATGGGCGCCGTCATGTTCGCAACGGATATGAGATTGATGTCCTCCGCTTCAAGGTGCGTGGAGAAAAGCTCGTCATCCGTGCCAAGGACGACCGTATTTGACGCGGCGTCTTTTCTGACAACGTAGTAGGGGTGACCCGCCGCGACGCCTATGCCGCGGCGCTGCCCGACGGTGTAGTTTATCATGCCGCGGTGGTGCGCGATAAAGCTGCCGCTGCGGTCAACAAAATCCCCCGGCTTCGCGCGCTCGCCGCGCCAGCGCTCGATAAAGCGGGCGTAGTCTCCGTCCGGGACGAAGCATATGTCCTGGCTTTCATGCTTTGCGGCATTGACGAAGCCCTGTGCTTCGGCTATCTCGCGCACCTCGCGCTTTGTCAGACCTCCCAGCGGAAAGCGCACATGAGCAAGCTGACGCTGCGTCAGCGAGCAGAGGACATAGCTTTGATCCTTGCTCTCGTCCGCCGCCTTTTTCAGAAGCCAGCGCCCGCGCGCGGCGTCATACTCAACGGCGGCATAATGCCCCGTGACAACGCAGTCAAAGCCCAGCTCCTCCGCGCGGCGCAGCAGGAGGTCAAATTTCATATACCGGTTGCAGTCGATGCACGGGTTCGGCGTCCTTCCGCTGCAATACTCGCCGACGAAGCGTCCGATCACCTTCTCGCGAAAATCATCGGTATAATTGAGAACGTAAAACGGGATGCCGAGACGGTCGGCGACGCTGCGCGCATCCTCCACATCGTCCAGAGAACAGCAGGTCTTTTCGCGCTTTACGCCGATGTCGGCGTTGTCATAAAGGTGCATGGTCACGCCCACGGTCTCGTATCCCTGCTGCATCATCAGATACGCCGCGACCGAACTGTCCACGCCGCCGCTCATGGCGACCAGCGCTCTCTTTTTCATGTGCCGCTCTCTCCTTTCCCCGTACCGCGCAGCGCGCTCACGCTCCGCTCAAGCTCTGCGGCAATGCGCCCAATATCGTCGGCCGTGTTGTATGCGCCCAGCGATATGCGCAGCGTGCCGCGTGCTTCCTCGCGTCCAAGCCCCACAGCGCAAAGCACATGGCTTGTTCCCATTGCGCCCGCCGTGCATGCCGCCCCTGCCGAGCAGCAGATGCCCGCAAGGTCAAGGCGCATCAGCAGCGTCTCATTATCCACGCCGTCAAAGCGCAGGCTGATTATGCCCGGAAGCCGGGGAGAAGCGGCGCAGTTGACATGCGCGCCCGGTATATGCGCCGTGACTTCCGCAATGAGTGCGTCACGCAGAGCCGTTACGCGGCGCATTGTCTCCTCCATGCCGGCGCAGCATTCGCAAAGCGCCGCCGCCATTGCAGCAGCGGACGGCACATCGCTTGTCCCAGGACGCATATTGCGCTCCTGCGCCCCGCCGTGCATGAGCGGCTCAAGCGGCGCTCCGCGCCGGCAGTAAAGCGCACCCGTTCCTTTCGGACCGTGAAACTTGTGCGCCGAGAGCGAGAGCATATCCACATTGTCCCGCCGCACGTTGACCGGGATATGCCCGACCGCCTGCACCGCGTCCGTATGGAACACTACGTTTCTCTCCCTGCACAGCGCGCCAAGCGAAGCGACAGGCTGGACAGTGCCAAGCTCGTTATTCGCATACATTATGCTCACAAGGCAGGTATCCTCCCTCAACGCGGCGGAAAGAGCCTCCGGGCGGACAAGCCCGTCTCTCCCGACAGGCAGATACGTCACTTCAAAGCCCTCGCGCTCAAGCGCGGCGAGGGTATTGAGCACGGCGTGGTGCTCAATGGAGGAGGTGACGATATGCCGTTTGCCAACACGCGCCCCGGCGTGCGCCGCGCTCACGAGCGCCCAGTTATCGGCCTCCGTGCCGCCCGAGGTGAAGTATATCTCCCCTGCCTCCGCGCCGAGCGCCGCGGCGATCTCACGCCGGGCACGCAGCAGCGCCGCGGCGGCGCGCTGCCCCATGCGGTGCTGGCTGGCGGCATTGGCATAACTTTCGCGCAGTGCGTCGGTCAGCGCGGCGATCGCCGTGGGCGACATTTCAGTTGTGGCTGCGTTATCGGCGTAAATCGTGGTCATAAGCACTCGCTTTCTACATAGTAATTTAGTAGGTAAATACGGGCGTATGAAGCCTGCCGCCATATCCTCCCACTGGTCATGGATAGGGCGGCAAGCCTCAATGCCGACTTTATAATAACACGATCATATTCCGATGACAAGATATTTCGGTTCTAAACTAAAAGTTGGAGTGCCCGGGTTACCCAAGGCACACCAACTTTTTATCATATATAAAAATAAAAGTAGAGCATAACAGAAAAATCCCTTAAAATGATACTGCTTAGACACCATCAGAAAGGACTCTGTATAGACGAATTCAAGGGCAATGCGGGCGGAGAGAAGTACCGGACCACCCTGACCGACGCACAGAACTTGAAGATAGCGGACATGCTTCCCAACCGCAAAAGGAGCGACCTGACCAAGTATTTCCTCAGGTTTGAGAACAGGATACTTCACTGCGCTTCATGACCAGCTTGGAAAGATAATGATCGCGTTGGAGAAGTCCTTCCAATCGAGCGCCTGCCCGCAGCGATTGCAGAAGTACCGGTGTTCCCGGTCGAGAGTCAGTTTGCAGTAATACATATAGGGCAGAACCCATGTCTACAGATAAAAGCCATAGGGATTCTGCAATCCGACAGCGGCG
>DJEW01000044.1:0-137 GCA_002431965.1 Clostridiales bacterium UBA5888
CCCTTTCTCGGTACAACACTGGGTGCAGCCTGTGTGTTCTTTATGAAAAAAACGCTTAGTGATTTGGTGCAGCGGTCTCTTGCCGGCTTTGCCGCCGGTGTGATGGTGGCGGCGTCCATCTGGAGCCTGCTGATTCC
>DJEW01000044.1:236-5253 GCA_002431965.1 Clostridiales bacterium UBA5888
TCCCTGCCTTTATCGGATTTTGGGTCGGCGTGCTGTTTCTACTCCTGCTTGACCATCTGATCCCCCACCTTCATGTTGGCAGTGATCAGGCCGAGGGACCGAAAAGCAAGCTCGGGCGCACCACGATGATGGTGCTGGCAGTGACCTTACATAACATTCCGGAGGGAATGGCAGTTGGCGTGATGTATGCAGGCTTTCTTGCGGGAAATACACAGATCACGGCGGCAAGCGCACTTGCGCTGTCCCTCGGCATCGCCATTCAGAACTTTCCCGAGGGTGCTATCATCTCCATGCCGCTCCGGGCAGAGGGAGAGAGCAAGGGCAGAGCGTTTCTCGGCGGTGTGCTTTCCGGCGTAGTGGAACCTATCGGCGCAGTGCTGACGAGCATCGCCGCACAGCTCATCATCCCCGCGCTGCCATATCTTCTGAGCTTTGCCGCCGGCGCGATGCTCTATGTGGTCGTCGAAGAGCTGATCCCCGAAATGTCGCAGGGGCGGCACTCGAACCTTGGAACGGTATTCTTTGCGGCGGGCTTCAGCGTCATGATGGCGCTGGATGTGGCATTGGGATAGAAGAAAACAATGAAGATAAGCGGCAGCACTGCATAATGCGGCAGGAACATCCGGCGAGGAAATTGAGGTTCTGGTGGCGGCGCTTTTCCGCGGGAATACTTTAAGACAACTATATAAGATGAGCGCAATTCACCGCCGGATGCCGGAGGCATATTGTGCAGTGTCGCCTTTGCGGTTTCGGATGCCGAAAGCGAGCTTTACCTGCGAGGGTTGCCGTTTGCAGGTCATGGGGCGGGCTATATGCCGCGATGCGGCGATGTTCATGACCTATAACATCAGCAGTGTTCCATATCTTCAAATCTGACTATTGACTTTATGGCGGCGCAGGATATATACTTGCTTATCATTTTCTGATTACCGGCGCGGGACAGCGCGCCGGTAACGCAAGGAGCTGCCAATGAAAAGAAATCGCCATCAGTCAGTTTTTGCCCTGCTCGCCGCAATCATCTGGGGCGCGGCTTTCTCCGCGCAGAGCGTCTGCGCGCAGTATCTCGGTCCGTTCACGATAACGGCACTGCGCTCGTTCATCGCTTTTTTCGTGCTGCTTGCCGTATGCCTGCTGCGGAAAAAGACAGGCTGCGGCACGCGGCGCGATATAATAATCGGCAGCCTCGTGTGCGGTGCAGCTCTCTTCGCGGCGTCAAATGTGCAGCAGCTGGCGCTCAACATGGGCGCGTCTGCCGGCAAAGCCGGTTTTATAACGGCGCTGTATATCGTGCTGGTGCCGATCGGGCAGATGTTCTTCGGGCATAAGGTCTCCCCGCGGCACTGGCTCGCTGTCGCCGCTGCTGTTGCGGGGATGTACTTTCTCTGCATTACAGGCGGCTTCTCCATATCCTCCAGCGATCTGTATCTGCTGCTGTGCGCGCTCCTTTTCTCCGTGCAGATCCTGGCCGTTGACAGATTCAGCGCGCGCGTGGACGGGCTTATTCTGAGCTGCGGGATGTTTCTTGTCGTCGCCATACTGTCGTCGTTCGTTGCGCTGCCGCTTGAGGATATAACCGTCGGCGGCATTGCCGCGTGCATATGGCCGCTGCTATATATCGCGGTATTTTCAAGCTGTCTGGGCTACACATTCCAGATCCTTGCCCAGAAGGGCGGCAACCCGGCGGTCGTCTCGCTATTGATGAGCCTTGAGGCGCTCTTCGCGGCGGTGTTCGGCGCGCTTGTGCTCGACGAGCGCATGACCGCGCACGAGCTTATCGGATGCGCTCTCATGATAGCGGCAATCGTCATTGCGGAGCTTCCAGCGCGGATAGCAAAGGCAAAGCCCTGAACCAATACGTCGTCATCGCCGCCCGGAAAAAGCTCCGGGCGGCGATGACATATACCGTATATTTTATTGATAGCCTGCGGCAACCTTGCCGATGGCAGTGCCGATGATGCTGATGGCGGTTTTCAGCTCGCTCTGGTCGCCCGCGACGCTCTCGATCGTGCCGAACTGCGTGAGGATCTTGTCGAGACTGACGTTCTCCAGCTCCTTGCCCGCATCGTTGAGCGCCTCAATGTCCAGATTGTTGATGAACTGTATCGCATCCTGAAGCTTTCCCGGGTCGAGCGCCTTCAGCTGCGACGAGTAATGCTGCACGGTGGCGGACACCTCCTCCAGCGTGCGCGCCGCCGTCCTCACGCGGGGCATCGCGATGAGCACGAGTATCACCAGCACAACGCACGCAATGCACCAGCACTTTATCGTCCGCACGCGGCGCTCCGCCTCGCGGCGCTCCATCGCCTCCACGCGCTTTTGCAGCAGATCTATTATCTCCCGCTCGGTCTTTGGCGAAGTGCCGGCTGCGTCAGGCTTCTTTTCAACGGTTTCCATCGTCAGCTTCTCCTCTCTCATTTTTTGCCGGATAATGCATATATGCGCTGTCCGCCTCGATGTCCTTCCACGTGAACACGCCGTCTGTATAGCTTATGTAACTGTGGGGCGACGCCTCCTTCGGGATGGAGACCGAGCCGGGATTGAGATAAACCGCGCCGCCCGCCTCGCGGCACTCCGGCACGTGAGTGTGCCCGCCAAGGACGATGCCGCCGCCGGCGAGCTTCGGAGGGTTGTGCACAGACCAGACGTGCCCGTGCGAGGCAAAGACAAAACGCCCGTCAAGCTCGAGCATGGCGCTGTCGGACAGGATGGGAAAATCCAGCATCATCTGATCGACCTCCGCGTCGCAGTTGCCGCGCACCGCCGCTATGCGCCCGGCATAGGCGTTCAGAAGGCGTGCAGTCTCCCGCGTGTCGTAGTCTTTCGGGAGGTCGTTGCGCGGTCCGTGATAGAGAAGATCGCCAAGGAGCAGCAGCCTTTCTGCACCCTCGCGCTCAAAGCATTTCAGCAGCAGCCGGCAATAGTGCGCCGAGCCGTGTATATCCGATGCGATCATCCACTTCATATTTCCCGCCTCCCGAGACTTTGTTTTCTGTGTGACGTATTATAGTAAAAATATCACGACCCGTCAATGTCCGCGGGTCGCGCTCTGAGATATTTAACAGATAGTTTAATTGTTGACCGGCGCGGCAGCGTTGCGAAGCCGCCGGGTCTGTGCTATAATGTAGCGCGAAGTGAACGCGCGGCATACCACACCGCAGCTCGCAGGGAGGAGATAAAATGAACGTATTGACCAACCTTCAGCCGGAAAATGTTTTCCGCTTTTTTGAAGAAATATCCGCTATCCCGCGCGGCAGCCGCAACACAAAGGCAATAAGCGACTATCTCGCCGCATTCGCCGAGACGCGCGGACTGGAGCATTATCAGGACGCGCTCAACAACGTCATCATCATTGCGCCCGCCGCGCCCGGCTATGAGAACGCCGAGCCGGTGATACTGCAGGGGCACATGGACATGGTGTGCGAAAAAGCGCCGGGCTGCGCCAAGGACATGGAGCGCGAGGGGCTTGACCTCGCCGTGGAGGGCGACTGCGTTTATGCGCGCGGCACGACGCTCGGCGCGGACGACGGCATCGCCGTGGCAATGGCGCTGGCAGTGCTGGACGATACATCCCTCCCCCGCCCGCGCGTGGAGGCGGTGTTCACCGTGGATGAAGAGATCGGCATGGGCGGCGCGATGGGCATTGATCTCAGCCCTCTGAAGGGGCGGCGGCTCATAAACCTCGACTCTGAGGAGGAAGGGATATTCACCGTCGGCTGCGCAGGCGGCGCTGGCGTGTGCTGCACGCTGCCGGTCAGGCGCGAGGCGTTCGACGGCACGGCGCTTGACATTGCCGTGACCGGGCTTCTCGGCGGGCACTCCGGCGCGGAGATAGACAAAGGACGCGCCAACGCCAACATGCTGATGGGTCGGTTGCTGTACGCGCTGAACAGGGCGACGGATATGCGTCTCGCCGGCGTACACGGCGGCTTGAAGGATAACGCGATACCCACCGCGTCCCACGCCGAAGTGATCGTGCGCGACGCGGACGCGGCGCGGACCGTGTGCGCCGCGATGGAGGCTGCGTTCCGCAACGAATACCGCACGACGGACGCGGTGATAAGCGTGACTGTCACGCGCGGGGCGCACGGCGCGGCGCTGGACAAAGCGGCGACGGAGCGCACCATAACGCTGCTGTGCTGCGCGCCGAACGGCATACAGGCGATGAGCGCGGAAATTCCGGGGCTGGTGCAGACCTCGCTCAACCTCGGCATACTCGCGGCAGACGAGGCAGGCATACACGCCACGTTCAGCGTCCGCAGCAGTATTGACAGCCAGAAGCGCATGCTCATCGACCGCCTGACATGCCTGACGGAGGCGCTCGGCGGCACGGTGACGGTCGATGGGGATTATCCCGGCTGGGAGTACGCCCAGGTATCTCCCCTGCGCGAGCTGATGCGCGAGGTGTTCGTTGAGCAGTACGGGCGCGAGCCGGTCATCGCGGCGATACACGCGGGGCTTGAGTGCGGGCTGCTGATAAGCAAGCTGCCGGGGCTGGACTGCGTGTCCGTCGGACCTGACATTGACGAGATACACACATTCCGCGAAAAGCTGCACATTGCATCCACCCAGCGCACATGGGCGCTGCTGACGGAGACGCTGAAACGCATGAAATAAAAAACTCCCGGCTTGACGGAACGCAAGCCGGGAGGTATAATAAAGAAAACATAGGACGCCGCAACAAGCGGGGTGCCCGAGGTTTTACAGTAAAGCTTTATTCAAACTCGACCGTCACTTCTGACCCAAGTGGCAGTCTTTGTATTTTCACCTCATCAGTCACTGCGCGACAGCTTCCAGCTTGTCAGAAAAGTCCTTACAGAACTTTTTTGACCGCGCTTTCCGCCGGGCATTTTGAAAGTGTTCAAAATGCTGTTACCGAAAGCCTTGTTTTTTACCAGTCTGAGCTTCTCCTCAAGGGGAAGCCTTGGAATTCGCAAACTGACAGTGCGCTGCGTATTGCAGCGCACTTTTTTGTTATGTTTATTGTATTATGTATTTTATTTTATGTTAATTATTTTAT
>DJEW01000044.1:5301-35059 GCA_002431965.1 Clostridiales bacterium UBA5888
ATTTTATGTTAATTATTTTATGTAGATTATGTTCTGTATTTTATTTTATGTATATTTTTTTATGTTTATTATAATATGTTAAGTCTATTATGTCGTTTATGTTATGTTACTTTTTGTGAACCAGGTGCAAAAAAACACTCCGGATAAAAATCCGGAGTGCTTTGGAGTTAAATATATTCTCTTTTATAATGCGGTGAGTTTTCCGTTACCCGGCAGCGCCCTCACCAGCACCGGCAGGCTGTTCAACCGGCGGCTGCTCAGGGGCAGGTGCAGGCTCAGGGGTAGGCTGGACAGGGGTCGGAGTGGGGACGGTATCAGGGGTCTTTTCCTCAACGGTAGGTGCAGGAGTGCCTTTACTCGATTCGGTGACGACCGGTGCTGCTGACTCAGCGGGCGCGGGCTGAACTGCCGGGGCATCAGCCTTTGGCTCTTCCTCGGTCTTGGGCTCTTCGGGCTTCGGCTCTTCCACGGTCTTGGGCTCTTCGGCTTTGCAAACGGAGCATACGCCATTTGCGAAAACATGACCCTTTGCGGGGATCTTTTCGATCCTGGTTTCGCCGCACTCGGTGCAGGTATAAGTCTTAACGCCGGCTTCGGTGCAGGTGGCTTCCTTTGTGACAGCACCATCATCCCAAGCATGCTCGCAGTCGGACTCAGCAGCAGCTTCAGGCGCAGCATCGGTCACGACGGCAGCTTTCTTATCGGTGTCTTCCAGCGTGACAACGCCACTGGTATTGGTGTCTAAACTGCTTATAACTATATCTCCACCATCTTCGGATTCTTCAACTTTGACTTTATCTCTGACTGTCACCTCTGCTTTGTCGCCCTTATCATAGCTGACCTCAGCATTGTTCTTAGGCGTAAGTGTACCGTCATCGTCTTTTTTATACCCTGCAGGAATTTTACCGTCAAGTATCTCCCCGAGGTTAGGAGCGGCATTCTTTATATCGATGGTTTTTACAACGTTTTTGCCGTCCTTATCTGTGGAGATGAAAATGGTCTTCGCCCAGCCAAGGCTGTCATTCCAGAGTTTTTTCAACGCACTGAGAAAGCCGTCTTTATCTTTGGTTTGGGTAAGGTCTTTTAACTCTTCTACTTCGTCTCTGGCACTCCCACTATATTCAAGCTGAATGTAGTATGTATTCTTATCATTTTTATCTTTCGCTATACCAACGCTGCTTGGAATACCCCCTTCTTTTGAGACAATTTTTTTGTCAAAAGTGCGCTTACCTCCATCTGCATCACCGGCTGTGGTTTCTTCATATACTGCTGTCTCATCGTAGTAAAAGTATACGGTGGTCTTATCGGGAGTCTTTGCGCTGATAGGATTATCTTCTTTATCAAAGTTCACAAGCTTTTCAGCGTTTTTCTCATCAATGACCTTGACCTTTATGGAATCATCTTTCTGCGGTGGATAGATGAAATTGCACACCTGAACGCGGAGCTTGACCTTTTCACCGTTGGCGAGGTCAAAAATATCCCCGATGTTCACGCCGATGCGCACGGAGCCCATCAGCTTGGCGACAGCCTGCTTCAGGGCGGCGATCTGGTCGGAATTCAGCCCGGTATCGTCCTTGACGAGGACTTTGCCGCCGCGGATATAGAGGTTTGCGTAATCAATGCCAAGCTCTTTCGCTTTCTCGGTGTTCTCGCGCAGGAGCTTGCTGGCGGCAAGGTCGCCAAGATCAATGGCGATAACGCCGTCCTCCGCGTCCGCCTTATAGCTGACGCCGTCGAGGCGGATGTCGTCATACCCCAGCTCGCGCATACGCACGGCGCAGGCTTCCATCGTGCCGAGGTTAAATGCGATCTGCACTATTTCCGGCTCCTTCTCCTTGTCCTTCTCTGCATCGGAGCTGTCGGCGAACGCCGAAACGCCAAGAGAGAGCACGAGAACCAGCGCAAGCGCAAACGACAGCACTGCTTTGAGTTTTTTGCTCATCCTATTCTCCTCCATAAAAAAATTTCTCATAACCGCAATTTCAAGCGCCCACATGACTATATAATTATGTGTGCTCAAAACTTTATATGCATATTGTAGGATTTTTATCAGTCGGCGTCAACTACATTTCAGTGACAATTTTGAAAATAAGGAAATTTTTACGGCGGCACCGCACAATACGTCTGCGGCATACGGCGGAAAATTTGCGTTGAAATACATAAACGCGGGGCAATCTGACATGCCCCGCGTTTCGCGCAATATTACTTTTTCAGCGCGGCAGCGCGCTCCACCGCCGCGTCAACGATCTTCCGCAGGTTGAAGCCGAGCGCGCCGCCGAGGATCGCGCCGAGCAGGAAGAACGCGCGGTGATAACGCCGGCGCGCCCTCGCCAGAATGTGCTTTTTCTTCTTGATTTTCATGGTATATCTCCCTTACAGTTAATGCTTTCAGCCGGCACTGCGCCGTTGTGGAAATTATAACCCAGGCGCAGTGAAATTGCAAGGGCAACCATATGCATACAGCCGTGCATATCTTCATGTATACAACCCCGGCGTTCCGGCAATAATATTCCGAATTCAAGTTTTCGGGAGTGAGAACCATCAAACGCTTCAACACAAGAACACTCATCGCCGGTGCGGCGCTGGCGTCCGCCATCGTGTGCACGGCGGTCAACGGCGCCGCCGCCGGGAGGAGCGCGCGGGAGGGCGCAGCCGGAGCGGCGGCAGCGCCATCCGCCGCGCCGTCCGCCGCCGCGGCGGCGCAAACGCCGGGAGGCGGCACGGCAAGGCTTGCCGACGGGACGGAGCGCCGGGAGAGCGCAATATCAAGGCTGTTCGGCGCGGAGAGCGTGCGCGGCGGCGATGATGCGGACGAGGGCGGCATCATCAACATCCTGCTCATCGGGACGGACGAGCTGCTGCCGGATTCGGACGATCTCGGGCGCGGAGACGTAACGATGCTGTGCTCGCTCGACCAGGAGAGCGGCAGCGTGAAGCTGGTGAGCTTTGAGCGGAGCACCGCAGTGCCTTGGCAGGGACACGGGGATGTTATGCTGACAAACTCGTTCACCTACGGCGGGGCGGAGCTGACGACTGAGAGCATACGCCGCTGCTTTCGCGTGGATGTTGCGGGGTATGTTCACTTCGACTTTGACAGCTTCAGCAGGATAATCGACGCGCTGGGCGGGATAGATGTGGAGCTGACCGCAGCGGAGGCCGCCGCGCTGACCGATGACACATACACGGAGATATGGTTCTCCGAGGGGATGAACCGGCTTGACGGCGAGGGGGCGCTGCGTTTGTGCCGTTTGCGGCGCATAGACGACAACTGGGAGCGCGTGGCGCGCCAGCGGCGCGTGGTGCAGGCGGTGCTGACGCGGGCGAAGAGCCTGCGCCTGACGCAGATAGACGATATTGCAGCGGCGGTGCTGCCGCTGATAGACACGGATCTCCCCGCGCGGCAGCTCGCCGCGCTGCTGCTCGCCGCGCCGAAGTTCGCCGGAGCGCAGGCGGAGCAGATGACGATACCCGACAGGAGCAGCATATGGGTGCACGACGGTTATGACGAGGATGTGACCGGCTGCGACTACGGCTATGAGAGCGAGCGGCTGCGGGTGTTCTTATATGGGGAGTGAAAATCACCGCCTCGTCCGTTGATCTGGACAAGGCGGTGATCTTTTATTCTTCTGCGGCGGCGAGAGACTGCGTCTGCTCTATCTCCGTTATCATGGCGACGCGCGCGGCGTGGCGTCCGCCCTGAAACTCCGCGTCGAGCCATGCGTCAACAATGTCTTTTGCAAGCTCCGCGCCGACGATGCGCGCGCCAAAGCAGATCATGTTGGCGTTGTTATGCTGCTTTGAGAGGCGGGCGGTGGTCGGCTCGCTGCACACGCAGGCGCGTATGCCGTTCACCTTGTTCGCCGCGAGGGATATGCCAACGCCCGTGCCGCAGATGAGCACGCCCCCATCCACCGCGCCGGAGGCGACGAGCTTTGCCGCCCTGTAGCCGCTGACAGGGTAGTTGAAGCTGGCGGTGCTGTTCGTGCCGACATCGACAACGTCTATACCGCGCTGCTCCAGATGCGCCTTTATTTCTTTTTTCAGTTCGACCGCCGCGTGGTCGTTGCCAATGACAAGCTTCATAGTATTCTCCCGCCTTTAATATGTTTCAGATTTCTACAAGCTCATATTCTCTCGACCCGACGCCGAGCGCCGACGCCGCTTCGATGGTGTGAATGCCGTTGCGGCTCTCCACGCGCTCTATGAAATGCGCCTTGCCGGGGTCGTCGGAGGAATAAACAAGGTCGATGCACGCCTGGTCAATTGCGACGGGGTCAAGCGAGGCGAGAATGCCGATGTCGGCAATGCAGGGATCCTCCGCCTCGGCGCAGCAGTCGCAATCGACGGACATATTCTTCATGACATTTATATACGCCATATTGCCGCCGAAATACCTGACGATGGAGGACGCCGCATCCGCCATGGACTCAAGAAAGGAATCCGGGTCTGCCGTCCAGCGCTCGTCAGGGTTGCCGGCGCCGTGGACATACGCCTTGCCGTAGGACGAGGCGCAGCCGATGGCAAGCTGCTTGAGCGCGCCGCCGTAGCCGCCCATGGGGTGACCCTTGAAGTGTGCAAGGACAAGCATGGAGTCATAATTCGCCATATTTTTGCCGACGTAGTTCTTCTTGATCCTTTTGCCGCCGGGAATGTCGAGCACCATGTCCGGTCCTTGAGCGTCGAGTATGTCAACGGTGAAGTTCTCGCTCCAGCCGTGCTCCGCCATAAGCGCAATATGGCTCTCCGTAGTGCTGCGCGCGCCTTCATACGCGGTGTTGCATTCGACCACCGTGCCGCAGACCTTCTCCACCATCGGCTTCCACATATCCGGACCGAGGTAGTTCTGGTTGCCGCGTTCGCCGGAATGCAGCTTCACGGCAACCCTGCCGGGGAGGGTTTTGCCGAGGCGGTCATACAGCTCCACCACTTTTTCGGGCGTGATCTCGCGGGAAAAATAAACTCTGGGTTTCATAAGCCTCAGACTCCTTCAGGTATTATGAGCAGAACGCCATGCAAATAGCGAACCTATTCACATGGCGTTCCGGTCGCGCAGTCCGTCCGGCAGGGGCGGACTGCGCATTATACATATTCAGATATAACCCGATCAGCCGTTCTTGATGGCTGCCTGTGCGGCGGCAAGACGTGCGATGGGAACGCGGAACGGGCTGCAGGACACGTAGTCCAGACCGACCTTGTGGCAGAACTCAACAGAGCTGGGGTCGCCGCCGTGTTCGCCGCAGATGCCAAGGTGCAGCTCCGGGCGGGTCGCACGACCGAGCTTTGCTGCCATGTCAACAAGCTTGCCCACGCCGACCTGGTCAAGGCGGGCGAACGGATCGCTCTCGTAGATCTTGTGGTCATAGTATGCGCCGAGGAACTTGCCGGCGTCGTCACGGCTGAAACCGAAGGTCATCTGGGTGAGGTCGTTCGTGCCGAAGGAGAAGAACTGAGCCTCGGTGGCGATCTGGTCAGCGGTGAGGGCGGCTCTGGGGATCTCGATCATAGTGCCGACAAGATACTTCATGTCGGAGCCGGCATCGGCGATGAGCTTATCGGCGACGGCGGCGACAACGTCCTTGACGAACTTGAGCTCCTTGACCTCGCCCACAAGCGGGATCATGATCTCAGGAACGAGGTTCCACTCGGGATGACGCGCCTGAACGGCGAGCGCGGCCTTGATGACGGCGCGGGTCTGCATCTCGGCGATCTCCGGGAAGGTGACGGCCAGACGGCAGCCGCGGTGACCCATCATGGGGTTGAACTCATGCAGGGAGGCAATGATGTTCTTGATTGCCTGAACGCTCTTATGCTGCGCCTTTGCCAGAGCCTCAATGTCGGCCTCCTCGGTGGGCACGAACTCGTGAAGAGGAGGATCAAGGAAGCGGATGGTGACGGGGTAGCCGCCCATAGCCTCATAGATGCCTTCAAAGTCCTTCTGCTGCATCGGCTCAAGCTTTGCAAGGGCGGCAACGCGCTCTTCCTTGGTGTCGGAGCAGATCATTTCACGGAAAGCAGCGATACGGTCGCTGTCAAAGAACATATGCTCGGTACGGGTGAGACCGATGCCCTGTGCGCCCAGCTCGCGCGCCTTCTGCGCGTCGTGCGGGGTGTCGGCATTGGTGCGCACCTGGAGGCGGCGGTACTTGTCGGCCCATGCCATGATGCGCCCGAACTCGCCGGCGATGGTGGCATCGACCGTGGGGATGATGCCGTCATAGATCTTGCCAGTGGAGCCGTCGATGGAGATGTAGTCGCCCTCGTGGAAGGTCTTGCCCGCAAGCTCGAACTTCTTGTTGGCTTCGTCCATCTTGATCTCGCCGCAGCCGGAGACGCAGCACTTGCCCATGCCGCGCGCGACGACTGCCGCGTGGCTGGTCATGCCGCCGCGGACGGTCAGGATGCCCTGTGCGGCCTTCATGCCCTCGATGTCCTCGGGGCTGGTCTCAAGACGGACAAGAACGACCTTCTCCTTGCGGGCGGCCCATTCCTTCGCCTCTTCCGCACTGAAGACGATCTTGCCGCAGGCAGCGCCGGGGGAGGCGCCGAGACCCTTGCCGATCGGCGTTGCGGCCTTGAGGGCGGCGGTGTCAAACTGGGGGTGGAGAAGAGTGTCAAGGTTTCTGGGGTCGATCATGAGAACGGCCTGCTTCTCGTCGATCATGCCCTCGTCAACAAGGTCGCATGCGATCTTGAGGGCGGCCTGCGCGGTGCGCTTGCCGTTGCGGCACTGGAGCATATAGAGCTTGCCGTTCTCGACGGTGAACTCCATATCCTGCATGTCGCGGTAGTGGTTCTCAAGGATGGCGCAGACCTTCACAAAGTCGGCATAAGCCTCGGGGAACTGCTCCGCCATCTGGGCGATGGGCATGGGAGTGCGCACACCGGCGACAACGTCCTCGCCCTGGGCGTTGACAAGGAACTCGCCCATGAGCTTCTTCTCGCCGGTGGCGGGGTCACGGGTGAAGGCAACGCCAGTGCCGGAATTCTCGTTGAGGTTGCCGAAGACCATCGGCATGACGTTGACGGCAGTGCCCCAGGAATAGGGGATGTCGTTGTCGCGGCGGTAAACGTTGGCTCTGGGGTTGTCCCAGGAGCGGAACACGGCGCGGATGGCTTCGTAAAGCTGGGTCTTCGGGTCGGAGGGGAAGTCCTCGCCGATCTGCTTTTTGTACTCCGCCTTGAACTGCTCGGCAAGCTTCTTGAGGTCGGAAGCGTCAAGCTCCAGGTCGGAGGTAACGCCCTTGGCAGCCTTCATCTCGTCGATGAGCTGCTCAAAGTACTTCTTGCCGACTTCCATGACGACGTCGGAGAACATCTGGATGAAGCGGCGGTAGGAGTCGTATACGAAACGCTCAAACTTCGGATCGGGGTTGCCCTTGATCATGGCGGCGACAACGTCGTCATTGAGACCGAGGTTGAGTATGGTGTCCATCATGCCCGGCATGGAAGCGCGCGCACCGGAGCGAACAGAGACGAGCAGCGGGTTGGAAAGATCGCCGAACTTTTTGCCGTTGAGCTTCTCCATCTTCTCGACGTATTCCATGATCTGAGCCATGATCTCGTCGTTGATCTTGCGGCCATCCTCGTAATACTGGGTGCAGGCCTCGGTGGTGATGGTGAAGCCCTGCGGCACGGGAAGACCGATGTTGGTCATCTCCGCAAGGTTTGCACCCTTGCCGCCCAGAAGCTCGCGCATGGAAGCGTTGCCCTCAGAAAACAGATAGACGTATTTCTTACTCATTCTTTTTCGATCCTTTCTATTGTCGAAATATCTAATCAGCCACTGGTTAGAATAACACAAACTGTCGTAAATAATCAATAGATTTTGTGCACAAATATCTGTTTTTTTATGCGCATTTAACGTCAAAGTGACGATACATCGCACAAATCGCCAATTTTTTCACAGAGTGAGGCGAATTCGGCGATGCTAAGCGTCTCTCCGCGCACGCGCTCGTCAAGCCCGCACCCTGCCAGCGCGGCGGCCGCAAGCCCTTTATCCATGCCAAGACCGGCGCTGAGCGCGTTGACAAGCGTCTTTCTGCGCTGGTTGAACGCCGCGCGGACAATGCGCATGAGCAGCTTCTCATCGCGCACGGTGCAGGGCGGCGCGGCGCGGCGCGTGAGGCGGATGACGCTGGAGGTGACCTTCGGCTGCGGGATGAAGCAGCCGGGCGGCACGTCGAAGAGAAGCTCCGCCGTCATGTGCCACTGCACAAAGATGCCGAACGCGCCGTAATCGGGCGTATTGGGCGCGGCGCAGATGCGCCGGGCGACCTCGCGCTGGATCATGACGGTGACGGTGTCAAAAAGCCCGCTCTCTATGAGCTTTGTGAGCACGGGGGTGGTTACGTTATAGGGGAGGTTCGCGCACACGACGGGGCGCAGCCCCGGCATGCGCTCCGCTGTCAGCGCGGCGAGATCCTGACGGAGGATGTCGCCGTACACGACCTCGACATTTGCAAGATCCGCCAGCGTTTCCGTCAGCACGGGGCGCAGCGCGCCGTCAAGCTCCACCGCGACGACTTTTCCCGCGCGTTCGCTCAGCTCCCGCGTCAGGCAGCCGATGCCCGGTCCTATCTCAAGCACGCAGGTATCGGCGTCCAGCCCGGCGGAGTCAGCAATGCTGCGCGGAACCCAGTCCGCCACGAGGAAGTTCTGCCCGAGCGATTTTGAAAAGCGGAAGCCGTGCCGGGAAAGGATCTCTTTTATTTGGGTAATGTCCGTAAGCTTCATGGTCATTTCATGCGGCTGTAGCGCAGCCACTGGGCGGCGATGCACATGGTGATGAGCGCAAGACCGCAGAGCTTGGCAAATGTGCCGGCGGTGCTGTAAAAAAGCATCACGACGAGCGCCGCCACGGCAATGACCGTCCAGATGATTGCCGCAATGAGGTAATACTTCGGGCTTCTTGTGTTGTTCATTTGAGCCTCCACATTTTGTGTTGTATATAAGTATATGATTATTTGTTCTTCAGCACTTTTTCAAACGCCTGCCGCGCCGGGTCGGACAGCTCCCCGGTATAGATCACATTGCCGCGGTAGCGGTAGCCGCACTCGCGCAGGAGGCGCAGCATCGCCTTATTTTTGCGGTGCGTATCCGTGCGTATGCAGCGCACGCCGTATTCCCGCGCGCGCTGATCGACGCAGCGCATCAGATACTCCGCCATGCCGCTGCCGCGGTACTCCGCCGCGACAGCGCTGCGGTGGAGCACGCAGTATGGCATGCCCGCCGTCCACTTGCCGTCGGTTATGCCGTCATAGCACGCCTCCGGCAGTTTTGTGAGCGTGAACATCCCGGCGATCTCATCGCCGTGGAGCACAACAAAGCACTCCCCGCGCGCAAGATCCGGCAGAAAGTCCGCCCACTCGGGATACGTGCCCTGCCACTGGTCAACATGATGCGCTTTCAGACTGCGCCGCGCATCGGCGACGATGCGCATTATGTCCGTCTCGTCCGCCTGAGTCGCCGCGCGGCACATAAGCGGCTCTGTCAGTTTCTTTCGCCGCGCGTCCTTTTTTATCTCTGCAAGAAGCTCCAGGTCAAGCTTGTCCGCCGGTGCAAACCTTGAAAACATATCCGGGCGCTTTTCCATCGTGCGCTCCAGCTGCTTTTTGCGCCGCCAGCGCTCCACCTTGCTGTGGTCGCCGTTAATGAGCACCTCCGGCACGCGCCGTCCTTCCCAGACCTCGGGTCTTGTATACTGCGGGTATTCCAGCAGCCCGTCCCAATGGCTCTCCCCGGTGTAGCACTGCTCGTCCGCCAGCACGCCGGGGACAAGGCGGCATACCGAGTCCGCCACAGCCATCGCCGCGATCTCCCCGCCTGTAAGCACAAAGTCCCCCAGCGAGATCTCCTCGTCAACACACTGCTCTATAAAGCGCTCGTCCACACCCTCGTAGTGCCCGCACACGAGCACGAGATGGTCATAGTCGTGCCGGAGACGTTTCGCCGTCTCCTGTGTGTAGGGCTGCCCCTGAGGGGACATATATATAACGCGCGAGCGCCGTCCCCGGGCCGTGCTCATCACGTGCTCAAGGCAGGACTTGAGCGGCTGCGCCATCATGACGCAGCCGAAGCCGCCGCCGTAGGGGTAATCGTCCACCTGGCACTGGCGGTTCTCCGTGAAGTCGCGTATCTGGACGCAGTTTATCTCCACTATTCCCTTTTTCGCCGCGCGCCCAATGATGCTCTCGTGCAGCACGGCATCGACCGTGGCGGGGAAAAGGGTCATTATATCTATGCGCATTCCATCCGCCATGTCACATGCCCTCTATCAGACGCACCGTGATAACGCCGCGCTCGGCGTCGGCGGCGAGGATGAATTCCGGCACGGCGGGGATCATATGCTCCCGCTCGCCGCGCACAATATAGATGCGCGAGGCAGGCGTCTCCATAATTTCGGCAAGAGTGCCGACAGCGTTGCCCACCTCATCGACAACGGACGCGCCGATAATGTCCTGCAGAAAGTACGCGCCGCGCGGCAGCTTTGCATCGCCGCGGTCAATGTAAACGGTTTTCCCCTTGAGGCGCATTGCGGCGTTCACATCGTCCACGCCATCAAGGCGCGCGAGCAGAAAGCCCTTGTGCTCCCGCGCCGAGTTTATTTTCAAGGGCGCGCCGTCAACGAACAGGCGCCCGCATTTTTTCATGAACTGCGGCGAGTCGAGCCAGACCTCGACCTTGACCTCGCCGGCGACGCCGTGCGTGTTGACGATGCGTCCCGCTTCGATATACTGCTGCTTTTCCATAGGCAAACGCGGTCCTCTCCGCTCCTCCGTCAGTGGTTATTATTGAAGCGCTTTATTATACCACGCAGCGCACGATTTTGCCAAGGATAAGATTTCTCAAGCGCTTGTGAGCTTCAGCCCCACGATGCCGGCAAGCAGAAGCGCGGCGAAGAAGATGCGCGCGGCGGTGGCAGGTTCTTTGAAAACGACTATGCCGACAATAACGGAGCCAAGCGCGCCGAGCCCCGTCCAGACGGCGTAAGCCGTGCCGAGCGGAAGCGTCCTCGTCGCGCGGGCAAGCAGGAAAAAGCTCACCGCCATGGTCAGAAACGTCAGCGCCGTCCACCCCGGCTTCGTGAATCCATCGGACAGCTTCATAAAGCTTGACCATACGACCTCAAAAATCCCGGCTATGCCGAGCATTACCCATGCCATTTTTATTACCTCCGGAAAATAAAAAATACGTCTGCCCCACGTCTTCAACGGCCTAACGACGTGAACGCAAACGTTCCCTGTTCCCACCCGGCGGCGGGAACAGGGATAGACTATCATATAAAATTTGGATTGTCAAGCGCTCTTCACGGCATGGCTGAAGAGGTCTGCCGCCACATTTGCCGCGTCACTTTACAAGTCCGCTTTCTTTCAGCAAAAGCTCAATATCCGTGTCCTTGATCTTATCCAGAACGATTTTAAGCATTTCCTTTTCAAAGAAAGAAAGCCCGGCTTCGCTCAAGGTCTTTTTATCAAGGGCATAATAGCAGGCGCGCAGAAGCTCGCGCACATCATATTTGCTGCCCCAGACCTCCGGCACGCCGCGGTCTATACCAAGGAGCGTATACACCGATTCCATGCCGGTACGCATGGAGTACTCGGTGGTGAAGATCGTGTCGCGCGGCGTCTCGGCAAACTGACCGATAAACGCGAAATTCACGGCGCCGTCCGGCACGACCTTCGGGCGGTCGCTCTCCTTCCTCGGCTGGAAGAATGCATTGATGTAAGGCATGAAGCATGTTGTCGTGTTGCAGCAGTCATGCGCCAGCGCGTCAATTTCCTCTGTCGGAACACCGATATGGTACAGCCACTCACGGCAGACCTCCTCGCCGGTGCACTCGCGCATTGCTTTTTTGACATAGCTGCCCTCTTTATTTGTGTTGAGAGCATAAAGCCATACAAGCACCGTGCGTCTGTCCTGCGATCTGAACTGCGGCTGGCGGTTGATCGTCCACGAGAGATACCAGTTGTCAACGCTGTCCTTGACGGTCACTATGCCGCCGGTCGTTACCTTGCCAGAGCGCGGGTCGCGCTTGCAGATATTCATGATATGCTTTATGATCCTGTCGTCCGACGTGGCGACTGTGGCGCTCATCCAGTTTGTCGCGTCAACATCGCTGCAGAAATTCTCCGGGTTTCCGTATTCTCCATTCTTTGCCTGCGCGGCAATCGCTTTCCACATATCCCATGACTCGCCGCTGCCGTTTTTCACCCTGGACAGGTCTGGCGCATGGGTCTGGTCACCGTAGCAGGAGGTGTCGGTGCAGCAGCCGTTTGTGATAAACACCAGGTCATCCTCAATAAGATCTATCGACTGCTCGGCGCCGTCTTTGATATAGACGATCTGCTTTGCAACCCTCCTGCCGTCCTTCTCCTCGATAACAACATTCTTCACATCCATGCCGTACTCGATGTGCACGCCGTGAGACTCAAGGTATTTTACAAGCGGCAGTATCATGCTCTCATACTGATTGTATTTTGTGAAGCGAAGAGCGCTGAAATCAGGCAGACCGTCAATGTGATGCACATAGCGGCAAAGGTAGCGCTTCATCTCAAGCGCGCTTGACCAGCGCTGGAAGGCAAACATCGTCTGCCAATAAAGCCAGAAATTCGTGCTCCAGAAAGAATCCGGCAGTACATCCGAAATCTTCTTGTCTTCCAGATCCTTCTCCGGCGTTATGAAGAGTCTGGAAAGCGCCATTGCCGAGGCTTTATCCAGCTTGAACTCCCTGTCCGTATGCGCATCCTCGCCGCGATTTACCGTGGCGCGGCAGAGGGAATAATTCGGGTCGCGCTTGTTGAGCCAATAATACTCGTCAAGCACCGAGACGCCCGGCGTTTCGAGGGAAGGCACATCGCGGAACGTATCCCACATCACCTCAAAATGATTGTCCATCTCCCGTCCGCCTCTCATGAAGAAGCCCTTGGAAATGTCCCTGTATCCGTCGCAGCTGCCGCCGGCAAGATCGAGTTTTTCTAAAAGATGTATATGCTCGCCCTTCATCTGTGCGTCACGGACAAGGTAGAAAGCAGCCGTCAAGCCGGCAAGCCCCGTGCCGATGATATATGCGGACTTTTTGTCAACATCCTTCGGCTTTTCGGGATGTGCAAAGGATTCATAATTTCCTGCTGAATAATACATGGTACAAACCTCCCTGAAATCTTTATGGCTGAAGTATATCACATGCAATTTCCCGCGCAATAAGCAGAAAAAGACCTGTGATAAAAAACTTATCACAGATCCTGTTATTGAAGTAAATTTTATCAGACACCGCGGAATGATAAAAACACGCCTCGCGCTGCCGGGCAGTGCGAGGGCTTGAATCAAAGGCGGAATCTGTTGAGCGCGGCAGACATTGAGCCCTGGAGCAGCTTATTGAGCTTATCTATTATTTGCTGCGGATCCTCCCGCATATTGTTTTTGATCCAGTCGAGCATGAGACCGATAAACATATACCCATACGCCTGAGCAATAAACTGCTTGTCCTCATCGCGGACCGTCATGCCGACCGATTTTTCGTCAATAACTCCTATCAGCAGCTGATCCACCAACGGCTGAAGGTATTTTTCGATCTGCTCTCTGTGTACGCAGCGATAGACATTCAAAATGAACGGTCTGTTCTGTTCGACAGCCTCAAAAATCCGCAGCAGCCCCTGCTGCCACGTCTCATATGTGTTGTTCTCAGCCAGCGCGCGTTTTGCGTCCTCAAGGCAGGACCACTCCACAAGATCGTAAATATCCTTGAAATGATAGTAGAATGTCATGCGGTTGATGCCGCAGTCATCCGCAATGTCGCTCACGGTGATTTTGGTAAGCGGCTTTTTGAGAAGAAGATTCTTCAAAGACTGCTCCAGCGCGCGCTTTGTGACCTGGGACATAGTGCAGGGCACCTCCTGTGTACAAAGTTCCGTCCTGACCCGATTGAATCTGAGCGGGCATTTCGGTTCAGCAGCAGCAGAATCTGACCCCGCACGTCGGTCCAAGGCACACATTCAGCGCGCACATCGTCATGCACAGCTTATCCGTGTCCAGCCCTTCTGTATAGCGCACGGCGTAATTATCATAAAAATCCCCGCCGCTCTGAAGCTGCTCAAGAAGCCGGCGGTACTGCTCGTTACCCGGCTCGATCTCCACAGCCTTCCTTGCGGCCTCAAGTGCCGCGATCTTGTTGCCCATGTACATGTTTGCGCCGGCAGTGAGATAATACCACTTGCCGCCGCGTTCAGCGAGGGGCACGCCGGAGAGCGCGTTGAGCGCCTCCTTATACATTCCGTTGCGGATATAGGTCTTCGCGGCGGTATACTCGCTGCGCTCCTGCTGTCTGGCGGATGCGCCGCCAAAGTCGCCCCATTCGCCCCAGCCGCTCCATGCGCCCCAGGGATTATAGCCGGTCGAATACCCGTTTGAATATCCGCCGTAGCCCTGCGCGCCGTATCCGCCCGAAGCGCCCTGATGCGCCGTGCCGTTTTTTATCTGGTCATAGGCGGCGTTTATCTCGTTCATCTTCTCGGCGGCATTGGGATCGTTCGGGTTGAGGTCGGGATGATACTTCTTCGTCAGATCGCGGTATGCTTTTTTTATTTCGTCGTCCGAGGCATCGGGCGACACGCCAAGCACCTTATACGGATCCTGATACATCTGTGTTACCTTTCTGCTTTGGGGTATATTTAGCGTCAAACTGCTGCCACAAACCGAAGCACAGAATGTTCTTGAGTATGCCGGCATCCTGCACAAGGGGCAGCCTGTCAAAATAAAACACGCACTCGCTCAGCAGCATCCGCAGTATATCACGAAAGCGCCGGGCGTTGTCAAGCCCATAATAGCGGCGGAACGGATTGTAGCTGTTGTGCAGAGTGTCGCTGTCAAGGTCCATGACAGCGTCCATGATATACACAAAGCGCCCGAGCGCATCGCCCATATGGCGCAAAGTACCGCTCCAGCGATCCTCGCGGTATACCAGCACCTCCGCCATGAGCGCACCGAACGTCGCCGCAGCGGCGTCCGCGCTTTCATCATGCGCGCGCTCAAGCGCGGAAAGCGACGCAAGAGACGCCGTCATCGCCTCATGCTGGCGCGGATACTGCGCGGCGAGCGCGGCATACGCCTTTTTCAGCGCGGCAGCCTCCGCAAGCGATA
The DNA here is from genome assembly GCA_002431965.1 of Clostridiales bacterium UBA5888. Lineage (GTDB taxonomy): Bacteria > Bacillota > Clostridia > Oscillospirales > Oscillospiraceae > Limivicinus. The sequence goes on from DJEW01000044.1 coordinate 20,437, forward strand.
CAATGCTCGCATCGTCCCTCCAGTTATCCATACACTTGAGGTATGCAAGCATAACGTTCATGTCCGCGGCATAGTCCGTCATCTCGGTGACGGTATAAGCATGCTTTTCGCGCGGGTGCGCAATGCATCGCTGCTCCCCCGTACGTTCCTCCGGCTCATAGAGCGAGCCGAGCAGCAGCGTAAGAAACGTCAGGTCATAATTGAGCGTAAGCCGGGAAAGCTCACCGTGGCGAAGCTTGAGCGAGCGGCAAAGCCCGCAGTATACGGACTTGTAGCGTGCAAGCTCCTCGTGTGTGAGCGCTCCCGGCTGGGCGGCGAGATACCCGAACATGTCAGGTCTTGCCGAAGAAGGATGTGCCGCACTTGCGGCAGACGATCTTCACCCTGCCGCAGCGGCGCGGAACGCGCAGACTCGTATGACAGCTTGGGCAGGTGAAAAACTTATAGTCCTTTCGCTGCACCCAGCGTTCCCTGCGCAGGCGCAGAGCAGCATAGACCTTATATTTCAGGCGCATGTATTTTCCGTTCTCTTCACGGCGTTTATAGACATTGCGCGAGAACATGCGGAAATAGATATACGCCAGCAGCGCCAGCACAAATGGGTAGAGCGCGGCAGATGCGCTTCTCCAGACCGCCGCCAGTACTATCAGCACCATATCGGCAACAAGCAAAAATCTATTGAACTGGTCATTGCCGTTTCTGCCGGACATAAACCTTGCCAAACGTTCTCTCATGAACTCACCTTGACTAATAATTTCTGTTGCATTTATTTTGCACTGTGGATTCTACCACATTGCGCCGGCAATACATCACGAAATTGTTAATTAAGCGAAGGCAGCGCCGCATAACGCGGCAAGAACAGCCGGCGTATTGTGCGCCGCCGCCTGACAGGCTCACAGTCCGTTCCTGCGCGCTTCGAGCGAGAGCTCAACGATCTTCTCGCATAGCCGGGGATAGCTGAGTCCTTCGACTGCGGCGGCGCGCGGGATAAGGCTGTTGGGCGTCATGCCGGGCAGGGTGTTGACCTCCAGGCACCACGCGCGCCCCTCGTCGTCGAGGATGAAGTCCGTGCGCGAGTAGACCGACAGCCCCAGCGCCTTATGAAAGCGCAGCGCCGCCTCGCCCATGAGACGCCACTCGGCATCCGTGATGCGTGCAGGGCATATCTCTGCCGCGCCCTCGCTGCCGCTCTGATATTTTGCAACGTAGTCGAACCTGCCCTCCGGCGGGACGATCTCAATGGCATTGAGGTAGCGCTCGCCAAGAATGGGAACCGTCATTTCACGCCCGGTGATCTTCCGCTCGACAACGGCGCGGTGGGAATAGCGCAGGACTTCGCGCAGCCCCGCTTCAAGCTCGCTTTTATCCTCGCATATCACAACGCCGATCGACGAGCCGCCGTTGACCGCCTTTATCACGCAGGGCACAGGCAGCTGAGTGCATAGCGCGGGAATGTCCGCAGCGGCGTAATCTATCTCGCGCCACTCCGGCGTAAGGACTCCCGCGCTTTCCATGATGCGCTTGGCGACCGCCTTATCCATCGCCATCGCACTGCCGAGCATGCTCGAACCCGTATACGGCACGCCCAGAAGGTCGAGCGCCGCCTGTATCTTGCCGTCCTCCCCGTCCGCGCCGTGCAGCCCGAGGAACACGCAGTCGGCAAGGCGGCATATCTCCAGCACGTTTTTGCCGAGGCGGCTGGGGCTTTTGAGCCTGCGCGCCGCCTTGACATTTTCTATATCCGGCGCGGTCCTTTCAACCGCGACATTGCCGCAGAACCCATCTGGCACGTCGAAGGCATCCTCCAGCGCGCCGTCATAGTCCTCCAGCCCCATGAACATATCCACGAATATTGCCTTATGCCCAAGCGAGCGCAGCGCCTTGCACACGCTTGTGCCCGTGACGAGGGAGACGTGACGCTCCGTGCTGATGCCGCCGCCCAATACAACAATTTTCATCGACCGATTTCCTTTCCCCGGCTCGCGCCGGAACGCCTCAGCACTGCTTTATTACCCTGATGAAGAATTCAACCGCGCGCCCGGCGGTCTCAAGGCGGATATGCTCGTCGTTGCCGTGGATGGTATGGCGCTCCTCCGCAGTCAGATCCATGGCGGAGAAACGGTAGACACGGTCGCTTATCTCGCCGTAGTGGCGGCTGTCGGAGCACTGCACCATAAGGTACGGCGCGACAAGGCAGCCCTTCCAGGTGCCCGCAACGGCGCTGGATACGCGCTCCCATCCGGCGCAGTCCGTGCGGGAGATGGGGCTGGGCTCCATATGGTCGCCGACGGTGAGCGTAACGGCGGGGTCATTTATGACGGAGCGGATATACTCCACCGCGCCGTTGACGGAATCCTCCGGGTTGAGACGGAGATTGGAGACCATGGACGCGGAGGGCGGGATCACATTCGGCGCTTTGCTGCCGCTCATCTGGGTGAAGGCGACGGTCGTGCGCATCAGGGCGTTGAGCTCGCCGCCGCTTTTTTTGCACATACTGTCAAGCACGCCGCCAAAGCACCAGAGGTTCGCGAAGATCACGCGGTAAAGGAAGCTGGAGTGTCTGCCGAGCGTGTCGAACATTTCGAGCACGGGCTTTGTGAAGTGCGCCTTGAACGGGTGCGCCTCGACCTTTGTGCAGGCAAGGGCAAGCTGACCCACGGGCGTGTGTGGCGCCGGAGCGGAGGCGTGACCACCGGAGGAGGCAATGGAATACTCAAGATTGAGCATGCCCTTTTCGGCGATGCCGATAAGCCCGCAGGGCTGCTTCACGCCGGGGAACACATCCTCCACGACCGCGCCGCCCTCGTCAACGACCATTTCAAGCTCAATGCCGTTGTCTTTGAAATACTTCACAATATTCTTTGCGCCGTTGCCGTTGATCTCTTCGCCGCCGGAGAAGGCAAAATAAATATCGTTTTCAGGCGTGAAGCCCTGCTTTATGACGTTCTCCGCTGCGGAGAGGATGCCGTTGAAGGTGACCTTCGTGTCGAGCGTTCCGCGCCCCCACATCACGCCGTCAACGATCTCGGCATCAAACGCGGGATGCGTCCAGTTTTCCTCCTCCACGGGAACAACGTCATAGTGCGCCATCAGCACGGACGGCTTGCCGTCGCCTTTGCCTTTCCAGCGGAACAGCAGTCCCCTGTCCTCAAAGCGCTGCATGGGGCAGGTCCTGACGACGTTGGGGTACAGCTCCGGCAGCTTGCCGATGAGCTTTTCAAACTCCGCATCGTCCTCAAGCGAGCGGTCGTTATACGACACCGTGCGGCACCTGACAAGCTCGCCAAGGGCGTCCACCGCCGCCTCACGGTCAAACTCGACCTCTTCAAACTCTTTCTTGCTGTTGTCCTTGGGCTTGAACATCGCCGCGCGGATGAGCACAACAGCCAGAAACGCAACTATCAGTGCAGGAATGATCCAACCGATCATGCTTATTCTTCCTTTCTATTGCATATTTTTACGCATTTTATGTATCTGCTCATGTATCTGCCATTTAATCGAGAAGATGCTTTTTATAGAGAATGCGCGATACGCCGATGGTGAACAGCACGCCCACCGGCACCATGATGCCGACGGTGGAAGCGTTGAGCGCCGGAACGAATATGAACAGCGCCAGCATGAGAATGACCGGCGCAACGGCGATCTTCCAGTTCTTTGACACAAACACCACGCCGAGACCGCCGAAGAGCGCCGGCAGGATCTGCGCGAACGCCGGGGCGAGCACGGGCGCGTCAAGTATCGGGGTGAGCGGCGTGATGAGGATAACGCCGAGAATGATAATGAGCGTGGTGACAACGCTGGACACCGCGATGGCGATGGTCGAAACTATCTCGCCCTCCTCGGTGCGGATGTTCGCGTCCGCCTGCTCGAGCGCGTTGAGCGCAACGGGCAGCTTGAGGTTGGAGATATTGCCGGTGACAAAGCTCAGGTATGAGCCGCCTGCGCCGAGCATGGGGACATAGGTGAACGTTTCCACCGCGCCGACCGCCCAGTACATGGGCGCGGTCGCGACAAGCCCCATCAAAAGCCCGTGCCAATCGGGCAGAACGCCGAATATGACGCCGGTGAGGATGGGATACATAAAGAGCGCAATCATCATGCAGATGTTCCAGATGCGTCCGTCTCTGTGGACGGAATCGATATAGGTCATTTCCTTTTTCATTCTGCGCACCCCCCCTCACGAAAGCCACGCGGTTATGGGAATGGCGCTCGCCATGCCCGCAATGAGGCTGATGGGAAGCGCGTAATCGCCCACCCAGCGCCACTTGTATTTTTTCACGACGAGTCCCGCCAGCGCCATAACCAGCGCCGACACCAGCATCACCAGCGGCGGGATAAGTCCTGCCATGTTGCCGGAGAACACGGATGCAAAATCGCAGAACACGTAGCCGAGGAAGGCGGAGATCATGCCGATGAACATGGAGGCGGAGAAAGTGTCGCCCCACTTCTTGTCGCGGTTTTCCATTGTTACCATGCCTGTCTGAAGCTTCTTGCCCACGAGCGGGACGAGCCATATGCCGACCATGATGCTGATTGTCATGACCCATGCAATGGTGACATACTGCTGCGCGGTGAGCGCACTCACCTGCCCGAACACAAGCCCCATCGCGCTCTCAGCATTTGATGCGGCGATGGTCTCATACGAGAGCGAACCCACAACGCTCAGCCGCAGCCACGGCAGGGGTACGCCGAGATCCTTTGCAAGCGTAATAACGCTGATGACGATGGCGACGGCAGGCGCAATGGTGAACACCGCTGCTGTGCGCGCGATGCGCTTGAGCTTCGCCTTCTCCATGCCGATGGCAAGCCCGCGTTTCCATGCCTTCACGAGGAAATACACCGACTGCGCCAGCACGGCGGCGATGATAACGCCCGCGATAATAAACAACACGGGACTGTTGACGCTGAATTTCATGCTGCACTTCTCCTTATATGTAAAACTTGGACATACGCTGTTATACGACCTGAAATATGTAGAACTTGAGATAGTCCGTCTCCGGCACATTCCAGAGTATGGGGTGGTCGGGCGCCTGCTGGCGCGCCTCTATCTGCCTGAGCTCCACGCCCGCGTCGCGCGCGGCGGAGCGCAGCATATCGCGGAAAAGTGCATCGGGCATGAAGTGGCTGCACGAGGCTGTCGCAAAATACCCGCCGCGCGGCAGCAGCCGCAGCGCGCGCAGGTTTATCTCCTTATACCCGCGCTGAGCGCTGCCGACGGTCTTCCGGGACTTTGTGAATGCGGGCGGGTCAAGGATGATGAGGTCGTAGGGCTTGCCGCCCTCAGCCTCCAGCTTCGGCAGAAGCTCAAACACGTCCGCCGTAATGAAATCCATCACACCGTCAAGCCTGTTGCGCGCGGCATTCGCGCGCGCCATGTCCACCGCCGTCTGCGACACGTCCACCGCCGTAACATGCGCCGCGCCGCCCTTTGCGGCGTTGAGCGCGAACGACCCGGTGTGGGTGAAGCAGTCGAGCACGCGCCGCCCCTTTGCAATGCGCGCGACGGCAAGGCGGTTATACTTCTGGTCGAGGAAGAAGCCGGTTTTCTGTCCGTTCTCCACATCCACATTATAATATATTCCGTTTTCGCATATCTCCGTCACCGGGGAAGCCGGGTGCTCCTCACCGTACCAGCCCTTGTACTGCGCCATGCCCTCCAGCTCGCGGATGGCAGCGTCGTTGCGCTCGTATATGCCGTCTATCCGCTGCCCGTCGCGGCGGAGAACGTCAAGTATTATCGGGAAGAGCATATCCTTTATGCTCTCAATACCGACCGAGAGCGTCTGCGCGACAAGTATATCGGAAAAGCGATCCACCGTCAGTCCCGGGAAGCCGTCCGCCTCGCCGAAGATGACACGGCAGCATGAGATATCCCCGCCCATAACGGTCTTGCGGTAGTCCCATGCATAGCCAACGCGCCGCGCCCAGAACGCCGCGTCAAACGTGTCGTTCGCGTTGCGCGAGACGAGACGGACACGTATCTTGCTCTCGCGGCTGAGAAAGCCCGTGCCAAGGTACTTGCCTTTCTCGCTCACCGCGTCCACAAGCGCGCCGTTTTCCGCCTCCTCCGCGCCGGAGACGACCTCCGCCGCGTATATCCACGGGTGTCCCTGCTCGACCCAGCGTGTGCCCTTTGCCGTGACCGTGACGCGCGGGTACTGTCGTTGTGCCTTCATGTGCTGCCCTCTCTGATTATCATTATTCTATCATAATTTTTTATTTTATCACAATTGCCGCCGCATGAAAAGAGCATAAGCGCACAATTTGCCGCAATAGATAAAAATACACCCCTGACGCGGGGCGCTGCCCATGCGTCAGGGGCGGTAAATAGGGCTTCAATATGCACCTTTCATGATGTGTCCGGCAAGACAGCGGGCAAAGCCGTCATATTCCTCCCGCGTCAGCACGCCGGGACGCGACATCACGACAAGATTATGACCGTGGTTTCCCGCATGGTACGGCGGATGGACATGGGCATAGGGGTTTACGGAAAAGCCGTTGCGCTCATAAAAGCCCAGCCGGCGGACAGATATATCGTCCACCGGAGGGTCGATCTCAAGTATGACGGTCTTCCCCTCGGCCGCGAGCAGTGCAAGCACCGCACTGCCGTAGGCGTGACCGCGAAGCGCGGGCAGGATGCACAGGTGCTCAACATATATAAATGTCTCCGGCTCCCAGCAGAGCGCAAGCCCGACGAATGTTTCTCCGTCATAGGCAAGGTTGAAGTGATACGCCCTGTCATGCAGTATGCGTTCCTGCGACGCGCTCTCGCGCAGCTCGTGCGCGGGAAAGCTTTCGCGGTAGAGCGCCATCGCCGCGGGGTACATGGGGTGGCCGGCATCCGTAATGCGTTCAAATCTCATGATCTTATCTCCCATCTTGACCGAGAAATTCTTCGGCGTCCTCATAATAGTAATTCACCAGCAGATCGACGCACGCGCCGTAGCTTTTCAGCCCCAGCGTCTGGTCATAGCTGCGAAGGAAGCCCTCATACACGCTGTTCGACACGCTCTGAACCGGCGTTTCAAACTGCCGCCAATAGGCGTTATTAAGAGCGAGGTCGCGCTTGACGTCTTCGCTCAGCGTGCCGTATACCCGCTCCCACGCGGCGCGGTCGGCGGAGCGGAGCGCGTTGCCGAGGTGCACATACGCCAGCACCGCCGCAGAATAGCAGAAGTCCTCATCACCGGAGCGCAGGCTCGCCAGCACGGCGGTGAAATTTGCCTCCTGCTCCTTGGCAACGCCGCGCTGATGGCTGAGTTCATGCGCGACGGTGGCGGCAAAAAGGACGGGCGGAAAGTCCGTGTTGACGTTTGCTTCGCCCGTAAACGGGAAGAAAAAGCCCGTAAAGTCTATATAGCTCATGCCGCGCGACAAAAGCACACCCTTCGCCGCAACGCGCGGACCGGAAAGGCACGGAAAGTCCGCGGTCGTGTTGTCAAAAAGCGTAGGAGAGCGCGCAAGTATCGCATCTCTGTCGCAGACATAAAAGCCGTCTGCGCTGCGCTCTACCCTGCCGCCGTACAGATTGGCAAGACCGGCGAAATACTCCGTGACCGTCTCCAGCTGCTCCTCCGAGACGGGCGAGCCATCAAGCCCGCTTTTTGCGATGAAATCGTCGCCGTAGTAGTACACGCCCCACAGCAATGAAAACCCTGCGTACACCGCGAGCGCCAGCGCGGCAAGCCTCATCACAAGCCGGTATGCGCGCCGGAGAGTGCCTTTACCGCGCAGAAGACGCCAAAGCGCGCGCACAAGCTGCGCAGCCACCGCCGCTGCGGCGGCGACGATCAGCACCTCCGCCACGGAGAAGTCCACGTGAGAGCTGAGCTGCGCGAGTGCGGCGTGGATGGGGCGCACGACGTTTTCGGATATGCGCGCCATGAGCGCATGATCGCCGCGCAGCGCGAGATGCAGCACAATGACCGCCGCCGACAAAAGCGCTGTTATATGCGCCGCCGGGCACAGAGCAAACCACGCGGCAAGCTTCGATTTTCTGCGTGTCATGTTTTCCATGAGGGTATAATACTACAAAGCACGATTCATGGCAAGTGCGCGGAGCATGGGAAACGGCGGAAGCCTGCAGCGGTGCAATGCGAAATATTGATTGACGAAAATACAAAAACTAAGTATAATACAGTACTATATTGGATTATTACTGCATTGTGGTTGAAGGTGATATATTGACAAAAACAGCTGTTTTTCTCAACAGGGTGAGCGAAAAAAAAGCCGCGCTCTATGCGATCGCCGCGCTGCTCTCCGTGGGCTTCGGCGTGTTCGTGATCCTCACGGCGGAAAAGGTAAACGTCTACTATCCCGTGCCGACGGCTGTTATTTTCGGCGCGCTGTTTTTCGCGGCGCAGGCGCTGCTCATCGCGCAGGGGCGCTTTGATGCGCTGTCGCTGCTGATCGCGGCGGGCTGCCTCGCGTGCGTCATTTTTTCGCGCGTGAGCCTTCTTTACTTCGAGTCGCGCGATTTCACGGCGTTTCTGGAGGATTGGGTGAAAAAAATGCGGGCGCTCAGCGCCCGGGATGCGCTTGTGACCCCCATAGGCAACTACAACATGCCGTATTTTTACTTTCTGCTCATCTTTTCACGGCTGAACATCGCGCCGATCATCAGCATAAAAGCGTTCTCCTGCCTTTTTGACGTGGTGCTGGCATATTACGTGATGAAAACCGTTGCGCTCGTGACTGAGGACAGACGGCTGCTGCTCGCGGCGTATATCGTGACGCTCGGGCTCCCGACAGTGCTGATGAACAGCGCGCAATGGGCGCAGTGCGACTCGATATATGTGGCTTTCTGCGTGATGTCGCTGTATGCGGCGGTCAAGGGCAACGGGCGGCTGTGCGCCATTGCATGGACGCTTGCGTTCTCTTTCAAGCTTCAGGCGATCTTTATCCTCCCCGCGCTCGCCGTGGCGCTTTTTATGGGGCAGGTCAAGCCAAAGCATCTTCTGTGGATCCCCGCCGTGTTCTTTCTCTCGCTTGTTCCCGCGCTCATCGCAGGACGCAGCCTTGGCAGCTGTCTGAGCATTTACATCAACCAGACCCAGCAGTACCCGGAGCTTTATGCCAACGCCCCCACGCTCTGGCGCTTTTTCACAGGCGTGGATTTTGAGGGGTACAGCAACGTGACGGTGTTCCTTGCGGGCACGGCAGTGCTGCTTTTCATGTATTTTTGCCTCACAGGGTACAAGACCTTCGCGCCGCAGGATCTCATCCGGCTCTTCTTCATTTCGTCAATGCTGCTACCCTATGTCCTGCCGCGTATGCACGAGCGGTATTTCTACATGGCGGATATAATGAGCTTTCTCTATTTCCTTACAAACCGCAAAAAATGGTACATTCCGGCGGCGGTCGTGCTGTCGTCCGTCGTGGGGTACATATGGTACTTCACCGCCGAAGAAGGTCCCGGGGTGCTGATACTCGACCAGCGCTACATTGCCCTTGCGTTCCTCGTCATCCTCGCCACCGAGCTGCGCGAGCTTTTCTGTTCCTACTGGCATCGCTCTCCTGACACGATAGTCGTTGAATAAACCGAAAAGGATGGGAATGACTATGCCTCTGACCGCCAGAATCGTCCGGCGCGTAAACGGCAGCCTGCGGCTGCAGATCGCGCTTGCCGTGCTCATCGCCGCCGCGCTGGGTGTGTTCATCCGGCTTACAGCCGTTGGTGTGAACGCCTATTGGCCGACGCCGGCAGCGGTTATTTATGCCGGGCTTTTCCTTCTTTCCATGCTGCTGCTCATCATGGAGCGGCGCTTTGACGCGCTCATGCTGCTCGCGGCGGCGATTTGCCTTTGCTGCGGGATGTACGCGCGCGTGACCATGCTCGGCTTCCAGTCGAGCGACTATGTCCACTGTCTTCTGCCGTGGACGAAAAAGCTGGGCTCGCTGCCGCTGCGCGAGGCGCTGAGCACCCCGATAGGCGACTATAACCTGCCATATCTCTATTTTCTCACGATACTCTCCCGCACAGGATGGGATGAGCTGCTGCACATCAAGTCCATGTCCTGCTTTTTTGACGTTGTTCTGGCATACCTCGTGATGCGCATAACAGCGCTGGAGGTAAAGGACAGGCGGCTTCAGCTCGCATCTTTTCTCATCGTGCTTATTTCCCCCACGGTCATGATAAACAGCGCCCAGTGGGCGCAGTGCGATTCGACCTATGTCGCGTTCTGCCTTGTCGCCATTCTCGGCGCGATGACGGGGCGCGGGCGGCTGTGCGCCATTGCGTGGACGCTTGCATTCTGCTTCAAGCTTCAGGCGGTCTTCATCCTCCCCGCGCTCGCCGTGGCGCTTTTTATGGGGCAGGTCAAGCCGAAGCATCTTTTGTGGATCCCTGCGGTATACCTTGCCTCGCTGCTGCCGGCGCTTGTATGCGGGCGCAGTCTTTTCAGCTGCATGAATATATACGGCGGGCAGCTCGGCGAATACAACAGGCTCTTTCTCAACGCTCCGACGGTCTGGCGCTTCTTTGGGTCGGAACGCCCGGCGGAATATAACAACATGGCAGTATATGTCGCTGTCGGCAGCATCATGATCTTCACGATCCTGTGCCTGAGCTTTTCAAAGAAAATGAACCGCGCGCAGCTTTTCCGGCTGTTCTTTATTTCATCCATGCTCGTCCCGTATCTGCTGCCGCGTATGCACGAGCGGTATTTCTACATGGCGGAGATACTTGCGCTCATCTACTTTATGTATGACCACAGGAAGTGGTATGTTCCCGTCGCGCTCACGCTGACGTCGCTTGCAGGCTACGTGGTCGCGCTGGTAGGCAGCGCGGTGTTTGACCAGCTCTACGCCGCGATGGCTTATCTTGTGATCCTTGCGGTCGAGACCCGCGCGCTCTTCAAAGAGCTGTGGTATGTCACACCGGACACGATAGCCGTTGAATGATGCATAAATAACAGTCAATTGGGAGACCCGGGATATGCTTTTTTCAAGTATGGAATTTCTATTCCTCTTTTTCCCCATAACCCTCGGCGTGTGTTACCTTATGCCGCGCGGCGCGCGCAATTACTGGCTGCTGCTGGCAAGTCTCTTCTTCTATGCCTGGGGCGAGCCGCGATTTGTCATAATAATGATCGCGTCCATCGTGCTCAACTACTTTGCCGCGCGCGGCATCGAAAGGAACGCGGCAGGAACGGGCGCAAGGAAGGCGCTGCTCATTGCGGGCGTCGCTGCCGATCTCGGGCTGCTGTTTGTGTTCAAGTATCTCAATTTCGCCATCAGCACGCTCCACTCCATCGCCCCATCGACCGGGGCGTACATACATCAGACCTACATCGCGCTGCCCATCGGCATCTCGTTTTTCACGTTCCAGATGCTCAGCTATATTATCGACGTTTACCGCGGCGTTCCCGCGCAGCGCAACATTGCGTATCTCGGGCTTTATATCTCGTTCTTTCCGCAGCTTATCGCCGGTCCTATCGTCCGCTACACCACGGTCATGGACGAGATCATGGAGCGCCGCGCCACGCGCGAGGATTTTGCGCAGGGCGCGCTGCGCTTCCTGCGCGGGCTGAGCAAGAAGATGCTGCTTGCAAACGTACTGGCGGAGCTGGTGCACTATTCGTTCTCCGCCACCGAGCCAAGCGTTTGTCTTGCATGGCTGGGCGCCATTGCGTACATGCTGCAGATATATTTCGATTTCAGCGGGTACTCCGACATGGCGATAGGTATGGGGCGTATGTTCGGCTTCCATTTCCTCGAAAACTTTGACTACCCGTATATATCGCGCTCCCTGAGCGAATTCTGGCGGAGGTGGCATATCTCGCTCGGCTCCTGGTTTCGTGACTACGTGTATTTCCCGCTCGGCGGCTCGCGCGTGAAAACGCGCTCTCGGCTCGTGCTCAACCTCGCCGTTGTATGGCTGCTGACCGGCATATGGCACGGCGCAAACTGGACGTTCATAGTCTGGGGTGCTCTGCACGGAGTCATCATCATCATCGAAAAGCTCACTGCGTTGCCCGCTCAGCTTGAGAAGAGCTGCAGCGGACGTATCTTCGCACATATATTCACGCTCCTCGCCGTCAGCTTTGGCTGGGTCATCTTCCGCGCCGATACCCTGCACGACGCCTGGCGCATCATCGCAGCCATGCTCGGTCTGCGCGGCGGGGCGTTTGCCGACAGTGCGGCGCTATTCTACCTGCGCGAGTACGGCGTGACGCTGCTGGCGGCGGCGGTATGCTCCACGCCTGTGTTCAGGCTTCTTCGCGCGCGCATATCCGTGCGCGGCGAGGGCGCGGCGCTCGCATACGACTGCGCATCCTTCGGCGTTCAGCTCGTGCTGCTGGCGGTGTGCGTGTCGTTCCTCGTCATCGGCGCGTATAATCCCTTCATTTACTTCAACTTCTGACGGATGAGCGTATGAAAACCAGAAATTCCTCCATATCAAAAATTGCGCTGCGCACGATCGCCGTGCTGCTGGCAGCGGCATTGGCGCTGTTCATCCTTGCGGATATGCGCCTTGCAGGCAAGCCCATCGCCCGCCTTGTCTCCGGCGAAACAAGCTTCAAGGACTTCACGACCGAGGTGCACGACGCGCTCGTGTCCGGCACCGTGGGCAAGTACGCCTTCGTCAACCTCAACGGGCTGTACTGCAAGCTGACCGGACGCAGCATATGCAACCAGGTGATGCTTCTCAGCAACGGCATGCTCACGAACCTGAACCCGGAAAAGGAGGATATGCGCCCTGCGGCGGACGCAATATCGGCGCTTGCCGCGTTCTCCGAGGATGAAGGCGCGCAGTTTCTCTATGTGCTCAGCCCTGCGAAGATGGACGCGGAAAACGCGCTGCTCATTCCCGGGGAGAGCGACCACAGCAACGAAAACGGCGATGAGCTTCTCTCCATGCTGCGTGCCGCCGGGGTCGATACGCTCGACCTGCGCGAGGCGCTCGCCCGGACGCCGGAGCAGATAGAGCAATACTTTTTCCGCACGGATCACCACTGGAACTTTACCGGCGCGTTCGAGGCTTACCGCATTCTCACCGCGCAGCTTGCCGAGCGTTTTCCCGCGGCAAACATCGACCTTTCCCGCGCCGACATTGCCAACTGGGAAGCGCACACATTGCGCAGCTGGATGCTCGGCAGTCAGGGCAAGCGCACCGGCATATACTTCGGCGGCACGGATGACATCACATATTACACGCCGCGCTTCGCTGCCGAAAGCTCCTGCGATATTCCGGCGTACTCCGGCGGCTCGGCATACTATGAGGGCAGCTTTGAGGACGCAAACCTCCGCACGGACGAATATCTTCGCTCTCGCCCGGACTATTTCACCTCAAGCCCCTATGACATGTACATCGGCGGGGAGTATGCGCTCGTGCGCCACCGGAGCGACAGCGCGCCGAGCGCGCTGCGCGTTGTGATCGTGAAGGACTCGTTCGTCATTCCCGTGCAGGCGTTTCTCTCTACGCAGTTTCAGTATATCGACGTGCTCGACCCACGCTATGAAAGCGCGGAGACCGTGGCGGAGCATATCTGCGCGGTGCAGCCGGACGTCGTGATCGTGATGCTCTCGGCGCAGAGCGCCGGGTCATATGAGGAGTACACCGACTTCGGCGTTGACGTGCCGGCAGATTGACACTACACATTACGGCAAACCGGCTGTGCCCCGCAGGACACAGCCGGTTCGTTGTATAGGAGATTTAAGACAGTCTGATTATACGTTGCCCTGAGCCATCATTGCCTCTGCGACCTTGAGGAAGCCCGCAATGTTTGCCCCGACCATGAGGTCGCCGGGCTTGCCGCACTCGACAGACGCATCATAGCACGCCTTGTAGATGTTCTTCATGATGCCATGAAGCTTCTCGTCAACCTCGTCAAAGCTCCACGACATACGGATGGAGTTCTGGCTCATTTCAAGACCTGAGGTCGCAACGCCGCCGGCGTTGGACGCCTTGCCCGGGGAATAGAGCAGACCGTTGGACTTGACGATCTCTATAGCCTCCGGAGTGAGCGGCATATTCGCGCCTTCAAACACCGCCATGCAGCCGTTGTCAGCAAGCGCCTGCGCACCGGCGGCGTCCATCTCGTTCTGAGAGGCGCAGGGGTGGGCAATGTCGCACTTGACGTTCCATATGTTTTTGCAGCCCTCATGATATTCGCTGCCGGGAACTTCCTCGGCGTACACGCTGATGCGGGCGCGGCGGCGCTGCTTGATGTCGAAGAGAATGTCAAGGTTGACGCCGTTTGGATCGTAGATATAGCCCTGGCTGTCGCTCATTGCAACGACCTTGCCGCCAAGCGCCGTGACCTTCTGCGCACAGTACTGCGCCACGTTGCCCGAGCCGGACACAACTACGGTCTTGCCATCGTAGCCGGTGTTTCTCAGGTGTCTGAGCGCCTCCGCAGAAAAGTAACACACGCCGAAGCCCGTCGCCTGCGTGCGGGCAAGAGAGCCGCCGAATGGGATGCCCTTGCCGGTGATGGTCGCGCCCTCGAAGCGGTCGGTGATGCGCTTGTACTGACCGAACATATAGCCGACCTCGCGCGCGCCGACGCCGATGTCGCCGGCGGGAACGTCTGTGAACTGCCCGATGTGACGGTAAAGCTCCGTCATGAAGCTCTGGCAGAAGCGCATGACCTCGCCGTCGGACTTGCCCTTGGGGTCA
>DJEW01000044.1:35103-65362 GCA_002431965.1 Clostridiales bacterium UBA5888
AAGTCGGAGCCGCCCTTGCCGCCGCCCATGGGGAGCGTGGTGAGAGAGTTTTTGAGGATCTGCTCGAAGCCGAGGAACTTCATGATGGAGAGATTGACGGACGGGTGGAAGCGCAGACCGCCCTTGTATGGACCGATCGCGGAGTTGTACTGAACACGGAAGCCGCGGTTGACATGGGTCACGCCGTTATCGTCTACCCAGGGAACGCGGAACTCAATGACGCGCTCCGGCTCGACAAAGCGCTCTATAAGACCGTTTCTCTCCCATTCTGGGTGCTTGTCCACGACCAGCTCCAGAGATTCAAAAACCTCTCTGACCGCCTGAAGAAACTCCGGCTCGTGTGCATCGCGGCGTTCAACGTCCGCGTACACTTTTTTCAGATACTCATTGTTCAGCATTTGCTGACCTCCTGTTAATTTTTTGTGTTTCGGAAATACCTCTTCGGCGATGATCCCTTGCGCCATCGCCGCTATTCCAACTTAACTTTATTATACTAAATCCGTCCGCCCCGGACAATTCGCATTGTGCACAGCTTTTGGCTGGTTTTTTTGGTTGATTAAACAAATCAACCTTGTCAAAAAAATACCGAAAATTGCTGAAAGTATTGCATTTTCCAAAGAAATAAGCTATGATAAAAGAAAAACACAATTCATCAACAATTTAAAGGAGCATTGCCATGATTCGAGAAAGCTACGGCGATTATGAAAAGTATACTTTTGGAAGCGACGTGCTGAGAGTATCCGTGATAACTCTCGGTGCAACCGTGGAAAGCCTGAAATTCCACGGCCGCGAGATGGTGCTGCGTTATGAGGATGCCGAAGGATATCTCTCCGGCTCGTCCTACATCTGCGCCGTCATCGGGCGCTATGCAAACCGCATCGGCAAAGCCCGCTTTACTCTTGGCGGGCGGGAGTATATACTCCCGGCAAACGAGGGGGCGGATCTGCTGCACGGCGGCCCGCATTCCTATGATAAGCGCGCGTGGCGCGCGGAGGTGCTGTCGGAGAGCGCCGTGCGCTTCACGCTGACCTCTCCCGACGGGGATAACGGCTTTCCCGGCACGCTGGAGGCAAGCGTGACTTATTCCGTCACCGGCAGCACGCTTCGTCTCGAATTCGGCGGCGTATGCGACGAAGACACGGTGTATGCGCCCACGTCGCATATGTACTTCAACCTCGGCGGGAAAAATGTGCTGGACTACTCTATGCTAATCCCGGCGAGCGGCTGGCTTGAGGTAGGCGGCAATCTCATCCCGACCGGGCGCATCATGCCGCCGGAGGGCGATTTTGACTTCTCCGCCATGCGCCGCATCGGTCACGATTATGACCATTGCTTCACTCTCAACGGCGAGCACACCTGCTCGATCGAGTACGGCGGAACGCGGCTGGACGTATATTCCGACTTTCCCGCCGTGCAGATATACACCGCCTCGTCCATGTCCGCCCCGCACGGGGCGCACAGTGGGCTTGCCATCGAACCGGAGGAGTATCCCGACAGTCCCAACAAGCCGCAGTTTCCCAGCACCGTCCTGCGCGCCGGCGAGCATTATCACCGCTGGGCGGAATACCGCTTTTCCGAATAAGGCTGCTGTTGCTGCTGTTTTGGCATTCAGGACCCGCTGCTTCTACATGTCGCGGCGGGTCATTATTACGCCGCTTATGACAGCGGGCTTGCCGTGACGCTGACTCTGCCGCTGGCGGAGTGAGTGGGATGCAGCCAGCATGGATCGCTACGATGATTTCCTCTGTATTGAATTGTTCAAAATTGAATGCTATAATATTGTATAATTCAGTATAAACTGACATAAGGAGGCGCGGCGCATGAAAACAAAAAAGAAAATGAAGCCGGGCTGGAAAATATTTTTGTGCGTGCTGGGCGCGCTGTTCATCATCGGCGCGGCGGCATTCGGCGTGCTGATGATAAAAGGATACGAAATGTATAAACAAGCAGTCGCCGAGAATCCGATTGAAGGGCTGATGGACGAAATACGCGCACGTCCGGGTGAATTTGTGACCGTGGACGAGCTGCCGCAGATGTATATCGATGCCGTCATCACGGCGGAGGATCGCCGGTTTTACACGCACGACGGCATTGACATTATAGCCATCGCGCGGGCGATCGCCGTTGATATAAAGACCATGTCGTTTGCCGAGGGCGGCAGCACGATAACCCAGCAGCTCGCCAAGAACGAGCTTTTCACCCAGCGCAAGCACCTTGAGCGCAAGTTTGCCGAGATCTTCGCCGCCCGCGCCATTGAAAAAGCGTACACCAAGGATGAGATCTTTGAAATGTATGTCAACTCCATATACTTCGGCAGCGGATACTACGGCATTTCAAACGCGGCGCTGGGGTATTTCGATGTCGAGCCGTCGGAGATGAGCGACCTTGTGTCCGTATTCCTCGCGGGTCTGCCCAACGCTCCGTCCATCTACTCACCCGATAACAGCGTCTACCTCGCCACACGGCGCATGACCGTTGTTTTGCAGCGCATGATAAGCTACGACGTTATCACCGTGGAAAAGGCGGATGCGATCATGGCGGAGGCATACAGCATATCGTTCCTCTGTAATTACGCGGCATAAAGGCAAAGGCTGTCCCTGCCCGGGGCAGCCTTTGCCTTTATTATTGTTGACATTTCATTTATATACGGCTATAATAACGTTTCTGCGCGTATTATTTTGTTTATGGATTATCGTATGGACATGAGGTAACAACCGGGTATGGGAAAAAGTGAACAGCTTAACCTGCGCGAGTGCATCATAGGCGACCGCGCGTTTTACGGACGTGTGCTGACGATAGTGCTGCCGATAATCGTGCAGAACACGCTGACAAACGTCGTGAGCCTTCTGGATAATGTGATGGTAGGACAGGTCGGCACGCTGCCGATGAGCGGCGTCGCCATCGTCAGCCAGCTGCTTATGGTGTACTATCTCTCCATATGGGGCAGCACCGCCGGAGCAGGCATATTCGGCGCGCAGTTTTTTGGGCGCGGTGACATGGACGGCGTGAAGCACACGTTTCGCTTCAAGCTCATCATCTCCGCCGCCATCTCGCTCGCCGCGCTGGCGATATTCGGCTTTTTCGGGCGCGCGCTTATCGCGCACTATATTGCCGCGGACACCTCCTCCGCCGATACGGAGCTGACGCTTCGCCATGCGATGGACTATCTTGAGATCATGATGATCGGGCTTATCCCGTTCGGTCTGACGCAATGCTACGCCGGAACGCTGCGCGAGAGCGGGGAAACGGTGCTGCCGATGAAGGCGAGCCTCGCCGCGATAGCCGTCAATTTCGTTTTCAACGCGCTTTTGATCTTCGGTCTGTGCGGCTTTCCGCGCCTCGGCGTGGAGGGCGCGGCTATTGCCACGGTGCTGTCGCGCTTTGTGGAGCTGGCGATCATTCTTTTCTCCATTCACAGCCGCCATGATGAGACGTATCGGAAACACAGAGCGCAGTATGCATACTTTGATGGGGTATACCGTGCGTTCTTCGACATCCCAGGCGAGCTTGTGAGGAGCATAACGGCAAAATCCCTGCCGCTTTTATTAAACGAGCTTTTGTGGAGCCTGGGGCAGGCGGTGCTGCTGCAATGCTACAGCGTGCGCGGCATAGAGGTCGTTGCGGCAATGAACATATGCAGCACCGTCGCGCAGATATTCAACACCGCTTTTCTATCCCTCGGCAACGCCACCGGCATCATCGTTGGGCAGGAGCTGGGCGCTGACAGGCTGCGGGACGCGCGATGCACCGCGTGGCGCATGATGGTGCTGTCGCTGGCAAGCTGCGTGGTAATGGGGCTGCTGCTCGCGCTGTGCGCGCCGTTTATTCCGATGGTATATAATGTGGAGCACTCCATACGCACTCTTGCCGCGGAGCTGATCCGCGTGTGCGCGGTATGCATGCCGCTGTTCGGCGTGGCTCATTGCGCGTTCTTCACCATACGCTCCGGCGGAAAGGCGCTTATGACCTTCCTTTTTGACAGCTGCTTTTCCTGGGTCGTGTCAGTTCCTGCGGCATACCTTCTCTCGCACTGCTCCGCGCTGGGCATCGTCGAGGTTTACCTAGCCGTCTGCGCGCTGGACGTTATCAAATGCATCATCGGCATTGCTCTCCTCAAAAAAGGCATATGGGTGAAAAATATAGTCAAGTGACACAGTATTGAGGTGCTATAATGCGCAGGCATATCGTTTCACATTCACATCCGCAGGCGATCGAAATGACCTCCGGCTCAATATGGAAAAACCTGCTGATATTCAGCCTGCCGCTGATCCTCGCACAGGTTTTGCAGGTGTTATTCAACCTGAGCGATGTGGCGGTCGCGGGTAAATTCGCCGACTACAAGGCGCTGGGCGCGGTCGGGTCAACGTCGCTGCTGGTGTCGCTGTTCATCGGATTTCTGCTGGGCATGGGCAACGGCGTGAACGTGTGCGCCGCGCGCCGCCTGGGCGCGGGCGATGAGCGCGGCACGGAGCGGACGGTCTGCTCGTCGTTCATGATGTGCTTTCTCATCGGCATCATCGTGGGTCTGCTGTGCTTTGGTTTTTCCCGCCCGCTGCTTGAGCTGCTGAATACGAAAGACGAATTCATCGACGGAGCGGAGCTGTATCTTAAAATCTATTCGCTGGGTATGCCCGCAATGGGGATATTCAACTTCGGCAACGGCGTTCTGAGCGCTTGCGGCGAGACAAAGCGTCCGTTGACATACCTGACCATCGCCGGCGTGCTCAACGTCATTCTCAACCTCTTTTTCGTTATTGTCTGCGGCAAGGCGGCAGACGGCGTGGCTATCGCAAGCGTCATTGCCGAATACCTGTCCGCATTTCTCATCGTTCGCCATCTTGTCACACGGCGCGACTCCTGCCGGCTGCGCTTTTCGCGCTCCTATATTGACGCCGGCTGCTGCCGCAATGTGCTGATGCTGGGCATTCCGTCAGGTATACAAAGCGCGATATTTGCCGTGGCAAACCTTTTTGTGCAGTCGGGCGTAAATTCGTTTGACGCAATGCTCGTCTCAGGCAATTCCGCCGCCGCGAATGCCGACACGCTTATCTATAACGTGATGGCAGCTTTTTACCTGGGCTGTTCAAGCTTCGTCAGCCGCAACCTCGGTGCGGGGGAATACGGCCGCGTGAAAAAAAGCTGCATCGTGGGGCTTGTGTATTCCTTCGCCGTGGGGGCGCTGCTGGGCGGACTTCTGCTGATCTTCGGGCGGGAATTCCTGTCCGTGTTCGCAAACGAGCCGGAGGTCATCGACTGCGGGATGGAGCGTATACGCATCATGGGCTGGTCCTACGCAATATCGGCCCTCATGGACTGTCCCATCGCCGCGTCGCGCGGCATAGGCAAGACCGTCGTGCCGACGGTGATCGTGATCATCGGTTCATGCGTGTTTCGCGTGGCATGGGTGTACACGGTGTTTGCGTATTTCCGCACGATAACGTCGCTGTATCTGCTGTACAGCTTCTCATGGGTGATAACCGCCGCGGCGGAGATAACATACTTCGTCATATGCTACAAGCGCATTGTAAAGCTCGCAGAGAGCGGCGTGCACTGAAAAAACGGCGTTCCACAGTGATACTCGGATATCAAAAGCAAGAAACAGGGCTGCGAGGCAACCCTGTTTCTTCATGCAGGCATATTCATTTTCGCTCAGTTGTGCTTGATTGCGGATTCGA
This sequence comes from Clostridiales bacterium UBA5888, assembly GCA_002431965.1. Taxonomy (GTDB): domain Bacteria; phylum Bacillota; class Clostridia; order Oscillospirales; family Oscillospiraceae; genus Limivicinus. The sequence goes on from DJEW01000044.1 coordinate 40,779, forward strand.
CAGCGTCGTGAGCGGTCATCTTGCCGGTAACAACGTTCTGGATGCTGCCGCAGAGCTCGCTCCAAGCTTCGTCGGTAATATTATCCTCCACAGCCCCGGCAGCGGCAGTGATGTTGGCGTTCGCGTCGGCGGCGGACTGCTGAAGCATATTGAGTCCGGAAGGCTTCGCGCCGCTCCGGAGCGCCGTAAGCTCGGTGGTGACGAGCGTAATCAGCACATCGTCAGAAGTGATGTAGGAGACGAATCCAACGGCAGCGTCACGCTTTGTGGGGTCGTTCCACGCCTTCTCCGTGATGAAGCAGCCCGCGGTGATGCCGCCGATGATTTCGGTCGCTTTGCGTTCACCCTTTGCGGGAACGTATGAAACGGCAAGGCTGTCCAGCTCATCTCCGTAATTCCCGGTGAAGTCGCTGACCTTGGCTGAATCGCCGATGAAGAAGGCAGCCGCCCCCTGAGCAAACATATCTTCCGCTTCGACATTGTCGGCGGTGAGTGTGTTCTTTTGGAAGAAACCGCATTCGTACAGATATTTTATATCGTCCAGCGCGGCAATCCACTTTGCGGAAACCTCGTCCTCGACGAGCCTTCCGTCCGCGTCAAGAGTGGGAACAGCCGGCTGGTTTGCGGCGCTGCCGTTATTCATGACGGCAAACTCAAACCAGCCGCCCGGCTCTTCTGCAATCGAACAGGCAATGGGTGTATAGCCGTTGTCAAGAATGATCCGGCAATCGGCGAGAAACTGATCCCATGTGTAGTCCGGACCGGGATCGGCAACGCCGCAGTCGTAAAGCACGGACTTATTGACGAGCATATTTTCCCACCAGCCGCAGACAGGAACGGCATAGCGCGTACCGTCCGCTGCGGCTGTCATCAGGCTGTCTTTCATGTTGGCGGCAAAGTCGGGATACTCGGCGCGGATAGTGTCAATGGGAACAACCATGCCGGCAGATATAAGTGGCTCAACATCGGCATCGCTGAAGAATAAAAGAACATCTGGCTCAGCGCCCGCCTCAAAGCCGGAAGAAATCTCTGCTTTCTGCCGCTCGATGACGGCGTTTCCGCTTGCGGCTTCGTATTCGGCAATGGCCTTTTCATAGTTATCGCGCTTTACGCCGCCGTATGCGCTGACGACGTTGATGGTAACAGTCTCTTTCGCCGCCTCGTCGGTGGCGGCAGCGGAAGGCGCATCCGCCTCGTCAGCGGCAAGACCGGCGGCGGGCGCGGCAGTCTGCCCGCAGGCGCACAGCGCAAAGACCATGACGAGAGCGAGAATCGTTGCTGACAGTCGTTTCATGTTTTCCCTCCTGGCACAAGCCGTTTATAGACTCAAAAACTCCCTCCAGCGCGCGATATACGCCTGCGCCTTCCCGTCCGTCTCCGCCTCTGCCGCCATGCGCAGCAGCGGCTCTGTGCCGGAAAAGCGGCAGATGACCCAGCTGCCGTCCTTAAAATAGACCTTGCAGCCGTCCTCGCGGCTGATATGATCGACGTTTTCAAACTTGGGGCATGCCATCTGCTCAAACAGCAGCTTTTGAAGCTCCGCCTTGCGCTCGTGCGTCATGGTGAACGACGCTTCGGCGTAGGCAAGCTCGCCATAGAGCGCGCATATCTCCGCATAAAGCTCGGATAGCTTCTTGCCCGTGACGGCAAGCATCTCCACCAGCAGCGCCGCGGCATATATGCCGTCCTTGCCGGAGATATGCCCCTTCACCGCAAGACCGCCCGAGGATTCGCCGCCGATTATCGCGCCCGTCTCCGTCATCTTCGCTGAGACGTACTTGAACCCGACGGGCACCTCATAACATTTCTGCCCCAATCCCGCCGCCACACGGTCGAGAAGATGCGTGGTGGAGTTATTGCGAACGCACGGTCCGTTCCACCCGCGGTACTTCACAAGGTAGTAGTACAGCAGCACGAGGAGCTTATTGGGGTGGACGAATTTCCCGTTATCGTCGATAACGCCGAGGCGGTCGGCATCTCCGTCAGTGGCGATGCCGAGATCGCAGCGGTAGCGGTCAAGCACAACTGCGGAAAGCGGACCCATCGTCTCCTCGTTCGGTGCGGGCAGCTTTCCGCCGAAAAGCGTGTCGTGCCTGTCGTGGATTATCTCAAGGTCGCACCGGCAGGTCATGAGTATCATGCTCAGGCAGGTCTGACTCACGCCGTACATGGGATCGAGCGCGATGCGAAGCTGCGCCTTTTTTATCGTCTCGACATCAATGGAGGCAAGGATGCTGTCGATATACTCATTTGTGGGGTTATTCTCCGTGATCATGCCGTCTGCAAGCGCCGTGTCGTAATCCATGCTCTTCACGTCCGCTTCCGTGAGCTTTGCGATCTCGTCTTCGATTTTTGCGGTAACGGTGCGGTCAGCATCACGTCCGCCGGCGGTGAACACCTTTATGCCGTTGTATATTGCGGGGTTATGACTTGCCGTGACCGCCATGCCGTATGGCATATTGCGCGTTTTGACGACGTACATCATCAGCGGCGTGGGCGAGGCGCGGTTGATCATGTATACCCTGAAGCCGTACCCTGCGAGCACCTCTGCCGCCCAGTGCGCCGATTCCTTGGAAAGAAAGCGCCGGTCATAGCCCACGCAGATCTCCGCGCCCTCATGTCCCTCGCGCAGCATGAGACGGCACAGCCCCGCCGTAAGGAGTCTTATATTTGCCTTTGTGAATCCGTCCGCGATTATGGCGCGCCATCCGCCTGTACCGAATCTGATCATTTTTCGCACCTCATCCCATTCAATTTTATTGTTTCTGCTTGTCCGTATCTGACAAAAGCCTTAAAAACTCGCGGTCGGTATAAATGCGCATATGGTCAATGCTCCGCTCCGCCGCGGCGTTCTCCGCCACGGCAAGCATCAGATCATAGTAGTCGCCGCTGCAGCCGAGCTTATGCGCAATGCGCGGCAGCTCCCGCTCGGCATAATCGCGGAGCGTGCCTTCCTCTCCCTTGCAGTCGCACAGAAGCGACAGCGCCTCGCGTTCGGTCATCGTCCGCTCGATATAATACTGCCGTCCGGCAAGCCCGTACAGCATGCGCTTTGCGTCGAGATAGCCGATTGCCATATCCCGGCGCGACTGCTGCGCGTCAAAATTCAGCACGCCGCCAAGATCGAATTCCGGCGCGATGTAGGTTATGGAGACGTCGCCCGGTATTCTGAAGCGGCGCTCATGCCCTATGCCGGGGATATGCACGGCAATAATGTCCTTATATCCGTGCGTCACAAGCGCATGCAGCGGCAGCGTATCGACAAAGCCGCCGTCGGTATAAAATTTCCCGCCGAGCTTTTCAAGGCGGAAAGTAGGATGATATGCGCTGGCAAGCAGCATGTCGCATATCTCGTCTTTCGGAAGATCGTTCACGCACAGCTCAAGCGCCCTGCGGTCAGTCAGGGATACGGTAGCGATGAAAAGCTGCACATCCGAGCGCTTGACACGCCCCGCATCCACGACCTCGCGCACCCACGCGCGCAGCGGCGCAACGTCAAGCCCACGGTTTTTAATGATCTCCCACGCCTCGGGGATAAGCCTGCGCGCGTCGCCCGGCTCTATATCGCCGCTGAACGCACGGCTGAGATTCTCCTCCTGCTCCTCGTCCAGCTCAATGACCTTTGAAAGGCGCATATCGTTCCATGCCGCCTCGGCGCGCGGCAGATCGCGCATTGCCATCAGCGCGCCGTTGAGTGCGCCCACAGACGTGCCCGACACGGCGTTATACTTCACGCCAGCCTCGTCCAGTGCGCGCCACACGCCTATCTCATATCCGCCCTTTGCTCCGCCGCCCTCAAGGGCGATTGCATAGGTCCGGCTTATGTCCATTTTCAGCTCCATTCTATCCCTCCGTCCGAGTCTATTCCTTTATTCCAAGTATATCATGCCTCCACTGGCTTTTCAATGCAGCGTGTTCACACATGCTCTCTTTTTTTGTGCTATACTGTGCGCAGAAAGAAGTGATATGCTTGGACAACAAAAACAAAAACAACAGGCGGCGCTCTTTCGGCGCCGTCCTGCTGGCGATATACATACTGCTCTGCGCCGCGCTCGCCGCGTGGCAGTTTGCCTCCGGTGTGCGCACTCTCCGCGCCATGTGTGCCGCAGGCGCATGGGCGGGAAGCGTTCAGACCGCCGTCTCCCCCGCGCCGTCTGACGCTCCTTCCCCAACGCCGGCTGCGCCGCCCTCCCCCACGCCGTGCGTGCACTCCTACGGTGCGTGGGAGACGATCGTGCCCGCAACGGCGACCTCCAACGGGCTGGATTCGCGCAAATGCATATACTGCGGCGCTGTGGAGGAGCGCGTCACCAACCCCTCGCCCACGATCGACACCTCCCCCGGCAACGAGTCGATAAAAACAATGTTCGCCCTCATCAACGCCGAACGCGCCGCGGCAGGGCTGCCGGAGGTCTGTTACTGCGAAGATGTTCAGCCCGCGGCCGACCTGCGCGCGGCGGAGCTGAACGAATATTACGACATGCAGCACAACCGTCCGGACGGGCGCGAGGCCGTCACGGTGTTTGCCGACCTTGGCATCACCCGCACCATGGCGGGCGAAAACTACACTCTAGGTCCGCCGACGGCGGAGCTTGCCATGGAGGCATTTATGAATTCGGAAAGCCACCGCGCGCTCATTCTCAACGCCGGCGCCGCCGGCGTTGCTCTGGCCGTCGCGCCGAACGACGAATTCGGGCTTTCATGGGTGCAGATATTTGTGTATTAAAGCAGCACCGCATAATGCGGCAAAAACAGATGACGAGAAAATTTGGGTTATGATGACGGCACTTTTTTGCAGGAATACTTTGTGTATTTCAAGAAAAAGTGACTATATCAGAGCGCAAATTTTCCGTCGGATGCCGCAGACGTATTGCGCGGTGCTGCCTTAAGGCAGCACCCCAGTCAGCCACAGCGCAGCTGCCGCCGCGGCGGCGGTGAGAACGATCAGGGTCAGGCGCGCAATAAGCGCCTCTCCGCCTGCACTCTCCGGCAGCGCCGTGCGCGTATACTCCTCCGCCGCCTCGCGCGCCTGGCGCATCAGCGCGGCGCGGCTTATGCCGGACTGGGTAAAATAATCGTCGCGCAGGATGAACACAGCCTCGGTAAATATCCCCTCCGCCGGACGCACAACGATTACATTGCGCATGTTTCCACGCAGCGCGCCGCTTTGCGGCGTGCTGCGTGGCTTTTTCTGCCCTCTCCGGCGGCGCGCCGACACGGCGTCCATCAGATCAAATATCCCCCGGCGTATTCTCTCTATCATATGCGCTCCTCCACCCGCACTGTGACGACAGTCATGTCGTCGTTCGCGCCGTACAGCCTCTCCGCCTCCTTCAGTGTTGAGCGGGCAAGCGCCTTCATGTCCTCAAACCCCTTTGAGAGCAGATTTTTTATCCATTCGTCATCCGCGTCCACTATTACGCCGTCAGAGGCGATGAGCGCTGTGCATCCCGGTCTGAGGCGCATGCGCACGATGTCCGGCGCTGTGCCCTCCCCCGCGTCCAGCCCGGCGGCAAGCGTTTCGCCCTTTATGCGCTGCACGCCCCTGGGCGAGCTGACATATGAGGGCGCGGCGCCGTATTTATAAAAGCTCGTATCCCCCGTGAAGAGATCCACGCACATCAGGTCAGCCGTGGCATAACCCCAGCTGTCCTGGCTTTTCAGCAGCATCACGGAATTGAGTATCTTCATCGCCGCAGCGGGATCAACACCGGAACGCAGAAACTTTTCAAGGATCGCGACCACCTCGCCGCTGTCGCGCGCCGCTTCGTCGCCTGTGCCCATGCCGTCAGACAGAATGACGCACAGCACTCCCTCGTCGGTCTTGAAATATGTTCCCTTGTCTCCGCTGACCTTTTCCCCGCGCTTTTTCATCGCCGCGATGCCGACCGACACCGCCAGAGGTTCAGCCTCCAGCAGCGTCAGCCGCGAGTGCGCGCCGTCCTCATCCGCCGGGAGGCACAGCCGCACCCCCACGACGGCAGAGAGCCTTTCAAGATAATCCGCGTGCTTTGTCAATGGGGTGAGCCGTCCGCTCTCTATCACAACGCGCACACGCCCGCTCCCGTCGCGGTATACGGCCGCCTCCGCGTCAATGTCAAGGCTTCTCAGATAACGCACGAGCCGGCGCTCCGCCAGCGGGTCGGAACCGTTGATGCTGCCCAGCTCCTCTGCAACGCGCGAGAGGACCTCGGCAATATCGCTGTATGCCTCCCACGCGGCGTTCCGGCTTTCTCTGAGGTGTACCCGCAGCGCACGGCGGTATGACAGCCCTCTCAGCTCTCCGTTCACGGCCGCAACGAACGCATCCAGCCCCTCGCAGCGCTCGCGGAAGTAGCCCGGCAGGTCGAGCGCGGTGAGCGTGCCGTGTTCGGTCATGGCGGCGGTCGCATCGTTCATGGCGGAGAGCGTATCCATATATTCCGTGTTCCAGCAGCGGTTTTTGTGCTTGCACCGGACGCACACCTCATCCGCCGCGCGGTCAAACACCCGCGCTATGTTCTCGTCATTATACGGCTCTTCAACATTTCTGCGCACGGTCTCAAAAAGGTCGGCGTATGCCTCGCTCAGGTTTTTCACACGCCCCGCCACAAACCGGCGCAGCCCGGACTCGCCCATGCCGCGCTCGGCGTATTGCAGCATCAGTCCTGCGCCGTTGAGCCACGGCGCAGGCAGCAGCAGAAACACCGCGCAGGCGCAGCCCGTCTCTATTCCGACGGGCATCCACAATTCCGAATCCCACGCGCACACGACCGCCAGCGCCATACCCAGCAGAAACGACAGTGCGAATATCACCCGCCCGTGCTTGCCGAACACGCCCGACAGCAGCCCCGCGAATGCATACGCCATCGTGCAGAACGGCGCGCCGGCGCCTGACATATCCATTGCCAGCCCCAGCACCGTGCCGACCGCCGCGCCTGTGAGCATACCGCCCTTCATCGCCGATGTCATCACCAGCACCAGCGCCGCCGCGCGCCCGACAGACACCGTCCCCGCCACGGTCACGCGCGCAAAGCTCATCAGCGCGCACGCCGCCATTATCATTGCCGCCACACTGTGCCGCAGCTCCGCGGTTTCCGTGGTGCGCAGTGTGTTGGAGAGCGCCTCGCGGAAAAAATACGCGCCTCCGAAGGCGACTGCCGTTTCAAGAAACAGCTCCGCATAGAGCGGCACCGTGCCGGGCGTCGAGGAGAAGCTGCCGAGAAAGCCGGTCAGCGCCATGACCGCCGCCGACGCGCACGGCATGAAAAACTCCCGCTTGTACGCCGCAAGCTCCTGAAACACAAACGCCACCGTATAAACGAGCACTGATGCGGCAATGTAGCGTATGCCCCATTCAACGCCGCCGCTGAGCACATACCCAAGCGACGCGCCCGCAAGCGCGAACACCCCGCTCAGCCCCGCGCCGGAGCACGCCACCATTGCCATCCCCAGCGGCGCTCCGCCGTCGCCGACACGCGCGCACGACATCATCATGCCCAATCCCATGTACACCGCACACCGCGCCGCCATATAAAACCGCGGATCTACCCTCCGGCACGCCGCCGCGCCGGTCAGCTCCGCCAGCTTACCCAGACCTCCTGTTTGCATTTTTGTCCCTCCGTTTAGGTTTACATAAGTTAATAATTATTATAGTTATGTAATTCAAAGAAGGCTGTCGCTACGCGCTGTAAAAATATATTTCTTTGCGGTGAGAAATGGGTGAAAATGAACGGCGTGCGGCACACGGTTCTTGACAGCGTGCCGCGTGGAGAATATAATTTTTGTGCAGGAGAAACCGGGCACAGGAGGGTCAAAAATGCAGGACTTCACACATTTCAACGAGCAGGGTCGGGCAAAGATGGTCAACGTCGGCGAGAAGCCGGAGAGCGTACGCACGGCGGTCGCCGCGGGGCGCGTGCTCGTCAATGAGGCGACGTTTGCGCTCATAAAGAGCGGCGGAATGAAAAAGGGCGACGTGCTGACCGTGGCGCAGGTAGCGGGCGTGATGGGCGCAAAGCGCACGCCGGAGCTTATACCCATGTGTCATCCGGTACTTATCGATGGGATAGATCTCGCGCTCTCGCTCGATGAGGCGCGATGCAGTGTGGAGATCCGCGCCGCAGTGTCCTGCGCCGGACGCACCGGCGTGGAGATGGAGGCGCTGTGCGCGGTGAGCGCCGCGGCGCTGACGGTGTACGATATGTGCAAGGCTGTGCAGAAGGATATGGTCATTGCCGACATCCGTCTGGTCAGCAAGACCGGCGGCGTGCACGGCGACTTTCAGCGCGCCGGTGAAATGTAAGGAGGAAAGGCATGAAGCACCACATCATTGTAAAGTTTGCGGAGAGCGTTGAGAACAAGCGCGCGCTGACAGACGAGATACGCGCGATGTTCGGCAGCGAAGCGAAGCCAGAGGGCATCGAAGGCTACAGCTTTGTCGAAAACTGCGTTGACCGCCCGAACCGGTACGATCTCATGATAATCGTTCATATGCCGCGCGAGGCGCTCGGCGCCTGGGATGCGTCCGGCGTGCACAAGCGCTGGAAAAACGATTTCGGCGGCTATATCGCGCAGAAGGCAATATTCGACTGCGAGTAATGGACGGCGTCCGCCATGCGCTGCAGAACGGTTTCGGCAGTGCCGCCCTCGGACAATACGCCTGCCCTTTTGCAAAGAAGCCGCGCCATCCGGCGCAGCAGAAATCCTGCGGCACAGATCAATCGCGCCCTGCGCTTTTTCTCGCCGTTTTTTGTTGATTCTGCCATGCTTTGAGCCCTTGACATTGTGTTCCATCAGCGCTATAATCCGTTCTCTCCCAAGAATAAAGTAAAGGGGCGGTGTTTTATGACAGAAAATGCAGACGGAAGACTCAGCCTGAAAGCCATGTTTCACCCTTTGACGCTCACGCAGGGCTCATGCTGGAAAACAATACTGTTTTTCTCAATACCGATAATAATTTCTTATCTTTTACAGCAGATATACACCATCAGCGACGCCGCAATAGTCGGGCAGACGCTGACCGCCGACGAGGTTGCGGGCGTGACGGACACAACGTCGCTGGTGTTCGTGTTTTTGCAGTTCGCGTTTGGATCGAGCGCGGGCTTCTGCGCCGTGACCGCCTGCCGCGTCGGAACGCACGACCAGGCGGGAGTGCGCCGGTCGCTTGCAACGCAGTTCGTGCTCTCCGGCGTGCTGACAGTGCTGCTGACGGCGCTGGCGCTGCTGACGCTCGACCCCATGCTCGCGTGGATAAACGTTACGCCCTCAAACGGCGCAGTGTATTCCGCAGCGCGCGCCTACTGCGAGATAATATTTGCCGGGATAGGCGCACAGCTTTTTTATAACTTCATCTGCTCGTTTCTGCGCAGTATGGGCGACTCGGTCACGCCGCTGGCATTTCTGCTGTTCTCGACCGTGCTGAATGTCGCGCTCGATCTGCTGTTCATTCTTTCGTTCGGCTGGGGCGTCGCCGGGGCTGCCGCCGCAACCGTCGCTGCGCAGCTCATCAGCACGGTGGCGTGCTTTCTTTACGCTTTCTCAAAATACCCGGAGCTGCGCCTCGGGCGCGGCGACTGGCGCATCACGTGGCATGACGTGCGCCGTCACATCATACAGGGCATCCCTCTGGGGCTTCAGTTTTCCGTGCTGACAATCGGCATTATAGTGATGCAGGGCGTTGTAGTGAAGTTTGATATCATCGACGGGGCTATGGTCTCCAACGCCGCGCAGAACGGCTTCGGCGCGGCAAACAAGCTCAATAACCTCCTCATGACGCCGTTCAACGGGCTTGGCTCGGCAATGACGAGCTTCGCCGCGCAGAACCTCGGCGCGGGCGACCATGAGCGCATAAAGCGCGGCACGCTGCAGGCGCTGATAATCGCCGGCATCATGCTGGTGATCATTGTTTCCTGCGGGCTGCTGCTGACGGTTGACGGCGCGTATCTGCACATTTTCCTCAGCGCCGACAAAATAAACGCGGATACCGTGCGCTACGGCAACACGTTCCTTTATGTCGATCTTGCGATGTACCCGTTTCTTGCATTCATCTTTATCGTGCGAAACTGCGTGCAGGGTATCGGGCTGCCGCAGTTCATCCTCGGCGCCGGAACTGCAGAGCTTGCCGCGCGCGTTGCGGTTTGCCTGCTGCTGCCGCCGGCATTCGCCGGAGGCACGGTGAGCGCCGCCGCGCCCAACGCCGCATACATCGCCATGTGCGCCGCAGACCCCATCGCGTGGATGTCCGCAGACGCGGTGCTGCTCGTCCCGTTCGTGCAAAACATATTGAAGAAAAACTACACTTACTTCAACCGCCGCCGCGCAGAGTAGCGGGAAAGGCTGCGGCATGTGTATTCTGAGCTTTTTGATATATCCATTTATCCGCATTATTCATCTCGCCGCCATAAAAACCGCAGCGCCCTGCTGCAGGGTCTTTGCCTGCCCGCAACAAAGCTTTTACTTCCCCGAAACAAATTCGCGCTTAATTTTGAAACATCTTTTCGGTATATTATACTCGCAAGTGCAAGAGCGATTCTTTTTCATTTTGTCCTACCTTATAAGAACAGGAGCGGCCGGTCGGCCGCTCCTGTTCTTTATTTCAGGCAAGCAAAAAACCGGGGCGCTGATACGCCTCGGTTCATGCTATTGTCGGAAATTTCCGAAGGCTCAGTCCATTATCTCGACCGAGACTTTCCTGCCCTTTCGCTGGGCAACGGCCCGCATAAGTATACGGATCTGCTTGACGATCCTGCCCTGCCGGCCAATGACCTTGCCCATATCACCGTCAGCGACGCGAACCTCATAAACGGTCTCGCCGTCGGTCTTGCGCTCGGTCACAGAGACCTGGTCGGGGTTATCGACAAGGCTCTGCACAATGTAGGTCAAAAGTTCTTTCATGCCGGTTGATGCTCCTTATCACGCCTCGACCTTTTTCAGCAGCCCGCGGACGGTATCGGTGGGCTGAGCGCCGTTGGCGATCCAGTACTTTGCGCGTTCCATATCGACCTTGATCTTGTCGCTTTCGGCAGCGGGATCGTAAAGCCCGATCTCCTCGATGAAGCGTCCGTCACGGGGGCAGCGGGAATCAGCGACGACGATGCGGTAGTAGGGAGCCTTCTTTGCGCCCATTCTGCGCAGTCTGATCTTAACCATGTGTATATTCACCTCCATATTTTTTCTCTTAAGGCAGCGCCGCATAATGCGGCAAGGACAGCTTTTACGCCGGATGCCGCGGGCATATCGTGCGGCGCCGCCTTGATTATATTACAAACGCTTGCGCGTGTGTAAACGTCTCTTCAGCTCAGAAGCCCGGGAAACCGCCGAAGCCGCCGAAGCCGCCGGGCATCCTGCCCATTTTCCTCTGCAGCTTTTTCATGTTCTTGCCGGAAAGCTGCTTCATCATCTGCTGCATCGCTTCAAACTGCTTCAAAAGCCGGTTGACATCGACCACCGACGTTCCCGAGCCCGCCGCGATGCGCTTTTTTCGGCTGGAGTTGAGCACTGCGGGATTCTCCCGCTCCGCCGGGGTCATGGACTTTATGATCGCCTCCTGCCGCGCCATGGCGCGCTCGTCGATCTTTGCGCCCTTGAGCGCCTTCGCATCCAGACCCGGGATCATCCCGGCAATATCGCCAAAATCGCCCATACTCTTGAGCTGACCCATCTGGTCGAGATAATCCGCCAGAGTGAAGCGGTTGGCACGCAGCTTCTCCGCCGCCTCCAGCGCCTTTTTTTCGTCAAAGCTCTGCTCCGCCTTTTCAATGAGCGTGAGCATATCGCCCATGCCGAGAATACGCGAGGCCATGCGATCAGGGTGGAAAGGCTCTATCATGTCCAGCTTTTCGCCGACGCCGATGAACTTTATCGGTTTTCCGGTCGCAGCCCTGATGGAGAGCGCCGCACCGCCGCGCGCATCGCCGTCAAGCTTTGTGAGCATGATACCCGTGATGCCGAGCGCATCGTCAAAGGCGGTGGCGGCGTTCACGGCGTCCTGACCCGTCATAGCATCAACAACGAGCAGTATTTCCGCCGGATCGACCGCATCACGGATATTCTGAAGCTCCCGCATGAGCGCTTCATCAATGTGCAGCCGCCCGGCAGTGTCAAGAAACACAAGGTCGTTGCCGTGCTTTTTTGCATACTCCACAGCCGCCCTGGCAATATCGACAGGGTCGGTCTGACCCATCTGGAAAACAGGAATATCAAGCTGTGCGCCGACGGTCTCCAGCTGCTTGATGGCGGCGGGACGGTAAATGTCGCACGCGGCGAGCAGTGGACGCTTGCCCTGGCGGCGCATATACGCGGCAAGCTTCGCGCCGTTGGTGGTCTTGCCTGCGCCCTGAAGACCGACAAGCATTACGACCGAGGGGGATTTTGAGCTTATATTGAGCTTCTGATTTTCCCCGCCCATGAGCCTGCAAAGCTCTTCATTGACTATCTTGATAACCATCTGTGCCGGGCTGAGCGCCTCCAGCACATCAGCGCCCGTGGCGCGCTCCGTGACGGTTTTGGTGAAGTCCTTGACCGCTTTATAGCTGACGTCAGCTTCAAGCAGCGCCAGACGCACCTCGCGCATGGCCTCTTTCACGTCCGCCGGGGTCAGCCTGCCCTTGCCGCGAAGCTTTTTGAAAGCGGCATTCAGTTTTTCGCTTAAACTCTCAAACGCCATCGGCTTACCTCATGATCATAAATCGTGCTTCAAACGCTCCAGCTCGCTTTCAAGCTCGCAGGCGGCGCGCCGAGCGTCACCCGAGCACAGCTCGCTCAATCTGCGCGCCCGCTCGCGCATACTGTCCAGCGAGCGCTGGGCCTGCGTAAAACGCGCGACAAGCCCGGTTTTGTTTTCTATCTCCGTGAGGGCTGTCTCCGCGCGGCGGATGTTGTCCCACACGCCCTGCCGGGATATGCCGAGCTGCTCGGCGATCTCCGCAAGAGAAAGGTCCTCGTTATAATGCAGCTCATAGCATTCGCGCTGTTTATCCGTGAGAAGCTCGCCGTAAAAATCCAGCAGCATGCTGTGCATCAGTCTGCTATCCTCCACGGGGCGCTCCTCCTGTCAAGTCATATCACTTTGCAGACTATACACCAATACGCCGCCGCTGTCAAGTATTTTTTCTTGTCACACGGCTGCATTGCATAATGCTTCCTCTAATGGGAAAAATGGACGTATACCGGCGCGCTACGCCGCGCCCAATTTGCAGGCAAGAGGAAAGATGCACCGATGGATACTATAAACTCCGCGATATACATTGAGCTGCCGCAGCTACGCGAATACGCCGCGTCCGCGGCGAGGCTGCTCGCCCCGGAGGGCGAGGGCGGCGGACACGGCGAGGCACGGCGGCTGCAAAGGTGCTGCCGCGAGATACGCCGCAGCCACACCGAGATCGCCCGGCGATACGGCGCCGTGCCGTCGCCCCCGGCGGCGTGCGAGTGGCTTTTGGACAACTGGTACATGATAGAGCGCGAATACCGCAGCATACTGCCGCAGATAGAGGGCGCGCGCCGCCTGCGGCTGTGCACGGATGGGGTGCTCGCCGCGGCGCTGTGCCGGAATATGCTGCTGTCCGGGCGCGGAGAGGTGACGGAGGCGCGGTTTGAAGCATACATGGAGGGCTTTCAGTCCGTAACGGCGCTGCGCCGGGGCGAGCTGTGCCTTATCCCGGCGCTCCTCGGCGCGGCGGTTATAGAATGCACGGCGGCAGTCTGCCGCGAAATGCGCTATGCTGCGGACACGGACGATCACGCGAAGCGCCTGGAAGCTCTTTTTACAACGCTGCGGCTCCTGTCCGTTGTGGATATGGAGGCTCTCATCGAGTCTGCCGACGTGACCGACCGCGTGCTCGCCGGCGATCCGACGGGCGATTACGCAGGCATGGACGCCGGCACAAAGCAGGCTTATCTCCGCCGGGTGGAGCAGCTGGCGCGCCGCGCCGGCACGGAGGAGCACATATATGCCCGCGCTCTCGTCCGCCGCGCGGCGAAAGACAGGCGGCACGTCGGCTTTTACCTCTTTCCGGAGCGTCGAAGACGCGGCGAGGGCTGGTATATCGGCGCAAACGTGCTTCTGACGCTGTCGGCGGCGCTGGCGATCGGATTTCACTTCAAAAATGCCGCGGCGGCGGCGCTGCTGCTGCTCCCCGTATCGGAGCTGGTGAAAAGCCTCGTCGACTATATTCTGCTGCACGTCGTGCAGCCAAAGAGCCTTTTCCGCATGGACACGCAAAAGGGCGTGCCGGAGGCGGGGCGGACGATATGCGTGATCTCAGCGCTTCTCGGCGCGGAGGCAAGCGCCGGGCGTCTGGAGGAGCTGTACTTTGCCTGCCGCGGCGAGGGCGCGGCGCTCTCCTTCGCGCTGCTCGCCGATCTGCCGGAGGCGGAGAGCGCCGTCACCGATGCGGACGAGGAGCTTATCCGCCCCGCACGGGAAGCCGTAATGCGCCTCAACCGCAAATACGGCGGGCGCTTTTACCTTTTCACCCGTCCGCGCCGCTTCGACGGCGAGCGCTATGTCCCGCACGAGCGCAAGCGCGGAGCGATAATGGAGCTGGCAAAGCTTCTGTGCGACGAAGAAAGCGAGCTGGAGGTCACCGGAGAGAAGGACGCTCTCGGCGGAACACGCTATATCCTCACGCTTGACAGCGACACACGCATCTACCCCGGCGCGGCGGGTGAGCTTATCGGCGCGATGCTGCACCCGCTGTGCCGCCCGGTGATCGACGCGCGCACAAAGGTGGTCACGTCCGGGCACGCCGTCATCCATCCCCGCATTGACACGGACCTTCAAAGCTCCTGCGAGACGGACTTCGCGCTGATCTTCGCCGGGGCAGGCGGCAGCGATCCCTACGGCGGTCTCTCTGGGGAGCTGTATATGGACGCATTCTCAAGCGGCGGCTTTGCCGGCAAGGGCGTTATCGACGCGCACGCGCTCCTTGCGTGCACACGCGGCTTCCCCGAAGGGCGCGTACTCAGTCACGACGCGCCGGAGGGCGCGTACCTGCGCGGGGCATATATGGGCGACGCGGAGTTTTCCGACCGCTTCCCCTCCCGCCCTCTGGCATACTACAAGCGCCTGCACCGCTGGATACGCGGCGACTGGCAGAACATCCCCTTCATCTTTGCGCCGGGGCTTGGCGATATTGAGCGCTGGCGGCTGATAGATTCCCTGCGGCGCAGTCTCATCGCCCCGGCGACGCTTGCGGCGATCTGCGCGGGCTTTTTCCTGCCGGGAACGCCCATCACGCTTGCGGCATGGGCGGCGCTGCTGGCGCTGGTGACGCAGCTTCTCTTCGCACTGGCGGAAACTACGCTCAACCGCCGCCGGGGCAGAGAACGCCCGCGGCGTTATACGCGCATACTCACCGGCGCGGGCGGCGCGATAGTGCAGACGTTCATACGGCTGTGGCTGCTGCCGTATGAGGCATGGATCTCACTGACGGCGGCGGCGACGGCGCTGTGGCGCATGGCGGTGACGCACAGACGCCTGCTGCAATGGCAGACCGCCGCCGAGGTGCGCGGCGACGCGGGGCTGTGGGGGCACATACGCACCATGTGCTTTCCGGTGCTGCTGGGCATGGCGCTGCTGGCATTCTGCCCCGCGGTGATAGGAAAGAGCGCAGGGCTGATGTGGCTGCTCTCTCCCGCCGCGGCATTCGCGCTGGCGCTTCCGGCACAGCGCGGCACGGAGCTTGCAGAAAATGAGCGGCGCTATCTTCTGGGCGCGGCGCAGCGGAGCTTTGCATACTATGAGAGCTTTTTCTCTCCGGAGGACAGCTTCCTCCCGCCGGACAACTTTCAGGAGCAGCCGCCCGTGGGGCTTGCGCGGCGCACCTCCCCGACAAATATCGGTCTTGCCCTTGCGGCGCACACGGCGGCGGCGGACATGGGCTTTATCACGCGCGAAGCGTGCCGCGCCTACACCGAAACGCTGCTGGGCACGCTTGAGCGTATGCCGCGCCACATGGGGCATTTTTATAACTGGTACGACACTGCAACGCTTCTCCCGCTTCTGCCCGCCTATATCTCAACGGTGGACAGCGGCAACATGTACGCGGGGCTGCTGACGGCGCGGCAGGCGATGAGGGAATACGGCGACGACGCCCTCGCCGCGCGGCTGGATGCGCTGATGGCAGAGATGGATTTTGCCCCGCTGTATGACAAAGCGCGCGGTCTTTTCCACATCTGCTACGACACAGCGAACGAGCGCGGCGCCGGCGGCTGGTATGACCTGATGGCGAGCGAGGCAATGCTGACAAGCTATATCGCATGCGCCAAAGGCGATGTGCCTGTGCGGCACTGGCGGCGGCTCAGCCGCGCGCAGCTGCAGAAAGACGGCTACCGCGGTCTTGCCAGCTGGACTGGCACGATGTTTGAATATCTCATGCCGGAGCTTTTTCTGCCGGTATACCGCGGCAGCCTCCTCTGCGAGAGCGGAAAATTCTGCCTGTATGTGCAGAAAAAACGTGTGTGGGCAGGCAAGCCGTGGGGCATATCCGAAAGCGCGTTCTATTCGCTCGACAGCGCGCTCAACTACCGCTACAAGGCGCATGGCTGCGCCGCGCTTGCGCTCAAGCGCGGGCAGGATGCGGAGATGGTCGTCTCGCCGTATTCAAGCTTCCTCGCCCTTGTGCTCGACCCCGAGGGCAGCATACGCAACCTCCGTCACCTTGAAGCGCTCGGCGCGCTTGGGCGCTGGGGCTTTATAGAGGCGCTTGACTTCACGCCTTCGCGCTGCCGCAGCGACAGCGGCGAGCAGGTGCGCTGCTACATGGCGCACCACATCGGCATGAGCGTCATCGCCGCGGCGAACGCCGCGTGCGGCGGGTGCATACAGCGGCGGTTCATGTCCGCGCCGGATATGGCGGCTTTTTCGCTTTTGCTTCAGGAGCGCGTTGACGGCGGCGGCGTTATCATACGCCGCGACGGCGCAGATATTCCCGAACGCGCGGAGCGCCGCGCCGTAATGCGCTGGCAGCTGCGCGGCGGCGAGGAGGACAGGGCGCGGCACTGCTGCGTCCTGTCCAACGGAGCATACAACATCTTCGTTTCGAACACGGGTGTCACGCGCGCCGCATGCGGCGGCGCTGCGATATACGGCGGCATCCCAGGGCTCGGCGCGGAAGGTGGCATAAGCATTCGCGCCAGGATCGAAAACGAAGAGCTGACTCTCCTGCCCTGCGCCGCGCCGGTCCTGTGGGAGCTTGAGGAGGAGTGCGCGCGCATAACCGGGCGCGCGGAGGGGCTGGAATGGTCATGCTCCGTCGCGGCGGCATACGGAGACTGCGGCGAGGGGCGCGCCGTGACGCTGTGCGCCGAGCGCGACATGCGCGTTGAGCTTGAGCTTTCGTTCATGCCGCTTCTCGCCCCGATGGCAGATTATATGAGTCATCCGGCATTCTGGGCGCTCGGCATATATGCCGAGGAGACGGACGGGATGCTGACGCTGCGCCGCGTGCGCCGCGGCGGCGTGGGAGAGTGTTGGCTGTGCCTTGCCGCGAACACCTCTCTGCGTTTTTCCGCCGACGAAAACGGCTCTCTAGGCTGGCTGTCGCGTCCTATGGTACGCGCCGAGGCCGTGCTGGAGCTGAAAGCCGGTCAGGCGGAGACCGTGCGCTTTGCGCTGTGCGCAGGGCGCGAGCGCGGCGAGTGCAGGCGCGGCGCGCAGCGCATACTCGTCTCCGGCGTGAACGACCGGGGCAACATGGTGTCGGCAGGCGCGGCGCACCTCGGCATGACCGGCGAGGAAGTAGGCGCGGCGATGACAATGGCGGAAAAGCTCTGCCCCGACCGCACTCAGCGCGCCGCGGGCAAACAGGAGCTGTGGCGCTATGGCATTTCCGGCGAGCTGCCCGTCATCTGCTGCGATGGGAGGGCGCTGGAATGCGAGGCTCTGCTCAAGCGCTTTTGTCTTTTGAAAAGCTGCGGGCTCAACGCCGATCTCGTATATCTCACCGATGAGCAGGGCGAATACCGCCAGCCGGTGTACCGCAAGGTCAATGAAGCGCTGATGGCGTTCGGACTGGAATCGCTTATCGGCACGGATGGCGGCGTGCACTTTGCGCCCATGGAGGCAGCCGCCGCGCTGATAAGCCGCGCGGCGCTGACCGTCGGCGCTGAGCGGACGCTGCCGCCTCCCCCGCCGTGGTCTCCGCCGGGCGCGCCGCGCCGCGCGGAGTGCGTGCCGCGCCGCGAGAATGACGGAGGGCGTTTCGTTTTCACCTGCGATGGCGAGCTGCCGGGGAGAGTATGGCAGCATGTGCTCTCCAACGGCAGCACGGGATATATTGCCGCAGACTGCGGCATGGGCTATATGTGGTTTGAAAATGCGCGCGAAATGCGCATCACCGCTCCCCCGGCGGATATAAACGGCACTGAGGGCAGCGAAGCCCTCTGGTGCGATACAGCCGGTGAGCGTGTAAGTCTCTTTGCCGCCGGGGACGGCCGGCGCTGCCGGGTATGCTATGCGCCGGGATATGCAAGCTGGGAAAAGGATCTGGGCGCAAGGCGGGTGAAAACCACGGCGTTCATACCCGCCGATACGGACGCGCGCGTATTTATCATTGAGGGCGCGGCAGGGCTTCGCCTGAGCTGGGCGGTAAAGCCCGTCATGGGTGCGCCAGACGCCAGAGCCGTGCGCATTGAAGCACGCGGCGGCGCTCTCCAATGCACGAATCCGGAATCCTATCTCCCCGGCGCGGAAGCCGTCATGGTGTGCTCGCTCCCATGCGAGACAAGCTGCGACTACAGCCCAGTCACCGCATTGATAACTGTGCTGGCAGACGATGTGACGGTGCTGGTCTGCGGCTGCGGCAGCGAAGAGGAGCTTCGCGCGCTATGTATGCCAGAAGCGGCGTTCAGCGCGCTCGACAGCGTCCGCGGCGGCTGGGGCGCGCTTGTGCGCCGGTTCGAGCTGAGCTCCGGCGTGAATGTATTCGACAATTATATGAACACCTGGTCGGTGTATCAGTGCATCGCATGCCGGCTCGACGCGAGGGCGAGCCTTTATCAGAGCGGCGGGGCGATCGGCTTTCGCGATCAGCTTCAGGACGCGGTTAATATGCTGCTCATCTCCCCTGTGTACGCGCGCGAGCGGATAATCGACTGCTGCCGCCATCAATACGCCGAGGGCGACGTGATGCACTGGTGGCACCGTCATCCGCAGGGCGACCGCGGCGTGAGAACGCACTGCTCGGACGATCTTCTGTGGCTTGTATGGGCGCTGTGCGAGTATACGGAGAAGACCGGCGACTACGGCATCTGCGACGAGACTGTGATATATCTCGCATCCGACCCGCTCGCACCGAATGAGCGCGACCGGTATGAGACTCCGTCCCGCGCTGCGGAGAGCGCAAGCGTCCTCGACCACGCGCAAAGAGCGCTTGAGCGCTGCATAGCCCGCGGCTTCGGCGCGCACTCGCTGCCCTACATCGGGCATGGCGACTGGAACGACGCGCTGGACGAGGTGGGCGGCGAGAGCGTGTGGCTGGCATGGTTTCTCGCGTCGAACGCCGCACGCTTTGCCGCGCTGCTGGAGCGGCTGGGGCGCGAGGGCGTGGCGCGCTTTGCCCGCTGCGCCGAGAAAGCGGCGCAGGCCGCCGACGGCGCATGGACCGGGCGCTGGTATGCGCGCGGGTATTTCGCCTCCGGCGAAGCGCTCGGCGGGGAAGAGCGCATCGACTCCGTCGCGCAGAGCTGGGCGGTGCTTAGCGGCGCTCTTCCCGGCAGCAACCGTCCCGGCATCGCCGTGGACTCCGCCGTGCGCCGTCTTGTTGAGCGCACGAATGGTCTGGTGCGGCTGTTCGCGCCGCCGTATTCTCCCGATGAGCGCCCGTCTCCGGGCTATATTGCAAGCTACGGCGAGGGCTTTCGAGAAAACGGCGGGCAGTATACCCACGGGGCGATATGGCTGGCTATGGCGTGCCTGCGTCTCGGCAGGACGGAGGACGGCTGGGATATACTCTCGATGCTTCTGCCGGAAAACCACGATCTGACCCGGTACGGCGCAGAGCCCTTCGTCATCGCCGCCGACGTATATGCCGCCCCGGGGCACGAGGGTGAGGCGGGGTGGAGCTGGTACACCGGCTCTGCCGGGTGGTACTTCCGCGCCGTCACGGAGGAGCTGCTGGGGCTGCACCTTCGCGGCGGCAAGCTGACCCTTGCCCCGCGTCTCCCGGCGGCTTTGCGCGTGTGCCGCGTCGTATGGACGGACTACTCCGGTGTCCGCCACGACATTGAGCTGACCCACGGCGGCGCTACCGTGGACGGCGAGCGCTACACCGGCGGCGAGATCGGCTGAGGCATTATGCGTCGCTGCCATTTATATTTTGGCTATCTTTTTCTGCGCAGCAGTGTTATAATATAGAATATAAAAATGACAGAATCACAGCGGAGGTGCTTCATGGACTTTTCACAGAAAGAAATATTGCCCGGCGTATCTTTGACCTGCCTGCGCTCCGACAAGTTCAAGACCGCGTGTCTGAGCATATCCCTGCTGTCCCAGCTTGACCGCGAGACCGCCTCCATGAACGCGCTCATCCCGTTCGTGCTGCGCCGCGGAACGACCGCATACCCCGACATGGAGAGTCTGTCCCGCCGCCTTGACGAGCTTTACGGCACGGCGATAGAGCCGGTCGTGCGCCGCGTGGGTGAAATACAGTGCACGGGGCTTTATGCCAGCATCCCGGAGGGCGAATTTTTGCCAGGCGGGCAGAATGTGCTGCACGACGCGGCAATGCTGGCAGGGCAGCTGCTGCTCGACCCCGTGACGCGCGGCGGGCTTTTCCTGCCAGGCTACGTTGACAGCGAGCGCGGCAAGCTCTGCGAGCTTATCCGCAGCCGCATCAATGACAAGCGCGGCTATGCCGTTATCCGCTGCATCGAGGAAATGTGCTGCTATGAGCCTTACGCCGTCGGACGTTACGGCTCGGCAGACGACTGCGAGGGCATCAATTACAAAAAGCTCACCCGGCGCTACCGCACACTTTTGCAGACAAGCCCCATAGAAATCTTCTACTGCGGACGCGCCGATGCCAAAAGCGTTGAGCGCACTTTGCGCGATGCGCTCGCCACGCTGCCCCGCGGCGAGATAGATTACGACATCGGCACGGATGTACGCATGAACTCCGTTGAGGCAGAGCCGCGCTATGTTGAGGAGGCAATGAACGTCACACAGGGTAAGCTTTCGATAGGCTTCCGCCTCGGAGAGGCGATGGAAGAGCCGGACATGGCGGCGCTGTCGGTCTTCAACGCCGTCTATGGCGGAGGCACCGCCTCAAAGCTCTTTGTCAACGTGCGCGAGCGTCTTCAGCTATGCTATTACGCCAACTCCGCCATTGACCTGCACAAGGGCATCATGCTCGTCTCCTCCGGGATTGAGTTTGACAAATTCGATCAAGCGAAGGCGGAGATACTTGCCCAGCTGGACGAAATACGGAAGGGCAACATCACCGATAAGGAGCTGAACGCCGCAAAGGCGGGCATCGCCTCAATGCTGCGCTCGGGCATGGACAGTCAGGGCGAGCTGGAGGGCTTCTACCTTTCGCAGGCGCTCGCAGGACTTGATTACGGGCCGCTGGAGCTTGCAGAGCTTGTGGAGAATGTAACGAAAGACGACGTACAGGATATTGCGCGCGGCGTTGAGTGCGATCTTGTATACTTTTTGACCGGAAGCGGCGAGGATTCGGATGAGGAGGATGAGAACGATGCAGAAAACTGAGTACAAAAACATCGGCGAGACGCTCTATGCCTCCACGCTCCCCAACGGTCTGCGCGTGCGGGTGCTGCCCAAGCCCGGCTTCAGCAGCTTTTATGCCGTTTTTGCCGTGAACTACGGCGGTGCGCACCGCGCGTTCACGCTCGACGGCAGGCATATCGACACGCCCGCGGGCGTTGCTCATTTTCTTGAGCACAAGATGTTCGACCTGCCCGGCGGGGACGACGCGCTCAATATACTCACCGCGAACGGCGCCGACCCCAACGCCTTTACTTCCAGCGGCATGACCGCCTATTATTTTGAATGCACGGAGAATTTTGAGCAGAATCTCCGGATGCTGCTGCACTTTGTCTCCACGCCGTACTTCACGCCCGAGACCGTGCAGAAGGAGCAGGGCATCATCGCGCAGGAAATACGCATGGGCGAGGACAACCCCGGCGTAGTGCTGTACTATGATCTGCTGCACATGCTCTACAGCTCCCACCCGATCCGCGACCAGGTCGCCGGAACGGTGGAGAGCATCGCCGAGATCACGCACAAAACGCTTTATGAATGCCACCGCGCGTTTTACTCCGGCGCAAACATGGTGCTGTGCATTGCGGGCGACGTTGATCCGGAGCGCATGTCCGCCATCGCCTTTGAGGAGCTTCCCTCCGCGCACACGACGGCGCCCTCGGCGGAGCTGCCGGACGACGGCGAGCTGCCGCAGGCGCAGTATCGGCGCACGGAAATGCCTGTTTCCGCGCCGCAGTTTCTGATCGGGGCGAAGTTCCGTCCGGAGACCGGCGGCGCTGCGGCGCTGCGCCAGCGGCTCGTCTCGATGCTGGTCATGCGCCTTCTGTGCGGCTATTCCTCCCCGTTCTATGCGCGGCTCTATGCCGAGGGGCTTCTCAACCGCGATTTCGACTATGAAGTCGATTTCTCCGCCGGCACAGCCACCGTTATCATCGGCGGCGAGAGCGCAGAGCCTGAGCGCGTGCGTGACGAGTTTATACGTGAGACAGAGCGCATCGGGCGCGAAGGCTTCGACGCGGATGCTTTCGAGCGCGCCAAGCGCGCCTCGCTCGGCGCGCGGCTGCGCGGCCTGGAGGATTTTGACAACGTGTGCCTCTCCATTGCGGAGGGCGTGTTCGGCGGGTACGACGCGCTGTCTTCGGCAGCAATGCTGGAGACCGTGACGAAGACTGAGTGCGAGAGCTTCATGCGCGAGAAACTCGCCGCGGAGCGCCTGGCGCTCGCGGTTATCGCGCCGGGAAAGGAGTGAAGTGTCATGACAGACAATGTTATCCAGACCATCCAGCGCGATTCGGTCATCAGCTTCCCCATGCTTGGGAACTTACAGCTCGACCCGCCGTCATACATCACGGTGTTCGGGCGGAACATATACTTTTACGGCATACTCATCGCCGTCGGCTTTCTTCTCGCCATACTCGTCTGCACACGCATCTCCAAGCGCTTCGGCATAAAGGAGGACGATCTTTACGATGTGTTCCTCTGGCTGATCCCGATGTCCATTGTGGGCGCACGGCTGTATTTTGTGCTCTTCAAGCTTGACTACTACCTCGCCCATCCTGCACAGATCTTCGCACTGCGCGAGGGCGGACTCGCCATCTACGGCGGCGTTATCGCCGGGCTTCTCGTGATATACTTTGTCTCGCGCCGCAAAAAGATACCTCTGGGGGCAATGCTCGACGTCATCGTGTTCGGGCTGCTCATCGGGCAGATAATCGGGCGCTGGGGCAACTTCTTCAATCGCGAAGCGTTCGGCGCGGAGACCGCCGTGTTCTGCCGCATGGGGCTGACCTCCCCCGACGGAACGACCATTTATGTCCATCCGACTTTTCTTTATGAAAGTCTTTGGAATCTCGCCTGTCTCATTTTCCTTGCCGTGTTTGTCAAGCGCGGCAGGCGCAGGTATGACGGGCAATGCATACTTATTTATTTCTTCTGGTACGGTATCGGCAGGACCTGGATAGAGGGTCTGCGCACCGACAGCCTCTACATAGGCTCGACCGGTATCCGCGTGTCGCAGCTGCTGTCGGCGGTGCTTGCGCTTGCGGCGCTCGCCGCGCTCATCGTTCAGAGCCGGCGCAAGCATCCGCCCGAGGCGCTGTATGTCAACCGTGCCGCGGCTGTCGGCAGCGGCAGCGCGGCAGACAGCACGGCTGCGGGCACGAAAAGCAGTGAACAAACCAACAACGAAGACGGAGGTAACTGAAAATGGCAGATTATAAGGACATCATCACAGGCACCATTAAAAATCTTGCGGGCAAAGCAAAGGACTTTGCCGAGAGCAGCACCGTGCGCGGCATATACGAACACGGCGCAGAACGCGCGAAGGCTTACGGAGCCATCGCCAAGCTCACGCTGCAGATCTCCGGCGACACCGAGGAGCTCAGACGCGCGTACACCGAGATCGGCAAGCTCTATTTCGAGCAGGCGCGTGAAAACCCGGAGGGCTTCTTTGCGCCTCTCTTCGCCCAGGTCGAGGAGATCAACGCGCGCATTCACGCCAGCGAGGGCGCCATTGCCGACATAAAGGCACAGATCGAGGCCGAGAACGCCGACAGCGACGGCATCGACGTTGAGTTCGGCGATTTTGACGACGTGGTCAACAGCACCGCGGCCGACGGCGCCGGCACGGACGGCGCTCACGCTGTGGATAAGAACAAGGAATAGATCCGCGGCGCGTACATAAGGCTGCGCAATGCCCTGCATCGGCGGATACTATCCGCCGATGCAGGGCATCTGCGTGCCGGTCAGCACGATATTTTCCCGTGCGAATTTGTCTGCGTGTAGGTTAGTCAATGATGAGTTACACATTAGGAAAAGAAAAAAGGACATCGCTGGGAGACTTCCAGTTGAGCGGACGCATGGGGAAATTATTATATTCCCGTTG
>DJEW01000037.1 GCA_002431965.1 Clostridiales bacterium UBA5888
CTCATCATTGTAACTCCTACATCCTACACTTAAAAAATCCCCGGTGGGGGGTTGCTCATATTGGGGAAATGGTATATAATTTTCGAATAATGCGATTATATGCCAAACTATGCGGCGTGAGCGGAAACAAGCCGAAAGAGGGTGAGCACGTGGAGATGATAAACGCGAAGGAGCTTGTATACTCCTATGACTTCGAGGGCAGCGAGCGGCGCTCGCTCGACGGCATCTCGCTCACCGTTCAGCGAGGGGAGCTTGTCGCCGTGCTGGGTCATAACGGCTGCGGCAAAACAACGCTCGCGCGCCATCTTAACGCGCTTCTGCCAATGCAGGGCGGGGAGCTGACCATTGCAGGCAACGACGCGCGCGACGAAAACCGCGTCTGGCAGATACGAAAGAGCTGCGGCATGGTGTTTCAAAACCCGGATAACCAGTTCGTCTCCTCTTTTGTTGAGGAGGATATTGCCTTTGCACCGCGCAACTTCGGCACACCGGAAGAGGACATACCGGCGCGTGTTCAGGCGGCGCTTGCCGAGGTCGATATGGCCGGGTACGAGCGGCGCTCGCCGCAGCTTCTCTCCGGCGGACAGAAGCAGCGCATCGCCATCGCCGGGGTGCTTGCCGCAGACCCGGACATTATGGTGCTCGATGAGATCACGGCAATGCTCGACCCGCAGGGGCGGCGGGAGGTTCTGGACACTGTTCGCCGCCTGCATCAAAGCGGGAAGACGATCGTTATGATCTCGCACTATATAGAAGAAGCGGTGTTTGCCGACCGTGTAGTGCTCGTGCATGACGGGCAGAAGCTTGCCGAGGGCACGCCGCGCGAAATGCTCACTGATCTGGAGCTTATGCGCCGCACGGGACTGACCCCGCCGCTGGCAGTGCAGGCGTATTATGACCTGCTCGACGCAGGCGTGAAGCTGGATATATGCCCGCTTACCCTTGAAGAATTGGTGGACGAAGTATGCCGATAAAGCTTGACAATGTTTCATATACCTACGCTCCCGGCACGTCGCTTGCCGTGCGTGCGCTGCGCGGTGTCACGCTGGACGTGGCGGATGGTGAGTTTATCGGCGTCATGGGTGCGACGGGTTCGGGCAAGTCCACGCTCATACAGCTTATTGCCGGGCTGATAAAGCCGACCGAGGGGCAGATTCTGCTCGACGGTGAGAATATAAACGCAAAAAAGTATGACCGCGATGTGCTGCACCGCAAGGTGGGGCTTGTGTTCCAATATCCGGAGTATCAGCTTTTCGAAACGACCGTGGAGCGGGATGTGGGCTTTGCACTGCGGCATCTTGGCTTGACGAAGGATGAGACCGCAGCGGCGGTCAGAGCCGCGCTTGAGACAGTAGGCTTTGACTATGACGCCGTGCGCGATAAGTCGCCGCTCGGCTTCTCAGGGGGAGAGAAACGGCGCATTGCAATTGCCGGCGTGCTTGCATCAAAGCCGGGCGTGCTGATTCTTGATGAGCCGGTCGCAGGGCTTGACCCGCTCGGACGGCAGGATTTTCTCAACATGGTCGATGCGCTCAACGCTGCCGGGACGACGATAATCATGATCTCTCACAACGCCGACGCGCTTGCTGAGCATGCGCGCCGCATTATCGTTATGAAAAATGGGGAGCTTATCCGCGACGGCAGCGCACGCGACATTTTCTCGGACTACTATGACCTGCTGCGCAGCGGCGTCGGCGTGCCGCAGGTGCGCTGCGCGGCACAGATGCTGCGCGAACGCGGGGTCGATATGCCGGGCAATACCATCCGATATGATGAGTTTATTGACCGCCTGAAAATTATCATGTGGAGGAAAAGCCAATGATGCGCCTCCCGACGGGTATGTATCAGCCAGGATATTCCGTGATACACTCCATAAATGCCGCCGTGAAGATCGTGTGCCTGATGCTGCTGGCGGCGGCCATTGTCGCCACGGACACGATACCCGGCTACCTCGCCGCGATAACCGCAACTGCTGCGATCGTGTATCTTGCGCAGGTGAGCGCGGAGACGGCGCTTGCATCCGTGCGGCGGCTGACGTGGTTTTTTGTGCTGATTTTTCTCATGAACACCTGTTTTTACGGGCCCGACGACCCGTGGGTGAGCTGGTGGATATTCAAACCCTCGCTTCAGGGGCTTGTTCAGGGGGCAAATATCATTCTGCGCGTTGTGCTTATTCTGGCTTTGAGCAATATTCTCACCACCACGACCGCCCCCTTGCGCCTGACGGACGGCATGGAGCGGCTTTTATCCCCGCTGCGCATCGTGCGCATCCCAACGGAGCAGATCGCCATGATTATCTCCGTGGCTATCCAGTTTGTTCCCACGATATTTGAAGAGACGGATATGATACGCAAGGCGCAGACCGCGCGCGGCGCGCGCTTTGACAGCCGCAGCTATTTTGAAAAGGCAAAGGCTGTGATGCCGCTGGTTATTCCCATTTTTCTCGCCGCATTCAAGCGCGCGGACGAGCTGTCGCTCGCCATGGAGGCGCGCGGCTACCGCACCGATGCCGTGCACATCGCAAAAAAGCACGAGAAGCTTGGTGTGGAGGATTGGTCGGCGCTGCTTGTGTGCACGGCGCTTTGCGCGCTTGAAATAGTTGTGCTCTGAAACGTATATGATTTTATAAGAGCTATGAGGAGTTTGTCCATGTCAAAGGTGAAGCGCTCTATACTTGCCGCGGTGTGCATCGCGCTGTGCGTGGTGCTGCCCATGGCTTTCCACGCCATCCCCAACGCCGGCTCGGTGTACAGCCCGATGCATATCCCCGTGCTGCTGTGCGGGCTCATCTGCGGCGGGGGTTACGGCGTGCTGTGCGGTCTTGCCGGACCCGTGCTCTCCGCGCTCATCACCGGAATGCCGCCCATTGCGGTGCTGCCGGTGATGCTGGTGGAGTGTGTGTGTTACGGCGGCGTGTCCGGGCTTCTGATGGCTCGGCTGCGCACGGAGAAAATTTTTGCAGATCTGTACATCAGCATGCTTGCCGCAATGCTCATCGGGCGTATCGCCGGCGGCGCGGCAAAGGCGCTAATATTTGCACCGGGGTCTGTGACGCTTGCCGCCTGGGCGTCGGGGTACTTTGTCACGGCGCTCCCGGGTGTAATTATTCAGCTTGTGCTCGTGCCGAGCATCGTCTATGCGCTGACACGCGCCCGGCTCATCCCGGAGCGCTATAATAAACTTTCTCCCGCAAAGGAGCAGAACAATGGATAAAAACGCAGTTATAGAATTTTTTGACCGTCACGCCGCAGACTGGGACGCAGAGACGATACGCTCGGACACGAAGATAGCGCGCATTCTCGATAATGCCAACGTCCGCGCCGGCGTGAACGTGCTCGACGTTGCATGCGGTACCGGCGTGCTGATTCCGGATTACCTCTCGCGCGGCGTTGCTTCCGTCACGGGAATCGACATTTCCCCTGAGATGATAAAAATTGCCGGGAGTAAGTTTGCCAGTGCTGACAATGTGCGCTTCATCTGCGGCGATGTTGAGGAGACGGCGCTTCCCGGCGGGTATGACTGCATTGTGGTGTATAACGCCTTCCCGCATTTTCCGCAGCCCGAACGCCTCATTGCGCGCCTTGCGTTGCTGCTCGCGCCGGGCGGAACGCTCACCGTCGCTCACGGTATGAGCCGCCGCGCCATAGACGGGCATCATTCCGGCGAGGCTAGCCGTGTTTCCATCGGGCTGATGAGCGAGGATGCGCTTGCCGCCATCTTTTCGCGCTGGCTGCGTGTGACCGTAAAGATCTCCAATGATGAGATGTATCAGGTCGCGGGTGTAAAGGAATGAGGTAGAACATGCCGGAAAACGCTGCACCGGTCACGCCGGTGAAAAAGAAAAGGATAGACCATCTGGACACGATGCGCGGGATGTGCCTGCTGTTTGTCAATTATTTTCATTCAAACATAAGCCTTGCTTTCTTGCAGTATGTCTCCACGATATGCGTCCATCCGTTTATCTTCATGGCGGGATACTTTTACAGCTCAAAAAAGGATCTGCGTGACACGCTCCATAAAAAGCTGCGCACGATGATACTGCCGTATTATCTTTTCGGTCTTGGGTATTACGTGCTGTGGCTGCTGGCATTCCGGAATTCCGGCAGGGATATTGTCGAGCCGCTGCGTTCAGTGCTCTTTATGCCGACCGGCGCATTCCCGATCGAGCCGTCCATATACTTCCTTCCCATGATGTTCAGCGCAACGATGATATTCGCGCTCATCGAGAAGTATATTAAGAGCGAACCGGCAAAGCTTGCCATTGTTCTTGCCGTCACATATGTCGGCAACATCTGGACATCCGTGTTCTCCGTGCGCCTGCCAATGGCGCTCGACTGTGCGTTTGCCGTGCTCATCTATATTTACCTTGGCTACCATGGGCGCACGATAATTGCCGCGGCGGACAGAGCGGTTTCGTGTATAGACTCGGGGCTTCTCCGTATCGCGCTGTTTTTCACGGCCGCCGTGATCAATTATATCTGCATCATCAGCAACTTTATACCGAACCTGCGCAACGGCGTGTGGAGCAATATTCCGTTCACGCACCTCAACACCTGCACCACGATGCTTCTGTGGGTATACTTTTTCCGCTGGTTTGAGAAGCCGCGTGTGTTCGCGCCGGTGCGAAGTGTGCTCAAGTATATCGGCGAAAACTCCATGACCTTCATGTGCTTCAGCCATGTGGGGCTGTATGTGGGGCTGTTTGCCGTCAACCATCTGCCGTTCAGCGGAACGCCGAGAAACATTCTTTATTTCACTCTTGGCACGCTCGCTGTTGTTCCCATCGTCACACTGTTTAATAAAACCAAGCTGCACTATCTCTTCGGTAAGTAAAGCAAAACATCCTGTCTCGTTGAGACAGGATGTTTACATAATATAATACACATAATTCAGTTTACAAAAATATTTTGGTCAGCACCAGTATAATAACTCCCGGGATGCCGAGTATTCCGGCGACGAGGCAGTTGATGAGGTTAATCCCCAGCGAGAAGTCGAAGAACCCGCCGATTATTTCCTCCACAAGCAGCAGCAGAAAGCCGAGCGCGGCATGCAGCATCAGCTTTATTGCCAGCTTCAGCGGCGCGGACAGCAGCTTCAAAAAAAAATATGCCGCGACGATGAGCGCCGCAATTTCAATAATTGTCGTGAGATCCATATGGAGCTCCTTTCTATGCCCATAAAATAACAGATTATTTTTCGCTGCGCCGCAGATAATAGCATCAGATGATTTCTCCGCGCGGCGAGAGATATACAGCCGTTGTGCGTACCCATATTATAGACTATATATAATGGATACAACCAAAACGGGAAATTGTCAAGCGGTCAGAGAGTTTTCCCGTAAAAAGAAAATATCTGCCGCGGGCGGGCTGTGTGTAGGCACAGCCCGCTTTTGCCGTATTTGCGCTCTATGCTTGAAAAGTTCACAGAATGTAGTATAATATAAACTGATAAATTATGTGATTACGAGGTCAGACATTTATGGCAGCACCAAACGCACAGTACGGCAACGACAGCATATCCCAGCTCAAGGGCGCGGACAGAGTACGCAAGCGCCCGGGCGTTATATTCGGCTCGGATGGGCTTGACGGCTGCGAACATGCTGTATTTGAAATATTATCGAATGCGATCGACGAGGCGCGCGAGGGCTACGGCAAGCTTATAACCCTCACGTATTTTGAAGACAAGTCCATAGAGGTGGAGGATAATGGGCGCGGCTGCCCCATGGACTGGAACCCGAACGAGAAACGCTTCAACTGGGAGCTTGTCTTCTGCGAGCTGTATGCAGGCGGCAAGTATAAAAATTCAGATGGGGGAGACTATGAGTATTCCCTCGGTCTCAACGGTCTTGGCTCGTGCGCGACGCAGTATGCCTCTGAGTATATGGACGTCACCGTCCGCCGCGACGGGAAAAAGTATACGCTCCATTTCAAAAAAGGCAAGCCCGTCGGCAAAAAAGGTCAGGAGCTGACCGTCGAGCCTGCCGACAGCAAAAAGACGGGCACGACAATCCGCTGGAGACCGGATCGCGAGGTTTTTACCGATATTGACATACCGGAGGAGTATTTTGACAGTGTGCTGCACCGTCAGGCGGTCGTCAACGCAGGGGTCACCTTCCGCCTGCGCATCGAGAAGGACGGAAAATTCATTGAGCGCGAGTATTGCTACAAAAACGGCATAATCGACTATGTTGCGGAGCTGGCGGGCGACGGTGCGCTCACCGCGCCGGAGTTTATCTCCGCCGAGCGCCGCGGTCGTGACCGCGATGATAAGCCGGAGTATAAGGTCAAGCTCTCCGCCGCGTTCTGCTTTTCAAACAAGGTACAGGCGATAGAGTATTATCACAACTCATCATGGCTGGAAAACGGCGGCGCACCCGACAAGGCGGCGAAGAGCGCCTTTACTTCCGCAATTGATGCCTATATCAAAAAGATAGGCAAGTACCAGAAAAACGAGACGCCGATAAAATTTCAGGATGTGCAGGACTGTCTCATACTTGTCACCAATTGCTTTTCCACGCAGACCTCATATGAAAACCAGACAAAAAAGGCGATAAACAACAAATTCATCCAGACCGCGATGACGGAGTTTTTCAAGGCCCAGCTGGAGGTCTATTTCATCGAGAATAAGCCCGAGGCGGACAGGATCGCCGAGCAGGTGCTCATCAACAAGCGCAGCCGCGAGACGGCGGAGCGCGCTCGTCAGGGCATGAAGAAAAAGCTTTCCGGCAGCATCGACATTTCAAACCGCGTGCAGAAGTTCGTTGACTGCCGCAGCCGCGATGCGGAGAAGCGTGAGATATACATCGTCGAGGGCGATTCCGCACTCGGCGCGTGCAAGCTCTCGCGCGACGGCGAGTTTCAGGGCATAATGCCCGTGCGCGGCAAGATACTCAACTGCCTGAAGGCGGACTATGTCCGCATCTTTAAAAGTGATGTCATCACCGATCTTCTGAAGGTGCTCGGCTGCGGCGTGGAGGTCAGGGACAAGCACACCAGGGATCTGGCAGGCTTTGATCTGGGCAATCTGCGCTGGAACAAGGTCATCATCTGCACCGACGCCGACGTTGACGGCTTCCAGATACGCACCCTTATCCTCACGATGCTCTACCGCCTTGTGCCCACGCTTATACGCGAGGGATATGTCTATATCGCGGAATCGCCGCTTTATGAGATAGAGAGCAGGGGGAAAACGTATTTTGCCTACTCCGACCGCGAGAAGGCGGAGATCGTCGAGTCTCTCGACGGCGCGAAGGCGACGATCAACCGCAGCAAGGGTCTCGGCGAAAACGACCCTGACATGATGTGGATGACGACGATGAACCCGGAATCCCGCCGCCTGATAAAGGTCATGCCGGAGGACGCCGAGCGCATGGCGCAGGTGTTCGACCTGCTGCTTGGCGATAATCTCGAAGGCAGGAAGAACCATATTGCGGAGTTTGGACACAAGTATATCGACATGGCGGATATATCCTGATAAGAGTGTGAGTGTGTGAATAATGGCAAAGAAGAAACAGGAAGAAAAGAAAAAATTCGATAATCCAAACGTCGTCGGCCTGCGGGCGGAGGTTCTGGAGCAGCCAATAACCGAGACGCTGGAAACAAACTATATGCCCTATGCGATGAGCGTTAT
>DJEW01000022.1:0-16112 GCA_002431965.1 Clostridiales bacterium UBA5888
CCGCCGTCGAAAGCCTTGGTATACCAAGGCTTTCGGTAACAGCATTTTGAACGCTTTCAAAATGCTCGGCGCTTGGGATTTCAAATTCAATTGTCAATGCACGCTCTTGCGCTCATCCGCCGTAGCCGTACTGTGCGGCGGCGGCAGCCATGTCGGCTTCCGCTGCGCCGATGTAGTACCATCCGCCCGCAACCTCGCGCGTGCAGCCGTAGCCGTATATATCGTTGTACATCACGTTCAGGTCGCTTGCGGTGATCTCCTGCACATAGGGGTTGAGGTGCTCGTTTATCATGTTCAGCCAGTCATAGAGCACGATAACCGCATAGCTGTAACCGCCGATCGTCTTCGGCGCGTTCGGCATAGTGTAAAAGCCGATGTCCTCACTCCTGCACATGAGCGCCTGACGCATGAAGTAGGCGATGTTTTTCGCGCTAAGGTCGGTCACAAGCGAGTCGGAGAGAATGTCAAGCACCTTGCCGACGTTCGGAATGTTGCCCAGCGATATGAACTGATCAAAGCATGCCTTGAGAAACTTGTGCTGCATATCTATGCGCCCGATGTCCGCGCTCGCATACCCCGCGCGGTAGCGCACCAGCGTCATTGCCTCGATGCCTGTCAGATGCGCCTCGCCCGCAGGCTTGGATATATACATATCCTGCCACACATCGTCGTATTCTATCGGCTCATCAAGATACATGTCTATGCCGCCCACAGCGTCCACGACCTTGACGAATGCATCCAGATCTATGAGCGCGTAGCAGTCCACCTCAAAGCCGACGATATCTTTCACGCGCTGCCGCAGCGCGTCTATCCCGCTTTTGCCGAGCTGCTCGGCGTTATAGTATACGGCGTTTATCTTGCGCATGTCTCCGTCCATGTTCAAAAGTGTGTCGCGCGGAATGCTCACAAAGTCCATTTTGTGCGTGTTTGTGTCCACACGGCCGACGACGATCGTGTCCGTGTGCCCGGTGTACATGTCAATGCCAGCCAGCAGCACCGTGTACACGCCGTCGTGCCGCTCGTTGTCGGGCGCGACGCCGCTGTCCAGCACCGGCGTCGGCGTGGGGGACGGCGTCGCGGCGGCGGCATTGACCTCCGCCACGGCACTCTCCCCGGATTGCAGGGCTGTCTGCTGCGCGGCGGACTTTTCCTCCGCGCGCAGCGGCGCCTGCTCCCAGAGAAAGTACGCCGCGATCCCCGCTGCCAGCAGCAGCGCGATCACTATGAGTATTATTATAAACGCCTTTCCGGCGCCGTGCTTTTTCTGATGCATGCTCTCACCTTCCGAGTGTGATATTATAATACTTTGTCAGAAATAATCAAGTGGGACGCGGGCGGCTTTGCCGCAGGAACTGACGCATGTGCGCGTCCGCCTTCGTCCACGCGGCGGCGAGCGCCAGCGAGATCGCGCCGCAGGCAAAGAACAAAATAGGCTTGCACTGCTCAAGCGTGAGCCCGAAACGGTCAAGCAGCATGTACCCCGGGCGGATGACGTCCTGATGGATAAGGTAAAACCCGGCGCTCATGTTGCCGAGAAACACGGTGACGCGGTTGGTGAGCAGCCGGGGAATAAGCCCCTTGCCCACGGCAAAGAGATAAACCGTTACACCGGCAAACGGCAGCCACAGCACTGCCGAGCGGAACTGCTCCAACGCGAGGAAGCTGCGGCCGCCGTTAAATGTCCGCACGGCGGCAATGAGCAGCGCTGCCGCGCACAGCGTCATTACCGCGCTCTCGCGGCGGCTCTCGCCCTCGCCGGGGCGGCGGGTGAGGAAGATATAACCGAGGTTGCAGCCCACTGCAAAGTCGATCGCACGCACGGGCGGGAAAATGTACCCGAACCAGAAGGCAAAGCTTGAATAGTCCTCCCCGTACAGTGCGCGCCCCAGCGGCGCGGCGAGAGAGCACAGCCCTGTCTGCACGGCAAAAAGAACAACGCACGCCGCGATCGCTGTGATGCGCGAACGGTAGGCGCGGATGCACGCAAGTATGTACGGAAAGAGGAAGTACAGCAGCATGGACACCGAAAGGTACCACGCCGCGCCGTTGAGAGTGAGCGCGTACCTGGGCAGCCACGCCTGAACGAGCAGGAGGTTTGCCGCGGTCTCTGCAATGATGAATTCGACGGTCACGCCCGTGGAGCGGCGCGCATATATCTCCAGCGCGAGGATGGGCAGCATGGTCAGAATATGCAGAGGGTAGAGCTTCCACAGCTTTTTCAGCGAGAAGCGCAGACTGACCGCAGGGCTGAGCGAGGCGAAGCTGCGGTCATAATACCCGTAGAACATCAGAAACCCGGACATAACAAAAAACAGGGACACGCCCCAGTACACAAGCTTTGTGATGTAGCAGTGGTGCGCGAATATGCACAGGCACGCGAGAAACCGCAGCGCCTGCATGGAGTCCATGCGTTTTTTCATGCGTACCTATCTCCTTGCGTGAGCGTAATGAAGAAAACAATACATATTCATATTATATATGACAGCGCACAAAAGCACAACAGAGAAAAGACAATGAAAAAATAATAAAAATTAACGAAACCTTTGATTGTTATTTAATGTGAGCTGTGTTATACTGAATGCCGATTGAAACTATACGAACTCGGAGTGGCATATGATTTCTTGGCTCACAGGTACGACTCTCGGCAAATTTGTCGCAACTTTTTTTATCTCCATGGTCCCGATAATCGAGCTGCGCGGCGGGCTGCCGTATGGCATAGGCTTCGGGCTTGACTATCCGCTGGCGCTTACGGCGGCAGTGCTGGGCAACATGGTGCCAGTGCCGTTCATCATCGTGTACATCAGCCGCATATTCCATTGGATGCGCCAGCGTATGCCGAAAATGGACGCATTCATCACAAGGCTGGAGAACAAGGCGCACCTGAAGGGCGAAAAGGTCAAAAAATACGGTCCGATTGCGCTGCTGCTGTTTGTGGGTATACCGCTGCCCGGCACTGGGGCGTGGACCGGCGCGCTTATCGCGGCGCTGCTGGATATGAAGCTCAGGGAAGCCGCGCCGTGCATCTTCCTTGGCATCCTTATGGCGGCGGGGATAATCACTGCGGTAACCTTCGGCGTTATACATATCATATAAAAATGCCCTTTTCGCGGAGCGGAGGATGATTCTTCCGCTCCGCTATATTTTGTGCTTGGAATTGACATGAAAATGATGTATAATAAACTGATTATACAGAAGACATCGGGAGAGTGTGGGTCAGAGAGCTGAGATATTTAACGGAGGAAAAAACATGAAAAAGGAATTTCGTGAAATGCTCAACCAGCGCGGCAGGAAGGCGCTGCCGAACGTGCTCATTGCGGCGGCTGAGTGCGCGCCGCTTTCAAAGACCGGCGGACTTGCCGACGTTGTGGGCACGCTGCCCAAGGCGCTCGCGGCGCTCGGCATCGACGCACGCGTTATCACGCCATACCACCGGATAATTAAAGAAAAATATGCCGACCGGGTGGAGCATATGTTCTATTTCTATGTCGATCTCGGCTGGCGGCACGAATATGTCGGCATTGAAAAGCTCGACCTTGATGGAGTGACCGTCTATCTTGTGGACAGCGAGCGTTACTTTGGCGACTGGATATACCGCGGCGGGTACAACGAGATTGAGCAGTACGCTTTCTTCTGCCGCGCGGTGCTCGACGCCATACCCAGTCTTGACTTCGCGCCCGACGTTGTCCACTGCAACGACTGGCACACCGCCATGATCCCCATGCTCGCGCGCACGCAGTACCCCGGCGCGATGCAGGAAAAGCTGAAATTCCTGCTGACCATCCACAACATCGCTTTTCAGGGCAAATGCGGCTTTGACTTTGTGCAGGATCTTCTGGGGATCGACTCGAAGTACTATACCGCTGAGTATATGGAGCTTTACGGCTGCGCCAACTTCCTCAAGGCAGGGTGCGTGTTTGCAGACAGGATAAATACCGTCTCGCCAAGCTATGCGTGGGAAATACGCACACCGTATTTTTCCGAGGGGCTGGACGGCATACTCAACGCCCGCGCGGACGATCTCTCCGGCATTATAAACGGCATAGACAAAAAGGTCTTCAACCCGAAAACAGACCCGCGCATCCCCGCACACTTTGACCGCGGGCATCTCAAGGGCAAGGCGCAGTGCAAAACCGCGCTTCAGGCGCGGCTTGGGCTGGAGCAGCGCGCGGACGTGCCGCTTTTTGCGATGGTCACGCGCATGACGGAGCAGAAGGGCTTTGATCTTGTCACCTGCGCGCTCGATGAGCTGATGAGCCGCGAGGACATGCAGTTTGCACTGCTCGGCTCGGGCGAATACAGGTTTGAAGACTTCATGCGCGGCGCGGAGGAGCGCTATAAGGGGCGGCTGTGCGCATACCTGGGCTACAACGAGGATCTGGCGCACCTTGTCTATGCCGGCAGCGATTTCTTCCTCATGCCCTCACGCTTTGAGCCGTGCGGGCTGAGCCAGATGATCGCCATGCGCTATGGCTCGCTGCCGATCGTGCGCGAGACGGGCGGTCTGCGCGACACGGTCACGCCTTACAACCAGTATACCGGCGAGGGCAACGGCTTCTCATTTGCAAACTATGACGCATGGGAGCTGCGCGACGCCGTGCGCCGCGCTCTCGGCTGCTGGCAGAACGGCGAGACGATGCGCACGCTTATCTCAAACGCCATGCGCGCCGACTTCGGCTTTGAAATTTCAGCACAGGAGTACGCAAAACTGTACATATGCATGCTTTGAATGACGTTCAATACACCGTATACTTCGGCGGCAGCTATGCTGAGCACTGGTCGGAGAACTATGCGCTTTCAATAGAATATAAAAACCGCCGCGCCGTCGCTGCCCGCCTCGAAAACGGGCGCTGGCGCGCCGCCGGAGGCGATGAAGAGCTTGCGGCGCTCCTTGAGTCTGACAAGTGCCCGCCGCTCATGCGGCTGTATTTTGACGCGGCGGCGACGGCGTATCACGCGGCGCAGGACTGTCTGCGCCGCGGGCTGACGCTTGACCGGCTGCGCGAGTGCTTTTATGCCCAGAGCAACCCGCTCGTCGCGCCGGAGCTGCTGCGCCTTCTGATGGACGACTGCGGCTTTGCGATGAACGTGGCGTATAACGTTGTGACGCACTGCTGCGCGGACATCCGCGCGGACGGCGTGAGCACCGACGAGATGCATGCCCTGCAGCCGCGCACGGCGCACATCATCAGCCTTCTGCGCTCGGCGGCGATGTGCCGGCTGTCCGTGCTGTATGACAGCCGGCTCGACGGCTGCCGCCGTCCCGGCGGCGCGCTGCGCTGCGGGGAGACGGTTCGCCTTGCGTTTCGTGTGCTTGGCGGCAGCGTGCGCACGGCGGCGCTCACGGTGTACGGCGACGCTGGACGCACGGAGTATCCAATGGCGCGCGAGGGGCGGGACTATGCCGCTTACTTCACCGCGCCCGGCACGCCGCAGGCGCTGTGGTTCTTTTTCCGCATCGAGACCGACGACGGCACGCACTGGCTCTGCCCGGATGCAACGGGCTTTATCGGACGCATATACGGACATGAGTGCGGGGGCTTCCGGCTGACGGTCGCGGCGGCGGATTTTGACACGCCCGCGTGGTTTCGCCGCAGCGTCATGTATCAGATATTTCCCGACCGCTTCGCCTTCTCCGACGACGACACCGCAAAGCGCGGCGTGGAATACCATCGCGCTCTCGGACAGACGGCGGAGCTTCACGCGAGCATCGATGAGCCTGTGCGCTGGCAGCCGCGCGCCTTTGAGCGCGACTACAGCCCGGATGATTTTTACGGCGGCACGCTGCGCGGCATAGAGCGGAAGCTGGGCTATCTTGAGGAGCTTGGTATCAGCGTGATATACCTCAACCCCATCGTCGAGGCGCGCTCCAACCACCGCTACGATGCGTCCGACTATATGCGTCCCGATCCCATCCTCGGCACGGAGGAGGACTTTGAGCGGCTGTGCGCCGCGGCGGCGGAGCGCGGCATGCGCATCATCCTCGACGGCGTGTTCTCTCACACCGGCGCGGACAGCATATACTTCAACCGCTACGGCAACTATCCGTCCGTCGGCGCGTGTCAGGGAGAGCAGTCGGAGTTTTATAACTGGTATGATTTCAGGCATTTTCCGGACGATTACCGCTGCTGGTGGGGATTCAAAGACCTTCCGGAGGTCAACGAGCTGAACACCGACTGGGAAAATTACGTTATCCTTGGGCACAACAGCGTTGTAAAAACATGGCTGCGCCGCGGCGCGTCAGGATGGCGGCTCGACGTGGCGGACGAGCTGCCGGATGAGACGCTCTCGCTCATCCGCACATCGGCAAAGCAGGAGAAGCCCGACGCGCTCATTCTGGGCGAGGTGTGGGAGGACGCAGTGATAAAAGAGAGCTACGGCAAGCGCCGCAGCTACGCGCTGGGCTGCTCACTCGACAGCGTGATGAACTATCCGTTCAGAAACGCCGTGCTCGCTTTCGCGCGCGGACATATGGATGCCTACGCCCTGCGCGACTTTCTCATCGCGCAGCAGATGAATTACCCCAAGCCCATGTACTACTCGCTCATGAACCTTCTGGGCACGCACGATGTTGACAGGCTGCGCACGGCGCTGTGCGTGGACTTCAATATCCGCGACCTCAGCCGGGAGGATCAGCTGAAGCTGCAATTTTCCGACGCGGCGCTCCGCCGCGCCGTGGAGCTGGAGCGGCTGTGCGCGCTCATACAATTTGCCGTGCCCGGCGTGCCGAGCGTGTACTACGGCGACGAGCAGGGAATGTGCGGCGTGTGCGACCCATTCAACCGCCAGCCGTTCAAGCCGGGCGAGCGGGAGCTGCATGATTATTATGCCTATCTTGCCCATGAGCGCCGCGCGGCGGACGCGATGAGCACGGGCGAGGCCGTGTTCATGGCGGAAAATTCAGATGTGCTGATGATACTGCGCCATATCACCGGCGGCAGGGACGCTTTCGGCGCGGACGCGCGCGACGGGGCGTATCTAGCGGTGATAAACCGCGGGGACGCGGTGTGCGATTTCGCGGCAGACTGCACGGCAGCGGGGTGCGGCATATATAACGGCACGGTCGCCGCGCACAGTGGGCAGATCTTCGCTGTTAAATAAAAAAGCAGAAATCACGGGAGAGGGGGACTGAATGCCGTGGACATAACGACAAAGCGCGCGGCAGAATATGCCCCCTGCGCCGTGTCAGCGCTTGCCGCCGGGCTTGCCGCCTATTTCTTCGTGTTCACGAATAAGCTTTTGAATCTTGACGAGATCGCAGGGCTTTTCGGCAAGGGCGAGTCCATCTCCTCCGGGCGCTGGGCGCTTGCGCTGACAAGCTATGTGTTTCCCGACATATCCATGCCGTGGATAAACGGCGTTCTGTCGCTGCTGATGCTGACGGCGGCGGCATGTCTCACGGTGCGCATTTTTGAGATAAAAAGCACGCTGTGGCAGGCGCTGCTTGGGGCGCTTCTCGTTGTGTTCCCGTCGCAGATCGTCACGTTCAGCTATATGTTCACCTGCGCGCCTTATGCGCTTTCGGTGCTGCTGGCGGTGGGATCGGTGTATGTGCTGCTGCGCCGGAAGGGGCGCCGGCGCTATATCGCGGCAGGCGCGATGCTGGCGCTGTCGCTTGGAATATACCAGGCGTATCTCTCCGTCGCGGCGAGCTGGTGCGTGGTGTATCTTATCAAACGCACGCTCGACGGCAAATGGGGTGTCAGGCGCATCGTCCGCTGCGGAGTATCGTGCGCGGTATATCTCGCGCTGGCGCTGGCGGCATATTTTGTGATAAATAAGATAGTAATGCTTGCATCGCATACAGAGTATAACTCCTATGCCGATGCGAGCTTCCAGACGGATATAAAATCAATACTTTTCGGGCTTCGCGTGGCATATACGGCGTTTCTCGGGTACTTTTACCGGGGGTATTATCACCTTGTTGCGTCGGATCTGTCAAAGCTGATGCATTATCTGTGCATTGCGTTAGTCGTAGCGGAGCTTGCGCTGTGGTATATAAAGGAAAGACCGCAGCGCGACCGCGCCATACTGGCGGCGGTGCTCCTGGCACTGCTGCCGCTGAGCGTGAACTGCCTTTATGTCATCTCCGCCCAGCGCCATACGCTCATGCTCTACAGCTTCACGGCGGTGTACATTCTTGCCGCGGTCTCGGCGGAGAGCCTGCCGGCGCGCCGCCATGCACCGGCGCGGGATGTGCTTGCTGCGGCGCTTGCAGTCGTCGTGGGCTGCAACGTGCTGTACGCCAACCGGCTTTATCTCAAGATGAAGCTGGAGTATGAGAATGCCTATGAGTTTTATTCCGGCATTACCGCGCGCGTTAAGGCGACGCCTGGCTACGAAGAGGGAACGATGGTGCTTCTCACGGGCGACGCGCATGAGCTTCTGCATTCGTCGGACGAGATCGACACCTCCGACCTTGTGGGGATAATGGAGGGGCTTATCAATGTTTACAGCCGCAATGATTTTCTTACGTATTACGCGGGCTTTGATCCGCCGGCGTTTGACTGGGCGCAGTGGGATGCTTCCGGCGCGGCGGCTGAGATAGAGGATATGCCCATATATCCATACGATGGATCCGTGAAATGCATCGGCGGCTTCGTTGTCGTAAAGCTGGGGTAGGGGAAGAGATAAAAGAAGGGGAGTGAGAGCATTGCAGGATAAGACGCGATTCCTTCAGCGCATATGGACGCGCTTTATGGCGCTGACAGAGGAGTATAAGCTGCCGCTTATCACGGGATTTGTGTTCGGTCTTGCGGCGAACCTGTATGCTTTCACGAATAAGTTTGTCAACGCGGATGAGCTGGAGTATCTTTTCAGCAAGGGTGCGACGCTCTCCTCCGGGCGCTGGGCGCTCGCGCTGACAAGCTATATATTCCCGGATGTGTCCATGCCGTGGATATACGGCGTCATCGCCGTCATGATACTGACGGTGTCTGCCTGCGTTATTATCCGCACGTTCGAGATAAAAGGGCGCATATTGCAGTGCGTCCTCGCCGGATTGATCGTGAGCTTCCCGGTGCAGACGATGACTTATACATATATGTTCACAAGCGTGCCTTATGCGCTTGCGGTGCTGCTTGTCGCGCTGGCGGTGTATGTCTCGCTGCACGGCGGCAGACACACGCGCTGGACCGGCATTGTGCTTCTTGCGCTCGCGTTGGGTATCTATCAGGCGTATATTTCTCTTGCAAGCGGGCTATTTGTGACATATCTCATAAGAAAAGCGCCGGAGCGCGAGTGGAGCTGGCGGCGCATGTTCCGGTGCGGCATATGGTGTCTAGCAGTGCTGGCGGGAGGGCTCGCGCTGTACTTTACGGTCAATAAGCTCGTCATGACGCTCACGGCGACGCAGTACAACGATTATGCCACCGCGTCGATCACCTTTAAGGGGCTTCGTGGACTGTTCAATGCGTATGCGATCTTTTTCAAGGGCATTATGTACCGGTATATGCTTCTTGTGCCGTCGGGGTTTTCGCGTTTGCTGCATCTTCTTTTGATGGGGATAGCGGCGCTCATATGTCTGCATGCACTTGCCAACAAATGGATTAGGGGGGGCAAATGCATACTCCTGGCGCTGCTTGTCATGATATACCCGCTGAGCATCAACTGCCTCGCTGCAGTGACGCCGGGACAGCACACGGTGGAATATTTCAGCTTCTACGCGCTGTATGTGCTCTTTGCGTCGCTTGCGGACGGCATAAGGCTGCCGAGGTTCGGCGGCGCTGTGCGCGACGCCACGGCGGTGCTGCTTGCGCTCGTACTGTGCGCAAATACGGTGTTTTCCAACATGATATTTCTCAAACAGAAGCTTGTGTATGAGGAAAGCTATGGGTTTTGCCAGCAGCTGGTCTCACGCATCAAGGCGCTGCCGGAGTATACGGGCGGTGAGCGTGTGGTGCTTGCGGGCAGAGCTTCCGGCGCACTATACACGGTCTCCGAAATAAACATGTGGAACATCGTCGCCGTGCGTGATGAGCTCATCAGCGCATACAGCCGCGGAAGCTTTTTGCGGGAGTATCTCGGGCTCGACGAGCGCGTGGAGAACGCGAACGTCGAAAACGTAAATTTCGGCTTTGAGCCCGATGAGAGCTTTATGGAACTCTATAACAGTATGCCGGCGTTTCCGGCGGACGGCTCCGTTGTGAAGCGTGATAGGGACATTATTGTAAAGCTCGAATAAAAATGCCGAATAGAAAATACAGAATGACGTATCCGGAGGAGCAGGGTTGAGCGGAAGAACAGACGAAAAACTGAATAAATTCAGCCGGGTCTGCGCGGGCGCGGTGCTTGCGCTTGCGCTGGCGTTCATGGCGTTTCTGCTGCCGATGTCGCTCATCCGCACGACCGGGATGAGCACCGGCGGTGTCGGCGGGGAGATCGTCACGTTCAATTACGATAACTTCTTTCTCAACGTCATCGTGCTTGTCATATGTGCCGCGGCGGTGTACATCCTCCGCCGTATGCTTGAGCACGTCAGCG
Organism: Clostridiales bacterium UBA5888; assembly: GCA_002431965.1. Taxonomy (GTDB): domain Bacteria; phylum Bacillota; class Clostridia; order Oscillospirales; family Oscillospiraceae; genus Limivicinus. The sequence goes on from DJEW01000022.1 coordinate 10,480, forward strand.
TCAGGCGCGTGACGGCGGTGCTGATGGCGTGGGTGCTGGCGTTCGGGCTGGCATTCGTGTGCTCGGCCAAGCTTCAGCCGTCGGAGGATTCATATGTCGTGACGTTTTTTGCCCGCCAGGCGGCAAAAGGCGATCTCAGCTATTATAAGGAATATTTCACGTTCTTCCCGTACCAGTTCGGATTTGTGCTGTATGAGGAGATTGTTTTCCGCCTTTTTAATGCCGTGCTGCCGAATGCGCCGGAGGGCTTCTCCGCACTTGCGCTGCAGGGGCTGAACGTCATGTATCTCGCCGTGAGCTATGCCGCAGTGATCGCCTGCGCAGGACGCGTTACGCGAAATGCCGACGTGCAGAAGATAACGGCGGTGCTGCTGCTGTTCTTTTTGCCGGGGGTGCTGTCTGTTACATATATGTACGGCACAATCCCGGGCTTCATGTGCGCTGTGTGCGCCGTGCTGGCGTTTCTGCGGTTTCATGAGGGCGGGCGTATTACGGACGGCGTGCTCTGCGCCGTGCTGACGGCGCTGTCGGTCTGCCTGAAGCTCAACTGCATCATTTTCTTCATCGCGCTTAGTATAATATGGCTGGTACTGCTGCTGAAAAAGCCGGGATGGAGGAGCGCTCTATGCCTTGCGCTGACCGTGGCGGCGGTGCTCGCCGCGAAGGATATGCCGCAGCGCGTTTACGAGCGGCGCAGCGGCAACGATTACGGCGGCGGCGTGCCGCGCTTGTGCTGGATGGCGATGGGCGTGAGCGAGGGGAAGAGCTGTTCGGGCTGGTATGAGCGCGCGTACACCACCGATGTATACGCCGCATCAGGCTACGATCCCGCTGCAACGGCGCAGGCCGCGCGCGAGACCATTGCCGCGCGCGTGGAATACTTCAAGGCAAATCCGCGCGAGTGCGAGCGCTTTTTCTCCCGAAAGCTCCTCAGCCAGTGGAATGAGCCGACGTATCAGGGGCTGTGGACAAATCAGGTGCGAAAAAGCTACAGCGAGTCTGGCAGGCTCTATGAGCTTATCTGCCAGCGCTTTGCCCGCCGCCTTACCCAGCTTGCGAATTATTTCCAGCAGTTTGTTTTTCTTGGCTTTACGCTGGGGCTGGCGCTGCTGTGGCGCAAAAAGGACATCATGGCGGCGATCTTCCCGCTTGTCATTCTTGGCGGACTGCTGTACCATCTTTTGTTCGAGGCAAAGTCGCAGTATGCCCTGTGCTATATAATTCTGATGATACCTGTGGCGGCATACGGATTTGTCCGGGCGTCCGATTTTGCGATGGAAAGGAGCGAGAGCCGTGGAAAAAAATAAACCGACCCCGCTGGAGCGCGCGATAAAGCGCGCGTGGCAAGGCACGGCACGCGACCGGCTGCCGTTTTTTGCGGCGCTCGTGTTCGGACTGGCGGCGCACATGTTCGCCTTTGCCAATAAGCTCGTTAATGCAGACGAGATAGAATCCCTCTTCGGCAAGGGAGCGACGGTGACCTCAGGGCGCTGGGGTCTTGAGGCGGTGAAGCTCATCTTCCCGGACTACTCCATGCCGTGGCTCTACGGCCTGGTGAGCCTTTTGCTGCTGGCGGTCTCCGTGTGCCTGATCGTGCGGCTTTTTGAGATAAAAAGCCCGCTGATGCGCGTGCTGCTGGCGGGGATGATCGTGGCGTTCCCTTCACAGACGGGAACATTCTGCTTCATGTTCACAAGCGCGCCCTACGCGCTGGCGTTTCTTTTTGCCGTTCTCGCGGCATACCTCGCCTGCCGCGGCGGGAAGCGCGGGTGCATCGCCGCCGTCTTGCTTCTTGTGCTGTCGCTGGGGATATATCAGGCATACGTCGCCCTCACGGCTAGCCTTATGCTGCTGTACGCGGTGATGCTCTGTCTCGACGGGGAGCAGACGATAAAGCCTGTTGTGCGCTTTCTCCTGCGCGCTCTTGCGCTGCTGCTCGCCGCGCTGGCGGCGTATGCCGCAGTGACGCTGGCGGTGTTTGCCCTCACTGGAACGGAATTCAACGACTATGTCCGCGAAAACGCCAACTCCGCCGGCATACCCGGCAGGGTGCGCATGGCGTATGATTTCTTCGTCTATTACTTCACCTACCGTGAGTATGCCCTCATAACAAGCGAGCTTTCGCGCTGGGCGCACATCGTGCTCATGGCGCTCATCGCTGCAGGGACGGTGTATGCCGCCGTGAAAAAGCTCCGCGCGGGCGCGGCGGCGGAGTGCGTCGTGCTTCTGGTGCTGACGGCGCTGCTGCCGCTGGCGATAAATGCGATGTTCCTTGCCATGAGTAAGGATTCCATCCATACTCTTGTCATTTACAGCTTTGTTGCAATATACATTCTCGCGGCGATGCTCGCCGAACGTCTGGCGGGCGGCGCGGCGCTGTGGCAGCGCGCCGCGCGGGATGCGGTGTACGTTATTCTTGCGGCGGTGCTGCTGGGGAACGTGTACTTTGCAAACGAGGTGTATCTTGAGATGTACCTTGAGTATGAAAATGCATATTCGTTTTATTCGATTCTCCTCACCCGCGCCGAGAACACGGAAGGCTTCACCTACGGTACGAAGATCGCCATAATCGGCAAACAGGACAACGCCGTCACAAGCTTTGACGGCAAGCTCGACCTCGGCTATATCACAGGTCCAAGCCGCAGCCTCATCAACGCTTACTCGCGCGAGAACTTCATCCGCCGCTATCTCGGCAGCAATGTTCTGCTCGCGACGGAGGCGGAGTGCACGGCGCTTGCGGCGACGGATGAATTTGCGGATATGGCGGAGTACCCATACTATGGGTCGATAAAAACGATCGACGGTTATGTCGTTGTGAAGCTGGGCTGAGGAGGATCATGATGAAGGATAAAAGCCTCTCGCTTTGTGAGCGCGCGGCGCTCGCTCTTTCAGGTGCGGTGCGGCGATATGCCGTGCCCATTGCCTCAACGATCGCCGTGGGCTTTCTCGCGCACATGTACGCCTTTACCAATAAGCTTCTCAATGCGGACGAGACCGCGGCGCTCTTCTCCAAGGGCGCGACGCTGACCTCCGGACGCTGGGGGCTTGAGGCGACGAAGCTTCTCTTCCCGGATGTGTCCATGCCGTGGATATACGGCGTCATCGGGCTGGCGCTCATCGCGGTGGCGGTGTGCGTGATCGTCGACTGCTTTGAGATAAGAGGGCGCGTGGCGCAGGCGCTGCTCGGCGGCGCAGTCGCGGCGTTCCCCGCGCTCACGGGCAACTTCTGCTATATGTTCACGAGCGCGCCTTACGCGCTGGCGATCCTCCTCGCCGTTATCTCCGTGCGCCTCTTTGCACGCGGCGGCGGGCGGCGGTGCGTGCCGGGCGTGGTGCTGCTGGCGTTTGCGCTTGGGATATATCAGGCGTACATCGCCCTTGCGGCGAGCCTTTGCGTTGTGCTTATGATAAAGGAACTGCTTTCCGGCAGCGATGCGGGAGCCGTTCTGCGCCGGGGGCTTGTGCTGCTTGTGCTGCTGGCGGCGGCACTGGGGATATATTATCTTGTCACGCTCATTGTTGAGAGCGCCGTGGGTTCCGGCTACCAGGAATATGAGGTCACGGCGAGCGCCGGTTTTGGGCGCAGCCTTGCCGCGGCGTACTCATCGTTCATCGGTATCTTCCTTTCGGGAAACTTCGGCTTTGTCAACTCCGGGGTCTCCATGGCGGCGCACATCGTCTGCGCGCTCGCGGTGGTCTGTACGGTCGTCATCTGCACCGTGCGTGCAAGGGACGCGCGCCGCACCGCAGTGCTGATAGTGCTGCTGGCGCTTTACCCGCTGAGCGTCAACTGCATGTATCTCATCGCCTCTGCGGATATTATCCACTCGCTCGTGATGTTCTCGTTCGTGTCGTTTTACGTGCTGACCGCGGTGGCGGTCGAGGCGGCGATGGGGGAGAAAAAGCCCGCATTGCGTGCCGCCCGCGCGGTGACGGCGCTCGCGGCTGCCGCGATAATCGCGTCGAACGTGTACTTTGCAAACAAGGTGTATCTCAAGATGTATCTTGAGTATGAAAATGCGTTCTCGTTTTATAACGCGCTCATGGCGGAGGTCATGGACAACCCGAATTTCAGCCGCTACACGGTCATTGACCTTGTGGGCGACGTGCAAAGCGGGCTGACGCACTTCACCGACGAGCTTGACACCGGCGATTTTACAGGTCCGAATGAGGATCTTGTCAACACCTACACCCGTGTTGACTTTATAAAGTACTACCTGGGGCTTGACCTCTATATGTACCGCGAGGATACAATACTCAGATGCCAGTGGTATGACGAAATGCCCTGCTACCCCGACGAGGGATGCATTAAATATCTGCCGGATGAGAACCGTCTTGTCATAAAATTGAGCTGAAAACGCGAAAAAGCCGCCCACACGGGGCGGCTTTTTCTCAGCTTGTCAAAAAAGTCCTGCAAGGACTTTTTTGACCGCGCTTTCGACGGCGGTTTATCGATTTGAGGCGGATCTTGACCCTTTTTCCTCAGAAAATGAACCTCAATATCCAAACAACCGGCTGACCACGTTTCCGTCAACGGCGTTCAGGGTCAGCATGGGCGCTGTGGTGAGGTTTGCGCCCTTTTTCATATAGGGCTGGGTGTTGTCCTCCTCCTGCCAGTACCAGTCATAGGTGCCCCAGAAATCCCACACGGGGACAATCGTGCCCTGCAGGGACCCTTTGTCACGGACGCGCATGAGGGACAGAGATACCTTCGTAATGTCTACGTCCATGCAGCTCTTGACTCCGTCGATCTTGTCAATTTCAACGAGGCTTTTACCCTCCGAAGGACCGATAACTACCACTGGCAGCATTGAGTCCGCAATTGCGGCGATTTCATCAAAAGACATCAGCGCCGTCTGGGTCTCCTGGACGATGGGTTCACTGCTGGGAGAGTACCACCCGAAGGACAGCAGCCCTTCCTTCCCTACAATCATAGAAACATGTTCCATCTGCCAGGAAACGGTATCCGAATTGCTTTCCTCCGAGGCGCTGTAGTCCCAGTACTGATATCCCGTCGCAGAGTCACCAAATTCCTCAGAACCGTTGCGCACGTTGTTCTCTCGGATGCTGGGGATGGGAATACCATTTACAGAGGGCACGTAATAAAGCTGCCATGTGCCCTCGACGCCGCCCTGGTTGTTGGGCTGTACATCGTCCAGCACCATATTGTCAAGACCCAGTTCCTCTATCAAAGCGTTTCCCAACGCAGCGGCATCTTCTTTGGATATTTCACCCCAATCTTCCTCTCCGTTCCGATACTCGTATTCATGCCGCTGGATAACTGCGGCTGTCCAAGAACTGCCTATGTTGTTTTGGATGGATACCTTGTACTCCTTTCCATCCACCGTGGCAGTGCCGCTGATCTCATCCGGCTCGCCGGAATCAGCAAAGCCATGGATGATGGGCTTCTCCTCCGGTGCGGTTGCCATCAGCTCTGTGTAATAGTCGATCAGTTCCTGGCGGCGCTGTTCTACCTGCTCCGGCGTCCGTGTCTGACCATCCGTACCGGGCCTCCATTGATCGGATTTGGTGTAATCAATATTTTCTTGGCACTCCTGCTTTGTCATCACATAGCCGTATACCGGATTGCCCTTCAGCAGCACGGCAAACAGCTTGTCCACGTCCTCCTGGGT
>DJEW01000022.1:16228-57956 GCA_002431965.1 Clostridiales bacterium UBA5888
GGATGGTGAGCCGCCCCTCCTGGGCTGTCCAGTCCCCGGTGAATTTCTCCGGTAAGGTGTAATCCCGGCTCTGGGGCCGGCTGCTCTTTTCAAGGAGCATAGCCTGGTTGATGCTGGTTTCCGCTTCCGTGTTCCCTGTGTTCGTCTGGACAGTGCCGCAGCCTGACAGCATTGTCAGCGCCAGAGCGGCGGTCAGAAGACGCATGGGTCTCTTTTTCATAAAAGCACATCCTTTCCTGTTCTTGGGATGGTTCCAGAATACCACAGGCGCGAAAGAAAGAGTTTACCGGCACATTACCGTTTGGTTACGGGTGAGGCAGCGTAATTCTTGCGGTAGTCCCCCGCCCAGGCTGGCTTTCGATTTCCAGCCTGCCGCCGTGAACGGCGGCAATCTCCTTCACCAAGGCCAGCCCCAGACCGAAGCCGCCAGACTGCTTGCTGCGGGAGGGGTCACCCATGTAGAAGGGGTCAGTGACTCGGGCAAGGTCTTTCTCCGGGATCCCCCGGCCGTGGTCCATGACCACAAAGCCTTTTTGATCCGCCAGAACCTCAATGACGTCCCCCGGGGCGGATGCCTTGGCGCTGTTCTCAATCAGATTCACCAGGGCGCTGCACATGAGGTCACTGTCCATGGAGAAGGTATCTGCATGGCATACCGTTTTCAGAGAAACGCCGTATTTCGCGCAAACCGGTCCAGTAAGCGTTTGCGCCCGCTCCAAAAGCTCCGGAACAGAGCTTTTGGAGCGTCTGGCGTTCTTCTGCATGGAAAGCAGGGTCAGAAGCTTTTTCACCATGGTTTCCAGCCAATGGAGCTGGGTATCCATGCTGACAAGCAGCGCCTCCTGCTTTTCCTCCGGCAGATAGACCGTTTCCAGGGTGTTCACATTCAGAAGCAGGGATGTCAGGGGCGTTTTCAGCTCGTGGGTTACGGCCCCGATAAAGAGCTTCTGCCGCTGATTCTGCTCCCGCAGAGCATCCACATGGGTTTCCACCGCTGCGGCCATGCAGTTAAAATTCCCAGCCAGTCTGCCCACCTCGTCCGAGGAATGGACGTTGACCCGCTGGCTGTAGTTGCCGCCGGCAATGCGCTCCGCCGCTTGGGTCAACTCAGAAAGAGGCCGAAGGGCCCGGGAGATAATGAGCTGGATTCCCCCCAGTCCCAGCAGTCCGATGACCAGGGCCAGCAGCGCGAACTGTCCGCTGAGCTGCCAAAGCTGGGCATAGATATGACCGGCATCCTCCACCAGGTATATTCTGCACGTTTTTCCCCGGATGTCCAGTGCCTTGCCCAGAATCAGAAAATGCTTTTCCTGGACATAGACCCTGGCAGATGAGGCTGTCCCATTGGAAGCGTCCAGATATTTCTCCGGCGCAATGGAGGTGGCTGCGTACAGGTATTCCCCGTCCAAGAGCAGAGCGCTCCCGGGAACGCCGCAGCTGCGGAAGCAATAGGTCAAAAAAGTCTCCAACGCGGCCCCGTTCTCCGGAAAGCCTCTGTAGGCAGACTGCTCAAAGGTGGTGCTCAGCTCTGCAAGCGTCTTATTCCCGCTTTCCAGAAGCATATCATAGGACTGCGCCCGAACCTGCCAGAGCATGGCTGCCGTCAGGCTCACCGCCACCAGAAGGAGCAGCGCCGCGCAGAGGGCCGTCAGTTTTGTTCTCAGCCTCATCGTTCCTCCAACCGGTACCCGGCTTTGGAAATGGTGCGGATTGCCTCGGATAGGTTCAGCTTTTTCCGCAGATTGGCAACACGGATGTCCACCGTGCGGATATCCCCAAAGTAATCCTGCCCCCAGATCTCATTCAGAATACGCTCCCGGGACACAGTGCGGTTCTTGTTTTTCATGAGCACTGCCAGCACGTCAAATTCCAGCGGCGGCAGGCTGAGCTCCTCCCCCTTCCGGGTCAGGCGGCGGTTGCCCTTGTCCAAAGTCAGGTCCCGGAAATGGTAGATCTCTTGGAGCTTTCCGCTGCGTCTGAGGACCTTTTCCATGCGCACCATCAGGGCAAGCATATCAAAGGGCTTGGCGATATAGTCCTCCGCACCGCTGCGAAGCCCGATCACCTCGTGCTGCGCGTCTCCCATGGCGGTCAGACAGATTACCGGTATATCATATTTTCGCAGCTCCGGAAGCAGCGCGAAGCCGTCCAGTCCCGGCAGCATCATGTCCAATAGCGCGAGATCGTAGCTGTGATCGAGCTTCAGCGCGTCCCGGACGGTTAGACCATTATCGAATACGGCAACGGTGTAGTCTGCACATTCCAGATTCAGTTTTACCGCTTCAGCGATAGCGGCGTCGTCCTCAATCATCAAAATTCTGTTGCCCATGGCTTCATCTCCCTTTGCTCTACATTCTACCACAGCCGCCCGATCGAGTGATTACCGAAATGTTACCGTGTGCGGCTATCTATGAAAAACGGCGCAGCTCCGGCTGCGCCGTCAGCCTGTCAAGGAAGTCAAGCAATCAAGCGAGCTTTTTGGTTTAATGAACAATAAAGAACAGGGCGGCAAGAAGCATGTAACAGTGGAAGCAGGATCCCCATCTTACCGCACACTCAGCCCAAAACCGCAAAAGAAAAACACGCTATGCGTTATACTCATCACAGAGGCTTGTCTCGGGTAACAAACTGGGTCACGCTTAAATTTGCATGCATGAATCTGAAAAAGCCGCCCGACGGGGCGGCTTTTTCAACGCAATTATGCAGCTTTAACCCTTGCGGAAGCGGGCAAGAAATTCGCGCGTCTCAGGCTGCTGAGGGTCGGTGAACAGTACGTCCGGCGCACCCTGCTCGCAGATAAGACCGTTATTCATGTAGATAACGTGCGTGCTCACATCGCGGGCGAACGCCATTTCGTGCGTCACCACCAGCATCGTCATGCCCTCATCGGCGAGAGACCTCATCACGTTCAGCACCTCGCCCACCATCTCGGGGTCGAGTGCGCTTGTCGGCTCGTCGAAGAGCAGCACCTCCGGATCCATCGCCATCGCGCGCGCGATCGCAACGCGCTGCTTCTGCCCGCCGGAGATCTGCCGCGGGCGGGCGTTGATATACGGCGCCATGCCGACATGGTCGAGATAGCGCATCGCATGCTCGCGCGCGTCCTCGCGGCTGCGCCTGAGCACCTTGACTTGCCCGATGATGCAGTTTTCCAGCACGGTCATGTTTTCAAAAAGATTAAAGCTCTGGAACACCATGCCCACGTGCGAGCGGTACTCCGGCGCGTTCACGCCGCGTCCGACGACGTTTTTGCCGTGATATAGTATTTCGCCGGCAGTCGGCGTTTCCAGGAGATTTATACAGCGCAGAAGTGTGGATTTGCCCGAACCGGACGCGCCGATGATGCTGATAACGTCGCCCTTTTCCACGGAAAAGTCAATGTCGCGCAGAACCTCATGCGACCCGAAGGACTTTGAAAGATGGCTTATCTGCAATATTTTTTCGCTCATCGTTATCGATCTCCCCTCGTGGATGAGTTTCCGGTGCGGCTGAGCGCGCGCTCGTCAAACTCGGCGCTGCGCTCGTCAAAGGGCGTGCCGCGGTCAGGGTGGCTGTACGTTCCGGCAGCCATAACAAGCTGATCCCCGCTCGCAAGCTCATAGCTGCTGTCGCCGTCAAGCCGCCGCTCCAGCCAGCGGAGCAGGAACGACGCGATAAGCGTCATCGTCAGATAGCCCAGCATCTCCACCGTGGCGGATGGAAAGTACAGGTAGCTTGCGCCGACGGCGGCGCGGTGCGCGGAAAAGAAATCCGGAAAGCCGATGATGAACATGACGGAGGTGTCCTTCACGTTTATGATGAAGTTGTTGCCTATCTGCGGCATGATGTTGCGCAGCGCCTGCGGCAGGATAACGTTCACCATCGTCTGCACATGCGTCATGCCGATGGCCTTTGCGCCCTCGGTCTGCCCGGCGGGAATGGAGATGATGCCGCCGCGCACGGACTCTGCCATGTATGCGCCCGTGTTGATGGACACGACCAGCAGAGCCGCCGGCCAGATGCCGGAGAACTTCACGGCGTTGTCGGTGAAATACGGCAGACCGTAATAGATGAACACCGCCTGCAGCACCATTGGCGTGCCGCGGAAAACCTCCACATAGATGCGCACGATCACGCGCACGAGCCCCACAAAGAACTTCTTCACACCTGAATCGTTTTTGGAGCAGGGGATGGTGTTCAGCACACCGCACGCAAACCCGATTACGCAGCCGATGAGCGTCGCACTGAGCGCGAGCAGAAGCGTGTTGCCGACGCCGCTCAGATATAGCCCGCTGTATTTTGACCAGAGCCTGGCAATGTCGCTGCCGAGCTGCACGAATTTATTCATGGGGGATCATCCTTTGTACAAAGATTATTTGCTCAATTACTCGCTGAGGGGCTGGATGGAGATCGCCTCGGCCATGAGGGAATTGAAGTCATCAACGGTCATGGTGGAGAGAACGCTGTTGATGTCATCCTTCAGCACGGTGTTGCCCTTGCGCAGGGAAACGCCGATGTTGACGTTTTCCGCGCGGACCTCATCGGAGAACTGAAAGTCGCCGTCCGTGCCGGAGAAGTCAAGTATGACCATGTCAGGGTATGCCGCAACTGCGCCCTGCGCGGTGGGCATATCGGTGCAGACAAAGTCAACGGTGTCGGTCTCAAGCGCCATGAGCATGGCAGGCGCGGTCTCGACGGCGGGCTGAATGTCGGCATCGGGGATCTGCGGCAGGCACTGGTCATACCATATCGTCGCTATCTGCGCGGTACAGCTGCCGCCTGCAAGGTCGGCGATGCTCTTCGCGCTGGCAAAGCGGCTGTCGGCCTTCGTCAGGCAAACGATGGTGGCATAGAAGTAAGGTCCGGCAAAATCGACCTGCTCGGAGCGCTCCGCCGTCATGGACTGACCGGCGATGACAGCGTCAAACGTGCCGGTCTGCACGCCGGGAACGAGAGAATCCCAGTCGGACTGGACGATCTCAAGCTGCCATCCGTTCGCCTCGCAGATCTTCTTTGCGATCATCACGTCGTAGCCGTTGGCGTAGGAGCCGGGCACGTTGGAGATGGGCACGGCGCCGTTGGAATCGTCGCTCTGCGTCCAGTTATAGGGGGCGTAGGCGCATTCCATTGCCACAGTGAGCACGCCGTCCTCAACACCGCTGCCGGAAGAGGCGGCGGTATCCGCAGGGGCTGTGGTATCGGTCGCGGTGGAGCTGCCGCAGGCGCACAGCGCCAGCGCCATAACAAGAGACAAAAGGCAAGCGATAACTCTTCTTATCATTTTTTTCCTTTCTTCGGCGCTTTGCGCGCCGTTCCGGCTTTTTCATACCCGCCGGTCAGATAAAATAAAATGAACCGCTTGTCAAGCGGTTCATGGGAAATCGGGAAAAGGCGGCATTGGGAAAACAACGGATGATAAAAACAATGCTGCCGAAAGCCGTATAACCAGTGATAGCGCTTCACAAGAAAACATGTGACAGTCCGGCAGATATTCTCTGCCGACCCAGCAGGAGGAGAACAGGCATTCTCCGCAGGCTTCGGCGGTGGCCCCTTTTGCTTTCCATGCTGCCTGGCAAGGAGGAGAGCTACTGATGGATACCGCGCCTCTATCTACATTCAATCAGCGATTCAATTTGGGCGTATAATAGCACTGCTTGTGAGAAGTGTCAATAGGAGCACTGCATTTTTGTTGTATATTCACAAAAGAGAAACGCCGGTTTTATCAATTTGAGATAAATTATAAGAATTCGGCGCGTGAATCAGTGTTCACTTCAAAACAAATGCGAACAAATGCATAAAGACGTAAAGAAAAATTTACAAATGCCTATTGAAAAAACGGCGTGCTTGTGATATATAGAAACCGCAGGACGGCGGAGCCGTTCTGAAAAAATGAAAAAAGGTTAGACAACACTAACCAAACGCTAAAGGGAGGATATGAACATGAATAAAATTGCTGCATTTGCCGGCGGGGTGCTTTTTGGCACAGCCGGGCTGAAGATCCTTGCCGGCCGTGACGCCAAAAAGGTGTATGTGCACACTGCGGCTGCCGCTTTGCGCGCAAGAGACTGTGTCATGACGACTGCTACCAGCATCAGGGAGAGCGCGGATGACATTCTTGCCGAGGCGAAGCTCCTCAACGAGAAGTATGCCGTCGAGGCTGAGCAGGAAGTAATTGAGGACAGCGCAAAGAAGGCAGAGTAAAACATGAAATGCACGATCCTGCATGAAATGCCGGGGCGTATGCGCGTGCGCATGGCGCAGCCGCGCATGACGCTTTTGCAGGCGGACATATTGGAGGCGTATCTGCGCACAGTTGCAGGTGTCAGCGAGGTTAAGGTGTATGACCGCACATGTGATGCGGTGATTGCATACACCGCGCCCCGCGGCGAGATAACCGCGGCGCTCGCCGGGTTTTCATATGAAGCGTCGGCGGCGCTTGCCAACGAGCACAGCGCCCGCGCGCTCGACAGGGAATATCAAAACAGGCTTGTCAACGCGGTGCTGTGCCGGTGCGTAAATAAGCTTATACTGCCAGCGCCGGTGCGCACGGCGATAACGCTGTGGCGCTCTCTGCATTATATAAAGACGGGGCTTGTATGCCTGCTGCGCGGGAAAATACGGGTGCCCGTTCTCGATGCGACGGCGATCACGGTGTCCATGCTGCGTGGCGACTATGCCACGGCAGGCTCGATAATGTTCCTGCTCGGCGTGGGAGAGACGCTTGAGGAATGGACGCATAAGAAATCCGTGGCGGATCTTGCGCGCAGTATGGCGCTCAATGTCGATAAGGTCTGGCTTCAGACCGCGGACGGCGACGTGCTTGTCAATGTGGGCGATGTAAAGGTCGGCGATGTAGTGACGATCAACACCGGCAATATGATCCCACTCGACGGCAAGGTCATCGACGGAGAGGTCATGGTCAATCAGGCGTCGATTACCGGCGAACCGCTGCCTGTGCGCAAATGCGAGGGCGGCTATGTTTACGCCGGCACGGTCGTGGAGGAGGGCAGCGCTTCCGTCCGCGTGGAAAAGTGCAGCGGTGCGGGGCGGTATGACCGCATCGTGAAAATGATAGAAGAGTCCGAAAAGCTCAAGTCCGGCGCGGAGAGCAAGGCGGCGCATCTTGCGGACAGCCTTGTGCCGTACAGCCTCGGCGCAACGGCGCTCATCTGGCTGATCACGCGCAACCCCACGCGCGCGCTCGCCGTGCTGATGGTGGATTTCTCCTGCGCATTGAAGCTCTCCATGCCCATCGCGGTGCTCTCGGCGATGAAAGAAGCAAGCACATACAAGCTCTCCGTCAAGGGCGGGCGGTTTCTCGAAGCGGTCTCCGAGGCGAAAACATTCGTCTTCGACAAGACCGGTACGCTCACGTATGCATCACCGCGCGTGGTCGATGTGGTCACGTTCGGCGGAAAGGACAAGAATGATATGCTGCGTCTTGCGGCGTGCCTTGAAGAGCACTACCCGCATTCCATGGCAAAGGCGGTCGTCGCGGAGGCGGAGCGGCGTAATCTGCGCCATGAGGAGCGCCATTCCCGCGTGGACTACATCGTGGCGCACGGCGTGTCGAGCAGCGTTGACGGTGAAAAGGTCGTCATCGGCAGCCAGCACTTTGTCTTTGAGGATGAGCACTGCGTTATTCCCGAGGGTGAGCAGCAGCGCTTTGACGCGCTGCCAAGCGAGTATTCACATCTGTATCTTGGCATATCCGGCGTGCTTGCGGCAGTGATATGTATTGAAGATCCGCTCCGTGCCGAAGCGCGGGAGGTCATTGACGGGCTGCATGCGCTGGGCATTCCCAAGCTCGTGATGATGACGGGCGACAATGCTGCCACGGCGCGTTCCGTCGCTGCGGCCGTCGGCGTGGATGAGTTCTATGCAGAGGTGCTGCCGGAGGACAAGGCAAACTTCATCCGTGCGGAACGCGCGGCGGGCCGCAAGGTAATAATGCTCGGCGATGGGGTGAACGATTCCCCGGCGCTATCAGAGGCGGACGCCGGAATTGCCATCAGCGACGGCGCGGCGATCGCACGCGAGGTCGCCGACATCACCGTCGGTGCGGACAGCCTTTATTCGCTTCTGACGCTCAAGCGCCTGAGCGACGCCCTGATGGCGCGCATCCACGGCAACTACCGCAAAATTATCAGCTTCAACTTCATGCTCATCTGCCTTGGCGTTGCGGGCGTTCTGCCGCCGGCGACGACGGCGCTGCTGCATAATATCTCGACGTTGATGATCAGCCTGAAGAGCATGACAAATCTTCTGGACGAAGAAGAATAACCCATATCATATATGACCCATATATGACAGAGCGCACCGGTTTTCGGTGCGCTCAAAATTTTCGCCTTTTTTCGCTTTGGGTGCTTGTGCGCCGCCACAGGGCTGTGCTATAATTATGTTACCTATTTTATGTTCAGTGACAACTTGTAATACAGCAGAAGCAGGAGCGGCATATGGTGGACAAAACAGAACTGGCGGCGCTGGTGGAGCGCGTGCTTGGCGGCGATACATGCGCTTATGAAGCGATATACCTTGCAACGAAGGATAACATATATTTTCACGCGAAAACCGTGCTGAAAAGTGACGAGAGTGCGTGGGACGCGGTGCAGGACACGTTCGTGGCGGCGTTCCGCAGCCTTGAAAAGCTCAGAACGCCCGCAACGGCGGAGACATGGTTGTGCGCTATTGCGGGAAATCTCTGTTATGCCCGGCTAAAGCGGCAGAAAACGCCGGCGGACGCCGCGCCGTCCTCCGCTGCCGCCGCCCCGGCGGCCGACGCGGACGAAATGACGGTACGCCGCTTCTGCGCGGATGCGTTCAGCCGCCTTTCGGATATGCAGCGCATCGCCGTGCTTTTTCGCTATGTTGACGGTATGTCGCTCGCGCAGATCGGTTCTGTGATGCGCTGCGGCGAGAGCACGGTGAAAACCTGCCTGGATGTTGCGGAAAAGAGCCTTTGTATTTACCGCGACAGCGCCGGGGCGGAGCGCGGCGTTACGCCGACGCAGCTCAGGGCATCGCTGATGGCGATGCAGGCGGAGACGGTGCTCTCCCCATCCATTACGCTCAGCATCGGCATGACCGTTGCGCAGAAGTGCGGATACACGTCCGCCCTGCGGGTGACGACGGCTGACGAGCCGCGGCAGATTGCGCCATCGCGGCGCGCCGCCGACCCGGCGCGTGAGCGGAACGGCGATGAGCGCCGATCCGGTGCGACGGGCGCTGATCCGTCCCGGGGTTCAGAAAGAAAACGTCCGCCGCGGCCGTCGGCGTATGAGCGCGCATCGCGCGGCGCGAAGAAGGGAACGAGGGTGCTTGCCTGCGGTCTGCTGGTTACCGGCGTTGTGGTAGGGGCGCTCGCCGTGCGCGGGATAATGGATGTGCGCCGCGCGGGAGATACCGTGCCGGATAATCTTGCCTCATTTTCACTTGAGCCGGACACGGCGGCGAGCGGGGAAGCCGCCGCGCCGCAGAGCGCCGCCGCAGCGGAGATCGCACCGCTTACGAGCGAGTGCGCGCAGGCGTATATCGGCGTGATAACGGACTATACCGGGCGCTACGGAGTGTGCCAGGCGTCAACGGGCGCGCAGGGTCTGGCGTATGCAAGGCTTATCGACTTTGATCTTGACGGGCAGTATGAGATGTATCTATATTATATTGACCAGAGCTTTTCCGAGGAAAACCGGCAGTACAGCGTCGGCGATAACGGAGAGACGCTGTGGTGTCTGCATGAGGAGCTGTGGGATTATGACGGCGGGCTGAACCGGTGCTTTGCGCAGGAGCACTGCACCGGAGGCAGCGTGGAGGACGGCACGGGCGCGGCGCGCTGGCTCGTCACCGATGCGGCGGGCGCGGACAGTCTCGTCTCGTGGTACAGCTATACCGATGAAAACGGATATATCCATCAGTGCGTGGCAAATTACGTTCTTGCCGACGGCACGCTTACAGCCAGCGAGGATGTGTCGGCGATGTTTGTTGTGGCGAACGCTGCCAATCAGCGGCGCGACGGGTATCTTATCGAGGAGTATTACGGCACCGACAGCTCGCACTTTGATGATATTGCTTACTTTGTCGAGGGAGCTGTCACGGATGGAGACGGACGCAGGGCATATAACTATGAGCAGTGTCAGGCGATACTTGACATTGGCACGGCGGATATTGTCCCGCTCAACGATTGGGATGACGACGCCCCCGTCGCCATTCTCAAGGATTCGTACGATGCGCGCCGCAGCGGAACACAGCTTATCTATCCTGACGGAATTGACGGCAGCGGCACCCTTGCATGGGAAGTGAGCGACATCAACGCCTTCCTCAGCATGCTCGCCGATGCGTGCACTGAGAACGAGTGAACTGAAGACACAGCCCCTGCGGTACATCAGTGCCGCAGGGGCTGTGTTGATAGCATGTGTATAGTAGAAATAAAGCAGAAAGAATAAAAAATGACGAGCTTTGCATGTTTTGCTGCAAAACTCGTCATTTTTGGTGGAGATAAGCGGGATCGAACCGCTGACCTCTTGAATGCCATTCAAGCGCTCTCCCAGCTGAGCTATACCCCCATGAGCAAAAGTATAATATCAGAACGAACAGCAAATGTCAAGATGTATTTTGCGATTTCGCCAAATTATTTGCCGCCATGCGCAGAGTTGCTTTACGTCCACGCATGGCGGCATAAGCGCCGGTCAGAACGGCCATGTCGGCAGCCAGCCGAGGAGCTTTGTTGCGGCGGCATTATCAACCACCAGCCCGGACAGCGCCGGATAGAACAGCACAAAGAGCGCCGCGGACACCGCAGCAAACCCGCCCAGATACCACCGCCACCGCCGGCTGCCAAGCCGTATCAGCTTAAAGCAATATCCCAGCGACAGCAGCAGAAACACCGTGCAGGGGAAATAGTGATACTCAAACGTGAGGCGTGTGACGAGCACCCACGGCAGAAGCTGCGCCAGATACCCCGCGAGGATGAACGCGGCTGTCCTGTCGCGGCGGAAGATCGCCGTATACAGCAGCACAAAAAGGCTTATCAGCCCGCCCCAGCAGAGCGCCGGATTGACGAACGCGCCGAAGCTGGAGCGCGTGCCGTCGTCAAAATAGTCAAGATAATAGAGTATGGGGCGGATGTCAAGCAGCCACTGATACCATTTGGAGGAATAAGGGTGCTCCGCGACAAGCCCGGAATGATAGCCGAACATGAACTGCTGGTTTTCGATAACGATTTGCGCATATTCGCCGGTGAAGTACATCCCCGGCGCGTGCAGCCCGGAAGCCGTGCCGTAGGGCGTGTAGCTGACATAGTAGATCAGCGCGGGAACAAGCACGAAAAAGCCGATGCAGAACAGCGCGTTTTTCGCAAACGCCTTAAAGCCGCGCTCGCGGTGCAGCAGCCAGTATGCCGCCCATATGACGGCGAGCCCGCCGCCGGCGTAGATCGACGTCCACTTTGACGCCGCACCCAGCCCAAAGCTTATCCCGGAGAGCGCCAGGCACCGCAGCGCACGGCGCTCCTCGCCCTCACCGGAGCGCGTGATGAAAAGGTACATGAAAAGGTACATCAGCATGATGAAGAACACGCTGTATGTGTCGATGGTGGCAATGCGCGTCTGCACAAAGTGCATGAAATCCGCCGCGAACACAGCCGTTACGGTGCACGGTACGGCGCGCCCGCCGAAGAGCTTCTTCACGAAGATATACATCAGCGGCAGCATGAGCACGCCGAAGAGCGTCCCCATAAAGCGCCATCCGAACGGCGTCATGCCGAAAAGGCTGATGCCGATGCCGATGATGAGTTTGCCCAGCGGCGGGTGCGAAAGCTCGTAGGGATATACGCCGTTGAGCTGCTCCCACGCTGTGCGCGCGTGGTATATCTCATCGAAATAGCTGGAGTTGAGGAAATTCTGCCTTTTGGGAACGGTCGCCTGTTCATCCGTGAGTACGGCGGCATCTGCGATGCCGGCGGCGGGGATAAGCTCCCCGTCTCCGTCAATGAACGCGATCTCGCCCAGATATGCCCCGCCGTCGCCCGTAATGCGGACATAGCGCGGCACGGTCATTGCGTCGGGGGTCACGTCGTTCCACTTGAGGACGCTGACATAGTCCTGTGTGTAGTCTGCGGCATGCTCCCACACCACGCCGTCGGCGGAGTATTCGATGATATAGCCGCCCTCGCCCACGCCGGAAAAGAGCATGATGCGGCTGGGGCTGACGTCTCCGGGCAGCTCGATCACGGCGGAAACGCCGCGCATGGGGGCAAAGGTCTCCGGGGAGGAGGTGTTGCCAAGTCCTGTGAATGCAATGGCGGCGTACACCACGGAGATGAGAGCCATTATCCCGGCGTCGGTTCGGTCGAGAGAGCGCGCGCAGCGCGCAGCGCCCGGCAGCGCACAGCGGCGCAGATCAGGCAGACCGAGGAAAAACAGCGCGAGCAGTATTAAAAGAGCAACAGGCAGCAGATACGTGATTTTCATAGACACCCTGCGGCGTTATGGACGCCGCGAACCTTTGCTTTATTGACCCCGCAGCACATTGTGCAGCTCGTGCACGTCGGCGAGGATATAGTCCGGCTGGCGCGCCGCAGCGGAGACCATGCCGGCGGTCGTCTCGCCGGAGAGGACGAGCACGGACACTGAACCAGCGTTCTGCGCGACGGCGATGTCGGTATACAATCTGTCGCCCACGGCGCAGATGCGCTCATTTGGGATGCCGGTCATGGCGGAGATAACGTCGATCATGTTGCGGTTGGGCTTGCCGATGTAGATCGGCTCTTTGCCGGAGGACGCGGTCAGCAGCGCACAGATGCTGCCGCAGTCGGGCAGCACCTCGTCCGCCGGCATGGGGCAGACCCAGTCGGGATTTGCCGCGATGAACGCCGCGCCGCGGCGCAGGAAGTGACACGCGCGCTCAAGCTTTTCATACACAAGCTCCGTGTCAAAGCCCTGCACCACCACATCGACCGTGTCCGCCTCGGTGTGCCCAAGCTCATCATTTACAAGGTTTATGCCGTAGCTCACAAGCTCGCGGTGGAATGCGCGCGTCCCGGCAAGGTAAACGCGCGCGCCGGGGTGACGCTGGTTGAGATACATCCCGGTTGCCATGCCGGAGGTGAACACGTTCTCACTCTCGCATGGGAAACCGAGACGGCGCAGCCGGGTAATATAATCCGTCCCCGCGCGGGAGGAGTTATTAGTGAGATATATGTATTTTTTCCCGAGAGAGGGGAGGTCATTCATCAGCTCTATTGCCCCGGCGTATACATTATCGCCGAGGTAAAGCGTGCCGTCCATGTCGAAGAGAAAAAGCTCACAGTTTTTCAGTTTCTGATAGTTCATTTTTGTTTTATACTCCTTAATCGTTGCCCTCTGCCCACAGCAGTGCGCACCTGACCGCATTGTGCCAGCCGCGCAGCAGCTTTTCGCGCTTCTCACCGTTCATAACGGGAGAGAACACCCTGTCAATCGCCCAGTTGGCGCGGATGTCGTCAATATCGTTCCAATAGCCCACGGCGAGTCCGGCAAGGTATGCCGCGCCGAGCGCAGTCGTTTCTATGCAGCTCGGGCGTACAACATCGCAGCCGATAAGATCGCTTTGAAACTGCATGAGAAAGTCATTGGCGCAAGCGCCGCCGTCAACCTTCAGGCTGGAGATATCCATGCCGGAATCCTGCTCCATCGCGCGGGCGATGTCATAAGTCTGGTAGGCGAGAGATTCAAGCGTCGCGCGCACGAGATGAGCGCGCCCGAACCCGCGCGTCACGCCGAGGATCGCCCCGCGCGTGCGCTGACTCCAGTATGGAGCGCCAAGCCCGGTGAATGCCGGCACAACATATCCGCCCGCCGTGTCGGACACGGCCTCGGCGTACTGCTGACTCTCGCCGGCGGAGGAGATAATGCCCAGCTCGTCACGCAGCCACTGTATCGCCGCGCCAGCGACGAAAATGCTGCCCTCCAGCGCATACTCCACATGGTCGTCAAACCCTACGGCGATCGTCGTGACCAGCCCGTTGGAGGACATGACCGGCTCTCGCCCGGTGTTCATCAGAAGAAAGCAGCCCGTGCCGTAGGTGTTTTTCATCTCGCCCGGCTCGAAGCAGCACTGCCCGAACAGCGCGCACTGCTGGTCGCCCGCTGCGCCGGCAATTGGTATCTCGCCGCCGTAAAGCTCAAACTCCGTCCTGCCGTAGACGGCGCTGGACGGGCGCACCTCGGGGAGAATGCACATCGGAATATCCAGCAGCTTCAAAAGCTCGCTGTCCCAGCACAGCTCGTGAATGTTATAGAGCATGGTACGGCTTGCATTGGTGTAATCCGTGACGTGCACGCGCCCGCCTGTGAGCTTCCAGATGAGCCATGTGTCGATCGTGCCGAACAGAAGCTCACCCGCCTCCGCGCGTTCTCTCGCACCGGGAACGTTGTCGAGCAGCCATTTTATCTTCGAGCCGGAGAAATAAGCGTCCGGCACAAGCCCGGTCCTGGCGCGTATCGTGTCTGCGTGCCCGCCGACGACTAGCGCGTCGATTATATCAGACGTGCGGCGGCATTGCCACACGATGGCGTTGGCGATGGGCACGCCCGTTTTTCTGTCCCAGATGACGGTGGTCTCGCGCTGGTTGGTGATGCCGATGGCGGCGATGTCCGATGCCGTCACGCCGAGCTTTTCCATTGCAGCGCGCGAAACCTCCAACGTCGTGTTCCATATCTCCATCGCATCATGCTCGACCCAGCCGGGATGCGGGAATATCTGCGTGAACTCTTTCTGCACGGTGGAGCATATGCGCCCAGACTTGTCAAAGAGTATGCAGCGTGAGCTTGTCGTTCCCTGGTCGAGACTCATTATGTATTTCATTAAGGCTCTCCTTGCAATTATAGCTTGTATAGTTGAAATGTGCCTGAAAAACGGTCACAGGCGGAAATCTGCACCTGTGACCGCAGAAGTTTCGTTTTTATTTGACGATAAGCCGCGTCATGCGCGCAAACGTGAGACGGTTGCGGATGGCGGAGGAAATGTCAAGAAAGTCATCGCGCACACTCTCGTCAATCTCAAGCTCCGCGAGGGAGTGCTTCGCGCCGATCTTCGTGTACAGCTCTATAAGCTCGTCCGCTGTGGGGATGGTGGCGATAACGTCGCGGATCTCCTGCCAGTGCGTTTTGATGTTCTCGGGGTCGAAGGTCTTGAGCACGTCGTTCTCGTTTTCCCTGAGTATGCCGTCGGCAAGCGCGCCGAACTCATCGCGTACCCATGCCTCGTCCAGCGGCTCAAAAGGCTTGACCTCGATGGTGTCGCGCTTGGCATACTCATGATAAGCCCTCGCGCACATGATCGTGCCCACGCCCACGCACTCGCCGTGCATACCGTGCGCGCGCTCAAAGCCCTTGGGCTTCATCTCCACAAGGTGGGCGACAAGATGCTCCGCGCCGGAGGCGGCGCGGCTGTTGGAGAGTATCTGCATCGTCAGCCCGGAAAGCATCTGCGTGTACGCCATCGCCTCATAGTCGGGCGCTTTGCCCTCGGCAAGCTCGAGCGCGCAGCGCTGCATGATGTCCAACGCCGCCTGCGCCATGTCGCACACCTTGTCGCAGAAGTATTCGCCCGAGACGATGTGCGCGATCTTCCAGTCGGCAATGGACACGTATTTTGCCAGAATATCCTGTACGCCGGCAATGGTGAGGAACATCGGCGCGCCGGAGACGATGTCCATATCGCAGATGACGGCGTCCGCCGCCTGCATGGGGATGGACTTTTTCTGACCGTCGATGATGATGGAGCAGATGTCCGCCGTGAAACCGTCAGAGGAGACGATTGTCGGCACGGCGACGAAGGGAATGCCAAGCTTATAGGCGCTGTAGCGCGCAAAGTCCATCAGCGTGCCGCCGCCGACCGTGACGATATAGTCCGGCTTGCGCTCAAGCATTTTCATCATGTCCTCGATCATACCCTTTTCGCTGTGCAGCCCCTGCGCCTCCAGCACGATCTCCTGATCGGCGCGCACGTGCGTCATTGTGGGGAGATTGTAGGTGTTCGTGTCATAAATGACGGTGCGGAAGCCTGCCAGCCCGCAGTCGTCCATGTATTTGTCGAAGCTTTTGAGCGCGCCGTACTCGCACACGACCAGCTTTGTGCGCAGCTCATGGTCGCGCCCGCATTCACAAACACCTGTGTATTCTGTGCAGTCAAGTATCATTTGCTTATCCTCCGTCGATTGCTTTATTAGTATAACCTTGCGCTTATTGTAGCGTGTTTGCCCGAAATTTTCAAGGATTAAGATAAGAAAAGTGCGAAAAAATGCGGAGAAAAGGGGAACGCCGCGAGCGACGTTCCCCCAGCGCGTAAGGAGTGAGTATTGTTTCTTAATAGTTTGCAGCAACTACAGCGCCGCCGCCGAGAACCGTACAGGTGTTTGCAACAGCCATCATGGTAATGAGTATTGCGTTGACAATGGCGCACAGATACGGATTTTTCGTCTTTTTATAGATGAAGCGGGTCATGAACGGGGTAACAAAGAGGTATATGCAGGCAGGGTAGAGCCAAATCCCGCTTATACGGAAGCCCTCGGTGGAGTACCACTTCAAAGCGCCGGTCGAGAAGAAAGTAACATACTGAATGGCAATGAATACGAGAGCGCCGAGCGCGTTGAAAAGACCAAGCAGTGCAGCATTGAACCTGCCGCCGATGTTGTTATAGTTGAAGCAGTTAAAGGACACGGAGTTGACAACATAGAACAGAAGAAACAGCGGCAGATATTTCAGACCGATGATGACTTTGTCTGCGTCAAAAGCCTTGAGCGTGAGAACCCACAGACGGAAATCTGACTTGAAGAAGTAGTCGGCAAAGAACAGAATAATGAATGCAAGAGCGGTTGTGAGCACAGCGAGAACAACGGTGCGCCACAGGCGGCTGAGGCTGATTGTTACGCCGCGCGCGGCGGGGTCAAAGCCGTTTTTCCTGCCGTAAGCATAGTAGTATAGCAGCAGAACGATAATGGCAAACACGCCGCACAGCACACACCATACGCCCATGGTGAGAGGTCCGGTCTGAACAAAGAACGGAGTGGTTTTGGAATAGACGTTTACGATGGTCCAGTAATAGCTTAAGCCGGAGAACAGCGCACACAGCGCAAGAGAAATCCAGAACCAGAGCTTGCCCTTGACGTCTTTGACCTGAAGAGCGGGAACTTCACTTTCAACCTTGAGAATGCCGAAGTATCTGGTGTCGAGCATGAGGTTCATAAACGCGAGAACAAAGATGATGATGCCGACAAGACCAAGGAAGTTGAATGCGGTCTTCCACTGCCAGACCTGATTGTCTGCGTCAATGGGATTGGGAGCGCCGAACGCATCTTCAAAGAACTGTATGCCGTAGCCAACGCACGTAGCGGAGAAGTGAACCCAGGGGTGAGTGCAGCTCGGCTGATAAATGACGCGGAAAAGACCGTCCTGCTCATAATACTTTCCGGGAACGACATCTTCCATGCCGTCAGCGCCGTTGTTGAAGTTGACAAAATTCTTTGCGTCCGCGGTGGTGGCAAAGTTGCGGGGGACGACTTCATTGCCGTTTTCATCGGTGCACCAGTAGAAGAATTCGTCATACAGGTCAGCGATGATGCCAACATAACGACCGTCGAGATCTGCACTGTGGTCAACGCCTGTATCGTCAACCCAGGTAGAGGCTTCGTAGAGAACGGCGGAGATGAGCGGCGTCTCGCGCTCGTTGTCTATTGCAACCGCCATGTCGCATGCGGCGCCGCCGCTGGAATGACCGGTAACGGCTATCTTAGCGGTGTCAACATAAGGGAGAGTACCGGCAAGCTCAACCGCGGCATCAAGACCGACAGCAGAGGTGTAGAGACCGTTTGCATCGGTAGACTCGGAATCTCCGTGACCGTGCATGTCAACCGCAATGACCACATAGCCGCGGCGGGCATATTCGACGGAGTAGAGATCCTGCATTTCTTTGTTGTTGTACCAACTCTCCACGGTGATTATGCATGGAGCGGGCGTATCTGCGGTTGCATTTGCGGGTTTGTAGAGCAGGGTGCTGACCTCGTAGCCGGACTTGTCAACAAGGCGAAGCTCCGAGACTTTTACACGCCCCCAGCTTCCCTGAACAGCAGATGCCATTATCATGCTGACAAGGCAGAGCACAAGTGCAAGGCACACCCAAAACTTGGCGTTTTTCTTCACTTTCATTTTTATCTCCTTTTCTCGTTTTCATGTACGGGAACACACGCGCCCGTCAAACTGTGTTTTCATTCTATCCGTCATTTTGCCGATTGCCATTATTCACAGTCCGTACATTTTAGAATGATTTTATGGTACAATTGTGCAAAATATGTCGAATGTGAGCTTATAAATTGACAAAATATTATCATCTACAAAATTGTTTTATTGGATTTGTACAAATGCCACAACAGCGAACATTCCCGCGTCAAGCGTCCGAACCGGCGGACAGCGACAAAAAACAGCACGGAATGCTTGTTGACATTCCGTGCTGTTTTAATTGGGAGCAAATTTGCAAGAATTTTGTTGTATTTTGCCTCCGTGCGTGGTATTCTAAATATGGTACATATATGTACCGGGGTGCTGCACAACGGCAGGCGTAAGTGAGCGGCAGCGCGAGCTTATGCCGCGTAACGGCGGTTAGCTACATCTCCGCAAAGGAGGTGAAGCACATGCGTTTGACGATAACTCTTACATTGCGTAAGCTGATGCTCCAGTTTATCATTAAAAGCAGAAACCGCCACTCGGCCAAGTGACGGTTTCTAAACTAGAAATCTAAAAAAGCACTGGGCTAACCGCATGCTGCAGCACCCTTTCTATATATTATTATAGCGTCCGACTTGGGATCTGTCAAGCCGGACGCTGTTGTTTTTTATATAGTGCATCGACGAAACACTATATGCTAAATTTTACCTTGGGGGGGGTGCTGCGCCTTTTCAGCTTTCTGTAAGCCAACGGCGTTATGCCCTCAAACCGCTTGAAGAGCTTGACAAAATAGCTCACGTCCATAAAGCCCAGGGCGGCGGCAATGGCGCTTACGCTGTCGGGCGTGCCGCGCAGCAGCTCCTTTGCGCGCTCCACCTTGAGCCGATTCACATAGTCGGTGTAGTTCTCGCCTATATCGTGCTGAAAAATGCGCGAGAAGTAGCTGCGGCTCAGATGGCACAGCGACGCCATTTCATGCATGGGTATCATCTCATGCAGATGGCTTTCAATATACACGACTGCGGGATAGACCACGCTGCTTTTCTGCACAGCGTCTTCCGCACTGATGTGCTCGTCTGCACCGTTCAGCGCATGTATCTCAACCGGAACATCGGTGCTGACGGACTGAGCGTCGCCCGGGAGACTGCGCAGCCGCCATTCGTAGCTCATCATCCGTGCGCGGCTGTCCACCGCGCGCTCGACGATATATTGCACAATGGTGTTTATCATGTCTGCAATGCTGCGTATGCGCTCATATTCCATTTCCGGCAGCCGCTGATACAGTACACGCAGATCGGGCTGTAGAGCGCTCACCACATCGTCAGCGTGGAAGGAGCTGATCTCGTTGACAAGCCGCTCAACTCCTGCGTCAGATCCGTTGGAGATGCGCACCTGCCCGAACATCACCGCGCCAAGGTACTGGTCGCCCACGGTTATCGGCACGGCGACATCCACAACGCCGCAGTGGCACAGGTAGATAAACGGCTGAGTGAGCCGCACGGCCTCCAGCCCGGCGAGCGAGTCGCACTTCTGGCAGCGCTTGCGGGAGATGGGATTTTCGCGGATGATGCTGCAAAACTCCGTGCGCATACTGTGCTTTGTGATGGGCGTACCCTTGTAGTCTGTAGTGATTATGGCGGTGCCGGTCGCCTTTGCAAGCTGATCCTGCACCGCTTCCCAGCGCGGTATGTCCAATATGAATTTTATGTCAAACCTGCCCTTGCTCATCGAAACAGACCCCGAAAAGAGTATATGTATTTAGTATGCGTTAAGAAAATTGGTTTGTCATGCTACTTCAGAACTGACTTATATGACATATTTGCGGCTGAATAATGCCTTGAACAGCAATATTGCCGCAAATATGTGTTTTACCCTCCTGCTGCGGGCAGGGTCTGGTCGTAGATTATGCCGCAGGTGACGCACTGCACGACGGAGCGCCCCGGCGTTGTGGCTGTGGGCGCGGTGTAGCTTTTCTGTGTCCAGGTGTGCTCGTGCCGGCATATGCCCACGCCGTGCTCTTCCCCATTGCACAGCGGCTTGAGACAGTTGCGGCATTTGCCGTGCGCCGCGCCGTCCGTGACGCAGTGCCCAGCAATGCCGCATTCCGGGACGGCGTGCTCCGCCGCGCCAAAGCCGGAGGTGCAGGTATAATGCCCGCAGGCGCACATATGCAGCGCCGCACCCTGATCCTCGCCGCATTCCGGGCAGACACACTCCACCGTCAGCACGCCGCTGCCGTTAGTAATGCGGATGCTCAGCCGCTGCAGGCTTTCGCCGAGGGTGTTGGTGAAGCTCACTGCGGCGCGCCCGGCAGCAACCGGGACAAGCGTCTCACTGTCCGCGACGTACACCGTCTCCGGACGCAGGTTCACAACCGTTACGCCGTCTGTGCCGGTCAGCGTCTGGCGCTTGCAGTGCACGCGCCCGTCCTCGGCACAGTCAAAATCAAACCTGATGCTCTCCGCCGACGCCCAGTCGCAGCCTAGCGCCATATATTCATCCGCCGCGGCGGCGGCATTTGCGCGCACTGCGCCGTAAACCGCCTGCCCGACTGCAGAGCTTATTTCGTTTCGCCCGCGCGAGCGCACAACGCTCACGCGATTTCGCCCGCCATCGCCGTCTGAAACGCTCTTCACTGCCGCGCCGTTCTTGGAAATAACTACGCCGGTGCAGAGCGCTCCCAAAAACGCGCCGTCCGCGTTAAAGTCCGCGGCGGTGACACGATCCCCGCCGGCGAACATCAGTGCGCGCCGCTCGTCGTTTGTTGCGAAAAAGCCGCGCAGAACGATGCGCGAGCTCTGGAACATGAGACGCAGATCGTCTCCGTCGCGCTCAAGCGCCGTCAGCGCGCAGAGATAGAAATCAGCGCGGTAGCTTTCATAGTCGTCAGCGGGCAGATATATTATCTGCGCCGCGCCCGGCTTTTCCAGCGTCACGAGCGCAGATGCGCAGGGAGAGAGAAGGAAAACCAGCACCAGCGCCGCGAGCGCGGATACAAAACGCTTCATCTCTCTCACCTCCGTGGTATGTTCAAATTACATGATTATATCCTTGATCAGCTTCGGCTGTGCAACGGGAACTGCGGAGAACTCATAGCAGCGTATAAGGCTCTCTGCGGCTTTCGCGGCTGAAGCGGCGTCCGCGGCGTGAATTTCGGCAATGACCTCGCCCCTGGATACCTGCTCGCCCACCTTTTTGCGCAGAATAATGCCGACAGAGAGGTCGATCACGCTCTCCTTCGTCACTCTGCCTCCGCCGAGGTGCATCGACACAAGCCCGACCTCGTCCGCCTCGATGTGCTTCACCCAGCCGCTCTCCGGAGACTTGGCCTCCAGCACGACGGGCGCGGCAGGGAGGCGGGAGGTATCCGCAACGTCATGCCGGTCGCCGCCCTGACCCTCAACGAGGTCGCCAAGCTTTCTGAGCGCCGACCCATCGTCCAGCGCTTTTTGCAGCATTACGCGCGCCGCGGCGTTGTCAGGGGCGATGCCGCCCGCCGTCAGTATGCAGCTGCCAAGCGTCAGGCACAGTTCCAGAAGGTCGCCGCGCGTCTCGCCCTTGAGCACGCTTATCGCTTCCTTGACCTCCAGCGCGTTGCCGACGCAGCGCCCGAGCGGCTGATCCATATCCGTGATGCACGCTGCGACGCAGCGCCCCGCGCCCTTGCCGATGTCCACCATCGCCTGCGCGAGGATTCGCGCCTCCTCCACTGTCTTCATGAACGCGCCCGAGCCGCACTTTACGTCCAGCACGATAACATCCGCCCCGGAGGCGAGCTTTTTGGACATGATGGAGCTTGCAATGAGCGGAACGCTCGGCACGGTGCCTGTCACGTCGCGCAGGGCATAGAGCTTCTTGTCCGCCGGGTCGAGATCGGCGGTCTGCCCGATGATGGCAATGCCGAGACGGTTGACGTTTTCAAAAAACTGCTCGTCCGTCAGCGCAGTGGAGAAGCCGGGGAAGCTCTCCAGCTTGTCTATCGTTCCGCCTGTGTGACCAAGCCCGCGCCCGGACATTTTTGCGATCTTCACGCCGCATGCCGCGACCATAGGGCAGAGGATAAGGCTTGTTTTGTCGCCGACGCCGCCTGTGGAGTGCTTGTCGCCCTTTATGCCCTTGATGGGGCTGAGATCGAGCGTGTCGCCGGAGTGCTCCATCGACAGCGTGAGATTGAGCGTCTCCTCGCTGTCCATGCCTTTGAAGAGTATTGCCATGCACATTGCGGACATCTGGTAATCGGGGATGATGCCGCGCGTGTAATTTTGTATCATGAAATCTATTTCGTCGGCGCTCAGCCTGCCGCCGTCGCGCTTTTTTGCGATAAGATCTGTCATCTGCATAGTCTGTGTCCTCCATACTTCTCTGTTAAATAAGTAAGAAAATATTATATCATAATCCCGGCGCAACCTCAATAGCGAAATAGCATATATACGCTGCCTCCTATGCGCCGCAGCACGGCGCCCGGTGCGCGGCGGCGCAGCTGTGCCGGAATGGCGACGATGCAGCCGCGCCCGTCGAAGGCGGTGAGCGTTCCGTCCGGGCGCGCGAACCACAGCAGATCCTCCGCGCCGTCGGGTATCGGCAGCGCAACGGTGGATGGGGCGGCTTCTGCCGCCGGCTTTTCATCCGGCGCCGGTGCGGCATCGTCAGTGTGCTCCTCCGCGGCATTTACACGCACCGTGTCTGCCGCGCCGGAGGGCGCGGCGTATTCTATCTGTGACGGCAGCCCGGCGCATTCTCGGCGTGTGAACCTGCGGCGAAGGTACAGCCCGCCGCTCCACGGCTGCATTACGCCGAGATAGCCCTCGCGCCCGCCGCCATATACCGAGAGACGCACAAATCCGCCATGCCCGGGTATGCTTGCCTCGAACACTGTGAACAGTCCGTCGGCAGCTACGTCAAGCGTTCCCGCCGCCGCGCCGTCTATCATTATCGGGTACTCCATACGCACACCGCCTCCAAGATACAAATCCCCGTTCATATACCATGTATATGAACGGGGACAGGGTTATTATTATATTGCGCCGCCAAGACCGAAGCTCACGGCGAGCGCATTGTCCACGGCGGTCATAGTGCCGTCGTCCAGTCTGCCCATCCGCTCGCGCAGACGGGATTTATCTATCGTGCGTATCTGCTCAAGCAGTATGACGCTGTCGCGGTTGAGCCCGACGCTCTGCGCCGTCAGCTCTATATGCGTCGGCAGACGCGCTTTGCCGATCTGGCTTGTTATTGCGGCGGCGATGACGGTGGGGCTGTGCTTGTTGCCGGTGTCGTTCTGCACGATGAGCACCGGGCGCATCCCGCCCTGCTCGCTGCCCACGACGGGGCTGAGATCGGCGTAATAAATATCTCCTCGTTTGACCATGCGTTTCACACTCCGTGAAAATGATAGCCCATTACATCATATGTAACAGCACTATAATTTTCCCACGTTGCGGGAGAAATTATACATATGGCGGCATGCCATATATAAAAATGACCGCCCCGAATGAGGCGGTCATTACAGACAGGGTTGATGCGATTATGCGTTTGCCTTGGCTTCTGCCTTTGCCTTCTTGCTGCGCTCCATTTTGGAGACCCACAGCGCGCAGGTGGCGTCGCCGGTGATGTTGAGAGTGGTGCGCCCCATGTCGAAGAGCTTGTCCACGCCCGCGATGATTGCGATGCCTTCCACAGGGAGACCGACGGAGGAGAGCACCATTGCCAGCATGATCATGCCCGCGCCGGAGACGCCCGCTGTGCCGACGGAGGCGAGAGTGGCGGTGAGGACGATCATTGCCATCTGGCTGAGCGTGAGGTCAACGCCATAGCAGCATGCGATGAACACAGCGCAAACGGCCTGATATATCGCCGTGCCGTCCATGTTGATGGTCGCGCCGAGGGGGAGAACAAAGGAGCTGACCTCCGGCTCTGCGCCGAGCTCATTGCAGCACTCGATGTTCAGCGGGAGGGTCGCGTTGGAGGAGGTGGTGGTGAATGCGCAGATCATTGCCGGGGCGATGCCCTTGAAGAACTTGCCAAGGCTCATGCCGCTCAGGAACTTCACACTCAGACCGTACACCACGACGACGTGAATGATGTAGCCAAGGTAAGCCACGCCGATGACGAGGGCGAGCGTGCCGACAATGGAGGGACCGTTCACTGCAACGACGTTCGCCATAAGGCAGAACACGCCATAGGGCGTCAGTTTGATGATCATCATCATGATCTTCATGACGACGTCGTACATGCAGTTGTTCCATTCGGCAATTTTCGCACCCTTTTCGCCGGAGGCAAGGATGCCAGCGCCGAAGAAGATGGCGATGACGATGATGGGCAGCATATTGGTGTCCACCATGGGCTTGACGAGGTTATCGGGGAAGATGCTGACGATGACCTGCATCACGCTGGGGGATTCCTTGGCGGTGTACTCCAGTGCGCCGAGGTCAGAGCTTGCAAGAGCGGGGAAATAGCCCTTGAAGATGTTGACGATGACAAGACCGATAACGACAGCAAGCGCGGTGGTGCACATATAGTACAGGAAGGTCTTAACGCCCACGCTGCCGACGCGCTTGAGGTCCTTCAGGTTGACGACGCCGTCCGTGATGGAGAAGAGCACGACGGGCACGACGAGGAACTTCAGCAGGTTTATGTAGATCGTTCCGATGGGCTTGAGGTATTCGGTGGTAAAATCGGGATTGCCGAGGAACAGCAGACCCACGAGGATACCAAGGAGCATGCCAATAAATATCTTGGCAGGCAGGGTGAGTTTCTTCTTTGATTTTTCCATAATGCTCTCCTTTTCATATCGGTCTACACCGAAGATGTTAAAAAACTGTGAATACTATACCACATCAATGAATAATACACAACCATTTTATTGCTGATTTATCGCTCTAAATCAAAATTTGTGCACAATCCACAAATTCGATCGGCGAAAATTGGCACTGGTGCGGCGCGGATAAAAAAGTGCACAGCAATAATGTTTGCACAGCAAAACAGGCACATGCAAAGAAACGCTTCATCTGCATAAATGCGCCCGCGGAAAACAATTATGAAAAATAAAGACGGTTTCTGCATCGCCTGTGATGCAGAAACCGCACGAATGAATAAAAATCGCAAAATGACCGCTTTTTATCAGAAAATATACATTCCATTACAGGTCAAGCTTCATGTCTCCGTCGTGTACCCAGCCAAGTCGGCGGCACAGCGCATCCACCGGCAGACTCACGGCGATGGGCAGCACCACGGCAATCAGCACGAGCCCTGCCCAGTCGAATGCTGTCGGCGTTATCGCCGACGCGCCTGCCGCGACTGCGGCGGCGCCTGGCTCCACCCAGCCTGTCCATACGCCGATAGGACCGCAGAGGCAGCATGTGCCCATGCCGGAGTTGATGGCAGCGCCGTTCATCTGCAATTTGAAAACGCAGGTGGCGATCGGACCTGTGACGGCGCTGGCGACTGTCGGGGCGATCCAGATGCGCGGGTTGCGGATAATGTTGCCCATTTGCAGCATTGACGTGCCGATGCCCTGCGACACCGCGCCGCCCCAGCCGTTGTCGCGGAAGCTCACCGCGGCAAAGCCCACCATCTGCGCGCAGCACCCCGCCACAGCCGCGCCGCCTGCAAGACCCGTCAGCGACAGCGCCGCGCATATTGCCGCCGACGATATGGGAAGCGTCAGCGCAGCGCCGACGATCACGGACACAAGTATGCCCATGACAAAGGGCTGCTGCTCCGTCGCCCACATGATGATGCTGCCGACCCAGCTTGCGGCTTTTCCGATAGGCGCGGCGACGGCGAACGCCAGCCCCACGCCCACAAGGATCGTGACGAGCGGCGTGACAAGAATGTCCACCTTTGTTTCCCTGTACACCGCCTTGCCGAATTCCGCAGCGGCAACGGCTGTCACGAGCACCGCGAGCGGACCGCCTGCGCCGCCCATCTGGTTTGTGGCGTAACCCACGGCGGCAAGGGAGAAGAGCACCATGCCCGGCGCGTGCAGCACGTGCCCTATGGCGACTGCCATTGCAGGACCTACCATTGCGGAAGCGCACGCACCGATAGTGTATCCCTTGCCGTTAAGCTCAAAAATGATAGCCGTCAGAAAGCCGATATTGAACTGCTTTCCGACGGTGTCGAGTATGGTGCCGATCAGCAGTGAACAGAAAAGCCCCTGCGCCATCGCGCTGAGCGTGTCCACGCCGTAGCGGCTGAGAGAGATCGCAATGTCCTTGCGTCGGAGAAAGGCCTTGAATTTGTTCATTTGTCCGCACCCTCAAATATGTTGTTAAGGCAGCACCGCGTGATATTGCGCGGCGCTGCCTTAAATTATAAAGCCGCCGTCTATGCCGAGCACCTGACCCGTGACGTATTCTGCGCGCGCAAGATAGAGTATGCCCTCGGCTATTTCCCGCGGCGTGCCGAGCCGGCCGACGGGGATAACGTCGCGCGCGAGCTGCGATAGCGTCTCCTCGCCGAGCACCTTGACCATGTCCGTGTCAATTACGCCGGGGGCGACGGCATTCACGCGGATGCCGGACGGGGCAAGCTCTGCCGCGAGAGAGCGCGTCAGCCCGATGATGGCGTGCTTAGTTGCGGAATATGCCGACTCGCACGACGCGCCGTGCCGCCCCCATATGGAGCTGACATTCACAATGCAGCCGGAGTGTTCATGCAGCATATGCCCGAGCACCTCCTGCGTTGTGTTGAAGCAGCCGCCGAGGTTGACGGCGAATATACGCTGCCAGTATTCCGGCGTAATGTCCTGAAACTGCAGCTGGCGCGCGATGCCGGCGTTGTTGACCAGCAGCGTCACGTATCCAAGCTCGCGCTCAACCGTGCGCACCATCGCTGTGACCGCCGCACGGTCGGCGACGTCGGCCTTATAGTACATTGCTTCATGCCCTGCGGCGTTCAGCGTGCCGCAAAGCTCGCGCGCAAGATCGACGCGCTCTATGCAGTTGACGCACACGCTCCACCCGTTTTCGGCGAGCAGACGCGCCGCCGCCGCGCCTATGCCGCGCGACGAGCCGGTTATCAATGCAACGTTTTTCATTCAATGCCTCCTGCTGCCTGTTATACTGCGGCGGAGAGATGGCGCTCGATGAGGGCGCGGCTGTAGTCGGCAAGCTCATGGGTAGACATTTCCTTCACACGCTCGGCGGGGATGAGATCGAGAATGTCAAGATACACGTCCGTCACGCGGCGCAGCGCATTTTTTGCGATGCTCTCGCTGCCGCGTATGCACGCCACGGCAAGCGGCACACCCGCCTTCTGCGCGATCTTGAACGATCCCGCGTGAAACGGCAGCAGCGCCCCATCGTGCGAGCGCGTCCCCTCCGGATATATGCCGATGGAGCACACGCCGCGCTTGATGTAATCCGCCGCCAGAAGAATGCTCTTGAGGGCGTTGCGGTCGTTCTCTCTGTCTATCGGCAGGCAGCCGATGCCGTGCGCGATGCGCCCGACGAAAGGCAGCGCCATGTTCGAGGGCTTTGAGATAAATGCGATGTCGTACTTCCTGAGCCGGTTGAGAACGATGAGCGGATCGAAGCCGGAGCGGTGGTTGCTGATGAAGACG
This sequence comes from Clostridiales bacterium UBA5888, assembly GCA_002431965.1. GTDB lineage: Bacteria > Bacillota > Clostridia > Oscillospirales > Oscillospiraceae > Limivicinus. The sequence goes on from DJEW01000022.1 coordinate 43,964, forward strand.
AAGCGCCCCGCGTCGGGCAGCTTGTCAAGACCCGTGATGTGCGTGCGAACCCAGCAGTATCCGAGGATAAGCCCCGTGATGCCAACGCAGGCGGAACGGCACAGCGGGTTTTGCTTTGTGATGGGCTTTGTGTTATTTACAAACAGCGACATGACCGCTGCGAAAAGGATGTACACCAGATTGAGCGCGACAAAGATCGCCGCAAACATCAATACGCCCTTCCACATCATTGCGCCCGCAGCTTTTACATATATAAAGGCAGCAATGACCGCTGCCGCGAGAAACGCGAGTATAAGCATGAGTTTATCGCCCTCCGGAATGAAAATTCACATCACATTATGATAGCATTTTTTTTGCTTTTGCCAAGATATATTTTGAAATTTTGATGGAATGTTAACATTTTTTTGCCGCCGCTCTTGACTTTTATGCACTGTGCCTATACATTATATAAAAGAGAATAGGCGCGGCAGGGGGGTGTGCAGTGTGGCAGAGCCGTGCGGCTTTGAAGAGTATGAGCTTGTCGATGCATCTGCTGCGCCCGACGGGGCGCAGCTCGCCCTCACGCTGACGGACGACTGCATGTCGCCGTATTTCCCGCCGGGCGGGCGTGTGTACGTCCGGTGCAGCGAGCCGCCGGAGGAATTCGGAGCGGGTGTATTTATGTATCGCGGGCGCGTGCTGTGCCGGCAGTGGTGCGAGGATTATTCCGGCGCGCTGCATCTGCTTGCGGCGAACCCCGCGCGGCAGAGCGAAAACCTGCGTATTCCCGCTGCCGATCGCGGTGAGCTTGTGTGTCTGGGGCGCGTGATATATGCGTGCACGCTGCCGCGCCCAAGTTACGTGTAATTGACGCTACGGAGGTATTGCTTATGGTCAGGGTATGTCTCAGGCGGTTTCGCTGGGCGCTGTACTGCGCCGTCATATTTGCCGCGCTCGTCTTCTGGTCGGACGCTATGACCGGCAGCGCCGGAGACGGCGCGGGGATAATCGGCGCGTTTGCCATATTCGTCTTTCTGCCTGCGGGGGTAATTGCGCTCATCTGGGCGATCGTCGAGACGGTGAAAGACATTATCCGCGTCCGCGTTAGGGGTGAAGCGCCGCCGGAGGATAAGCCCACGGCCGCCGCGCAGTGCGCGGCGAAGCTCAGGGAGGGGCATGCGGAGTTTAAAGAGCTGGACACGGCGGGAAAACGCCGGTATATCATCCTGCGCGTGCTCGCCATCGCTCTCGCGGCGGTCAGCGTTGCGCTCTTTATCAAGGAGCTTGTCATCGTGCCGACGATCGTTCTTATCATCGGCGTGGCGCTGTGGCTCGCCGCCTCGCCGAAGGCGTACAACGCGGCGGTCAACGGCGTGAAGATGCTCTCCTGCCCTGCGGAGCTGACGGTTGAAAAACTTGCGGACGATATTGCCGCGCTGGATTCTCCGCTCGGCACGCCGTACCTTGCGCGCATAAAGTTCGTGCCTGGCAAGGCGCTCGTCTTCGGTCCGGACGGCGGGGGCGAATATCTCTACATATATAAAAACGCAGAGGGCGCGCTGCTTTACCTTGCGGCGAACCCGGAGAGCGCGTTTATAGAGGAGCGCCTGACAAAGCCCGTCCGCGCGCCGTATGAGCCACGCCCCGGCGAAACGGGCGGCGAGCTTATTATAGAGATGCCGGACACCGATACGCTCCTTGCGGAGCTGACGGAAGCGCTCTCCGGGCTTTTAAAGACCGGCGCCGTCGCCGAGACGGAGCATTTCAAGCTCCTTGAAAGGTAAAATCAGCGCCTCCGGGGAGATGTTCAGTGCTGTGGAACGGCGCTGTATTTCATTGCAGATGCAGCATTTTCTATTCCAAAGAGCGCGCGGCTGTGATATGATATTGAAAAGCATCGCGCATTGTATCGGAGGATAGCTATGGACCTACGTGACAGAAGCTACATAAAAGAGGCAAAGGAACGGGCGAAGGCTTATGCCGCGATAAAGCGCGGGTATACAACGCCCGAGGAAAAGAAGGCGTTCCGCATCGCCGAAAGGCTTCGGCACGCCGCGTGGATGGACGGGCTTGCCGCGCTGGACGCGGATGAGCGCCTCGCACGGCTGCGCGCATTCCGGGCGTTCAGGACAAAGGTGTTCTTCGCAACGCTTTTTGCAGGAAAGCGCACGGCGGACGCCCACGCCGCGCCTGAGGGCGGGCACATATACACGGATAGATGAGGAGCGCGGCTTTCGATGAGTGATAAACTGAAATACGGCTTTCTCATCGCGCATATGACGCTGGAGGAGAAAGCATCGCTGATGTCCGGCGCGGATTTCTGGCACACAAAAGCGGTGGAGCGCATGGGCGTGCCGCCGGCAATGATGTCTGACGGACCGCACGGACTGCGCAAGATGACCGGCGCGCTCGCCGTGACGGGATTGGGAAGAACCATCCCCGCCACATGCTACCCAACGGCGGCGGGACTTGCCAACACATGGGACGAGGCGCTTCTGGAAGAGCTGGGCGCGCACATCGGGCGCGAGGCGGCGGCAGAGGGCGTCTCCATGGTGCTCGGCCCCGGCGTGAACATCAAACGCAGCCCTCTCTGCGGGCGGAATTTTGAGTATTTCTCGGAAGACCCGATGCTCGCCGGGAAAATGGCGGCGGCGCTGATACGCGGCATACAGTCGCAGGGCGTTTACGCCTGCGTGAAGCATTTTGCCGTCAACTCGCAGGAGCTGCGGCGTATGACGGTGGATTCCGTCGTTGACGAACGCACCCTGCGCGAGATATACCTCCCGGCGTTCGAGCTGGCGGTGAAAGAGGGCGGCGTTAAGGGGCTGATGACGAGCTACAACCGCGTCAACGGCACATATGCCGGCGAGAACGGGCATCTTCTGCGCGATATATTATATAATGAATGGAATTACAGCGGGCTTGTCGTTAGCGACTGGGGCGCGAACAACGACCGCGTCGCCGCCGTAAGGGCGGGGCTTACGCTTGAAATGCCGGCGAGCGGCGGCGTGACCGATGAACAGATCGTCTCCGCCGTGCGCGAGGGGCGGCTGGAAGAACGGCTTCTTGACGAACAGGTCAACAGGCTGCTGGAATTTGTGTTTTCCACCGCGGATGCGGCGGGAAGCGGCGTAGATTATGACCGTGCGCAGCATCACCTTTTTGCGCAGCGCGCGGCGGAGGAGAGCGCCGTGCTGCTGAAAAACGCGGAGAATATACTGCCGGTATGCGGGCGCGAAAGGACCGTGGCGCTCATCGGAGCTTTCGCTGCCGAGCCGCGCTATCAGGGCGCGGGCAGCTCGCGCATCGTGCCGACGCTGATGGACACCGCAGTGCAGGCGCTCCCGCTTTGCGGGATGAATATAAAGGGCTATGTCCGGGGCTTCCGTGCAGACGGAAAAGCCGACAGTGCGCTTGCCGCGGAGGCGGCGAAGCTTGCCGGAGCCGCAGACGTCGCGCTTTTGTATCTCGGTCTGCCGGACAGCGGTGAAACGGAAGGCGAGGACAGGACGGATATGCTCCTGCCCGAAAATCAGATCGAGCTGCTGAAAACCATTGCGGGGGTGAATGAAAACGTCGTTGTGGTGCTCTCGTGCGGCTGCGCCGTGGAGATGCAGTGGCACAGATACGCCAAGGCGGTGGTGCACGGCTATCTTGGCGGACAGGCGGGCGCGATGGCGATGGCGCGGCTGCTGACGGGGCAGGTCAACTTCTCCGGCAAGCTGGCGGAGACCATGCCGCTCAGCCTTGCCGCAACGCCCTCTTCGCCCTTCTTCCCCGGACGCGAGGCGACGGCGGAGCACCGTGAGGGCATATATGTGGGCTATCGCTATTATGAGACGGCGAAGGTCCCGGCAATGTACCCGTTCGGCTTCGGGCTGAGCTATACGACGTTTGAATACAGCGATCTGCGCGTTGAGGACGATCGTGTGCGCTTCAGGGTGAAAAACACGGGCGGCATGTCCGGCGCGGAGATCGCGCAGATGTATATTGCGCCGCACACGCATGGAATGTTCCGCCCGGCAAAGGAGCTGCGCGGCTTCGCACGTCTCGCACTCGCCCCCGGCGAGGAGCGCGAGGCGGAAATAAAGCTGACGGATCGCTGCTTTGCGGTGTGGAACACGGCGGTGAACCGCTGGACGGTCGAGCCGGGCGAGTACGAGATACTCATCGGCGCGTCCGTGACGGATATCCGCCTCTCCGCCGGCGTGGAAAAGACCGGGGAGACCGCGCCAAACCCGTATGAGGGCGCGCTTTTCGAGCCGTACTATGCCTGCGACGTATTCAGGATACGCAGCGAGAACTTCGAAGCGCTGCTGGGGCGAAAGCCGCCGTGCACAAAATGGCGCAGATCGGCAAAGCTCGGCGTGAACGACAGCATCTGCCAGGGCGATTATCTCAAGCGCGGTCTCGGACGGCCGTTCTACCGCTCGATGGCGGTCGTGCAGGATGCGCTGCGCGCCGTGGGCGCATGGAAGGCCGCGGGGGACTTTGGCTTCCTTGCTAATATGCCGTACCGCGCGCTGGGGCGCATGTCCGGTACGCTCGACGACAGGCAGCTTGACGCGGTCATGAAGCTTGTCAACGGCGAAGCGGGCGGCACGGAAGAGCTTGCCGCCGCGACAAAGCGGAGGATTTTCAAAAACTTTGGCAGGTGAGTGAGCCTTACGGCAGACAAGGGAACATTTTTTGCTCAGCCGTGTCAAAAAAATAGTGCAAGCAAACGAATATCGTTGTATAATACAAAATAGAAGAAATGCCAGAAAAAATGCGGAGTGCCCGGCAAAGCCGGTGCGGATGCCGCGGGCAATTCGGAGGGTAAAGATATGAAAAAAATCACGGCAATAGTTTTTGCGCTGGTGCTGGCATTCTGCCTGCTGCCGACGTCCGCACTCGCTGTGGGAAGTCTCCCGCAGCCGGATTCCTACGGTTACGGCGGGCTGCCGCAGCCGGATTCCTACTTTGACTATGGCTACAGCGACGGCGGCTGGTCGCAGACGGACGGAACGTCTCCCGACAGCTACACGTTCTCATCGTCCGTCGCGGCGCCGGTCATCACCTCCCAGCCGGCTGACGTCGTCGGGACTATCGGCGGTCTTCCCGTGACGCTGAGCGTGGGCGCGCTCGCCTATTCCGGTGAGCTGCACTATCAGTGGTATGCCGTGGACGCGGCAGGGCTGAGCGGACAGACCGCGATACCCGGCGCGTATGCCTCCGCCTACACTCCGCCTGAGACGGCGGGCACGGCGTATTACTGCGTCGGCGTTTACGCGGTGTCGGGCAATATGCGCAGCGACATTGTGATGTCCGGCGTCGCCGCCGTCAATTTCAGCGGCATTCAGATCATCAGCGCTCCCACCAAGACAAGCTACATACAGGGCGAGAACGTCAGCCTCAAGGGGCTTGTCGTGCGCGTCTATGACGCGAGCGGCAGCTATTGGGATTCCTATGACGGCAACGGACTGAGTATGTACCCGTCAAAGCTCGACGCCGCCGGACAGACGGTCGTGGAGCTTGGCTACGGCGTGTCCACCGCATCGTTCTACGTTACGGTGCGCGCCGCTGCGGTCTCGGCTGACGGCAAGAGCGCAAGCGCGGACGGCACAGCCGCGGAAAATGCCGACGGCACGGCAGCAACGACCGCCGAGCACGTGCATGAGTATGACGACTGGATAGTCACGAAGGAGGCAAACTGCGTCACAACCGGCATCCGCTCCCGCACCTGCCGCATCTGCGGCGAGGTGCAGACCGAGGTCATCCCCAAAACAGACCATACATGGGACGAGGGCGTGATAACCAAGCAGCCCACCGAGACCTCCAACGGCTCGCGCCTGTATACCTGCACGGTGTGCAAGGCGAATAAGAGCGAAATTATCCCCGCCGGCACGGTGACCGCACCTGCCGCGACCATCTCCGCAGCCGCGGCTTCCGCCGCGCCCACTGCCGCAGGCACCGTTTCCGGCGGCGACGTCGCAGGCGTGAACAACAACGCCGCCGACAACACCGGCGTCGTCGGAAAGACGAATACAACCGCATGGTGGCTCATTCCGGTGTCCGCGCTGCTGCTTGTCGGCTGCGGCACAGGGGCGTACTACCTGATGAAGAAAAAGGGCGGAGAGTGAGACCGTGCAGCGAGTCAGATACGCCGCACTTGCAGCTTTGCTCATCGCCGCGCTCGCAATGACCGCCTGCGGGCAGTCCGTGCCGGATCGCGCGGCGCTGGACGACACCGGCGGCATCGTGCGAATAACCTTTTCACGTGTGCACAGCGGCGCTGAATACCCTTTCGTATACAGCATTTATCAGCTTGGCGAGGCGTATTATTTTGCTGACGGAACGGACGGCGACGCGCGCGACGAGGATGGCGCTGCCGCGGACGTGGTGAACGTCGGCAGCCGCGAAGTGACGGAGCAGGACATGGCGAACGCACGCGAGCTTGCGGCGCAGTATGGGATGAAGTCATATCTGGAGGCTTACAAGCCGCCGCTTATTGATCTCGGCGGCGAAGGCGAATACCGCACGGAGCTGGAGCTTGACGATGGCACGGTGCTCGCAGCCGATACCGCCGGCACATGGCAGCAGCCGCTGGAGCATTTTTTCAAGGAGCTTGAGCTGCGCTATGCCGGAGAAGCTGAAAAGTAAGCAGGCAGCACCGCGTAATGCCGCGGGGGTATTGCGCGGCGATGCCGCAACTAAAATATATGCTGTAAGACGGAAGGAGAAAACAACATGGGTTTGATCAAGGCTGCCCTCGGCGCCGCCGGCGGAGTGCTGGGCGATCAGTGGAAGGAGTATTTCTACTGCGAGGCTCTGCCTGAAAACGTGCTCGCCGCGAAAGGCAGGAAAAAGCTTTCCGGGCGTTCCTCCAACAGAAACGGCGAGGACAACGTCATTTCCGGCGGCTCTGTCATCGCGGTTGCCGACGGACAGTGCATGCTCATAGTTGAGCAGGGCAAGATCGTCGAGGTCTGCGCCGAGCCGGGCGAATTTGTGTACGATGCCTCCACGGAGCCGAGCATTTTTGCCGGCAATCTCGGCGAGAGCATCGGCGCGGTGTTCAGCAATATCGGCAAGCGCTTCACTTTCGGCGGCGAAGCCCCCAGGGATCAGCGCGTCTATTACTTCAACACCAAGGAGATTGTCGGCAATAAATACGGCACGCCGTCTCCCGTCCCTTTCCGCGTCGTTGACAGGAACATCGGGCTGGATGTGGACATCTCCATCCGCTGCTTCGGCGAGTACAGCTACCGCATATCAAACCCGCTGCTGTTTTACACCAACATCTGCGGCAACGTCACAAGCGAATATACGCGCGACAAGATAGAGGGTCAGCTCAAGACCGAGCTGCTCACTGCGCTTCAGCCCGCTTTTGCAAAGATCTCCGACATGGGCATACGCTATTCGTCCCTGCCCGGTCACACCATGGAGCTGGCGCAGGCGCTCAATGAGGTGCTTTCCCCAAAATGGCGCGATCTGCGCGGGCTTGAGATCGTCTCCATCGGCGTTTCCAGCGTGAAAGCGAGCGAAGAGGACGAGAAGATGATAAAAGAGCTGCAGCGCAACGCCGCGTTCCGCGACCCCACCATGGCGGCGGCGCATCTCGTCGGCGCGCAGGCGGCGGCGATGCAGAGCGCGGCGGCCAACGAGAATGCAGGTCCCGCGATTGCGTTTATGGGCATGAACATGGCGGCGAACGCAGGCGGTGTCAACGCGCAGAATCTCTATCAGATGGGCGTGCAGCAGCAGACGGCGCACCCGGCGCAGACGCCCGCTGCTGCGGCAAACGCATGGATCTGCCCGAGCTGCGGCGCGAGCGCAGCAGGCAAATTCTGCCCCGAGTGCGGCACGAAAAAGCCGGAGAGCGGCACGTGGACGTGCTCCTGCGGCGCGGTGAACAAGGGCAAATTCTGCTCCGAATGCGGCGCAAAGAAGCCGGCGGACATCCCGCAGTACAAGTGCGACAAGTGCGGCTGGGAGCCTGAAGACCCCACGCATCCGCCGCGCTTCTGCCCGGAATGCGGCGATCCGTTTGACAATGGGGACAAAATATAAACCGGCAACCCAAGCGCCGCGGCAGGATAAGCCCCGCCGCGGCGCTCTTTTGAGAGGAAAAAACATGAAACCATTTACCCGCGCGTTGACCATGCTGATAGTGCTGACGATGCTGCTGCCGCTCTCCGGCTGCGCCACTGGCGAAGACGGAATGCAGGGCGTTTATACCTGCGCGGAGGTTCGCACCTCCGGCGAGCGCTTTGATGCCGGCAGCATCCTTGATATGCCCGCCACGCTTGAGCTCAGGCGCGGCGGCAAAGCCGTGCTGACGCTCGACGGCGCGGAGTATAGTGGGCAGTGGTTCAATGAAGACGGTGTTTTCGACCTTGTGACGAGCGCCGGCGTCTCCCACGGAACGATTGCCGACGGCGTATGTGCGTTTGACCTTCTGGACGAGGGCGTGGTGTACGTTTTCCTTCGTGAAGGCGCGAGCCTTCCGGCGGACGGCGAGATAGGCATTTCGGACACGGCGCAAAATGCCCTGCAGAAGGCGTGGAACGGCGGCTGGTACGGCTGGTGGTCGATAAGCAACGCCGAGGGAGACTGGGCGGCGCTTGACCGGCAGTGGTACGACTGCTTTGCCAGAATAGACGTTGATGCGGACGGTGTCGGCACGCTCACCATCTGGGATGAGAGCATGAGCGCCGACTCGCCCATGGGTGAGGTCAGCATTGCCGTCACTCCCGGCGAGGACGGCGCAATGGGCACGCTCACCTCTACGGGAGGGACGTTCTGGCTTGCTGCGCTGGACGAGGGGGAATGGACGCTCGACCCCACGGCATACGGCTTTGAAAACATGCTGGTCGTCAATGAGGCGCACTATGATTCAGGCGAGGGCAGCTTTGACTACACCATTGTCCTGCGCCCGTGGGGCACGGTGTGGAGCGACGTGGAAAGCGAGGCGGATGAGCTTCTGCCTTATTATTATAATGACTGGTACCTCCCTGCAATAGATGCGGGCGAGGCAATGCCGGACAGCTTTGACATTAACGCCGTCACGCCGCAGACGGACGGCGAATCAAAGAACGAGGAGTGATGTTATCCCATGGCGGACCAGGTGACAAACTATAAGTGCCCGGCGTGTACAGGACCACTGCACTTTGACAGCGCCACCGGCAAGCTGCACTGTGATTACTGCGGCAGCAGCTATGAGGTGAGCGAGATAGAGGCATTGTACGCTGACAAAAATGCCGCTGCGGCATCTGCCGCGGCAAAGGAGGAGGAGCGCCGCACAAGCGACGCGGTGAAGGATGCGGTAGACGGCTGGCAGCCGGAGACCTCCGGCGCGGAGTGGGGAGGCAGCGAATCCGGCGTGAAGGCGTATAACTGCCCAAGCTGCGGCGCGGAGCTTATCTGCGGCGATACCACTGCCGCGACGAGCTGCCCATACTGCGGCAACCCCACCGTCATCCCCGCCTCCGTCTCCGGCAGTCTCAAGCCGGATGCGATCATACCGTTCAAGCTCGACAGGGAGCAGGCGAAGGATGCCTTCCGTGCGCATCTCAAGGGCAAGAAGCTTCTGCCGAAGCTCTTTTCCGAGGAAAACCACCTTGACGAGATAAAAGGGCTGTACGTTCCGTTCTGGCTGTTCGACGCGAGCGCGGATGCGGACATCACATATTCCGGCGAGAAGATACGCACCTGGTCGGACGTGGACTATAACTATACCGAGACAAAGGTTTTTGACCTGCGCCGCAGCGGCAGCATTGAATTTGAAAATGTTCCCGTGGACGGGTCGGAGAAGATGGACAATGAGCTTATGGAGTCCGTCGAGCCGTTTGACCTCACGCAGGCTGTCGATTTCAAGACCGCATACCTCGCAGGCTATCTCGCGGACAGGTACGACGTCGCCGCAAAGGACTGCGTCGGGAGGGCGAACGTGCGCATGCAGCAGAGCGTGAAGGACGCATTCATTGCCACAACCGGCAGTTACAGCGGCGTTGCCCCGAAGAGCAGCCGCATCCGCGTCAGCAAAGGGCGCGCGCGGTATGTGCTGCTGCCCGTATGGGTGCTCAACACCACGTGGAACGGCGGAAAATACGTTTTTGCCATGAACGGGCAGACCGGCAAATTCGTGGGCAATCTGCCGTGCGACAAGTCGCTGCGCCGCAAGTGGCATCTCATCTACGCCGGAATTTTTGCCGCGGCGCTCTATCTGATAGAGCTGCTGCTGTATTTTATATAAGGAGGGCGCGGGAATGAAAAGAAGATTTTTCGCACTTTTTGCCGCGCTTGTCCTGACGCTTGCGCTGTGCGCCGCACCCGCGTGGGCGGACGGCGGCAGCTTTGTGTACGGCTTCGAGGGGCATGACTATGACTGGGTCACCGAGAGCGATATGCTGGCGCAGGAGATCATGGACGACTATGCGCTCGCCGTGTGCTATGCGCACGAAGAAACGCTCAGCGGCATGACGCCTGAGGAGCTGGCCCGCACCGTGTATGACGAAAACGCACCGGCGCGAAACGGCATAATCCTTGCCGACTGCGATGATGCGGATGAATACTGCATATACCGTTCCGGCACGGCGGTGGGACTGATAAGCGATGAAGACGCGCAGACATTGATCAATGCCTATGCCGCCGGCGGCAGCACCTATGCCGATGCGCTTGGCGCGTATTACCTTGCCGCACGTGAGATCGCCGCGCACGTGACGAACGCCGGCGCGGCAGGCACAGTTACCCTGGCGGACGGCAGCGTCATCCCCGCCGAACGGCAGCTTCCGCGCGTGGTGGACAATGCCGCCATTCTCGACGCAGAGACGCTCAACCGCCTCATTGAGAAAGCCGATGCCGTGAGCGAGAAGTACCAATGCGACGTTGCGGTCGTTCTCACGGACGGCACGGACGGGAAAAGCACCGAGGACTACGCTTTTGATTTCTATGAAACAAACGGCTACGGCTACGGCGACAATGACGACGGCGTGATGCTTGCGGTCGATGTGACCGGGCGCACATATTGCTGCATCACGCGCGGCTTCGGCGCCTATGCCTTCACCGACGCGGGGCAGGAGTATGCAGACGAGTACTACGTGCCGTATCTGCGCGACAGCGATTGGGAGGGCGCGGCGGAGGGCTTCATCGCCGCTGCCGACACGCTGCTTGCCGCGGCGCGCAGCGGTCAGCCGTATGGCGCTGACAATATGCCAGACGAGCCGCCCGGAATCATAATGCTGCTCATCGACATTGTCATCGGTCTGCTCCTTGCATTCATCCCCATCGGCATTATGCGGGCGAAGCTCAGATCCGTCGGCGCAAGCCGCGATGCGCAGAGCTATGTCAGACCGGGCAGCTTCCGCCTCACGCGCAGCGACGACCGCTTTGTCCGGCGCTATATCACAAAAACGCCCATACCCAAAAGCAAGGACGACGACAATGACAGCGGCGGCGGAACAAGCTTTACCACAAGCAGCTCCGGGCGATCCTACGGTTCGCACGGCGGCTCGTTCTGAACAAGTGAAACATGGCAAAAAAATAAAGTGTGCAGCTTTCCGCCCCGGAAAGCTGCACACTTTTCATTTTACTTTATCTCCGGCAGGGAAGCGGCGGCGGCGGACTGACCGACGCGGCGGAACTTCTCATCCGGAAGGGCAAGGTGTATGGCGTCTGCAAGCTCGCTGTACTCGTCGCGCAGCACACGCTCGCACTCGCTTATCACAAGCTCACCACCGCGCCCGGACATCACGCGCCCCAGAAGCAGCACATGGCGGAAGTGGTACATGTCGTGGTACAGCGCGAGCGAATGCGCCAGATACACGCCGATGCTGCGGTATATCGCGGCGGCGCGGTCGTCGCCGTCGCTCATAAGCGCCTGCACGACCTTGAGCTTTTCCGCCGGGGAGAGCGCGCTGTCAAGCGCTATACCCGCCGCCGGGGCGAGCTTTATAACCCCGTCCTGCGAGAAGTATTTCACGCCGCACCCGATGTCGAGCGACCATTCGTCCTGCATTGCGCGGGGGTTTGCGTCCACGGGGATGAACGCAAGCTCGTTGAGCCAGCCGGTGATGTACCCCTTCTCATCAACGTAGCCGCCCGCCTCGCTCGTGCCCATGGCGATGCCGAGAATGTTCGTGTCCCCAAGGCTGATAGCGCCGGCGAGCGCAGTGACGTCGCCGTCGTTGAAAACGCAGAAGGGCACGTCGCCGAACGTGTCGGTGATGGCGCGGATATATATATCCTTTACCTTCGCGTCAAAAAGCTCCTGCGGCACCTTGAGGAAGAGCGATGCGCTCATGGTGCGGTTGTTGATGTACACGCCGGCGCTTGACACGCCCACCGCGTCAACGCGCGGCATATGCGCCGCCGCTGCCTTCAGCGCGGCAACAATGCCGTCATAGTGATAGTCCGGGTCGGCAGTCGTTTTCGGGAACCACACGACCTCCTCGGAATACACGGTCTTCCCATCTACCACGGCGGATACCTTCCGGTCGCTCCCGCCGGCGTCAAAGCCTATGCGGCAGCCGTCAAAGTGACCGCCAGCGGGCTGGGGGGAGTCTTTCGCCTCAGGCAGTGTGTCGGTGTAGACGACCTCGAACGGACGCTCATATATTTTGGAGAAATAGTCCCAGTCAAATTCCTGGCAGCCGCCTGCGCTGAAGCAGCCGCGTATATAATCGCACATATCGCGATCGCCGCTGATGTATACGCGCCAGCCGCCCTTCATCCACAGAATGGATTTGACGAGGCGGCGGACATAATACCTGTCAGCCTCGAGCATATCGGCAGTGCCGTGTATAAAGGTGTGAACGGATGCCATCTCGCCGCCGCTGCGCTCCACGGCGATGCCTATGGGCTTTTTTGCCGTAGCAAGAAAAGCGTGGTTGAACTTGTAAAGCGGGAAAAAATCACGGTCGAGCTCCGGAAGATTACGGACGCTTGCCTCAATTCCGAGATAGTTCATGTTGCGTGTCCTCCATATATAAATAAATCACTGCATACGCTAAAAATTATTATATCACGGCTTTCTGCGGCTGTCACTAGGTAATACACCGCCTGCCAAATTCCCCATCTTGCGGCTTATGTACTGCGGCATATAATAAAATGGTGCACAATATGGCACACCAGATTATGCATCACAGATTTCGAAGGAGACAAGGGAAATGAGCGAGAATAGCGTTATAACCGGACAGCTTGCCGCATACGCCGCGCATCTGCGCGAGGAGGAGCGCAGCCGCGGGACGATAGAAAAATACCTGCGCGACGTGCGCACGTTCGCGCAGTGGCTGGGCGCGCGGGAGCTGACGAAGGAAGCCGCCGTCGAATGGAAGGAGCAGCTGAACGCGAAGAGCTATGCGCCCGTCACCGTCAATTCCATGCTCTCCGCGCTCAACGGCTTTTTCACGTTCATCGGGCGCGCGGACTGCCGGGTAAAGTTTCTCAAGATCCAGCGGCGGATGTTCCGGGTGGAGTCGAAGTCACTGACGGTTGAGGAGTATATGCGCCTTGTGAGCGCGGCGGATGCGCGCGGCGATGCGCGCATCGCGCTGCTGCTGGAGACTATATGCGCAACCGGGGTGCGCGTGAGCGAGGTGCGGTATATAACCGTAGAGGCGGCGCGGCAGGGCGTGGCGGAAATATCCCTCAAGGGTAAGATACGCACGATCATCATTCCCGGAAAGCTCCGCAAAAAGCTGCTGAAATACGCGGGAAAAAGAAAAATCGCCTCCGGCGAGATATTCCTCACCAGAAGCGGACGTGGGATGAACCGGCGGCAGATATGGGCGGCGATGAAGGCGCTGTGCGGCGCGGCGCGGGTGGAGAGCAGCAAGGTGTTCCCGCACAATCTGCGGCATCTGTTTGCGTGCCGGTTTTATAAGATCAGCCATGACATCGTCAGGCTTGCCAATATCCTCGGGCACAGCAGCATAGAGACGACGCGCATTTACCTTGTCACCACGAGCAATGAAAACGCCGAGCAGATGGAGCTGCTCGGGCTGGTGTCATAGCAGGACAAAATACTTGATTT
>DJEW01000033.1:0-130 GCA_002431965.1 Clostridiales bacterium UBA5888
CAAAGCATGGTAGTTATTTTGCGCACGCTGTGCCGCAAGACGAATATCAACCGCTTTCATCTTGTGGATTGTGCAGGTGGCATCGACTGCGCACTGCGAACACACACAGTCAAACATGCGGTTTCCGTTG
>DJEW01000033.1:228-11954 GCA_002431965.1 Clostridiales bacterium UBA5888
TAAGCTCCACCACTTGGTAGCCGTTTTCCAAGTTGGGATCCACATACAAAAACTTGAATTTAATGCCAGAGAAACTCGGCTTCTTATATATCTGCCACTGTGCGGTGTAAGTAACATTCCCGGTCACAGTGTCGGTAACTGCGGGAGACCAGCCTTTGAACTGATAGCCCCCACGGGTGAGAGTGCCGTTAAATGCAGGGGTATCCTTGCCGGATTCTACAGTGTAAGTCTGATCCTTGAAGATTTCTTCACTATCTACGCCATCGGTGTAGGTGACGGTGTACATCTGAGCCGGCTTCTGCGCACAGGTGACCTTGAAGGTGATGGGAAGCGTACCAGTCTTTACGGTTACTTTGTCCTTGTTGTAGCTGCTGTCAAACTCCACCACGATGGTCTTTTTCTCGGCCTCTTCATCGGCCAGATAGTGGGTGACATTCATATCCGCAGTGTAATGATCAATATACTTCGCTGCTTCAACAGTGATGGTGGAAGTGAATTTGCCATTTGAGTCCTCCATGGTGGTAGCGGAGTATCCTCCTACCGAGGTATCGTATTTCTTCTCTTCGTGATTGCCGCCCGTGTTGACACATTTGACCGTTATATCGCCCAGCAGTTCCTTGATCAGCTTCTCGCTCTTGGATTCCCACTGCGCTACGTATGTAACGTTTTCGGTCACAGTCTTATCCACTTCAGGAAGCCAGCCCTTGAAGATATAGCCGTTGTGGGTAGGATCATCACCATTATTGTACTCGGGTGTCGTGTCTCCATTTTTCAGACCGCTATGGACTTCATCCTTAAAGCAGACTTCTCCTCTACCGTCAGTGTAGGTGACGGTGTAGGTTCCGTTGGGCTCTTTTGGCGATGTTTCCATGGTCGCCGTCATCGCCGCCGGTTCTGCCGTCGGTTCTGCCGTAGCCGTCGGTTCTGCCGTAGGCGTGGGTGTAGCCGTGGGTGCAGCCGTGGGTGTAGCCGTGGGTGTAGCCGTAGGTGCAGCCGTAGGTGTAGCCGTGGGTGTAGCCGTGGGTGCTGCTTCCGCCGTTGTTACCGCGAGCTGCGCCGCAGTGTCTTCGGCGAATGCGGCCGCAGGCAGCAGAGAGCAGAGCATCATGGCGGTCAGCACCAGGCACAATACTTTCTTTTTCATTATCTTTCCTCCAAATCCTCCAAAAAGGTTTTTGTCCGCTTATCTTCCTGCACGGCGGCGGACGCGCCGAGAAGCGGGAGCGTATAATCCGCAAAAGAACCTGCGCATTCAGCCGTCAGGGCTTCTGTGGCGCACCACCGCCCTTCCGGAAGGCGCAAAAAGCCGGGGGCAGGGCATAATACGCCCTGTCTCCGGCAAGCGGTATCCTGATATGGAATTTTAAAGCAGAGACCGGCGAGATGAAAAACGGCGCTATACTCCTGCGAGCCGAGCCGAGCCGAGCCGAGCCGAGCCGAGCCGAGCCGAGCCGAGCCGAGCCGAGCCGAGCCGAGCCGAGCAATATTGTCGCAATTCCGTTCGCCATTGTCAAGCCGTCCTTTCTCTGGATTCACAGAGAATTATAACGCATCTTGAATAAAATTACAAGGGTTTTTTCAGTGCAGACCTGAAAAATTCTTCCGCTCCGCCGCCCTTGTTTTTCGTCTGCCAGGGATGATATAATGATCAAAAACGGCAGGGAGAAGACTATGGAAAAGCATCTCATTTTCACGGGAGCGGACGGCAGCGACTGCTCCGCAATAATAAAGACCGCGCTGGGCGATAAGCTCGCCTGCGCGGGCGGATATGTGACGAAGGCGGCATATGCGCCCGACGGCAGGGTGAGCGGATATGCGCTGCTGCCGGCGGCGGGCGCGGCGGGCGTCGCGGGTTATGAGGCGAAGGAGTTTCTGCGCTGCGGCGAGCCGCGCTGGACGCACGACAGCGAGGTGTTCCGCAGCGAGGGCGCGCGCCTTCTGCAGGAGGCGCAGTATTATCCTTTCGCCGCGGCGGACGCTTTCGGCGGGTTTGACCTGATCATCCCGCAGTTTCGTGAGGCGCTGCTGGACGCGCTTAATGCGGACACGCCGCTGATAGGCGTGCTTGTGGGCGAGGACGCCGGGGAGGAGCTGCGCAGAAGGCTGGGTCTGGGCGAGAAATACACGGCGTACCGCCGCGCGCTGCGCGCCGCGCTTGAAAACGACGCACAGACGCGCCTTGCCGAGGTGCGCGCCGCCGGAGACCCTGCCGCCGCGCGCCTTGCGGCGCAGTGGGCGGCGGAATACGCGGTTGGGTGAAGCGCGGCAGGCTGTATGCACACTGCATGCGCGTATATAAATTTGCAGCAGCGGAGCGCCATATTCCGGCGCTCCGCTGTAGTCTATTGTTTTTTCTCTTTCAGCAGCACAAATTTCTCCATCGGGAAGAGCACCGCCATTTGCAGCGTACCCGCCGCCATGGAAGCAATTGTCGGCGCGAGATCGCCCCAGAGCGCGGCATCCGTTCCCTCAAGCGCATGGACGATAACGCCCTGCATCCACGTGGAGAAGAGAATCAGCGCCGTCATGAGCGCGATGTACGCGGCAAAGCACCACGCCGGTGCGTCGGATTTGAACGTTGTTCTTTTGTTCTGGATATAGCCATAGATATTCGCCAGCAGGTTAGAGGCGAAAAACGGCAGCACATAGCCCCAGTTATCATTCCCCGCGCCGACGACGCCGGCGCTGAATATGCCGGCGAGAAAGCCCGGCAGCGGGGCTTTCCAGTTTTGCAGCGCGTAATAAAGCACGTTGACAAGAATTATCTGGATAACGCCCACAAGGCTGCTGACGAGGGCGAATTTTATGAACTGCCACAGCGTCTTGCGGCGCTTGACGCCGCGCTTTTCTTCGTTATCGCTCATATGCTTTCTCACATCGACTCCGGGGCGGAAACGCCGAGCAGGGCGAGGGCGCTGCGCAGCGTTATCTGCAGCGCCATGACAAGCCCCACGCGCTGGTTGGTCAGCGCCGGGTCGTCGGGGTTATTCACGCGCGCGACATTATAATAGCTGTGATAGAGCTTGACAAGATTCATGATATACTCCGAGACGATGTTGGGCTTGCGGGTCTTCGCCGCCCTGGCGACAAGCCCGGGAAATTCCGACATCATCTTCATCAGCAGCAGCTCCTTCTCGTCCGTGAGCCTGTCATACGCCGCAACGGGCTTGAACGCGGGGATGTCCGGGTTGCGGAGGATGGAGCACATGCGCGAGTGGGCATACTGCGCGTAATAGACAGGGTTATTGTTGTCCCTGGCGACCGCCTGCTTCATGTCAAAGTCCATCTGCGATGAAATATCCTTGGACGCGAAAAACCAGCGCGCAGCATCCACGCCGACATCCTCGCAAAGCTCGCGGATGGTGATGGCGTTGCCGGTGCGCTTGGACATCTTGACTTCAACGCCGTTATCGACCATGCGCACCATCTGGATGAGATCGACCGATAGCGTTCCCTTGGGATACCCCAGCGCTTCAAGCGCCGCCTGCATGCGCAGAACATAAGAATGATGATCCGCGCCCCATAGGTCAACAAGCTTATTGTACCCGCGCTCTATCTTGTAGACGTGGTTGGCAATGTCCGGCGTGAGGTATGAGAGGGTGCCGTCGCTCTTGCGCAGAACACGGTCCTTCTCGTCGCCGTAATCGGTGCTTTTAAACCAGAGCGCGCCGTCCTTCTCGTACAGCAGCCCCTTGCTGTCCATCAGCGCGAGACAGTCATTGATGCGCTTTTTGTTGTTTTCATAGAAAAACGTCTCGTGCATCCATGAGGTAATTCTGACGCGGTAAAGCTCCAGATCGCGGTTGATCTTCTCAAGCTCGCGGGTCTTGCCGGTCTGCATGAAGTAATGCAGGCGCTCGTCCGGGTCGGCATCGAGCCACTTATCGCCGTCTTCGGCGGCGATGGCATCGGCTATGTTCTTCACGTCCTCGGCGTGGTAGCCGTCCTCGGGCAGAGGGTAGTCCGATGCACGCCCGAAATGCTCAAAGTAGCGCGCGACGAGCGACTCGCCGAGCTTGACGATCTGGTTGCCGGCATCGTTGACGTAATACTCGCGCAAAACGTCATACCCGCTCAGCTCCATAAGGCGGCAGATGCTGTCGCCCCATGCGGCATTGCGCGCATGACCGCAGTGCAGATCGCCGGTGGGGTTTGCGGACACCCATTCGACAAGAACGCGCTCGCCGCTGCCGGAGTTGTTTTTGCCGTAGCTCTCCCCCGCCTCGAGCACCTTGTTGATAACGCCGGAGAGCGCATCGCCGCTGAGGCGGAAGTTGATGAAGCCGGGCTTTGCAACCGTGACGCTCTCCGCTTCGGGAAGCTTTTCCCGAAGCTTTTCGGCAAGCTCCTCGCCGATCGCCATGGGCGCTTTATGCAGCGTGCGGGCAAGGCGCATGGCGGTGCTGGACGCATAGTCGCCCATCTTCGTGTCGCGCGGGATCTCGACAAGCAGCGTGTCGGCGTCGGTCTCGATGCCGTAAAGCTCCCTCACCGCCGCGTCGAGCGCGTCATATATCTTCTTTTCAAAATCACTCATCAGTCATGCCCTCCATTTTGGGGTGTTATATTTGTCTATCGGGTAAAAGCGCGGGTATTATATCACATGGCGGGAAAAAAATCCACAGTAATATACGCGGCGTCAGAACTCCGCCAGCACCGCCTCAAACGCCGGAATGCTGCGGCGTATCATATCATAGGACACGCAGGTGCTCACGCGGAAATAATCCGGGCAGCCGAAATCCCCGCCGGGAACAACAAGCAGGTCGTGCGCACGCGCCGCATCGGAAAACGCCTTGGCATCGCCGCCCGGGGCTTTCACGAACATGTAGAACGCGCCGTCCGGGCGCACGCATCTGTACCCCATGGCGGTGAGCTTATCATAAAGATAGAGGCTGTTGCGGCGGTAGGTCTCCACATTGGGGCGCGAGGCGGCGCACATGGCGACAACGCGCTGCTGAAGCGACGGGGCGCAGACGTGACCGCTTGCGCGCGCCGCGCCGGCTATGGCGGCAAAAACCGTTCTGCTGTCCTCCACCGTGTCCGGCACGCAGACATAGCCAACGCGCTCGCCGGGGAGTGAGAGAGACTTGGAGTAGGAATAGCAGACTATGGTGTTTTTATATATAGTAGGTATGAACGGCGCCTGCGAGCCGTCAAACACAAGCTCGCGGTAAGGCTCGTCGGCAATGATGTATATCGGGTGACCGTATTCGACACTCTTCCTACGAAGGAGCACTGCCACGGCTTCAAGCGATTCGCGGGTATAGACGACACCTGTGGGATTATTGGGCGAATTGACAATGACCGCCTGGGTGTGCGCGCTTATGCCCGCAGAGAGCGCGGCAACGTCGAGCTGGAACGTGCCCGCCTCCGCCTTAACGGGGACAAAGCGCGCACCGTTTGCCTCGGCAAACGGAACATATTCCGGAAAGCACGGCTGAATGCCGATTATCTCCGCCCCGTCTACGGCGAGCGCGCGTATAACGGAAACCAGCGCGGGCGCAGCGCCGCAGGTGAAGAAAATGTTATCCTTTTTCAGCTTTGTGCCGTAGCGTGCGTTGAGATCATCCGCAACGGCAATGCGCGCCTCCGGCACACCGGCAGCAGGCGTATAGCCGTGGACGCGAAGACTGTCAACAGACTCAATGATGGAGACAAACGCGCGGTTCACCTCCGTCGGCGCGGGAACGGAGGGATTCCCGATGGAAAAGTCATATACATTCTCCCGGCCGACGGCGGCGGCGCGGGCATTGCCGTACTCAAAAAGCTCCCGAATGACGGAGTTTGATGTACCGAGGGCGAGCATAGCTTCATTGACCATGATATATTTCTCCGGAATGTTATAATTTTTGTTTATTATACTATTCGCCTGCCGCAAATTCAAGACGCGATATTTATTGATGTTGAAACGCGCCATCAGGTATGGTATATTGGATTCAGCATCAACGCAAAAACAACAAGGAGGAAAAACATGAAAAGAAAATTTCTGGCACTGTTTCTGACGTTCGTCATGGCGTTCACGCTGTGCTCCGGCGCGGCGTATGCCGACGGGCAGAGCGCGGACATTGTCGTGCTGTACACAAACGACGTGCACTGCGGCATTGACGACAACCTCGGCTACCAGGGGCTTGCTCTGGTAAAAAACACTCTGGAATCGCAGGGCAAGGAGGTCATCCTTGCCGACGCCGGCGACGCCATACAGGGCGGCACGATCGGCACGCTCTCCAAGGGCGAGTATATCGTGGACATCATGAACGAGCTGGGCTACGACGTGGCGACGCCCGGCAACCACGAATTTGACTACGGCATGGATCAGTTCCTCAAGCTTGTAAAGGAAGCGGACTTTGACTATGTCAGCGCCAACTTCTATGACAAAAACGGCAAGACCGTGCTCGACCCGTACACCATCATTGAGAGAGACGGCGTGAAGATCGCGTTCGTCGGCATCAGCACACCGAGAACAATCACCTCCTCCACGCCGAAGTACTTCCAGGACAGCAACGGCGAGTGGATATACTCCTTCGGTCAGGATGAGACCGGCGAGACCGTCTACACCGCCGTTCAGGAAGCGGTCGACGCCGCGCGCAAGGACGGCGCGGACTATGTCATCGCACTGGCGCATCTCGGCATCGAGGCCGACTGCTCCCCATGGACATCCTCCGAGGTCATCACAAACACCACCGGCATTGACGTCATGCTCGACGGGCACAGCCACTCCGTGATTGAAAAGGAGCTTGTGAAAAACAAGGACGGCAGCGAGGTCATCCTCACCTCCACCGGCACAAAGCTGGAAAATATCGGCTGCCTGACCATCACGGCGGACGGCAAGCTTGACACCGTGCTGCTCAACGACGGCGGCATGAAGAACTATATCGGTGAGATTCAGGCAGAGTATGACGAGCTTGTCAACGAAGTCGTGGCGCACTCCGACGTTGACCTTGTGATAAACGACCCCGCTAACCCCGAGCAGCGCATCGTCCGCCTTTCTGAAACCAATCTCGGCGATCTGTGCGCGGATGCGTACAAGGCCATGTCCGGCGCTGACGTGGCGTTCGTCAACGGCGGCGGCATCCGCACGGGCATCAAGGCGGGCGACATCACCTATGGCGATATTATCTCCGTCCATCCGTTCGGCAACGAAATGTGCGTTGTTGAATGCACCGGTCAGGAGATACTTGACGCGCTGGAGCTCGGCGCTTCCGCCCTGCCGGGTGAGAGCGGCGGCTTTTTGCAGGTCGCAGGGCTTGAGTACACCGTTGATCTCAACGTTGAATCCTCCGTCAAGCGCGACAAGGAGAATATGTTCGTCAGCGTTGACGGCGACTACCGCGTGAAGGATGTCACCGTCGGCGGCGAACCGCTTGACCTTGAAAAGACCTACACCCTTGCAAGCCACAACTACATGCTCAAAAACGGCGGCGACGGCTACACGATGTTCATGGACAACACCCTCTTGCAGGACAGCGTGATGATCGACAACCAGGTGCTCATCAACTATATCGTTGATAAGCTCGGCGGCACTGTCGGCGAGGAGTATTCCGATCCCTACGGGCAGGGGCGCATCACCATTATAGAAGCAGAATAAAACGAACAGCGGTGAATTTCGATCATCCCCGGGGCATGCGCTCCGGGGATGAGCAGGTGAAGGTAAAGGGCGGCACTCCTGACTATGGTAATCAACGCCAAGAAGGCGTTGCTATCGGCGGCGATAATGACCGGGTCGGGGCGCGCTGCCCAAACGCCCTCCCCTTCTCCGTCTCGGATTTTGAGAGCGTAGGCGGCGCGGGCACGGCGGCGGGAAGCCTGGCGCGCGGTGCGGCGTACATGCTGGCGTTCGCGCTGGGCACAGCGCCGGCGATGCTGCTGTTCGGCTCGCTCGGCGCGCTGATACCGAAGAAGTATAATAAATACATCCTTAAAGTCAGCACCGTGCTCATCATTGCGCTGGGTCTGGCGCTGATGATAAAGGGTCTGAAGCTTATTTGAAGCTAAGAAGTTAATATGACCGGCAGAGGCGTGACATCTCGCGTCTCTGCCGGTTTTTCTTGAATTGCCGAAAAATTGTCTAGTGACAATTGGCAATATATATGGTATTGTATGGACTGGAGAGACAAATTTTCGGCAAATTCAAATGCACATAAGGGAGAGAGATATATGGTAACAAACAAAGAAAAGCTTCTAGCTCTCGGCAAGAAGATGACAGATCGCGTGCCGTACAAGCTTGGGCTGAAAAAGCTTGACGAGAGCTGCCCAGAGTACTGGGGACTCGTGAATGCGCTGGACGATGAGATGGTGGAGATCGCGCTGAGCATGCCGCAGCGTGTGCCGCAGACGCTGGCACAGGTCGCAAAAACCTCCGGCTGGGCCGATATGGAGAGGCTGGAGGCCAAGCTGTACGAGATGGGCTGCGTCGGGCTTATTGAGTGGAACTGGGAAAATCCGCAGCGCGAGAAGCAGTATATGCTGCCGCTGTTCGTGCCCGGCGCGGCGGAATTTTTCAATATGCGCAAATCCTTCGTTGACGAGCATCCCGAGGTCTGCGATTTCTTCAACGACATGACCCGCCTGCCGCTGGAAAAGATAACGCCGATGGTGCCGCCAGGAGGCGCTGGCATCGGCATGCACGTCGTTCCGGTGGAAAAAGCCATTCAGAGCGAATCTAAATCCGTCAGCATCGAGCATCTCTCTCACTGGCTGAAAAAATACGACTGCTATGTTGCCGGAGCATGCTCCTGCCGCCGCTCGCAGTCTGTACGCGGTGAAGGCTCAGGCGATCTTGAAGACAACTGGTGCATCGCCGTGGGCGACTGCGCGCGTTACGCCATTGAGACCGGAAAGGATGGGCGCGAGGTCAGCTATGACGAGGTTATCGCTATTCTCCGGCGTGCCGAGGAAGAGGGATACGTCCACCAGATAACCAACATTGACGGTGAGGACAAGATCTTTGCCATCTGCAACTGTGCGCCTGGCGTATGCTACGCCCTGCGCACGTCTCAGCTCTTTAACACGCCGAACATGTCCCGCAGCGCATACATTGCCCACGTGGACAAGGAAAAATGCGTCGCGTGCGGCAAATGCGTGGAGGTCTGCCCCGCTGGCGCGGCAAAGCTGGGACAAAAGCTTTGCACGAAGGAAGGTCCTGTCATATATCCCAAGCATGAGCTGCCTGACGACACAAAGTGGGGTCCGGAGAAATGGGACGAGGACTACCGCGACAATAATATGATAAACTGCTACGACACCGGCACTGCCCCCTGCAAGACCGCTTGCCCCGCACATATCGCCGTGCAGGGCTATATAAAGATGGCTGCCGAAGGAAGATACCTCGACGCGCTCAAGCTCATCAAGCAGGATAACCCCTTCCCCGCCGTCTGCGGCAGCATATGCAACCGCCGGTGCGAAGCCGCATGCACGCGCGGCACGGTGGATGCGCCAGTTGCGATCGATGAGATAAAGAAGTTCATCGCCGCTCAGGAGCTTCACGCCGACAAGCGGTACATCCCCGAAAAGCGCACGCGCAGAGAGGATAC
This sequence comes from Clostridiales bacterium UBA5888, assembly GCA_002431965.1. Lineage (GTDB taxonomy): Bacteria > Bacillota > Clostridia > Oscillospirales > Oscillospiraceae > Limivicinus. Next base: position 9,759 of record DJEW01000033.1, read on the forward strand.
CTCCGGCTATGATGAGAAGATAGCCGTTATCGGCTCCGGACCTGCGGGTCTGAGCTGTGCATATTACCTTGCAAACATGAGCTACCCCGTGACCGTATTTGAGCGTGACGAAGTACCCGGCGGCATGCTCACGCTCGGCATACCCTCGTTCAGGCTTGAAAAGGACGTTGTCAGCGCGGAGATAGACGTGCTGCGAGAGATGGGTGTGGAGTTTCGATGCGGCGTTGAGGTCGGCAGGGACATCACGCTCGACGAGCTGCGAGCACAAGGCTACAAGGGCTTCTTCATCGGAATCGGCGCGCAGAAATCCGCGCCGCTCGGCATTCCGGGTGAGACACTGCACGGCGTATTCGGCGGTGTTGAATTCATGCGCGCGGTAAATCTCGACATGCATCCCGCCGTCGGCAGAAAGTGCGCCGTCATCGGCGGCGGCAACGTGGCAATGGACGTTTGCCGCAGTGCCGTGAGGCTCGGCGCAGAAGAGACCTATGTTATATATCGCCGTTCCGAGGTGGAAATGCCCGCAGATAAAGCAGAGGTCGCCGAGGCAATCGAGGAGGGCGTGAATTTCCGTTACCTCTGCGCCCCGGTGGAGATCATCGGCGACGGAGAAAAGGTCACGGCGCTCAAGGTGGAGCTGATGGAGCTTGGCGAGGCGGACGAAAACGGTCGGCGCAAGAGCGTCGGCACAGGCAGGTATGAGACTATCGAGGTCGATTCCGTCATAAGCGCCATTGGTCAGAAGGTCGATCTCGGCGGCATCGCTCCGGAGGGCATGACCTTCAACCACAACGGCACTGTCATCGCCGACCCCGTAACCCTGCAAACCGCACAGCCGGATATATTCGTCGGCGGCGATGCGCTGACAGGTCCGAAGTTCGCAATTGACGCCATCGCCGCCGGGCGCGAGGCTGCCGAGTCGCTGCACCGCTATGTCCACCCCGGGCAGAGTCTTACGCTTGCGCGTAACCGCCGCCAGTTCATCGAGCTTAATAAGGACGACGTCATGCTGCCGGTGGAGAGCTTTGATAACTCCTCCCGTCAGCTGCCCGGCATGGACAGCACAAAAGTGAAGAGCTTTGCCGACGCACGCCTGACTTTCACCGATGAGCAGGTACGCCGTGAGGCAGCGCGCTGTCTCGGCTGCGGCGCAACCGTGGTGGACGAGAACAAGTGCATCGGCTGCGGACTGTGCACGACGCGGTGCGAGTTTGACGCGATACATCTCAGCCGCGATCTGCCGGAGGCGTCCGTCATGTTCAAGGCAGAGGACAAGATGAAGGCGATCCTGCCGTACATGCTCAAGCGCGAGGTCAAAATTCTGCGCAGCGGAAAGAAGTAACGCATAAGTCAAGTTACCATCGATTTATATTGTAATATGACAGAGACAGCGTAAAATAACATCATCCCCCGGCGTGTACCGGGGGATGATCAGCCTGTCAAAGAAGTCTCGCCAATATGCGAGCTTTTTGGTATAATGGGAAAAAAGAGGACAGGTGGAAAGAAGCATGGAACAGTGGAGACAGGATAACCGGCGAGACGTGGTAATGGTGGATATAGATCAGCTGTGCCAAAGGATCACATGCTAAGGAAAATAGAAAAGGTGATAGACTACGACTGGCTGTATGAAAGGTTGAGTCCGTACTATTGCCATGGCGTGGGGCGGGACGGAACAGACCCTGTAGTGCTCATAAAGATGGTATTGATCCAGCATCTGTTCGGCATACCGTCATTGCGCCAGACATACCGGGAAATACAGTTGAATGTAGCGTATCGTTGGTTTCTTGGGTATAGCCTGCTGGACAGAATACCGCATTTTGCTACGGTGAGCTATGCGTTCTGCAAGAGATTTCCCTCGGAGCTCCCGGCTGAAATATTCGAGCACATACTGAATAAGGCAATAAATAACCGTGCAGTAGACCCAAGTGCGGTATTCATAGACGGAACACATATAAAAGCAAGCGCAAATAAGAAAAAGTTCCAGAAAGAACAAGTCGCCAAAACAGCAAAGATATATGAGGAGCAGCTTCGGAAAGAAGTAAACGCAGAAAGAGCAGAGTTGGGCAAGTCACCGATCGACGATGACGATGATGCCCCCAGAGGCGGGGGAACAGCAGAAAAGACAGTCTCAACGACAGACCCGGATTGCGGAATGTTCGTAAAGGGCGAGCATGAACGGCAGTTTGCATATGAAGC
>DJEW01000019.1:0-13133 GCA_002431965.1 Clostridiales bacterium UBA5888
TTCGTAGATGTGTACATCTGCGATAGGGATATGAAAAAATGAATGAATAGATGAACTATATGCTGGATGTTATGATTCAAGTTTTGCCCATTCTAACATGTAATTTACAAAAATTCAATAGCAATTTTACCAAATCGGGAAATTCTGCCGTGAACAATGAATAGCAATATTCATTATATTTCGCAGATGTACACATCTACGAAAAATATTCACGGTATTACCCCTTGTTCCTTGGGGATAATATAGAATTTTTGAAGAAAGGAGAGAAACCATGAAAGGAAACAAACTGGTAATTGCGGTCATACTTGCGTTGATAGTGTGTCTCGTACTTATCCCGACCTGTGCCTTTGCCGACGGTGAGCAGCAGCCCGCAGCGGCAGAGAACACCGGTGACAATCCCGCGGCTGAAACCACGGGTGGCGACGATCCTTCGGGAACTCCCGATGGTGGCAATGACAGCGGCGCCGGCAGCGGCTCCGCTGACGCAAATCTGAGCGGCAGCGGCTTAGATTCCGGCAACGGCGGCAGCGATGCATCTGATTCCGGCGCTTCCGGGGAGAGCGGCAATGTCAATCCCAGCGGCAATGACGAGGGCAAGAATTTGTCCGAATCTGGCGACAAAGAAGAGGGTAACACCACTTCCGGCGACAACGGCAGCGGCGCTGATGCGCCCAAGCCCGGCGACAGCGAAGGGGGCGAGCAGCCCGCTTCCGGCGACAAAGAGCAGCCTGAGGAAAAAGATCCTGAAGCCTCCGGCGAAGAAAATGAAGATGCCAAGCCGGAGGAGGGCAGCGATCCCGGCGCGGAGAACGGCAACGAGGAGGACACTCCCGCTTCCGGCGAGGAGAGCAGCACCGCCGATGCGGCACTGCTCACTGCTCCTGCGCGCGCACCTGCCGACACCGAGGGAACGCTTCAGGACCAGATCAACAAACCCGGTGTAACCCAGATCACGATAAAGCTTGGGCACAACGTCACCGAGAGCATCACCATCGGTGAGAATCTGAACATCATTCTTGATCTCAACGGGTTTACGCTGAAAAACAGTGACTCAAATAAAAATACCATCTTGAATAAGGGCACCCTCACCATTATCGACAGCTCCGCAGGCAAAACCGGCAAGGTTATAAATGTCTCGGATTTAGCTGCGCTTGTCAACGAAGGTACCGCAAACCTCGAAGGCGGCACATTTACCCATGGAGGAGAATTCTCTCCTCAGTACGTTATCAGGAATTACGGCGAAATGACCATTGGGGGAGACGTCAAAGTCATAAGTAATGTGGGACATGTCCCTAATTCGTGCGTTATCGACAACGGCTGGATAAACAAAACCGGTACAAGTAGTCCTGATGGCAGCGATGATGTGGAACACACTGACGGCAGAGAAGCCAAGCTCACCATCAACGGCGGCACATTCTCCGGCGCGGGTTATAACGTCCGTAACGGATTCTGGGGCAACCTCACCATCAATGGCGGCACGTTCGTAGAGAGTGCATACGCAGCTGTTTTCAACAAAAACGTTGCCGAAATCAATGGCGGCTCCTTCACCGGCGGCTATCTGGGTGCAGTTATCCAGAACGATTATTACGGCGATCACGGCAAGGGTGAAATGACCATTACCAACGGCGAATTCACCACGGCTACAGGCAACCAGAACAACAAAATTTGGAGTAATGATTATTTTAATCACCCAGGTCCATCTTCATCCGGCACGATAGATCGTGGCGGCACAATAACCGTCTCCGGCGGCCGCTTCACAGGTACGCTTAACAGTAAGGAAATGACCTATGACGTTATCTACACCGGCGGCATCTACTCCGATAAGGAAATTGAGAATCTTGTCGAAGAAGGTTATGTTGTTGTGGAGGCAAACGGATGGTACGCCGTCAACGAGTCCGGCTACGATATTGCCAAGGATGGGGATACCGTCACCGTCATCAAAGCGCCCGCAGATACTGAAATCGATGACGTTCCCGGCGGCGTGACCGTCAAGAACGGCACCGATAACAGCATCTTCATCAACGGCGTTGAGGTCAAGCCCGGCGAGAGCTACACCGTTCCCAAGCCCGCAGCTTCAGCCGGCGCAGGAGCCGTGCTGTACGCGAAGTATTTCGTCATCGAGGGCAAGGAGCAGCAGTGGACGGCAGGAGACATTGAGTTTGTGCTCAACTCCAACGCGGTCATTAAGGTGCTCATCGACGGCGTCGAGGTGGAGTTCACGGTTGCCGAGGACGGCACAGTGACCATAGCCGCAGAGATCATCGAGGCGCTCTCCGACGGCGAGCATGAGATAAAGTTCATCTTCGCCGACGGCAGCTGCAAGACCACCTTCACCAGGTAATTAACCACGAAGCAATTTCCAAAGAACAATTCCCGGGCATTTATACAATTCTGATTTATAATCAGATGGCGACAATCGGCGCATTTCAGCGCCGTGGCGAAAGCGCCGCGCTCATGTCGAGCGCGGCGCTTATTATGCGTGTCCCCTGTCAGCTGACGGCGTTTATCCCGCAAGTCCCTGTGCTTCAAGATACGCCAGATTTTCCTCTCCAAGCTCGCACCCGGCTTCGGCGGCGCGGGCGTACCATTCGCGCGCGGTCGCGCAGCTCTTTTCCACGCCGAAGCCGTTTTCATAGAGCCACCCGATGTTGTTCATTGCCATCGCCTCGCCAAGCTCTGCCGCCCTGGTGTACAGCTCCAGCGCGCGGGCATAATCCTGCGCCACGCCCTCACCGCGCTCATAGCACCAGCCAAGGTTCGTCATGGCTTCCGGAATGCCATGCGCTGCCGCCGCGGTGTAGCACTCCACGGCTTTGTCAATATCCGCTTCAACGCCGATGCCGTATTGATAATTATGCCCTCGGTCGTTGACGGCGGCATATTTTGCGTATTCGTCCGCAGATTCAGCCGCCGCATCCGCGGCGGTGACAGGAACACCCTCTCCGCTGCCGGAATACGTCAGGCGCACGGATGCCGTGCCGCACCCTGCCAGCCATAAAGCCGCGCACAGCAGCGCAAGTGCAGATAAGCGTTTCATCCCGCTCCTCCTTCGTTTTTTTCGCCCTACCGCCCGGTTGAGCCGAAGCCGCCTGCTCCGCGCTCCGTCGCGTCCAGCTCCTCCACCTCGTCAAATTCGAGCGGAAGACAGGGGATGACCACAAGCTGGGCGATGCGGTCGCCCGGGTTTATCGTGCGCGGCTCGGCGCTGTCGTTGTGCAGCGCGACGGTGTACTCCCCGCGGTAGTCGCTGTCGCACACGCCCACGCAGTTTGCCGGGCGCACGCCCTGCTTTGCGGCAAGCCCGCTGCGCGCGAAAACAGCGCCGAAATACCCCTCCGGCACGGCGATGGACAGCCCCGTGCCGACCATGGCGGTCGCGCCCGGCGCAATAACGATGCTCTTTTCAATGCACGCGCGCAGATCATACCCCGCAGCGCAGGCAGAGCCGCGCGTCGGCAGCGCCGCGCCATCGCGCAGCTTCTTTACGGCAATTTTCATATGTGTTCTCCTGATGTGCTTATTTATGTGCTTACTTTGTCTATATTCTATTCTATATAATATAATACACGCAGGGGCGCAATATTTCAACACCGGTTTTCTCCCACTTCTGAGTACAGTCAAAAGTGCAAAGGCGATAAACGTTATGGCGTGCCGCCAGACCGCGGCGCAGGTACTCTCAAAGCCGACGCGCTTGCAGCCGTGACGGAGTCTGTGCAGAAAAAGGCGGAGGCGCTGAGCGACGACGAGCTGTGAACGGTCGCCGCGGGCGCGAGAGCGAAGATAGAGCCGGACAGAAGGGTCGATTTTGAGACCGGTTCGGCAAAAAAGTAAAAAGGTCAGATGTACGCAAAAGGCGCGCGGCTCGCATTGCGCGCCTTTTCATGTTTACAGCGCGGTTTTCTTGTGCTAAAATACCTTGTGCCTGTAAATAAAACGGACAAGAAAACGGACAACGGAGAAGAGTATGTTTGAAAAGCTTGATGCTTTGAAAAATCAATATGACGAGCTGACCGCGCGCATGGAAATGCCCGAGACGTACTCCGACCCTGCGCTTTACGCAAAGTGCGAGCGCGAAGCGCGCGAGCTTGCGCCCCTTGTGGGGGCATACGCCGCTTATAAAAAGGCGCAGGCGGACATGGAAAGCGCAAGGCAGCTCATGGATGAGCCGGAGCTCAGGGAGCTTGCGCAGGAGGAATACCTTTCCGCAAAGGCGGAGCATGAGCACCTTGAGCGCGAGATAAAGCTCCTGCTGCTGCCCAAAGACCCGAACGACGGCAAAAATGTCATCATGGAGATACGCGGCGGCGTCGGCGGGGAGGAGGGCATGCTCTTTGCTGCCGATCTTTTTCGCATGTACTCGATGTATGCCGAGCGGCGCGGCTGGAAGCTCGACGTGGCGAACGTCAACGAGACGGAGCTTGGCGGTATAAAAGAGATCAGCTTTGTCATCGAGGGGCAGGGGGCGTACTCCCGGCTTAAATTCGAGGCGGGCGGGCACCGTGTGCAGCGCGTTCCCGTGACGGAGTCCGGCGGGCGCATCCACACCTCCGCCGCGACTGTCGCCGTGCTGCCGGAGGTCGGCGAGGTTGATTTCAAGCTTGACATGAACGACCTCAAGATAGACACCTACCGTTCATCCGGCGCGGGCGGGCAGCACGTCAACAAGACAGAGAGCGCCATACGCATCACCCATCTGCCGACAGGCACGGTCGTGGAATGTCAGGACGAGCGCAGCCAGTATAAAAACAAGGATCGCGCCCTGCAGATCATGCGCTCAAAGCTGTATGAGGCGGAGCTTGCGCGCCAGAACGCCGCCGTCGCCGCCGAACGCAAAAGCCAGATCGGCACGGGCGACAGGAGCGACCGCATACGCACCTACAACTTCCCGCAAAACCGCGTGACCGACCACCGGCTCACGGGGGACAACAGGAACTTCAATCTCACAACGATCATAAACGGTGATCTGGACGCGCTCATTGACGCGCTTGTGACCGCCGATCAGGCGGAAAAGCTGCGCCAGCAGACGGAGGCGTGATATGGAAACAAGGCTCATAACGACGGACATTTCCGCCGCGGCGGATATAATCCGCGGCGGAGGGCTGGTCGCCGTGCCGACGGAAACGGTGTACGGGCTTGCCGGGAACGGACTGGACGAGCGCGCCGTGCGCGAAATATACGAGGTGAAAGGGCGCCCCGCGGTGAAGCCGCTGTCGCTGATGGTGGCGGATGAGGGTGCGATGGATAAATACTGCGCGGATGTGCCCGCGCAGGCAAGGCGTCTGGCGGAAAGGTTCTGGCCAGGTCCTCTTACCATCGTGCTGAAAGCGCGCGGCGTCGTGCCGGACATCGTGCGCGCGGGCGGGGCGACGGTCGGGCTTCGCTGCCCCGACCATCCGCTCACGCTTGAAGCTCTGCGCCTTGCAAACGTGCCGTTTGCCGCGCCCTCTGCAAACCCCTCCGGCGCGGAGAGCCCAAAGACCGCGGAAAAGGTTATGGAGTATTTCTCCGGGAAGATACCCGCCGTTATCGACGGTGGCGCATGCGGCATCGGACGCGAATCCACGATAATCGACATGAGCGCCGCGCCCTACAGGATACTGCGCACCGGCGCGCTGGACGCGGACGTGATCGCGGACGCGCTCGCCGGGGGTGTGCGCGTCGTTGGCATCACCGGCGGCACGGGCAGCGGCAAAACCACCGCGCTCGACGTGCTGCGCGGCTTCGGCGCGATGGTCGTTGACTGCGATGCGGTGTATCATGAGCTCCTGCGTGAAAACAGCGGCATGATCGCCGAGATCGGCCGGCATTTCCCCGGCGCGGTCGCGGACGGCGCGGTGGACACAAAGGCGCTGGGCGCGACGGTGTTCGCGGATGAGCAGGCGCTGCGCGAGCTGAATGTTATCACGCATAAATACGTCAATCTTGAGATCAGCCGAAGGCTGAAAGAGTGGGCGATGGCAGGCGGAACGCTCGCTGCGCTCGACGCGATCGAGCTTTTTTCAAGCGGCGCTGCCAGGCGCTGCTTCACCACCGTCGGCGTCGTCGCCGAAAGGGATATACGCCTCGCGCGCATCCGGAAGCGCGACGGGATAAGCCCGGAATACGCGATGATGCGCGTCAACGCCCAGCGCCCGGACGAATACTATTACGAGCGCTGTGATCATATTCTCAAAAACAACGGCACGCGGGAAGAATTCTCCGCCGACTGCCGGAAACTATTTACGGAGGTACTGGGAAAATGAGTGAACTGAGAGAAAAGCTCTTTTACGAGCAGAAGAACGGCTATGACCTTATCGACACCGATGAGCGCATGAGGGTAGAGCAGTATTGCCGGGAGTATATGGACTTTCTCGACTGCTCCCGCATGGAGCGCGAGGCTGTCATAAACGCCGTCGCCCTCGCCGAGGAGCACGGCTTTGCAGAGTATGTGCCCGGAATGGATATAAAGCCGGGGATGAAGCTCTATAAGAACAACCGCGGCAAGGCGCTGATGCTTGCCGTCATCGGTAAAAAACCGCTCTCCGACGGCGCGGTTATCGCCGGGGCGCACGTGGACTCCCCGCGCCTTGATCTCAAGCAGATAACTATGTACGAGTCGGACGAAATGTGCTATTTCAAGACGCACTACTACGGCGGCATAAAGAAATACCAGTGGGTCACCATCCCGCTGGAGCTGCACGGCGCTGTCGCATTGAAGAATGGGGAGACCGTCAATGTCGTCATCGGGCGCGAGCCGGGCGAGCCGAAGTTCGTCATAACCGATCTGCTGCCCCACCTCGCCGCCGACCAGATGAAAAAAACCATGTCCGAGGGCTTCACGGGCGAGGGGCTTAATATCCTCATCGGCAGCGCGCCCTATGCCGACGACGGCAAGGACAGGGTGAAGCTTGCTGTGATGAGCATTCTCAACGATATGTACGGCATCACGGAGGAGGACTTCCTCTCGGCGGAGCTTGCTGCCGTGCCGGCGTTTGACGTGTGCGAGATCGGGCTTGACCGCTCGCTCATCGGCGGCTACGGTCATGACGACCGCGTCTGCGCCTTTGCCGAGCTCAAGGCGATATTCGACGTCAATGCGCCGGAGCGCACCTGCGTGTGCATCCTTGCCGACAAGGAGGAGACCGGCTCTGACGGCGTGACGGGTATGCAGAGCGCCGCGTTCGACTGCTTTATGGAGGATCTGTGCGCCGCGCAGGGCACGCAGCTTCGCCGCTGCTATGAAAAGAGCTTCTGCGTCTCAGCCGACGTCACAAACGCTTTCGATCCGCTCTATCCGGACGTGTCGGAAAAGCGCAGCGACGCGAAGATAAACTATGGCGTCGGCATCTGCAAATTCACCGGCGCGCGCGGCAAATCCGGCACGAGCGACGCTTCCGCCGAGATCGTGGCGTACCTGCGCCGGCTCTTTGCCGAAAATAATGTCATCTGGCAGCTTGCAGAGCTGGGCAAGGTGGATCAGGGCGGCGGCGGCACAATCGCAAAGTTCATGGCCAACCGCAACATTGACACCATTGACGCGGGCGTGCCCGTGTTGAGCATGCACGCGCCGTTCGAGGTCGTGGCGAAGCTCGACTGTTACATGACATACAAGGCATGCCTCGCCGCATACAGCGACAGGAAATAATATAAAATCAGACATAACACAATAAAACCGTTGCCTCATGGGCATAATATAGCCCATGAGGTGATTTTTTGGAAGCTGATGAAATAAAGGACTATTCCGCCGCAAAGGCGGGGACGATACAGTGCCTCACCATCGTCGGGCAGATCGAGGGGCATCAGCTTTTGCCCGAGGACGCAAAAACGACGAAGTACGAGCACGTGCTGCCGCTCATCGCGGCGGTGGAGGAGTCGCCGGAGATAAAAGGGCTGCTGATCCTCCTGAACACCATGGGCGGCGATGTGGAGGCGGGGCTTGCCATCGCGGAGCTTATCGCCGGCATGCGAAAGCCGACGGTGTCGCTCGTTCTCGGCGGCGGGCACTCCATCGGCGTGCCGCTCGCCGTTGCTGCCGGGCGCAGCATGGTGGCGCCGTCCGCCGCCATGACCATCCACCCGGTGCGCCTCAACGGCGTGGTCATCGGTGTGCCGCAGACATATAATTATTTTGCGCGTATACAGGAGCGCATTGTCGGCTTTGTCACCGCCCACTCGCGCGTCAGCCGGGAGGAATATCTGCGCCTTATGACAAATACGGATGAGCTTGCCAACGACATCGGCAGCGTCATCTACGGCGAGGAGGCCGTGCGCCTCGGGCTTATCGACACGCTCGGCACGCTCTCCGACGCGCTGGGGTATCTCCACGCCCGGATCGGTGCTGCGGACGTATAGCCGCCCGGCAGGCGCAGAAAAATTTTCCTGCGCCTGCCGTTCTTGCGCACTTGTGCTTTACATAAGCTTGTGGTATAATTCTTATTATGTTTACCGTGGGGGTATATGGCAATGTCCGTGTGGAATGCAATAATTCTGGGGCTGGTGCAGGGGATAACTGAATTTCTGCCCGTGTCAAGCTCCGGGCATCTTTCGATTCTCAACAATCTTTTTGACCTCACCTCGACCGACGACGGGCATCTTCTTTTCGATGTGCTGATGCATCTTGGAACGCTCGCTGCGGTGTTCGTGTGCTACTGGCAGGACATCGTCCGCATGTTCTATGAGGTGCTGGGGCTTATAAACGTCGGTCCTCTCGCTGGGCAGCGTCAGCGGCACTATCCCGGCGCGCGCACGTTTATTATGATCGTTTTTGCCACGCTTCCGCTCGTGCTCATCCTCCCGGTACATAAGATGATAGAAACGCTCTATTACCACAATGTTTTCATCGGCATCGCGCTGGTGCTGACAGGGTGCATGCTGTTCGTGGCGGACAGGATGAAGCCCGGCACGAAAACTGCCGGCGGCATGACCATCTCCGATGCGCTCATCATCGGGCTTTGCCAGTGCGTCGCCACTATCCCCGGACTCTCCCGCTCCGGAACGACCATCACCGCCGGCATTGCCGCCGGGCTTGACAGGGAGTTCGCGGTGAAATTCTCGTTCCTTCTCTCCATCCCCGCCGTGCTCGGCGCGAACATCGTCACGCTTGTTGATGCATTTCAGCAGGGGGTGGACATTGCCAATGTTCCGGCGTATCTTATCGGCATGGTCGCGGCGATGCTTTCAGGCATCGGGGCGATCAGCCTTGTAAAGCGCATCGCGGCAAAGGGTAAGTTCGGCGGCTTTGCGTACTACTGCTGGGTCATGGGCGTTCTCTCCATAATACTCACGATGATCTTCTAGGTCAGCGCCGCATAATACGTCTGCGGCATCTGCCCCGGTCTCCCGACGAAGAAAGGACTTTTTAATGGCACAAACCAGAAAAAACGGCTCTTCCGCCGCAAAGAAGAGCGCAACGGCAAAAAAAACAGGCACGAGGAAGAAAGCGCCCGAGGTTGTCACCCCGCCCGAGCCGCCAGCTCCGCCGATACGGCGGGAGCTGGGCGCGGTCGTTTTTCTCTTTCTGGCGGTGTTCGTCATCATCAGCCATTATAATACTGACGGCCGGTTCATCGTCTTTTTTGCCAATCTCATAAAGGGGCTTATCGGCTGGGGCTTCTGGCTGACAGTGCCCGCTTTTCTGATGGCGGCGATCATTCTCGGCTTTCATAAGGGGCAGCCTGTCGCCCTGCGTGTGACCTCGGCGCTGATGATCCCCATCATTATCGCCGCCCTCGGCAGCCTTTTTTTCTATACCGGCACGACCGACACCGGTGATATGCAGCTTTTGTGCGGCGCGCTCTTTGAGCAGGGGCAGAGCCTGCAAAGCGGCGGCGTTGTCGGCGGGCTTATCGCCATCGGGCTTGAAAACGCCTTCAGCCTCTACGGCGCAATGCCCGTGCTGCTTGTGCTGCTCGTGTTCTTCACGGTCAAGTGCTTCAACGGCAGCTTTATCAAAGCGTTCGGCAAGGCGCGCGAGCGTGCGAGTGTGAAATACGACCCTGCGATGTACGAAAAGAAAAAGCCCGCGCCCGCAGAGGGCGAGGACGCTGTCCTCCCGCTTGAAGTGGGCGGCGCATCGCCGCGCGCTGCAAAGGCTGACAGGCGCGGCGCGAAGATAGAGCGCATACAGCGCGAGAGCGTCCTGCCCGAAATATCGCTTGACGACGATGAGGAGCTGCCTCTCGCCGATAAGCGCGGCAAGACAACGAAGCCCTATCCCGCCGAGAGCGCGAGCGCGCGCCCGGCGAAGAAAACCCACCTGATGGATGAGGACGTGCTGACTCCGCGCGCGCCGGAGCGCGGCAAGGCACGCGGCGGCGAGCCTGTGCAGGATCCCGCGGCGGCGCTTCTGAAGCGCCGCGGCGCGCCTATAATCCGCGAGAACGCCGTCACGGACGGCGCGGCGGAAGCGCGCGCCGCCGGTGTGGATGTGGACGAGCTGAGCGCCACGGTGGAGGAGATCATGCATTCTTCCACAATGAGCGCCGAGATAAGCGACCCGCCGAAGAAAAAAATCCGCCGTGCCGATGTGGATAAAGAAGCGAAGGCGGTGGAGGCGGCGGTCGCCGCAGCGGATACGGACAGCACGGGGTATGAGTTCCCGCCGGTCGATCTGCTGCGCACGGGCGCTGTCGCAAATATTGACGCACGCGACGAGATAATGGTCAATAAGGAGCGTCTTGAGGGCGCTATACACAGCTTTGGCATCAACGCTGCCATTGTCGGTGTAACGCGCGGCCCGACGGTCACGCGCTTTGATATAGAGCTTGAGCAGGGCGTCAAGCTTGCCCGCGTTACAAACCTTGCGGGCGATCTCGCGCTTGCTCTGGGCGTTGTGAATGTGCGCATTGCGCCCATCCCGGACAAGATCTCCACCGTCGGCATAGAAGTCCCCAACAAAATCGTCAGCACCGTTTACCTGCGCGATATTATAGATTCACCGAAATTCATCAGCGCCAAGTCCAAGCTCAGCTTCGCCCTCGGCAAGGACATCGGCGGCGACTGCGTTGTCGGCAACATTGCAAAGCTGCCGCATATGCTCATCGCCGGTACTACAGGCTCGGGTAAGTCCGTGTGCATGAATTCGCTCATTCTGAGCCTTCTCTACAAAGCGCGCCCAGACGAGGTGCGCCTTATCATGATCGACCCGAAGATGGTAGAGCTCGGCGTTTATAACGGCATTCCTCATCTCTATGTTCCTGTTGTCACCGACCCCAAGAAGGCGGCGGGCGCGCTTCAGTGGTCGGTCGTGGAGATGCTCAAGCGCTACCGTCTGTTCTCCGAGGTCGGTGTGCGCGATCTGGACAATTATAACAGGCATTGTGAGCAGAGCGGCGAACCCACCATGCCGCGCGTCGTCATCGTCATTGACGAGCTGGCGGATCTTATGCTCGTCGCCTCCAAGGAGGTCGAGGAGAGCATCTGCCGCGTTGCCCAGATGGGGCGCGCGGCGGGCATGCACCTTGTCATTGCAACCCAGCGCCCATCCGCAGACGTTATCACGGGGCTGATGAAGGCAAATATCCCCTCGCGCATCGCGTTTGCGGTGTCGTCCTCGCTCGAAAGCCGTATCATACTCGACCAGACCGGCGCGGAAAAGCTTGTCGGCATGGGGGATATGCTCTTTTCTCCCGTCGGCTGCGGAAAGCCGACGCGCATCCAGGGCGCGTTCGTGTCCGATGAGGAACGCGAGGAGGTCATCCAGTTCATCAAGGAGGGGGCGTCCGACGTTCAGCAGAACAGCGAGATAGAGGAGTACATGAACAAAGCGTCGGAGGATAAGTCTGCCGCCGACAGCGGCAAGGGCGCAAAGGACGAGGGGATAGGCGGCGGATATGATGAAATGCTGCCGCAGGCGGTCGAGGCTATACTTGAAACCAAGTCCTGCTCTGTCTCCATGCTCCAGCGCCGCGTGAAGCTCGGGTATTCCCGCGCCGCGCGCATCGTCGACCAGATGGAGGAGCTTGGCATCGTCGGACCCTACGAGGGTGCAAAGCCCCGCAAGGTGCTCGTTGATTATCAGGGCTGGCACGATATACAGGTCAGGCTCGGCATGGCGGCGGATGACGATCTTGCAGTTGCCGCCGGGATGAACGGCGCTCAGCCAGATTATACGGACGAAACGGTATAAAACTCAGTCAAAAGGGCGTTTAGAACGCCCTTTTGCATTGACAGGACAGAAAAGGATGGGAAAAGCCATGGATTATTTTTGCCCGCAGATGACGCTCAACGAGGTCAATGCCATGAGTATGCTGGGGCTGGCGCATATAGGCGACGGCGTGTATGAGCTGCTCACGCGCACAATGCTCTGCAAGCAGGGGCACTCCGCCGCGGGACAGCTTCACCGGCTGACGGTGTCGTACGTCAACGCCCCGGCGCAGGCCGCCGCCGCAAAAAAGATAATGCCGTTTCTGACTGAGCAGGAGCTTGCCGTATATAAGCGCGGGCGCAACGCAAAGGTCAACTCCGTACCGCAGAAGGCGACGGAGGGAGAATACCATGCCGCGACGGGGCTGGAGGCGCTGTTCGGATGGCTGTATCTGCAGGGGAAGACAGAGCGCATTGACGCGCTCTTTACGATGATAATGGAGGGTAACGATGCCGCTTGATGCCGTGACCGTCAGCGCTCTCACGCGCGAACTCAGGGAGAAAACAGTTGGCGGGCGCATAGACAGGGTGCAGCAGCCCGAACGGGATATGCTCCTTCTCTCCCTGCGCGCAGGGGGCGGCAATCTTCGCCTTGTCATCGCCGCCGGCACGGGCAACGCCCGCATACATCTCACCTCCGGCGGGTTTGAAAACCCTGCCGAGCCGCCTATGTTCTGCATGCTCATGCGCAAGCATCTTGTCGGGGCGCGTATACTCTCCGTTGAGCAGCCGGCGTTTGAGCGTATGGTCATTCTCACGCTCGATACGCATGACGAACTCGGCGTGAGCGCGGAAAAGAAGCTCGTCGTGGAGCTTATCGGGCGCAGTGCAAATGCCATCCTCGTCGGTGCGGACGGGCGGATAATCGACTGTATGCGCCGCATGGACTTTGCCGGGGACGCTATGCGCCGCCTGCTGCCGGGGATGATATACCGCCTGCCGCCCGCGCAGGCAAAGCGCGCTTTTTTCTCTGTGACGGATGATGAGCGCCGCGCCATGATAGCTGCGGC
>DJEW01000019.1:13207-54043 GCA_002431965.1 Clostridiales bacterium UBA5888
CCGCTCATCGCGCGGGAGCTTGCATATCGCTGCGGCGGTGACTACGAAATGCTCCCGGACTGCGCCGCCGCCCTTGCGGAGAGCGTCGCTGCGGGGGAGCTTGAACCGTGGATGATCAGTATCGACGGCAAGCCGCGCGATTTCAGCTTTATGCCCATCCGGCAGTACGGCGCGTCTGCGGCGCTGGAGCGGTATGACAGCTTCTCTGCCCTGCTTGACGCCTTCTACCTCTCGCGTGACCGTGCCGAGCAGCAGCGCCGCCGCAGCCATGAGCTGACAAAAACCGTGCGCACGCTGCGCGACCGTCTCGCGCGCAAGCTCGCTGCGCAGCGTGAGGAGCTTGCGCGCACCGGGGGGCGCGAGGACGTGCGCCGCCTGGCGGAGCTTATAACGGCGAATATATACCGCATCAGGCGCGGCGACAGGACGCTGGAATGCGAGGATTACTACGAGCCGGGCTGTCCGCAGGTAAAAATTGAGCTTGACCCGCTGAAAACGCCGCAGCAGAACGCGACGGCGTTATACAAGGAGTATAACAAGCTCAAGACGGCGGAGCAGCATCTGACCGGGCTGATCGCAGATGGGGAGCGCTCGCTGGACTATCTCAACAGCGTGCTTGACGAGCTTGAGCGCGTCGAGACCGACCGCGACGTTTCCGACATCCGCCGGGAGCTTCTGGACACGGGCTATATCCGCCGCGGTAAGGGCGGGAAGCCTGAGCGCGTCCGCGCACAGGCGCCGTATAAGTTTGTCACAGACGACGGCTTTGAGGTGCTCGTCGGGCGCAGCAACGCCCAGAATGACGAGCTGACGTGCAGGCTTGCCCGACGCACGGATTTGTGGCTGCATACCCAGCGCGTGCATGGCAGCCACGTCATCATCCGCTGCGAGGGGGAGGATGTGCCGCCGCGGACGCTGCAGCAGGCGGCATCTCTCGCCGCATACTATTCGCAGGGGCGCACGGCGGGGAAGATACCCGTGGACTACACCATGGTCAGAAGCGTCCGCAAGCCCTCCGGCGCGCTGCCGGGCAAGGTGATATACACTGAGTATAAAACCATCCTCGCCGAAGCAGACGAGGAGCTGGTGAAGAGACTGAAAAACAACGCTTGAATATAATACTGATACGCAAACACCCCGCAGAGCCGGTTCGCTGAACCGCCCTGCGGGGGCTGCTATATGTATTCATCATCATATCGCGCGGAGCTTCACGCGGAAAGTTATTTCCGTCCCGTCGGCGCTCTCG
This sequence comes from Clostridiales bacterium UBA5888, assembly GCA_002431965.1. Taxonomy (GTDB): domain Bacteria; phylum Bacillota; class Clostridia; order Oscillospirales; family Oscillospiraceae; genus Limivicinus. The sequence goes on from DJEW01000019.1 coordinate 14,454, forward strand.
GCTTCAATCGTGCCGCGGTGCGCCTCGACGATTGCCCGCGCAATCGAGAGTCCTATGCCTGTTCCGCCCGTGTTGGAAGCGCGCGACTCGTCCGGCCGGTAAAACCGGTCAAATAGGCGGTCAAGATGTCTGGTATCTGCAAGCGCACAGGGGTTTGTGACTTCGATCACATTTTCACGGTGACGCTTATACGCCGTAAGGCGTATCTCCCCGCCGGGGGTGGAGTACTTCAGCGCGTTATCAAGGAGAATGGAGACAAGCTGCCCTATCCCGGCGCTGTCGCCGTGCATACACATCCCGTCCTCAATGCTCTGGGTGAATGTTTTTCCCTTTGCCTCGGCAAGAGAGCGCATCGGCTCTGCGATCTCCCATATAACATCGCTCAACACAAAGTCCGCCTGCTCCGGCAGGGGCTGCTCCTCGTCGAGCCGCGAGAGCGTCACCAGTGCGTTCACCAGCCGAGAAAGCCGCTGCACCTGCAGCTGGATGCTCTGCACCCATTCGTTGTGCTCGTCATCCATGGCAAGCACGTCCGCGCTCGCGGCGATTGCGGTCAGCGGGGTCTTCAGCTCGTGCCCGGCGTCCGTGATGAACTGCTTTTGCCGCTCGATATTGCGCATATATGGGTCAAGTGCGCGCTTGGAGAGCAGCACGATGATCACGAACGCCAGCGCCATGCAGAAAAGCGACACTGCCGCGCACCCGATTATAAGCGCGTTTTGCAGGCTTTGCTCAAATTCAGCGTTCAGAAACACGACAGTCACCATGTCACCCTGCGACACAATGTAACGGTAGCCCTTATAAAACCCGAACTCCCGTCCGCGCGCCACGGCTTCCTCGGCGTACTGCACAGCCTCCTCGTCGCTTACGGAGGCAATGTAATCGCGCGAGGTGTGGCTAACCGTCCCCGCGTCGCTGAACGTGACGGAGAAAAAGCGCGTCATATACGGGCGCTCGGGCGAGACGCGGTCATCTCCGCCGGGAAAGCCGTCTGCAAAGGGGTCGCGCTGGTGCTGTTCGCTGACGAGTATGCCGCGCAGCGTCATATCCAGCCGCGTGATATTCGATTGATAAAACCATATGCACACGCAGACCGACAGCATCGCAACTATCGTGAACACCGCCGTCATTGCCGCGAGGATGAACCTCCGGCGCATTTTTTTCAGCATTTTTGCCTGCCCCCGCTCACTCGCGCGTGTCGAGGGCGTACCCCGCGCCGCGTATCGTCTTTATCTCCGCGTCGGAGTCTATCTGCCGCAGCTTTTTGCGCAGAAACGAGATGTACGTCCAGATAACGTCCGTCTCCGCCTCCGCGTCAAAGCCCCATATAAGCTCCATTATATGCTCGGTCGAGAAAACACGCCTCGGATTGCGCATGAAAAGCTCCATCAGCTGATATTCCTTGTTGCTCAGCGCGGCGCTCTTCTCGCCGCACCGCAGCTCATAGCGCCCCGAGTCGAGCGACGTTTTGCCCACGGTGATGACAGGGTGGGTGTAGCTTTCGCTGCGGCGCGTCAGCGCGCGCACGCGCGCGACAAACTCCGCCGTGGCAAATGGCTTCGGAAGATAATCATCCGCGCCGCACTCCAACCCGGCAACACGGTCGGATATGTCGCTCTTCGCCGTCAGCAGCATAACGGGGGTCTTTATTCCGGCTTTCCTTGCGCGGGAGAGCACCGCCAGCCCGTCCAGTCCCGGCATCATTATGTCCAGCACGATGGCATCATACGGCGTGCTCATGATGTAATCCAGCGCATCCGTGCCGTTGAACACCGCGTCCACCGTAAATTTGTTCTTTTCCAGAATGACCTTGAGCGCTTTGGCAATGCCCTGCTCATCATCCGCTATCAGTATACGCATGGTATATCACCCCCAGCTTTTGTTCCAGTATATCCGCAAAAGCTTAAATCCTCCTGAAAATGCACTTATGTCGATGCCAGAAAACACAGCTGGCTTTCAACCTCGGAGTACAGCAGCGCCCTTTCGCCGCTGAGATCCACAACGCTGATCACGTTTGCCATAGGGTCGTCCGCCGGTGTGCCCATGAGCTTTGCGTAGACGTTCTCATGCCGTGCGAAAAGCTCCCCGTTGAATTCGCATCCGTCCTCGCCGGGGTAGAGCGCCGCGTAGAACACGCCCGCCTCCACAAGATCCTGAAAGAAGTGGCTGCCGTAGCTCAGCTCCGGGCGTATTCCGTGCGAGGAGTACGCCAGCTCCGCCATGCAGTTGAACGACGAGATCTCCCGGAAGTTTACCGGCACGCCGAGGCTTGCCGTGGTCGTGCCCCAGCGCCCCGGACCGAGCAGCACGGTGTTGTCGTCCTTGAGGCGGGCATTCAGCTCGCCGATGCAGCGCGCCACCTGATACTTCATCTGCTCCGTCAGTTCAAGATACGGCTCGACCTGCACAAGCACTGCGTATTTTATCGGCAGGCAGTTGTTGCCGCCCATGAAGTTGCCGTGGGTCTTGAAGTAATACTCGCGCACGGCGGGCATGATCTCCGCCTTGCTGATGCCGTGCGTCTGCAATGGGCGGCATTGCAGCAGATTGATGCGGTATTCGCCCTCCGGTGTGATGTTGCTGGCAAACTCTATGTCCACGGGATAGCTGTATTTGTCCTGCAAAAGGCTCATTATGGATACCATCGTCTCCGTGAAGTCCGTGCTCTTGAGGAGCTTCCGGAAGTTGACGATGTCCGGCACGCGCTCGCCGTACAGCCCCATCTCCCGAAAGCGCGCCGCCGTGGCGAGATCGGGCTCCATATACAGCGACACGTCCGTTTTAAGCGTGCTCTTGTCAACGCTGTCGATGCGCACGGAGGTAAAACAGTTCCGGTCAAGGTCTATCACGTCCGCCTTATGCTGGGAGTAGCGGTATTCATCGCCGTATTCCACGCGCGGCGGGGCGAGCGGGTCACTCAGATCGACAAAGCGCGCATAATCGTCCGCGCCGCGATCGACCGCGCGCGTGCCCATGCCCACGACAAGGCGCAGCATCCCGCGGTTGACCTTTGCGGCGCTGCCCGTGATGTAGAGGTTTTTCGAGTGCCCCACGCCCGCAAAGTGCGGGAAGTAGAGCCGGTCGTGAATGTCGCCGCACACGCGCATTACAAGCAGCGCCATCTGCTCGTCCTTGTTGAGAAGATTGCGGTCGGCGCGGTATTTTATCGCCTCGGGGTTCATGGTGCTGGCATACACCGTGCGCACCGCCTGCTCAAACACCTCGTATCGCTGCTCAAGCGTGCCCTGATTGGGGCAGAACACGCTCTCATACTTGCCGACAAACCCGTTGCCGAAGCCGTCCTCCAGAAGCGAGCTTGAACGCACGATGATCGGCGACTGCCCGAAATATTCCAGCATCGAGATGAACTGCTCCTTTATCTGCGGCATGAATTCGCCGTTGAGCAGGTTGTCCTTTATTATCGGCGCGCAGCGGAAGTAGTCTTCCTCGCGCTCCATCTCCGTGCGCGACGCCCACACGCCGTTCTGCACGGCGTAGGTGTAAAAAAGATCCGCGCCGATATAATAGGAGTCGTGCGGGTCGATGCGGCTGTGATAGAGGTCGGGGTTCTCATCGCGCAGGATGTTCCGCGCGAGGAGCATGCCTGTCGCCTTGCCGCCGATGCACCCCGTGCCGATCTCGCGGCTCTTGATATACATAAGGTCCTTCATCGTGAAGTATTTCCGGCACAGCTCAAGGCGCGTCGGCTCGTTGCCGAGAAGACAGCTCATTATATTTTCCTTCAGGCGCAGCCCCGCCTCGTCCGTCGGTTCGCCCGCGCGCGGATCAACCGAGTCGAACATGCTGTCCCAGCAGTCGCGGTGCTCGCCCGTGAGCGTGAACATATCAAAAACGGAGGAGTTATCGGTGCTCGACGTGATGCACTCGCATCGCGCGCCGCGGATGCGCAGGGGAAAGAACATGTTGGGCGTGTGCCGCCCGTCCGCCTTCACGGGATGGACGTACACGCTGCCGTGCACCGTGCGCACGTTAATCAGCACGCTTGTCGCGCGGCGTATGCCGGCAATGGTGTCATAGGTGTGCCGCTCGTAGGTTATCGCCTGATATGCCACTGCCTCCTGCTGCTGCAAAAAGGGATTGAGCAGCACGAAGAAGTTGGAGATCATCAGATCTGAAAACCAGTATTTCTGAAGCTCGGACAGACAGTCGAACACAAAGAAGCTGCCGCGCGCTTCGCTTTTTATTATCCTGTGCACCTGAACGGCGAAGGTCTCGAAGCCGACGTGCGGGTCAAGCACATATTTCTTCACGTTCGCCCCGTGCGCTGCGAGCGCGTCCGCATCCATTATCTCCTCATGGTCGCCGAAGCGTATGTAAACTATCCTGTGCCCGGTGCGCGCCACGCCCGTGACAAAGCGCGTTGCAACATACATGAAGTCGCTCAGATGCTCACACTGCCATATCACGGTGTCTCCCGGACGGAGAAAGTCTATCGCCTCGTCCAGTCCGCCTATCCCTGTGCTTATCCGCTGCTTGCCGTCCATGCCGCACCGCTCCTTTACTATTTAATGCCTAAAGTATATAATACGCCCGCTCTGCTGTCAAAATAATTTCTTCACATTTCATCCCCCAGGGGGGCTTCCGCAGCCAGGCGCGGCGTGATAGAATCTGCCCATATAAACCGAGCAGAGAAAGATAAAGGAGACAAACAAAAATGAAAAAAATGTCCGCCGTCAAAAAATCCATCATAACCGCCGTGTGCATCGCACTGTGCGTTGTGCTGCCGCAGGTGTTCCACGCCATCCCCGAAGCCGGCACAATCTACTGCCCCATGCACATCCCCGTGCTGCTGTGCGGGCTCATCACAGGCTGGCCTTATGGGCTGCTGTGCGGTCTGGCAGGTCCGCTGCTCTCCTCGCTCATCACCGGCATGCCTCCCGCCGCGATCCTCCCCGCGATGATGGTCGAGTGCGCGGCATACGGTGTGCTCACCGGCGTGATGATGCAGCTTGTGCACACGAAGAAGGTCTATGCCGACCTCTATATCAGTCTCATCGTTGCAATGCTCGGCGGCAGGGTCATTGCCGGGCTTGCCAAGGCGTTGATCTTCTCCGCCGGACAGTACACCATGGCGGCGTGGGTCGCGGGCTGCTTCGTCAAGAGCCTTCCGGGCATCATTGTGCATCTGGCGGTCATTCCGTCCGTCGTGTATGCGCTCATGCGCGCCAAGCTCATCCCGTCCAGATATTGAGCGGCTTCGTGTCTATTGACTTGGCACGCGTACCCCGCTAAAATAAAGGCGTTTATATGAAGCATTGGGAGGGATAAGCGTGCATATACCCGAGGAAGAAATACACACACATGTTCATGCAGACGGCACGGTGCATATGCACAGCCACGCTCATGGGCATACCCACACGCAGACAAAGGCGGTCGTCAACCGGCTTGCCCGTGCGATAGGTCATCTGGAATCCGTCAAGCGCATGGTCGAGGATGGACGCGACTGCTCCGAGGTGCTCATACAGCTTGCCGCAGTGCGCTCTGCGCTCAATAACACGGCGAAGATAATCCTCAAGGATCATATCGAGCATTGCATTTCCGGCGCGGCGGCGGACGCTGCCGAGCTTCAGGAACTCAACGATGCAATAGATAAATTCATCTGATACGTTAAAAGGCAAAAAGCACGTGCCGTGCGGCACGTGCTTTTGCACACCTTTCATGCTGCAAGCTTCACTCAAAACAGAAGGATACTCTTTTTCGCTTTGCTGAGATAAATTTTATTGCAATTGGGTTGGTGTTTTGATATAATAACCCCTAAAGAACATGTTAAGGAAACAACGCATAATGCGTCAAGAACAGATGACGAGAAAATCCGGGCTAAGATGACGGCACTTTTTTTCAGGAATACTTTGTGTATTTCAAGATAAAGTGACTATATCGGAGCGCAAATTTTCCATCAGATCCCGCAGACGTATTGTGCGGTGCTGCCTTAAGGACGGAGCGTTACTTTGAACGAGAATACCAGACCTGCCACATACTCCGCGTCCAAACGGAATCAGGTCTCAGCGGTGGATGTTGTCATAAATAAAATAGTCGACGGGGTGCTGACCGGTATATATAAGCCGGGTGACAAGCTGCCCACTGAAATACAACTGGCGGAAATGCTCTCCATGAGCAAGAACACCGTCCGCGAAGCAATAAAAATACTTGTGGCCTACGGCGCTATTGAAATCCGTCGCCCAGAGGGCACTTTTATTACTGAAAGCTTTACGCCGCGCATGCTTAATCCGGTCATTTACTCGCTGCTGTTCAGCAAGGGCAATGCTGAGGATATGCTCGGGCTTCGCCGCATGATAGATACCGGCGTTTTCATGCTCATATTGCAGCAGGGGCTTACCGCTGAGGATGAGTTGAATCTTGAGATGCAGAATGATCGATACTCGGCTCTCGTGTTGGAGACCGAGCCGAATGTTGACGCTGTTGCCGAGGCTGATATGACATTCCATAAAATGCTCGCTGCCGCGACGCATAACGAGCTTGTGCAGGTTTTTCATGATTATGTTGCTGATCTCACGGCGGAGTCCAGAATGCGCGTGGTCAAGATGTGCCGAAAAGAGGGGAATATGCAGTATCTGGTGGATGTACATCGGATGACGCTTGATCTTGTCGAACGAAGGAGTTCACACTCACTTGAGGAGACGATTGATTTTAGTTATTTTTACTGGAAATCGACTTACAAATTATAAAGATTGCACAAAAGTCAGCTGTCAGAATAATAACAGTTGACTTTTTTTACGTCAAATAGTACAATCAAATCACAAAACACCCAACGTTCAACCTTGGGTTGACAAAAACGGTCAAATTTCCTGCTGCGCATGCAGCCGGATCGGAGGAACGAATGGAAAAAGATACGCTGAAATTTCTGAAGAACAAGGCGAATCAGCTCCGCAAGGATGTTATCACAATGATTTATGAGGCACAGTCCGGTCATCCGGGCGGCTCGCTCTCGGCGGCGGACTTTGTCACCGCGGTCTATTACTCGGAGATGAAGATCGACCCGAAAAATCCCAAGTGGGAAGATCGAGACCGCTTTGTCCTTTCGAAGGGACATGTCTGCCCGATACAGTATGCAGCGCTGGCCGACCTCGGATATTTCGACAGGGAAGTGCTGCACACCCTGCGTAAGGAAGGCTCGATTCTCCAAGGTCACCCGGACATGAAGAAATGCCCCGGCATAGATATTTCTACAGGCTCTCTCGGACAGGGCTTCGCGTGTGGAGCCGGCATGGCGCTCGCAGCAAAACTCGACGGGAAGGATTACCGTGTGTTCGTCGTCATCGGTGACGGCGAGAGCCAGGAGGGCGAGATATGGGAAGCGGCGCAGGTCTGCAATAAGTATAAGCTTGACAATGTCGTCGTTTTCTGCGACTATAACAATCTCCAGATTGACGGTACGTGCGACGAGGTTATGCCGGTGCTTGATCTTGCAAAGAAATTCGAGGCTTTCGGCTTTGATACTTATAAGATCGACGGCAACAGTATGGAGCAGATTATAGATACCCTCGACGCAATACGCGCTGCCAAAAACGGCAAGCCCAAGTTCATCCTTGGCAAGACCGTGAAGGGTAAGGGCGTTTCATACATGGAAAATCAGTGCGGATGGCACGGCAAAGCCCCGAACAAGACGGAGTACGAACAGGCAATTACAGAGCTTAACGGAGGTGTCATGGCATGAGTATGATCGCAACGAGAGACGGCTTTGGCGACGAAATCGTTGAGCTTGGACGTGAAAACAAAAATATATGCGTTGTCGATGTAGACATCGGTAAATCCTGCAAGACCACTGCGTTTGCCAAGGCTCTGCCTGGGCAGCATATCAACGTCGGCATTGCCGAGCAGTGCGGCGCGGGCGTTGCGGCGGGTCTTGCGACCTGCGGCAAGCTCCCCTTTGTCGTCACATATGCGGCTTTCGGCTCTATGAGAATGTGCGAGATGATTCGTCAGGAGATATGCTACCCGCATCTGAACGTGAAGATCGCCTGTTCCCACGGCGGCGTCACTCCCGCAAATGACGGCGCGAGCCACCAGTGCATAGAGGACATGGGCATTCTCTCCACTATCCCCAATATGGCGGTCATCATGCCGGCGGACTACAACGCCGCGCGCAAGCTCACCAGAGCTGCGGCGGAGTATGACGGTCCTGTTTACCTGCGCTTTACGCGCGATGCCGTTCCGGAAATATACGGCAGCGAACAGAACTTTACCATCGGCAAGGCTGTGCAGCTGCGCGAGGGCAGCGACGCGGTGATCATCGCTATCGGCGACACCGTCCGTCTTGCCGTTGAGGCTGCCGACGCACTTCGCGAGCAGGGCGTGAATGCGCGCGTGCTGGATATGCACACGCTCAAGCCGCTCGACACCGAGGCTGTCGTGAAGGCCATTAACGAGACGGGCAAAATCGTCACGGTTGAGGATCACAACGTCATCAACGGGCTGGGCTACGCCGTTTCCGCCGTCGCCGCCGATATGGGGCGCGGCATCGTCAAGCGCATCGGCATACAGGATCAGTTCGGTCAGTCCGCACCGTATGAGCGCCTGCTTGCAATGAACGGCATAACGACCGGGAACATCGTCGCCACGGTAAAGGGCATTCTTTAAGTAAGCTGACAGGTTTACCGCCTGTTCAAAAAATAAAGGTATGAAGGAGAACACGAAATGAAAAAAATTCTCGCACTTTGTCTTGCGCTGTGCATGCTCTTCGCCCTGTGCGCCTGCGGCAGCACCTCCGCTTCCGACAGCTCTGCCCAGACCGGCGATGGCTCGCAGTACCAGAGGCTCAGCATCGATATGTCCTGCAACGGACAGTCCGACACTGCTAACGACTGCATCGGCGCAAACCTCTTCAAGCAGTATATTGAGGAGCAGTCCGGCGGCGCCATCACAGTCACCGTTTACAACAACGACCAGCTCGCCGGCGGTGACATGACCAAAGGTCTTGAGCTCGTCATGGACGGTACCGTCCAGATGGACATTCACTCCACCTCCATTATTTCCCGCATTGATAACCGCCTCATGGTCAGCTGCCTGCCTTGGACGTTTGCCGACTATCAGTCTGCCGAGGACGCTTTCTTCGGTCAGGGCGGCGAGTTTGTCTCCTCTGTCCTTGCAGAGCATGGTCTGACCTATCTTGGTGCGCTGCACAACGGCTTTAAGTGCATGACCTCATCCAAGACTCTCATCAAGTCTCCCGCCGACCTCGTCGGTCAGAAGATCCGCACGCCGGGCGGCGACCTGTGGAACGGCTTCTGGTCTGCAATGGGTGCGTCTCCCCAGGCTATGAGCTGGGCAGAGGTTTACACCGCTATGCAGCAGGGCACTATTGACGGTCATGACAACAGCCCCTCCACCATCAATTCCGCAAACGTTCAGGAAGTTCAGAAGTACATCACCGTTTCCAACCACACCTATGAAGCGTTCACCTGGAGCGCCAACACCTCATGGTTCGAAGGTCTTGACGCGAACACTCAGGAACTCATCCGCAGCTGCGCAAAGCAGGCCTGCCTTGACGCCAACAATCTGATAGAGATTTCCATGGAAGAGATACTCACTACTTGGGAAAATAACGGATTCAACGAAGTTTACCGTCTCTCTCCCGGCGAGATCGAGGTGTTCAAGGAAGCCGTTGCCGGTGTGACTGAGAAGTATGCTACAGAGTACGGCGAGGAAGCCTGCTCCGCTTTTGGCATCACTGCCTGACCGGCAATAGCAGGACCGTGCTTACAGGCTTCTCCGTTCTTCGAAGAAGCCTGTAAGACTACATAGATATGCTTTATAAGTAATGAAAGGAAGTATTACGTGAAAAAGGCTGTGAATATCCTCAACTCGCTTGAGGATTATATACTCGCAGTCATGCTCCTTGTCATGACTGTGCTTGCTTTTGTCAACGTTGTCGCGCGCTATGTTTTCCTTGCCTCCCTGCCGTGGATAGAGGAACTCAATCGTCTGGGGCTTGTCATCATCTCCTACGCCGGCGCGGCTGTTGCCCTCAAAAATCATTCTCATCTCGGGCTTTCCATAATAACCGATCATCTTTCCCCAAAAGGACGGAAGATTGCAGGCCTCTTCGGCTGCGTGTGCGGCGTGTTTTTCTGCGCCGTCGCCATATACTACGGCGTCCTTATGACCGTGAAGGAGCACGCCAACAACGTCCTCACGCAGGGCATGCAGTGGCCGGAGTACCTGTTCGGCATGTGGCTTCCTATTGGCTGCGCCGTGCTGTGCATCCGCTTTATCCAGTGGTCGGTCTATCTTCTGACTGACCGCGATTTCACCGATACCGGCAGGGAGGTCAGTAACGAATGAACGCTTTGCTTCTTTTTGGACTGTTCTTTGTCCTTCTGTTCCTCAATGTCCCCATTGCAATATCTCTCGGCGTTTCCAGCGTCGTCACCACCATGGCAGTAAAGCCCGCAATGATGGCAACAATTGCCACAAACCTCTATTCCGCAACGAACACCTACGTATTGCTGGCTATCCCGTTCTTCATTCTCGCCGGCAACATCATGGACGTCAGCGGCATTTCCGTCCGCCTTATAAACTTCTTCAATTCTCTCGTCGGTCATACCAAGCACGGCACGGCGATGGTCTGCGTCATTGTGGCGTGCTTCTTCGCCGCGATCTCGGGCTCAGGTCCGGCAACTGTCGCCGCACTCGGCGGCATACTTATCCCTGCCATGAGCCGCTCGGGGTATGAAAAGAGCACGAGCGCCGCGCTCATGAGTACGGCGGGCGCGATAGGCATCGTCATTCCGCCGTCGATAACGTTTGTCGTATACGGATCTGTCACGGGTACGTCTGTCGGCTCGCTCTTCATGTCCGGTATCGTTCCCGGCATCCTCATTGGCATCGCCATATACTACACCATGGTCATTACCTCCAAAGGGTGCGAGCTCGTGCGCCAGCCGAAGGCAAACGGCGCTCAGCGCTGGAAGGCATTCAAGGATGCCGTTTGGGGCATCCTCATGCCGGTCATCATCCTCGGCGGCATTTACGGCGGAATCTTCACCCCGACCGAGGCCGCGGCGGTCTCGGCGATCTACGGCTTCATCGTGGGTCTCTTTATCTACCGCTCGCTCAAGCTCAAGGACATCATCACCATCCTGCGCCAGTCCGTCTCCCAGACCGCGGTCGTCATGCTGATAATAGGCTGCGCCGCAGTCTTCGGCAAGGTGCTCACCTTCACCGGTATGGCGAGTGCCGCAAGCCACAGCCTCATCTCCGTCGCGCACGGCAACAAGTATATTTTCCTGCTGATGGTCAACATCATCCTCATCATTGCAGGCTGCTTTATCGACGCGAATTCCGCGCTGTATATTCTCTGCCCTATACTCTTTCCGATTTCAAAGTCTCTGGGCATTGACCCCGTGCACCTTGGCTCTGTCATGGTCGTCAATCTTGCGCTCGGTCTCATCACGCCTCCTGTCGGCGTCAATCTCTTCACAGGCTGCGGCGTTGCCGGCATCCCGCTCACGGATATGGTCAAAAAAATATGGCCATTTGTCATCGCGGTGCTTGCTGTGCTCGTCCTGATCACTTATATTCCTGCTATATCGATGTTCCTGCCCAATCTGATGTCATAACTTTCTGGAGGTAACTATAATGAGAGCTGGATATATGTCCGCCATCGGCGTTGCGGAATTCCGCAGCGATATGCCGGAGCCGCAGATAAGATACGATAACGATGTCAAGATCCATGTCCGCAAATGCGGTATATGCGGCTCTGAAGTGCACGCCCTGCACGGTAAGCACCCCTTCCGCATACCGCCCGTGCTCTCCGGTCATGAATTTGCCGGAGACATTATCGAGATCGGCAAGGGCGTGACAAAATTCAAGGTCGGTGACAGGGTGACTGCCGAGCCGCAGTACGGCTGCGGCGAGTGCTACTACTGCAAGCGTGGCATGTACAATCTTTGCACGTCAAAGCGCGTCCTCGGCGCATCCTACAAACTACCCGAGCTTGACGGAGAAGAATGGACAGGCCCAATGGGCGAGTATATCGTTGTACCGGAAAAGACTGTCGTGAAGCTTGATGACAATGTCAGCTATGAAGAGGGCGCGCTTATCGAGCCAATTGCAAACGGTGTATACGCCGTACGCCGCGCCAATATTACCCATGACAGCACCATCGCCATCATCGGCTGCGGTCCTATTGGGCTGGGTGATCTCATCGGCGCAAAGCTCTATGACCCCAAGCTTATTGTTATGGCCGATATATCCGAGATAAATCTCCAAATGGCGCGCGAATTTGGCTGTGAGCATGTTGTCAACAGCCGCGAGCAGGATCTTGAAAAGGTCGTCATGGAGCTGACGGATGGAGTGGGCGTGGACATGGTGTTTCTGGGTTTCGGAGATGCACCAACGATAGAACAGGCGTGCCGAATTGTCCGCCGCGGCGGCGTTATTCACCAGCACGCGCTTATGCTCGACGGAATAGGCTTCCCTTATCAGATACACCAGCAGCACGAGCTTTCCTTCATCGCTTATAATATGTATAAGTACGAGGAGTTTCAACTCATCTGCGAAGAGATCGCAAAAGGACGCATTTCCGGGCTGGAGCGCATGGTCACCCAGCGCTACCCGATTGAACGCTTTAAGGAAGCCATGGAAATGGCAGATAAGCGCCCGGAGCCTGTTGTGAAGGTCATGCTTGAGTTCTGATGTCTTATGAAATACAGTGTTGTAAAAAAAGTCACTCAGATGCTTCTTGTTGCGGCGCTTGCAATCTATGTCGGCGCTGCGGTGTTCATCAACCGGGAGATGGAGGCGTATACCACACCCTCCATCTACGCGGCAACGATGCTGCTTGCAGTGAGCGTCGCCATGCGCCTTGCATGGCTTCGCTGCCCGCACTGCCATCGCTACATCTCGCATAAGCACATCGGCGATCAGAGCTGCCCTTTCTGCGGCAGAAAATTGGAAAACTAAAGCAGCGCCGCACAGTACGCCTGCTCTTCCGACCGAATTATGCGCAGCTGCCTAAAAAAAGAGAACCATCAATTTGCATTCGATGGTTCTCTTTTTCCATGCATTTTTGCAGGGCATATCACCCGCCGAGGTATGCCTTCCTCACACTGTCGCTTGCGGCAAGCTCTGCGCCTGTGCCGGAGAGGCTGATCTTTCCGGTCTCAAGCACGTACGCCCGGTCGGCGACGGACAGCGCCATCTGCGCGTTCTGCTCGACAAGGAGTATGGTCGTGCCGGAGCGGTGCAGCTCGCGGATGATGTCAAATATCTGCTCCACAAGGATCGGCGCAAGCCCCATGGAAGGCTCGTCGAGCATGAGCAGCTTCGGATGGCTCATCAGCGCGCGCCCTATGGCGAGCATCTGCTGCTCGCCGCCGGAGAGCGTACCGGCGATCTGCCGCCTGCGTTCGCGCAGACGGGGAAAACGATTGTACACATCCTCAAGATCGGCGGCGACACCGGACTGATTTTTCGTGTACGCGCCCATCTCAAGGTTTTCCTGCACGCTCATCTGCAGGAAGATCCGCCGCCCCTCAGGCACCTGTGCGAGACCGCGCTCAACTATTTTATACGACGGCAGGCGGCTTATTTCCTCGCCGCAGAACTTTATGCTGCCCGTGCGCGAACGAAGAAGCCCCGACACGGTCTGAAGCGTTGTGGACTTGCCCGCGCCGTTCGCGCCGATGAGCGTAACCACCTCGCCCTCGTTCACGTCGAACGACACGCCTTTAATGGCGTGGATCGCACCGTAATACACATTGAGGTTTTCAACACTGAGAATCTGCGACATTTTTCACGCCTCCTTCTTCCGCCCAAGATATGCTTCGATAACAACGGGGTCGGACTGAATGTCCGCGGGCGTGCCCTTGGCAATTATCTTGCCGAAGCTGAGCACGCAGATGCCCTCGCAGATACCCATGACAAGGTTCATATCGTGCTCGATGAGCAGCACGGCGATGTGGAACATATCACGGATCTTGATGATGTTCTCCATCAGCTCCTGCGTTTCGGAAGGATTCATTCCGGCGGCAGGCTCGTCGAGGAGCAGGAGACTCGGATTTGTGCCGAGCGCGCGGACTATCTCCAACCGGCGCTGTGCGCCGTAGGGGAGCGAGCCTGCCTTTGCGTCGGCGAGACTTTCCATGTCGAAAATGCTCAAAAGCTCCATTGCGCGCTCGTGCGCGATTCGCTCCTGCTTCCAGTATGAAGGCAGGCGCAGTATGCCGCTCACCATGCCGTAATTGATCTGGTTGTGCAGCCCGAGCTTTACGTTGTCTTCAACACTGAGGTTGTTGAAAAGGCGGATGTTCTGGAATGTGCGCGCTATGCCGAGACGGTTGACCTGTGCGGTGGTCATGCCGCTTGTATCTATGCCGTCTAGCATTATGCTGCCGCGCGTTGGCTGATAGACTTTCGTCAGCAGATTGAAAACCGTTGTTTTGCCCGCGCCGTTCGGACCGATAAGCCCGGCAATCTCTGTCCGTCCTATCGTGAGGTTGAAGTCATCCACGGCGGTCAGACCGCCAAAATCAATGCCGAGGTGTTTTGCTTCGAGCACGGGGGTCTTGTCTAGGTCGCGCTCGGGGATGAGCGCGTCGGACGGCATCGGCACGAGCGGGCTTTCATTTTTGGAATATACTTTTGCCATTGTTCAGACCTCCTCTTTTTCGCGGTGCGGGATCATGCGCGATACAAGCGCTTTTACGCGCGGGTCGTTCGTCGCCAGCATGACGAGGATCAGCACCACCGCGTATACGAGCATGCGGTAATCGTCGAAGCCGCGCAGTGCCTCCGGCAGAACTGTCAGCACCGTCGCCGCCACGATAGAGCCCCAGATGTTGCCCAGCCCGCCCAGAACGACGAACACCAGCACAAGGATGGAGGTGTTGAAGTCGAATTTCGAGGAGACGAGGTTGGAAAAGTTCAGGCCGTACAGTGCGCCTGCCGCGCCGGCAAGCGCGGCGGAGGTGACGAATGCCATGAGCTTGTACTTTGTGATGTTGATGCCGACGGACTCTGCGGCGATGCGGTTGTCGCGCAGCGCCATTATGGCGCGCCCGGAGCGGCTGTGCACGAGGTTGAGCACAATGACAAGCGTGATCATTATCAGCACGAATCCTGCCGTAAAGCTGGCAATAGTCTCCGTGCCGGTCGCGCCCTGCGCCCCCTTGATAAGCACCTTTCCGCTCTCGGACAGCCCAAGATCGGTCACGCTTTTTGCGCCGCTGGCGTTGAAGACGATGTGCAGCCCGTTTTCATCGTGCCCGATGATCAGACAGTTGACAAGCTCCTTGATGATCTCGCCTGCGGCGAGCGTCACGATGGCAAGATAATCCCCGCGCAGTCTCAGCACAGGCACGCCCACTACAAAGCCGAACATTGCCGCGAAGAGCGCCCCCATAACGATGGCGAGCGCAAGACGCAGCACAGGGGAGGGAACGGCGGACTGAAGGCTCATTGCCGTGACGATGCCGGTAAATGCGCCGATGCTCATGAAGCCGGCATGCCCAAGGCTCAGCTCGCCCAGAATACCCACTGTGAGGTTTAACGACACCGCCATCACGATGTAGCAGCAGATGGGCACGAGCTGACCCGTGAGCGAGCGCGTCAGCACGCCGTTGTTTTTCAGCAGCGTCACCGCAATAAATGCCGCAATAACGCCGAGGTATGTTGCAAAGTCTGTCTTTGTGGACTTTTTCAGTTTTTTGAGTCTGTTCATGAGCTTCACCTCAAACCTTCTCCGGCACATACTTGCCCAACAGTCCCGCCGGACGCACAAGCAGCGTCACAATGAGCACGGCAAACACGATGGAGTTTGCAAGCTGCGTGGAGATGTATGCTTTCGACAGCGATTCGATCATGCCCAGCAGTATCCCGCCGAGGAAAGCACCGGGGATCGAGCCGATGCCGCCGAACACGGCGGCGGTGAACGCCTTTATGCCCGGCATTGAGCCAGTCGTCGGCATGAGCGAGGTATAGGACGAGCACAGAAGCACGCCCGCGACTGCTGCAAGGGCAGAGCCAATGGCGAACGTTACGGAAATCGTGAAGTTGACGTTGATGCCCATAAGCTGCGCCGCCGCCTTGTCCTCGGACACGGCGCGCATCGCCTTGCCCATTTTGCTCTTCGATGTGAAAACCGTCAGCGCCGCCATGATGACAAGACAGACCGCCACGGTCAGCAGCGACACGTAGGAAATGGTGAGCTGACCGTCAAAAAGCTTCACTGCGCCTGTGACGACCGGGGTGTACGCCTTCGGGCTCGCGCCCCAGATCAGAAGCGCTGCGTTCTGCAGAAAATAGCTCACGCCGATGGCGGTAATGAGCACCGCCAGCGACGGCGCGGAGCGCAGCGGCTTATACGCCAGCCCTTCAATGAGTATGCCCAGCACCGTGCACACGATCATCGCCAGTATAACGGCGGCCCATGACGGCAGACCCAGAGAGCTCATCGCCATGAGCGAAATATAGCCGCCCACCATGATGATGTCGCCGTGGGCAAAGTTCAGCATCTTGGCAATGCCGTAGACCATCGTGTATCCGAGCGCAATGATCGCATACACGCTGCCGAGGCTTATGCCGCTGACAAGGTAAGACAGAAATTCCATATGCTTTGTCCTCTCTCTATGGTTCACTTTCGCGGTGTTTACACTGTTGCAGAGCACCTGCCCTGCCCCGGTGTAAACACCGCGCCATATCGGGAGCTTCCTCTCGGAAGCCCCCGATATGCGTTCGGTCAGGCTATGCAGCGCAGCTTATTCGCCGGCGGAGACGTAAACGCCGTCCTTGATTACAACAGCGGAGGGCATCTTGCTCACTTCGCCCTCGGCGTTCCAGGTCATGCCTGTGCCGGTCAGTCCGTCAAAGGTCATCGTGGAGAAAGCGTTCATGAGAGCGTCGCAGATCTCCTCTGCTGACATATCGGGCGTGCAGCCGGACTCCTCAAGCGCCTGCTTGAGAGCGTAGATAACGTCGTACTCATCGGCGGCGAACTGATTGGGGGTCTCGCCGTAGCGCTCGACGTACTCCTTGACGAAGCTCTGCGTGCGCTCATCCTGCGCGTCGGCGGAGAACGGGGTCAGCACCATGACGCCCTCTGCAAGGCTCAGGTCGAAGTTGTCGAGGGTGAGGATGCCGTCCATGCCGTCAACGCCGAAGAACAGGGGATCATAGCCCATGGCGTTCGCCTGGGTGAGGATAACGGAGGCGGGCTGGTAGTAGATGGGCAGAAACACGAGATCGGCGCCGGCTGCCTGTGCGCCGGTGAGCTGTACGGAGAAGTCGGTCATGGTGTCCTTGGTAAACGTGCCTTCATATACGACGTCAAGACCCTTTGCGCTGCCCTCGCTCACAAAGGTGTCGCGGATGCCCTGGGAATATGCGTCGTCATTCTGATAGATAATTGCGATCTTGCTGTCAGGCAGATTCGTGGCAATGTAAGTTGCAGAGCCTGTGCCCTGGTTGGGGTCAGTGAAGCACATCTGGAATACGTTGTCCTTGCCGGAGGTCACGTCAGGGGAGGAAGCGGACGGCGTGAGCATGAATACGCGGTCTTCATAGACCTTTGCAGCCACGGAGATGGAGGGACCTGTGGTAACAGGACCTGCCAGCACCTGCATGCCCCAGTCGAGGAGGTTGTTGTAGGCGTTGACGGAGGTCTCGCCGTCGCTGACATCGTCTTCAAACTTGAACTCGATCTTCGCGCCGTTGATGCCGCCGGCAGCGTTGATCTCGTCAACGGCGATCTCACCGCCGTTTTTAACGGCCTGTCCGTAGATGGCGGCAGCGCCGGTGAGCGGACCGATGCCGCCGATCTTGAATACGCCCGCATCGCTCGCAGTGCCGTCGGCACTGTCGGCGGCGGGAGCTTCAGTCGCGGACGGCGCGGTTGCGCTGCCGCAGCCTGCCATCAGACAGACGCACATGGCAAATACCATTACGAAAGCAACAAACTTTTTCATCTTGTTTTTCTCCTTGCAAAAGTGTTTATTTATACAAAAAATCGACCCCGACCGAAAAGGTCGGAGCCGATTTGAAGTATACATGAGGTCAAATCAACGGCACCAAAGCCCTGTTCGGTCGATATTCAGGCGGAGCAATAACGCATATTATGACGGCGCTGAGTATCTTAATTATTACGGATACTACGGAAATAATTATTACTGCTATTACTGCGGCGTTGGCAATAATGATTGCTGCGGCGCAAAGAGCAACAAAAATGGACACTGCGATAACAGTGTCCATAGTAAGCAGGAGGGCGGTATCGGTGCTCTGAGCCGCTGCGGCGGCATAGGTGCGGCAGGAGAACGCGCAGGCAGACTCATTGCAATTCGTGCATGAGCCAGTCATATCAAAGCGGTTGTAATTGCGCTCGTTCATGTTCGCGTCTCCCTTCGTTTTCGATGGCGCAACTTTAGCACCGGTGCGCCGCAATGTCAATAGTCCAATTCATGGTTCTCCGATTTGTATACGGATGCGACAAAAACCACCGCAAAATTTTGTGAGTTTTTCACAAAATTTTGCCGGCGGTTTTTAAATCACAGGATTTGCCGCATTTAACTGGCGCGTTACTTCGCAGGGCGGTTTCTGCGCCCGCCGCGTCCGCGCCCGCGCCCGCGGCGGCGTGACTGTGTGGACTTGGTCTTATAGAAGTCCAGCATTTCATCCGTCGCTTTGTAGACAAGCTTGTTCGCTGTCCAGCTGTTATCCTCGCTGTTCCTGCGGAATTTTGCCCGCACGAGAAACGCCCCGTCCTCTTCGCAGGTGTATATGTTCATATACCGCTGGTCGCCCTGATTTATCCACCGCATGCCGGTGGTCTCGCCGCCGCACACGGGGCAGGGGAGCGTTGTCATCCGCGCGTCGGCGAAAGCAGCCGCCTTGCTCTCAAAGCCGTCATAGCTCTCGTGCAGTATCGGCTCTTCGCCGCTGCGGTCAACAGGCGGCTTGTAGTTTGGCATGCGCGTGGCAAGAATGCGCCCGGCGTCCGGGTACAGGCGCAGCCCCTCCGCCATGTCCAGCTTCGTGCATACAAGCGCCGTGTTGTATGCGTCGCCCAGCGCGTCATGCGCAACGCGCGTCTGCTCTATCTCAAAGTGCTCCATCGCACTGGCAAGGGATTTCTGGTTTTTGTCGCCGCCGGTCTGGAGGTTGTATATGAGCTGAAGGTTGACCCACCCGGCGATCCAGTCCCAGTCAAGGTCATGGATGATGATGTTCTGCTCAAGTATTCCCTGATCGTCACAGCCCCAGGTGATGAACGTCACGTCGTCGCCGCAGAACTCGCGCAGCTCCGCCAGCGCGTCGGCAAACGCAATGCCCTGGGCAAGGCGCTCCTTGTCGAAGCCGGTTATCTTCTTGACCTTATAGTGCATACGCTTGAAATATACGGGCTTTACGTCGATGGTCAGCTCTTCTTTCGGCTGCATATTTTCATCGAGCTTCACTGCGCCTATCTCGATTATTTCCCCCCGCAGGTGAATGGGGAGCTTGTTGAACACGGAGGATTTGGAGCTCATTGCCTGATTCCATTCCAGATCCACCACTACATAATTCATACGCTTTCTTTTCCTTCGCTTTACTGTCATTTATTTTTCATTATAGCACAAATTTTCTCCGTGTACACCACTTTTTTGCGAATAGGGCTTGAATGAAAAAAAATATGTGTTAAAATTAACTGTCTTCTGTAGTAGGAGTTGATACAATAATGTATAATTTCACGGTTAAGGATGCGTTAAGAGCCTGCGGGGGAAAGCTGTCAGGCAAATGCGCGCCCGATGCGCCGCTTGGCGCTGTCGTCATCGACAGCCGCGCCGTCCGTCAGGGTGATTTATTCGTCGCTTACAGGGGCGAAAGGACCGACGGGCACAATTATATCACGGCGGCGCTTGATAACGGGGCTGCCTGCTGCCTTGCCGAGCGTGTTCCGCAGGGCGAGGGTCGCGGCATCATCGTTGTGGACGATGTGCAGTCTGCGCTTGAGGCGATCACGCGCGCCTGCCGTGCAAATATCAATATACCAATCGTCGGCGTCACCGGCAGCGTCGGAAAGACGACTGCCAAGGAAATGATCTGGGCGGTGCTGAGCCAGCGCATGAACACCCTGAAGACCGAGGGCAACCTTAATAATCAGATCGGCGTGCCCATGACGATTTCGCGCATCACGCCCACGCACGAAGCGGCGGTGGTGGAAATGGGCATATCCGACTTTGGCGAGATGAGCGTGCTCGCTTCCATGGTGCGCCCGACCGTCGCGGTGTTCACCGTCATTGGGCATGCGCATCTTGAGTTTCTGCACGACCTTGACGGTGTGCTCAAAGCCAAGACCGAAATGATAGATTTCATGCCGACGGACGGCACGGTGATAATAAACGGCGACGACGTGAAGCTTCGCACGCTTCAATGCCGCCAGCGGATCATCAGCTATGGGCTTGGCGCAGGCTGCGAAGTACGCGCGGAGAATATCCGTTTCGATGGTGAAGAGGGCGCAGCGTGCGATATTATCGGCTTTGACCGGCGTGTAGCCGTGAGGATACCCGCCTATGGGCAGCACATGGTCTATGCTGCGCTTGAGGGCGCTGCTGTGGGCTTCGTGATGGGGCTGACGGATGAGGAGATTGCTTCAGGCGTCGCTGCGTTCCACACGGTCGGTCGCCGCGGCGTTGTCACGGACACCGGGTATATCACGCTCATTGACGACTGCTACAACGCTAACCCGGACTCCATGCGCTGCGCCGTCGATTCGCTCATGACGCTTCCCGGACGGCACATATGCGTTTTCAGTGACATGCGCGAAATGGGCGAAACCTCTCCCATGCTGCACCGTGAGCTTGGCGAATACGCCCTTGAAAAGGGTGTGGACTTTGTCATGGCCTACGGTCCGATGTCCCGCTGCATGACGGCTGCGATGGGCGCGCGTGCCCGGCATTTTGAAACTAGGGAGGAGCTTATCGCCGCCCTGCCGCAGTATATTCGCCGCGGGGACAACGTTCTTGTCAAGGCCTCGCTTGGTATGCATCTTGAGCCTGCCGCCGATGCGCTGAAGGCGCTCACGGATAATACATAAGGAGAACGGAATGACCGCAAAACCGCTGATCCTCATGGATCTTGACAATACGCTTCTCGACTTTGACCGCCAGGAGGCGGCGGCGATCTCCGCGATGCTGAGAGAGAGGGGAATTGCGCCGACGGATGAGGTGCTTTCCGCTTTCCGCCGCATAAACGTCCGCCATTGGGAGATGCTCGAAAACGGAGAGCTTACGCGCCGGCAGGTGCTTGTCGGGCGGTTCGAGGTGTTTTTTAAGGAACTTGGCGTCGCGCTGGATGCGCAGAGCGCCGAGGACAGCTATGCTTCGCACCTGTGCGAGGGGTATTATTTTGTTCCCGGCGCACTGAAGCTTCTGGAGACGCTGCACGGCAGATGCGCAATGTACATAATCTCCAACGGAAATGCCCGCGTTCAGGATGCGCGCCTTGCAAGCTCCGGTATATCGAAGTATTTCGAGAAGATATTTATTTCGGAAAACATGGGCGCGGATAAACCCAGCCGGGAGTTTTTTGATATTGTCATTGCGGGCATCCCTGATTTTGACCCCGCCCGCGCGCTTGTCGTCGGCGACAGTCTTACATCTGACATACGCGGCGGGCGCAATGCCGGGCTGATGACGTGCTGGTTCAATCCAAAGGGCAAGCCGCCGCGCTCAGATATTCCCGCGGACTATGAGATCGCCTCGCTTGCCGAGCTTCCGGGACTTATAGACCGTATTTTCTCCTGATTTTACGGTTATTTTATGGTTTATATAATCTGCAATATGAAAGAGTTGTTATAATGGACAATGTATTTGCCTCCTTGAGAGAACTTAATATTTACACGATGATGCTGCGTGTGGCGCTCGCCATGCTCATGGGCGGCATTGTCGGCTTTGAGCGCGAGAAGAAGCGCCGTCCGGCCGGATTCAGGACGTATATGCTCGTTGCTCTCGGCGCTGCAATGACTGTGATGCTCAGCCAGTATCTTGACTTCATGCTCAATCATGAATGGCTTGCAACGGCGGAGCGTGTCGGCATAAAGACGGACGTATCCCGCTTTGGGGCGCAGGTTGTCAACGGCGTGGGCTTTCTCGGCGCGGGCACCATCATAGTCACCGGACGGCAGGAGGTCAAGGGTCTTACGACGGCGGCGGGACTGTGGGCCTCGGCATGCATGGGGCTTGCGACAGGCGCGGGGTTTTATGAGTGCGTCATTGTCGGCATCGCGCTTATCGTTCTCTCCATGAAGCTTCTGCCGCTTGTTGAGGAAGCGATGCTCTCATATTCGCGCAACATGACCATCTATGTTGAGATGGACTCGTTTGAAAATCTCGGCAGCATCGTCAACCGCATAAAGGCGGAAAGCATACAGATATACGATGTCGAGATAGAAAAGGACAAGCGCGAGCATATGGCGAGGTTCAGCGTGCTTGTCTCCATGCATCTGCCAAACCGGCGCGAACACGCAGAGCTGCTCGCAGATTTGTCAACAATGGATGGCGTTGTGGCCATAGACGAAGTGTAAAGGAGGGAACGGACATATGCTGCAATGCTTTGATTTTGTGCGCGAGATGACTTTTCTTGCCGTTACCGTGCGCATGGTGCTCGCGGTTTTGTGCGGCGGGCTTATCGGCATTGAACGCGAGTATAAACGCCGCCCCGCCGGGTTCAGGACGCATATTCTTATCTGCCTTGGCGCGGCGATAACCACTCTCACCAGTCAGTATCTCTATCTTACGCTGGAGCTTTTCACCGACGTGGCGCGTCTCGGCGCGCAGGTGATTGCCGGCATCGGCTTCATCGGCGCGGGCACTATCATTGTCACGAACCGCCAGCGCGTCAAGGGACTTACCACTGCCGCCGGACTGTGGACAAGCGCGATCATCGGGCTTGTGTGCGGCGCGGGGTATATAGAATGCGCGGTTTTCGCCACTGGGATGGTGCTCATTGCAGAGCTTCTGCTCGTGAAGATCGAATACCGTTTTGCCCGCAAGGTGTACGACATGAATTTGTATATTGAGTATTATAAGGCGGAGAGCATAGAGACTATCGTCCGTCTTATCCGCGAGAGCAAGACGAAGATGAGCGGGCTTGAAATAAGCCGAATAACTGATGACGACGGACGCAACCGTTACAGCGCCGTCATCACCGTGCAGGCGAGCCGTACCGGCGTTAGTGAAGGGCTCATCAAAAACATAGAGGGGCTTGAAAATGTCCTCGCGGTAGAGGAACTGTAAAGAAGCAATGACAAAAACAACAAACGGCAGAAAATGACAAAATGGGCGCTGCGAATTCACGCAGCGCCCATTTTTTCAGCAAGTGAGCTCAACTGTCGCTGGTGTCCCCGGATGCGCCGAGAACTATGGCGTTGACGGCCTCTATGAGGCTGACTGCCTCGCCACGAGGGACAAGACCGATCGTCTCCCCATCCACTACGGCGATACAGCTGCTGCCGTCGTGACGGTAAAGCGCTATATCAAGCTCAGGGAAACGCTCATTGTCGAGCGTTAATGTGAGCGCGATCTCGCACTTTCCGGAGGGCTTCTCATCGGTGAAGCTCTCCGCCGACAGCGAGACAAGCGCGTCCTCCAGCGCGGCGGCGTCTATCTTGTCCTCGCCGTAATACCATACGTTTTCAACGTCGGACAGAAGCTTTTTGCTGTCCTCATCTGCCCGAAGCTCAAAAGAATAGGTCTCGCCGTCGAGCGCGGCGGTTATGGCGGTCACATCGGAAAAATCCGCCGTAAAAATCTCCCGGTGTCTCAGATCGTCATACCCGGATGCCACAAGACTGTCATAGCTTTCACTGGAAATCTTGTACACTATTGCGGAATCACCGACGCGGGCGTACGCCTGGACCTCTGCGGTGTCCTCGTCGTTTTTCTCCGCCGCCGCAAGCTCCTGCGCGTTCTTGGAGACGGCAAGGGTGAAGCTCTTATCTGCTCCGTCGTCATCGGTGTAGTCGAGCGTGACAGTCAGCACGGGCGAGTCAAGCCCATAGAAGCTCAGCTTATCCTCATCGGCAGTATAGGTGGCGTAATCGCTCAGACCGAGACTTGCAATCGTGCGCAGATAGTCTTCAACGCGCACGGTATCCAGCGGTCTGCCGTCGGAAAAATACACATCGTCCGCGCAAATGCTCTCCTCGCCGCTGCCGTCATAGATCACGGTATACTCGTTCTCGCCGGTGAAGCTTATGCAGTCGGCGCGGTCAATATCCGGGGTGACGTCGTTTTTTATCATACGCGAGAGCTCCGTGGAGAAAAGCTCCATCGGGTCGCTCACAGCGAGATAGACCTTCCCATCGCCGGTTGAGACATAGCGCTGTGCGTCCATTGTGCTGTACGCACCGAGCGCGATGGCGGCCGTGCCCTCGCCGGTCGTGATGTACACGGTGCACTCAGGATCTTCCAGACCGTACTGAGCATAATCGGTCACGTCGTCAATTACATACGCGGCGGCAAAATCAACGAATGCGTCAAGCCGCTCCGCTATTTTATCCGCATCGACAGGGAAAGCCGCGTCATCGTCATATTGCCATATGCCATCCGAGAGAGAGAACGCAAGCGAGGATGAGCCCTGCTCCCATGACAGCGCGGTGACGGCATCCGGGTCGATCGTGAATACGACCTCGCCGCTTGCCTTTATGTCCTCTTTTCTGGTTTCGTAACGGCTGACGGCAAAGGTGACAATGCACACCGCCGCCAGTATGCCAAGCAGAATATAAAGCCTTTTAGCCCTGTTCATCTCTTCTGCGCCTCCTTTCCGAAATGACGGCGATGCCCGCCGCGGCAAAGCCAAGTGGGAACACGCCCAGCATCAGTGCTTTAAGCACCGACGCGGAGGAATCGCTGATGGTGAGGTAGTTATAGCTCAGCGACTTTGTGCGTATGGCGACTGCGTCGCTCTCACCGACGAGAGTGGAGAGCGCGTTCATCGTCAGGTCGAGGTTTGCGCCGGAGGAGTAGGCATTGTAAAGCTCATCCAGCATCCCTGAGGATGTGAAGAACACCATCTCTCCTCCGCCGGTGACGGAAATATCCACGGCAAGGGCGAAAGCGCCGTCAATGTCACCGTCCTCCTTTTCGTATGTGTCGAGACTGTACCCGGCGAGCTTGCTGAAGGCACTGTCGGAGGTCTTGAGGAGTGTTGTTACCGTGGCATCTTCACTTTCGCCGACGGTAAGCCCCTGCGCGACGGGCACTATCACATAGTAGTGCGAATCTATGAGCGGCTGAGTAATGTCGGCGCTTTCAATGTCCGGAAGGAGAATGTACGGTGCTGAAAAGGCATAATGTGCGCGGTCGCCCTCGACGACTATTCCGTCTGCCGCTTCCACGCCGTAGTCTGCGGCAAGACTGTAAATATTCTCAAGCGTGCCGCTTTCGGTCGGTCCTGCCATCACCATGAGCTTTCCGCCGTCCCTGACGTATTCGGCGAGTATTTTTGCCTCATCTGCGGAGATGTCGCTCTCCGGCGCATAGATGAACACGCAGCTTGCGTCATCTGGGATGCCGTCCTCGTTGAGCAGTGAAAACTCGGTATATGTCATGTTCTCTTTTTCAAGCTGCTCGGTGAACGCGGAGGGCAGCTCCGCCTCTCCGTGTCCGGTGAGCACATACACCGTGGGCAGCTCATCGCGCGTAACATAGTCTATTGCGGAGGTTATCGCGCCCTCTCCGTCAAAGGAGTACGCCACGGAATAGGTGGCATAGTCCACGTCGGTGAGATAAATATCGGAGTAGTCGATATACCGGCTCTTATCCCCGCACTCAACTATGAGACTGTTATTGGGCACGGTCGCGTCGGTGTACTGTGCGGTGAAGGTGGGATAGACATCCGGGTTCTTTTTCTCCACCGTGATGTGGGAGGAGAGACTGGCATATTTGTCGAGAAGGTTTTCAATTATATCGTCCTCCTCGTCAGCCTGAACTATCCAGTATATCGTCACGTCGTCCGTCAGTGCGTTGACGACTGATTTTGTGTTGCTTGTGACCGAGTAGAGCTTTCCGGCGCTGATGTCATAGCGCGTGAGCGATTTCGGCAGGACGGAGAACAGCACGTTCACAGCTATCAAAATGGCAAGCACGAGCGCGGAGAGTGCGAGGGTGTATGTGCCGCCGCGCGAGGCTATGCGCTCCCTCGCAGTCGGCGCGCCCAGAAGCTCGCGGATATTTGGCTTTTTCATCAGCTGTACCTCCGTTTCTCAAGTGACTGCGCGGTAAGAAAAAGGAAAAACGCCGCAACAGAGAGATAAAACACTATGGATGTCAGATCGAAAACGCCGTTTACAAACGCCGTAAAGCGCGCGAAGAGCGACAGCTTTTCCATCAGCGTTGGCAGCAGCGTGGTAAGCCCGCCGTCATCGACAAACATGGCGATCAGCGTCGCCGCCATCACGGCAATGGCGACGCCGTACCCGATAAGCCCGTTTTTCGTCAGGCGGTATACGCCCAGCCCCAGCAGGAATGCCAGCACGGCGAAGGCAAGCGCTGCGCCGAACGCCGTGGTCGAAATGTTTTCCGCAAGGCTGACAGAGTAGTAGTTGAACAAAAAAACAACAATGGCAATGCCTGCGGCAAAGCCCTGACTGTCCGTGAGGGAGGAGATGAACATGCCGACGGCTATCATTGCCGCGCCCATGATGAAAAATGCAAAGAGCGAGCCGTAAGCCGTCAAAAGATACACATCGCCGTACTGCGCGAAGATGAGCGGGTAGAGCGCTATCACGCACAGCGGCACAAGATAGACCACAAGCAGCGCAAGGTATTTGCCGCCGACGATCTGCGCCGTTGTGAGCGGAAGCGAATACAGCAGCTGATCCGTCCGCGCGCGGCGCTCCTCGGCGATAACGCGCATCGTCAGCACGGGAATGATCACGGTCAGCCCGATGCAGACGAACTCCAACATGTATTCAAAATTTGCCACGGCGGATTCTATGTTGTAAAGCAGCGCCCCCACGCCCACGAACAGCAGCAGAAACGCGCAGAAAAGGTATGATGAGACGGAGTGTGCGTACCCTCTCAGCTCATGCTTCAAAACGGCCGTCATTTGTCCGCCTCCTCGCTTTCGCCCGTGAGCTCGCCGCGGGCAAGCTCAATAAACGTCTCTTCAAGATCGCCCTGCTTCGCGTCCATGTCGGCCACGAGCTTCCCGTGCGAGATTATAAGCACCCTTTCGCATATGGTCTGCACCTCCGATAGGATGTGCGATGAAAAGATGACAAGGTGCGTGCGTCCAAGCTCGCGGATAAGCCCGCGTATTTCGACGATCTGTATGGGGTCGAGCCCCACGGTCGGCTCGTCGAGGATGATGACGCGCGGACTGCCGATAATTGCCTGCGCGATGCCCACACGCTGTTTATACCCCTTGGAGAGCGTGGAGATAAGGCGGTTTTTCACACCGGATATACCCGTGCGCTCCACGGCGTCCGCGATCTGCGCCTTCAGCGCCTCGCCGCGCAGTCCCTTTGCCTCGCCTACGAAGCTGAGATATTCCAGCGGCGTTTCGCTCGTATAGAGCGGCGGCTGCTCCGGCAGATAGCCGATGAGACGTTTCGCCGTCTCCGGCTCTTCCAGAATGTCATGCCCGTCGATGCTGACGCTTCCCTCTGTCGGGGCAAGGCAGCCGGTCATGATGTTCATGGTCGTGGATTTGCCTGCCCCATTCGGACCGAGAAAGCCGTAAACGTGCCCATCGTCAAGCTCGAACGACAGGTCGTCCACTGCTACAAGATCGCCGTAGCATTTTGTCAGATGCTCAACTTTTATCATGCTTGACCTCCATATATCAATATATCAACTTCCGGCATTTTAAATACAAAGCCTGAAACGAAGCTGAAAAAATCGGTTAAAGATATATGAACACCGCCGCCCGTCTGCAAAATGTGCAGACGGGCGGCGGTATGTAAGCCGTGCAGCAATATGTCATTTCTGGCAAGCACTGAATCCAGCCTGAGCCATCCAATATATGTTCATTGCCGGATGGTGCAGGCTGCGGTAGAATATGAATGAAATTCGAAGAATGCAAGGGGAAATGACCGTGAAGCTGAAAAAAGTGATAAGCCGAATGCTCGGAATGTGCCCGGAAGCATGGTACATATTCCGCCGCGGGCTGCAGCTGTGCGCGGTGCTGCTCTTCTGCGCGTTCGTGCTTCTTCTGGAGTGGAACGGCAGCAGCTTTGAGCGCCATGCGCTGTACTTCACCGCGATGTCTCTCAACGAAACGGTGCAGGCGATACTGCTGATCGTCGTGCTGTTCTCCGCATTGATAGATGATGCAAATGGTTAACATAACACATATAAATGATAATTAAATTAACATAAAGATATTTTCATAATATAATAAACATATTATAGTTTACATAAAGTTATTGGCGGTTGATTATATGCCGGGATCAAATATCCATCGCGTAAAACTCATCGCGCGTCATGATGACGTTGAGCACATCCAGCAGCGCATCGCTGCTGAGTCTTTCCGGCAGATCCAGCGCGCGCATGAGCGCGGTGCGGCGCTCCCGGCTGCCCTGACCGCCGCTGAGCCCGCGCCTGAACATGTCCGCTTTCGTTATCCCCACGGCGGGAGAGGCGGCGTTTTCATCGTCAACGGTTGCCCCGGCGCGGCGCAGTGCGTCCAGCAGCACCTCCGGCCGCATCCCCTCAACGCCAAGCTTGCCTTCCTTCGACGGCGCCGTCTTGCGCCGCTCCTTGCCGTAAACATCCGGAATGTATGCGTGTCTGACAAGCGCCGGATCAACGCAGCCCTTTATAAAACTGCGTATCACAAAGCCCGCGCCGTCCGAGTCCGTCAGCACGACGAGCCCGCGCTCCTGCGCGAGGCGGCGCAGCAGCTTCTGCTTCTGCGCGTCGTTGAATATGCCGAAGCCGGAGGTCTCTATGATGACTGCGTCCACAAGCTGGCTGAGCGTATTCTTGTCATAGCGCCCCTCGACGACTATGACCTCCTTCACTCTATGCATTCACTTCACCTGCCGCTATACGCATCACGACCTCCTTGAGCAGCTCATCATCGTCCTGTGAGCTGCTTTTCATCATGTAATCCGCCTCGGTGCACAGCTCCACCGCGCGTCTGAGCTGCGGCAGGGTAAAGCCGCGTGCGGAAGCGGCAAGGTTTTTTGCAAGGAATTCGTACTTTATGCCGCAGGTGTCCATTATATATTTCATCCCCAGCCCGTTCTCCTGCGCCAGCCGCGCGGCGTACAGCTTGCGCATCTGCGCGCCGAGCAGCGCAAGGAGCATGATGGGCTCGTTATTTTTGTCCGCAAGGAGTTCTGCAAGCGTCTGTGCCGCGCTCTCATAGCGCCGCGCGGCGATGTGGTCGGTCAGGCTGAACACGACGGCTTCCGGAATATGGCTTGCGACAGCCTCCACATCGTCCGCAGTTACCCGCTCGCCCTGTGCATACGCCGCGACCTTTTCGATCTCCGGGATAAGACGGCTCATCAAATCGCCGCTGATGAAGATAAGGCGCTGCACAGCCTCGGCGCCGATGCTTTTGCCCGCGGCAGCAAAGCGCCGGGTTATCCAATCTGCAAGCTGCCCCTGTGACTGGGGGGTGAACTTCATGTCGTGCCCATTGGCGCGTATCGCCTTTATGAGCTTGAGCCGCCCATCCGGCTCATACTGCGCGCTCTGCACGAAGGCGACCGTGCAGTAATCCGGAATATCGCCCAGCAGCTTTGCCGCCGCGTCCGCGTCCTTCACCCTGTTGATGTCCGCGCCGCGCACCTCCACAAAGCTGCGCTCCGTCATAAAAGGGACGGCGTCTATAGCCCCTGCAAGCTCGTTTACGTCCAGCTCCGGTCCGTCGATGCGCTTATAGCTGAACTCGTCCTCACCGCCGGGCAGACACAGCTTTTTCAGCGTGAGCAGGAACTGCTCGCGCAGATAGTCCTCCGGTCCGTACAGCAGATAAAGCCGCTTCGGTCCTTCGTCCCGCAGAAGCCTCAGCTCCTGACCGTAGCTGAGCTTCTTTTCGTCTTTTGTGCTCTTTTTTGCCATAACGCCACCATACGCGCTTTTCGGCGCGCCCATTCTTTGCTCTTATAATCAGAGTTTATTTGCACTGAGTGCGGATGTCAAGCGCGTTTTTGTTGAAAATCCGGAAAGTTGTGATAAAATTCAGTTTATATATAGTGTACACGGGAGAGAGCACAACCATGGAATACAGGATAGAGCACGATTCAATGGGCACAGTGAAAGTCCCTGCCGACAGGTACTGGGGCGCGCAGACCCAGCGCAGCCATGAAAATTTCCCGATCGGACTGGGGCACGAGACCATGCCGGAGGAAATCATCCATGCGTTCGGCGTTCTCAAAAAGGCGGCGGCGCGCGCCAACGCCGCGCTGCGCCCGGACAAGATTACGGCGGAAAAGCTCGCCGCCATTACGGACGCCTGCGACGAGGTCATATCCGGACGGCTGAACGCGCATTTTCCGCTCGTCGTGTGGCAGACAGGCTCCGGCACGCAGACGAATATGAATGCAAACGAGGTCATTGCAAATTACGCCAACGCCCGCGCGGGCGTGAAGCTGCTGCACCCGAACGACGATGTGAACATGTCGCAGTCGTCCAACGACACATTCCCCACGGCAATGCACATCGCCGCGGTGCTCGCGGTTGAGGACAGGCTCCTGCCGGCGATAGACGCGCTCATATCTACATTTCTGCGCCTTGAGGAGGAGAACCGCGGCGTGGTGAAGTCAGGGCGGACACATCTGCAGGACGC
This sequence comes from Clostridiales bacterium UBA5888, assembly GCA_002431965.1. Taxonomy (GTDB): domain Bacteria; phylum Bacillota; class Clostridia; order Oscillospirales; family Oscillospiraceae; genus Limivicinus. The sequence continues at coordinate 45,213 of DJEW01000019.1, forward strand.
AACGCCCATCGCGTTCAGCCAGGAGGTCTCCGGCTGGCGCGCAAGCCTTGAGCGCGACCGCGAGCTGCTGACGCTGTCGCTTCCGCCGCTGAGAGAGCTTGCCCTCGGCGGCACGGCGGTCGGCACGGGGCTGAACGCGCCGAAGGGCTTTGATGCCGCCGTCGCGGCGGAGATCGCCGCGCTGACCGGGCATGATTTCGTCACCGCGCCGAACAAGTTCCACGCGCTCACATCCCGGGATGAGCTGGTGTTCTCGCACGGGGCGGTCAAGGCGCTCGCCTGCGACATGATGAAGATCGCAAACGACGTGCGCTGGCTTGCCTCCGGTCCGCGCAACGGACTGGGTGAAATAACCATCCCCGCGAACGAGCCCGGCTCTTCCATCATGCCGGGCAAGGTCAACCCCACGCAGTGCGAGGCGGTCACGATGGTGGCGGTGCAGGTGATGGGCAACGATGCCGCCGTTGCGTTCGCCGCGTCTCAGGGGAATTTTGAGCTGAACGTCTTCATGCCGGTGTGCATTTATAACTATCTGCAATCCGTGCGCCTTTTGAGCGACGCTGTGCGTTCGTTCGACGCGCGCTGCGCCTCCGGCATCCGCGCCGACCGCGAGAAGATGGCGGAAAACCTGCATCGCTCGCTCATGCTCGTCACGGCGCTCAACCCATATATCGGGTATGAGAACGCCGCGCGGACGGCAAAGCTTGCCTACGAAAAAAATATCTCCCTGAGAGAAGCCTGCATTACGCTGGGGCTGCTGTCGGGAGAGGAATTCGACCGTGTGTTTCACCCCGAGGAAATGATATGAAAACTATATAAAGGAGAAGAGCAATGGACTATTCCGCTGAATCGTTGAAGCTGCACCGCGAGTGCGCAGGAAAGATAGAGGTCGTCAGCCGCGTTCCCGTCACAACGCGCGAGGAGCTGTCGCTGGCGTATACGCCGGGCGTGGCGCAGCCCTGCCTTGAGATACGGAAAAACCCGGAGCTGAGCTATGAACTTACTCGCCGGTGGAATATGTGCGCGGTGATAACCGACGGCTCTGCCGTGCTGGGGCTGGGCGATATAGGACCGGAGGCGGGCATGCCCGTGATGGAGGGCAAGTGCGTGCTCTTCAAAAGCTTCGGCGGCGTAGATGCCTTTCCGCTGTGCGTAAGAACGCAGGATGTTGACGAATTTGTGCGCACGGTGTATCTCATTTCCGGCTCATTCGGCGGTATAAATCTGGAGGACATCTCTGCGCCGCGCTGCTTTGAGATAGAGCGGCGGCTCAAGGAGCTGTGCGACATTCCGGTGTTTCACGATGACCAGCACGGCACGGCGGTCATCGTTCTTGCGGGGCTGATGAACGCCCTTAAATATGTCGGCAAGGATAAGCCGCGCATCGTCATAAACGGCGCGGGTGCAGCGGCGATCTCCATCGCGCGGCTTCTCATCAGCGCGGGGTATGACGACATCACGCTCTGCGACCGGCGCGGCGTGATATACGCCGGGCGCGAGGGGCTGAATGCCGTCAAGGCGGAAATGGCGGCGCTGACGAATCCGCACTCCATAAAGGGAACGCTTGCCGACGCCGTGCGCGGGGCGGACGTGTTCATCGGCGTGTCCGCGCCGGGAGTGCTGACGGGCGAAATGGTGAAAACCATGGCGCATGACGCAATCATCTTTGCCTGCGCCAACCCCACGCCCGAGATATTCCCCGACGAGGCGCGCGAAGCGGGCGCGGCTGTCGTGTGCACCGGGCGCAGCGACTATCCCAACCAGATAAACAATGTCCTTGCGTTCCCCGGTATATTCCGCGGCGCATTCGATGTGCGCGCGAGCGATATAAACGAGGAGATGAAAATGTCCGCCGCGCGGGCGATAGCCGGGCTTATCGCGGAGGATGAGCTGACGGCGGATTATGTCATTCCGCGTCCGTTTGATGAGCGCGTGGTCAAGGCCGTCTCTGCCGCCGTGGCGCAAGCCGCCCGCCGCACCGGCGTGGCGAGAAAATGAAGCGTTAATCTATTCTGCCGCACTATGCGGCGCTGCCCTAAATAAAAAACTGCGACCCCGGAACGATGCGAGATAAGATCGCACCGTTCCGGGGTTTTTGCGCAGAACAGACAAAAGCGGATGCAAATTTCTTTGCATCTGGAGTGCATAAATTTCGTAGATGTGTACATCTGCGAAATATAATGAATATTGCTATTCAATGTTCACGGCAGAATTTCCCGATTTGGTAAAATTGCTATTGAATTTTTGTAAATTACATGTTAGAATGGGTAAAACTTGAATCATACCATCCAGTATATAGTTCATCTATTCATTCATTTTTTCATATCCCTTTCGCAGATGTACACATCTACGAAAAATATTCACGGTATTACCCCTTGTTCCTTGGGGATAATATAGAATTTTTGAAGAAAGGAGAGAAATCATGAAAGGAAACAAACTGGTAATTGCGGTCATACTTGCGTTGATAGTGTGTCTCGTACTTATCCCGACCTGTGCCTTTGCCGACGGTGAGCAGCAGCCCGCAGCGGCAGAGAACACCGGTGACAATCCCGCGGCTGGAAATTCCGCCACGGGTGGCGACAATTCCTCGAACGCACCGTCCGGGGAAGGCGAAGGACCCAATGGTGAGCAGAACCCTGCGCAGCAGCCCGAGCAGCCCGCTCAGCCTGTAAATCAGGATGAGCAGCAGCCCGGCGCTTCCGGGGAGAGCGGCAATGTCAATCCCGGTGACAATGACGAGGACAAGAATTTGTCCGAATCCGGCGACAACGGCAGCGGCGCTGATGCACCCAAGCCCGGCGACAACGGCGACGGCGCTGAAGCGCCCAAGCCCGGCGACAGCGAAGGGGGCGAGCAGCCCGCTTCCGGCGGCAAAGAGCAGCCTGAGGTAAAAGAACCTGAAGCCTCCGGCGAAGTAAATGAAGGTGCCAAGCCGGAGGAGGGCAGCGATCCCGGCGTGGAGAGCGGCAACGAGGAGGACACTCCCGCTTCCGGCGCTGAGAGCAGCACCGCCGATGCGGCACTGCTCACTGCTCCTGCGCGCGCACCTGCCAACACCGGGGAAACGCTTCAGAGCAAGATTAACAAAGCCGGTGAAACCCAGATCACGATAAAGCTTGACATGGACTACACCGAGAGCATTACCATCGCCGAAGGTCAGAACATCATCCTTGACCTGAATGGTAAGACGCTGACAAACAAAGAAAACGAACATACCATCTGGAACAACGGTACGCTCACCATTATCGACAGCGTCGGCGGTGGTGTGGTGGACAATGTATCGCATGGAAGAGCGGCTCTTGTCAATGCTGGCACTGCGACTCTCAACGGCGGTTCATTCACCCGCAGTAAAGAAGCAGGTAATACTAATACAAATAATGGTGGCAACAGCTATTACAACATCAAAAACCTCGGCACATTGACCATAAATGACGGTGTCACAGTTGTACAAAATGATGGTCATTATTCGAGCCTTATTGCCAATGGGTGGTATTGTAGTGGCGACGAAGGGGCGAGTGACCTAGGTGTTGCTTGGTCGAAAGGCAAAAAGGCTGAACTTACCATCAACGGCGGTACGTTCTCCGGCGGTAAGTACGTCGTAAAGAATGACGACTATGGTTATCTAACTATTAACAATGGCGTGTTCAGCAATGAAGATGATGGTGTTATTTTGAACACAAATGTTGCTGAGATAAAAGGCGGTAGCTTCACAACTGACAGCAGTTTAATCTACAACTGGAAGGCAAGCGAAGAGGCAAATATAGGCAAGCTGACCATAGCTGGCGGCACGTTCAACAACACTGGTGCAGCCAACAGCAAGCTGTTCTCCCATAACGATGGTTCTTTGACCCTCAACGGCGGCATCTTCACTGATGAGGAGTTTGCAAAGGCGATGATTGAGGGCGGCGCAGCTGTCACGAAGTACGGCAAGCAGTACGGCATCAACGACTCCGCATATGAGCTGGCTGAGATCGCGGCAAACGACGGCGAGGCTATCGATATCGTCGGTCTGCCCGAGGACGGCTTCAAGATCAATGATGTTCCTGCCGGCGTCAAGTTCATCAACAACAGCGGCAAGACCGTCATTATCAACGGCGTTGAGGTCAAGCCCGGCGAGAGCTACACTGTTCCCAAGCCCGCAGCTTCTGCCGCCTACGCCGCCCCGCTGTACGCGAAGTATTTCGTCATCGAGGGCAAGGAGCAGCAGTGGGCGGCAGGAGACATTGAGTTTGTGCTCAACTCCAACGCGGTCATCAAGGTGCTCATCGACGGCGTCGAGGTGGAGTTCACGGTTGCCGAGGACGGCACAGTGACCATAGCCGCAGAGATCATCGAGGCGCTCTCCGACGGCGAGCATGAGATAAAGTTCATCTTCGCCGACGGCAGCTGCAAGACCACCTTCACCGTGAAGTAAAAACCCTTTTTAAAGCCTTCCCATATGGGGGAACGGCGGTTCGCACAGCGAACCGGAGGTGGACAATTTTACAATTCCGGTAACATAGCGTACCGGATGGCGACAATCGGCGCGTCTCAGCGCCGTGGCGAAAGCGCCGCGCTCGACATGAGCGCGGCGCTGTTTTTTTACGCCGGAGAAACACGCCAGTCCACGGAGTATATTACAGGCACTGCATCCGTCGTGCGCCCGACAAGCTCGCTGTATGTGCAGATATTCTCCGCGCGGGTATATAGCCGCGTCAGCTCCAGCGCCGCGTCGAGGCGCGCTGCGGTCATTCCCTGCGGCATTGCGGAATACAGCCGCCGGTGCAGCCGTTCAAGATACACGCCGCCGCTCTCGGCAAAGCCGAGTGTCACTCCGTTTGCGCGCACTGCACACCCCTCCGCCACGCCGGGCGCTGCGCGCAGCAGCGCATCCGCAACCGACGCGCTCTCTTCCTGCGGCGGGGCGAGCGACAAGCGCAGCCGCCGCCTGTACTCCGGCGCTTGCGCATCCTTTGCCGTAATCTCCTCCGCCGCGAGCGCCGCCACATACTCCCCCAGCCGCACGGCACCGGGGGAATACGTTCCCGCAAGCGCCTCGCCTTCGATCGTCACAGTGTAACCCGGGTGCACATTTGCCGCCGCCGTGAGCAGCAGCGACAGCCCAAGCAGCGCCGTTCCAACCCGTTTCTTGTGTTTTGCTTTCACTCCACCGCCTCCTTATGGTTAACATAACCTATGTGCGGACGGTGGTCAAGGGCTTCGACAAAGCCTCTCACCGTGGACGCAAACAATATAAATATCTTTATTTCCCGCTGACAGACGGCGTATCCGGCAGCTCCTGCGCATCGGTGACGGACACCTCAAACGCGGTCTTCTCCACCGCGCCGTTCTCTGCGAGCTTTATGTACCGGCGGCTCTGGATGCGCCCCTCCAGATGCAGCTGCGTCCCCACGCACCACGCCGCAGCCTCGCGCGCTTTCACGCCCCAGCATATGCACGGCAGATAGTCCGAGCGTCCATAGTGCCGGTTGACGGCAAGCATAAGATCGCAGATGTCGCGCCCCATCGGCGTGCAGCGCAGATTCGGCGTTTTGCAGAGCGTTCCGGTGAGCTGCACAAGGTTGCTGTCGTCCTCATCGGTGAGGTATATCTCCCGGGCAAAAACGGTTATGACAAGCTTCGCTCCCTCGCCGCGGCGGTTGTTGAACGTGCGCAGCTGCCCGATGACGCAGATCCTCGCGCGCTCATCCGCCTCAACCGCTTCCAGCTGCTCCGGGCGGGCGATGATGTTGAGCGTGTCGCAGTTGCCCGACAGGCGCAGGATCTCCAGCGGAAAGGTATAAAACTGCTGTCCGCGGCTCGAATGTGAATACACCGGCTTTGCCGCCATCACGCCGCAGAGCTTTGCGTAATTTGTAGTGGGTATCATGTCCATATGCTGCCGTCCTTTTCGTGAATAGTGATATTACCAGATGGTTAAATCTATTCACAGCCGGTACTTGAATATGCCACGGAAACGGGATATAATAGCTAAGCTACAATTATAAAAATTGAGGAGAGTTTCAGCATGGACATAAAGAACATACTCGAAAAATGCGATCATACCCTGCTTCGCGTGGACTGCACCTCTGCGGAGATACGCACGCTGTGCGATCAGGCGATAAAATACAACTGCGCAAGCGTGTGCATTCCGCCGTGCCACGTCTCCGGTGCGAAGCGCTATGTCGGCGGCAGAATGAAGATATGCACAGTCATCGGCTTCCCCAACGGATATATGACCACCGCTGCGAAGGCATTTGAAGCGGCGGACGCGGTGAAAAACGGCGCGGACGAGATCGACATGGTCATAAACCTCTCCATGGTGAAGGACGGCTGCTGGGACGCCGTGGCAAAAGACATATCCGCCGTGCGCGAGGCAACGCGCGGGCACATCCTCAAGGTCATCATCGAGTGCTGCCTGCTGACGGACGAGGAAAAGGTGAAAATGTGCAGAATCGTGTCCGACTGCGGCGCGGATTACATCAAGACCTCCACCGGCTTCTCCAAGGGCGGTGCAACGCGCGAGGACGTGAAGCTTCTGCGCGAGAATTGCCCCGCCAGCGTCAAGGTAAAGGCTGCAGGCGGCATATCCAGCATACAGGACGCGGAGGACTTCATCGCCCTCGGCGCTGACCGCCTCGGAACAAGCCGCATCGTCAAGCTCGCCATCGAGCAGGAGCAGGCAGCCGACGCCGCCGGGTCAAAGGGCGAAGACTCTACTTACTGAGCGCGCGCCGCAGCATGCGGCACAGGCACAGTCCGGGCGCGCTCAGCCCCAGCCATATCAGCGAAAAGAGCGGGCATATCTGCCCCATGAGATCCAGCGGCAGCGCCGAATAATCCCACACGCCCATGCCGAGCGCAAGGTTGACGACACAGCCCGTCACGAACTCCACCGTCGTTATGACCGCCGCGCTGGCAATGAGCTTCTGCACGGTGCGCATGGGCGTGCGGGCGATGAGATACATCAGCGTGAAGCATATTCCACCACAGATGAGCATTGTCCAGTGCGTCCAGCCGCGCCATATTATCTCCAGCAGACCGTAGACAAGTCCGCCGACCGTGAAGACTGCAATATATTCCGGCATCTCTCTATCACTCCGTGCTTTATATTTGCTCTGCTCCTATAGCATTCCCCGGGCAGGCGTTTTTATCACGGGGAGGGGGAACATATCCTTATGATAATAAGCGAAAAAACGCTTGACAACCGGCGCGGATAGGATTATAATGATAAAGCTGAAAATAAAGAAGGTATGGCATCCACCTGCCTCACCCGGCGGCACAGGTCGTCCGAGGTCAATAGGAACGCACCGGTCATGTGCCGGAGAATGTGTTTTTATGCGCGGATGCTGTGCATCCGCGCTTTTCGCAGTTTTAATTTTTATTTTGTGCTGTTAACCGGAGGTGTTTCAGATCGCAAACGCTGTTCATCAAATCAACGAGGAGATCATTGACAAGGAAGTTCGTCTCATAGGTCCTGAGGGAGAGCAGCTCGGTATTATGTCCGCGCAGAAGGCTCTCGAAATCGCAATCGAGCATGAGCTGGATCTCGTCAAGATCGCTCCGGGCTCCAATCCCCCCGTCTGCCGCATCATGGACTACGGCAAGTTCCGTTTCGAGCAGACAAAGAAGGAGAAAGAAGCGAAGAAGAACCAGCGGGTCATCGAGATAAAGGAGATCCGTATGTCTCCAAGCATCGACACGAACGACTTCAACACCAAGCTCAAGAATGCTCAGAAGTTCCTTTCCGACGGCGACCGGGTCAAAGCCTCGGTGCGTTTCCGCGGGCGCGAGATGGCGCACACGGACATTGGTCAGACGCTTCTGCTCGATTTCGCCGAAAAGTGCAGCGAAATCGCCAATCTTGACAAGCAGCCCAAGCTTGAGGGGCGCAGTATGTCCATTTTTCTCTCCCCCAAGCCCCAGACCCCGCCAAAAAAGCCGGCAAAGCCCAAGCAGCCGAATGTCGCTGCCGATTCTGACGAAGGCGGAAAATAATCGTATACAGCAGGAGTATTCCCTGTATAACCCAGTTACGGAAGGAGAAAATATCATGCCCAAACTGAAAACCCACAGCGGTGCAAAAAAGAGATTTAATCTCACCAAGTCCGGTAAAGTAAAACGCGCTCATGCGTTCAAAAGCCATATCCTCACCAAGAAGGACACCAAGCGCTGCCGCCGTCTGCGCTCCGAAGCCTACGCGGACGTGACCAACGAGGCAACCATCAAGAAAATGATCCCTTACAAATAAGGGCAGACGCTAATAGAGGAGGATAAACACAAATGGCAAGAGTTAAAGGCGCGATGATGACCCGCAAGCACAGAAACAAGGTTCTTGGTCTTGCAAAGGGTTATTGGGGCAACAAGTCCCGTCACTATAAGATGGCTAACCAGCAGCTGATGAAGTCCGGCCGCTATGCTTACGTCGGACGCAAGCAGAAGAAGAGAGACTTCCGCCAGCTCTGGATCACCCGTATTTCCGCAGGCTGCAAGATGAACGGCATGAATTACTCCACGTTCATGCACGGGCTCAAGCTTGCCGGCGTTGACATGAACCGCAAGATGCTCTCCGAGACCGCGATCCACGATCCCGCAGCTTTCACCGCTCTTTGCGACATGGCAAAGGCAGCCAACAAGTAAAGCGAATATCGGATATTAAAAAGCTCTGTGTCAATAGTTGGGGTAGAGCAAAACGAAAAATAGCAGTGAGGCGTGGGCGGCGTGTCGCACACGCCTTCGCTATACAATTAAACAATCGCCTAAGATTTTGCATTTTTGCAATAAAAATTTGAAAAGCTATGTAAGTGCTTTGCGTTTACGCCGAACGATCTGTTGAGAATCCCGCCGCTGTC
>DJEW01000030.1 GCA_002431965.1 Clostridiales bacterium UBA5888
CTTGCCAACACCTCCTACCTCCGCGATGCGATGGATTACCACAAGGTCCCCGTATACCTGCACTCCACCGTCACCGAGATCACCGACAAGGGCTGCACCGTCAAAAACGTTCAGACCGGCGAGACCTTCTTTGTCGAGTGTGACAGCGTCGTCAACGGCATCGGCTTTGTGCCCACGCCCGTCGGCGGCAAGGACAACAGGAACGTCCACCGCGTCGGCGACTGCGTTGCCATCGGCAACCTGCGCACCGTTATCTGGCGTGCCTGGGACGTCTGCATGAAGATATAATCCATTGCCGCATACAAACCCGCGCCGCTAATTTGCGTCCCAAGGAAGAAATGGGTAAACCAAAGGCGCGCCGGGTCTGTATATAAAGAGCGCTCCGCCGCAGCGCGATGCTGCCGGCAAGATAAAAACCGGTCAAAAAGGAAATCGCCTTGACGTAAGCAGAACATGCCAGACGACGGCGCGCTCTATATAATGCAAGACTTAAAGCCAAAAAACACCCTGCGGAAATCATATTCCGCAGGGTGTTTATGATTATGTAAACCACAATATGTTATCCTTATTATGTATATTGTATTACGTTTACTTTTTCGGCACGATTTTGTCCTTGTCCTTATAGATATGCTTTGCCGGAATGACGCCGCGGACACAGGAGGTGGGATACACGTTCGATTCACGGCCGATGACCGTGCCGGGATTGAGCACGCTGTTGCAGCCGACCTCTACATTGTCGCCGAGCATCGCGCCGACCTTTTTGCGCCCTGTCGGGACAGGTCCGTCCGGATCTTTGACGACGACGAGGGTCTTGTCCGATTTGACGTTGCTGGTTATTGCGCCCGCGCCCATATGCGCCTTGTAGCCGAGGATGGAATCGCCGACGTAGTTGTAGTGAGGCACCTGCACCTTGTCAAAAAGGACGACATTTTTCAGCTCCGTGGAGTTGCCGACGACCGCGCCCTTGCCGACGATAGCGCTGCCGCGAATAAACGCACACTGGCGCACCTCCGCCCCATGGTCGATAATGCAGGGGGAGCCGATATAAGCCGACGGAAACACCGCCGCGTCTTTTGCGATCCACACGCCCTCGCTTGGGTGGTCATACTCATCCTCCGGCAGGGTTGCGCCGAGGGCAAGGATAAAGTCCTTTATCCCGTCGAGCACCTCCCACGGATAGGTCTTGCCGTCAAAGAGTCTGGCGGCGATGGTCTTGTCAAGATCAAAAAGTTCCTTTATTTCAGTCATTGCTCTTCCCTCTCACTTGACCTTTATGAGCTTGCCCGCCGCCTGCATGGCGGCGATGATCTCATCCACCTTCTGCTCGCACAGCTCCTGCGTGCCGGCTTCGACCATTACGCGCAGCAGCGGCTCTGTCCCGCTCTTGCGCAGAACAACGCGCCCCTCGTCGCCGAGGTCGGCCTCGACCTTTGCCACGGCAGCCTTGACCTCCGGGCAGGCAAGCGTTTCGTCCTTATCTGTGACGACGACGTTCTTGAGCTTCTGCGGGTACATGGTCATGCCGGAGGCGAGCACGGACAGCGGCTGCTTTGATTCGGTAATGGCCTCCATTACCTTGATCGCGGTGAGTATACCGTCGCCGGTGTTGGCAAGGCGGCCGAAGATGATGTGACCGGACTGCTCGCCGCCTATAAGATACCCGTTCCGACGCATGTTCTCCGCAACATATTTGTCGCCCACGGCAGTCTTTTCATAGCCGATGCCGAGCGCGTCGAGCGCTTTATAGAGCCCCATGTTGGACATAATTGTGGTGACGACCTTTGAAGAGCCGAAAGTGCCGTGCTCCTTCATATACTTGGCGCAGACATAGAGAATATGATCGCCGTTGATGATGTTGCCCTTTTCGTCCACCGCGAGGCAGCGGTCGGCATCGCCATCAAAAGCAAAGCCGACATCGAGGCGGTTTTGCAGCACGAAATCGCGCAGACGCTCAATATGTGTCGAGCCGCAGTCGACGTTTATGTTCAATCCGTCCGGATGATTATTGATGACGTAGGTGTCCGCGCCGAGCGCATCGAAAACGCTCTTCGCCATCTGCCAGGTGCTTCCGTTGGCGCAGTCGAGACCAACACGGTAATCCTTATAGGAGCGAGTGGCAAGGGATATGAGGTAGCCGATGTAGCGGTTGCGTCCGGCGGCATAGTCCACGGTGCGCCCGATCTTCTCACGCTCGGCATAGGGGAGCTTGGTATCGCTGTCGATATACTCCTCGATGCCGTCAAGCAGCTTCTCATCCATCTTCTCGCCGTTGGAGTTGATGAGCTTGATGCCATTGTCGTAATAGGGATTATGGCTGGCAGAGATCATGATGCCGCAGTCAAAATCGTCGGCGCGGGCAACGTAGGAAACGCTGGGGGTGCTGGTGACGTGCAGGAGATATGCGTCCGCCCCGGAGGCGGTCAGCCCTGCGCAGAGCGCGTTTTCAAACATATAGCTGGAACGGCGCGTGTCCTTGCCGATGACGACCTTCGCCTTGCGGCTCTGCCCATAGTACCAGCCGAGGTAACGGCCGATCTTGAATGCATGCTCCACAGTCAGGTTTTTGTTCGCCTCGCCGCGGAATCCGTCTGTTCCGAAGTACTTACCCATTAAAAATTCTCCTTTGCTGATATAATCTCTGCGGGGATGCCCGTCAGAGCATTGATGAAGCGTCCTTGTCGCAAAAGACCTCGACGTTCATCGGTATTTGCAGAAATGCGGCAGGTATGACGCTGTCATCCCGCGCATAGAGCATTTGAAAAACCGCGCCCGCCTTTTCGCGCCCCAGAGCAAGAACGGCAATGTCGCGCGCATCGGTGATGGTCTTTATACCCATAGTGACGGCGCGTTCAGGCACCTTATCCTCTCCGCCGAACTCATCGGCAAGCTGACGGCGCGTGGCAGGCGCGAGGATCTGCACACGTGTGAGAGTGTCAAACTGTGTGCCCGGCTCATTGTAGCCGATGTGACCGTTGTGCCCGATACCTATCACGGCGAGATCAATGCCGCCGAGAGAAGCAATAAGAGCGTCGTAATCCCTGAAATTTTCCTCGCTGGGAAAATAACGGTTTCCCGATACCGTGCCGACAGGATCAAGAAGCTCGCGTTCAAGCTGGGCGCGGCAGGTCAGTGCCGGGGGCGCGGAGATAAACTCCGTCACGGCTAACACGCGCGCGGCGGAAAAACACACCTCACGTCTGGCGCTCATTTCGCGCAAAAGCGCGAAAAGACCGGTCATGCTGCGCCCTGCGGAAAAGGCGATAACAGCGTCAGGCTTTTCATCCAGCAGCGCCTTGATGCGGCGCGCCGCGTTTTCATGCACTTGTTTGCTTTCGGAAATAATTGTTTTCATAAAGCGACCTCCAAAAATACAAACTAGCAGCGGGGGTGTTGACGATGGCAATAATAATTATAAGAACGCTTATCATATATGCAGCGCTGCTGGCTGCAATGCGTCTGCTGGGTAAACGGCAGCTCGGCGAAATGGAGCTTTCGGAATTTGTCGTGGCGGCGCTGATTGCAGATCTCGCCGCGCATCCCCTGCAGGATCTCGGCATACCGATGATAAATGGGCTTGTGCCGGTACTGACGCTGTTCTGCTGCGAGGTGGCAATATCCCGCATTGCGCTGAAAAGCGCGAAATTGCGCGCGCTGCTGTACGGCAAGCCAAGCATGCTGATAGAAAAGGGCATTATCAGCCAGCGAGAGATGGCAAAAAACAGCTTCACCACGGACGAGCTGATGCAGGAGCTGCGCAATCAGGGGTGTCTCGACATAAGCCGGGTGGAGTACGCCGTGCTGGAGACAGATGGGCGGCTGAACGTGATGCTCTATCCGCCGGAGCAGCCCGTGACCGCAGGGCAGATGAATGTGCAGTGCAGGGACGGCGGCTACCCCGTGATAGTCATAAGCGACGGGCGTGTCAACGAGGAAAACCTTTCACGCGCGGGGCTTGACCGGACGTGGCTCGACCTCGAGCTTAAAAAGCGCAAAGTCGGCAGCGCGGAAAAGGTATTCCTGATGACGGTAAACGCGCAAAAGGAGATATATCTGGCAGAAAGCGAGGTGGCAAAATGACAAAGCGGGAAATTATTGCGGCGGTACTGCTGGTGATGCTGATCGTGCTGTCGGTATACAACATACTGAGCATTGACGCGCTCACCGGCGACATAGGCATCGCCCTTTCAAAATCGCAGAGCGCGGCGGAAAAGCTGGACTTCAAGACAGCGCGCAGCTATCTCGCCGAAGCTCTGGAGCGCTGGCTGTCCGCTGAAAGCTACACGCATATCTTTCTCCGCCATCCGGAGATAGATTCAACCGCAGACGCATTTTATGACTTGCAGCAGGTGCTGACGCAGGAGGACATAACCGCCTGCGGTGCGGCATACAGCAAGCTCAGGTATCATTTGGCAAGCATCGACCAGATGGAGCATCTGTCACTGGGCAGTATTCTTTGATTCACCCTCGGTCAGGAGCTTGGAAAGCTCCTCCATAAAAGTGTTTATGTCCTTAAAGCTGCGGTACACGGACGCAAAGCGCACATATGCAACCTCGTCAACATTCTTGAGGCGGGTCATGACCATCTCGCCGATCTCAACGGTTTTTATCTCGCGCTCAAGCCCGCTCTGAAGCTCCTGCTCTATATCGTCGGCAATTTCCTCGAGCCTGCCGAGAGGGACGGGGCGCTTCTCGCTTGCGCGAACCATGCCGTTTATGAGCTTGACCTTATCAAACGACTGGCGGCTGCCGTCGCGCTTGACAACGACAAGGGGCATACGTTCGATTATCTCATATGTGGTAAAGCGCTTGCTGCATGCCAGGCACTCGCGGCGGCGGCGGATGGTTGACCCCTCCTCCGCAGGTCTGGAGTCAATGACCTTACTCTCGTTATAGCCGCAAAAAGGACACTTCATATCTTTCTCTCCCGGTTTTCTGTATCTTTTTTCAAAACGTTATAGATTATAGCACATCGCGGGGAGTATTGCTATGTCTTTTTTTGAAGAAAATCTATATTTCGCGAAAGATTTTACACATTTGCGGGTGATCCCATACAAAGCCTTGCAAACTATATGCCGCCCGTGGTAAAATATAATGCATTTTATTTTATGTACCAGAGAAAAGGATCGGCACAATGGATAAGCGTTTGAACATATTGATAAGCAATGATGACGGGATAAACGCAGATGGTATCATTCGCCTCGCGCGCATGGCGGTGGAACTGGGCGACGTGTGGATCGCCGCGCCGTCGAGCCAGTGCAGCGCCATGTCCCAGAAGCTCACCATATTCAGCACCATAGCGGTGCAGCAGGTCGACTTTCCCGCGCCGGTCAAAGCGGCGTACAGTATTGACGGCACGCCGACGGACTGTGTGAGCCTTGCCGTGGCACGTCTGCTGCCTGTGAAGCCTGACATTGTCTTGTCCGGTATAAACTACGGATATAACGCAGGCTTCGACATTGCCTACTCCGGCACGATAGGCGCGGCAACGGAGGCCGTGATGCGCGGCATACCGGCGATCGCATTTTCCGAGCAGCACGACGGCGTGCACGAAGTCGCCGACAAATATATGCTGCCGCTCGCGCGCGAGCTGATTGCAAAACCGCACGTCCCGGGCGAGCTGTGGAACATCAACTTTCCCGGCTGCCCGCTCGATGAGCTGCGCGGCACGCTCTATGACCGCGAGATCGCCCGGCGCTGTCTCTACGAAAATGTTTACACGGAGGATACGACCGCCGATGGGCGGCGCGGCTATCATTTGCACAGCAAACCTATTGCGCCGGAGGATGCGCCCGAAGGCTCGGACGCATGCGCCGTGCTGTCAGGATACATATCCGTGGGCAAGGTCAAATGCCGAGTGATGGTGTAAATATAGCATATATAAATAGGGATAGTCATTCCAACCGGATGGCTATCCCTATATTATTCTCTACACTCGGCCGATGCGAGACTATCCCATACTTTGTG
>DJEW01000021.1 GCA_002431965.1 Clostridiales bacterium UBA5888
TTCTATGAGGCGATGGAGGAAATTCTTCCTGACATGAAGCTCTATATCGTAGACGCCAATACCGGCGTGCAGACGGCGCTGCCGCTCGAGCCCTTCGCCGAGATCAATACCGCAAATACAGCCGCGCAGACCACTACGGAAGGAGGCGCGTCCAATTGAAAAAAGCAGTGAAGATCATCATCCCCGCCCTTCTGGTTCTGGCGCTTATCGTCGTTCTCGCCGGAAGCCTCGTCGTGACGCAGCCGGACGAGTATACGATCATCAAGCAGTTTGGAGCCGTCGTGAAGATCGTCGACCAGCCGGGGCTTTCTTTCAAGACGCCCTTTGTCCAGTCGGCCAGCACCCTTCCCAAAACGGAAATGCTCTATGACTTAGCCGCCAGCGACGTCATTACGTCCGACAAAAAATCGATGGTCGCCGACAGCTTCGTCCTATGGAAAGTCGACGATCCGCTCAAATTCATCCAGACGCTCTCCGGCAGCGTTGCGAACGCAGAGTATCGCATTGACACGGTCGTCTACAACAGTCTCAAGACTGTGATAAGCTCCATGAAGCAGGAGGCAGTGATCTCCGGGCGCGACGGCGAGCTTGCCGCGAAGATAATGGAGAACGTCGGCACGACGTTTGATAAATACGGCATCACGGTGCTCGCCATAGAGACCAAGCGCATTGACCTGCCGGACGAAAACAAGGCGGCGGTATATGAGCGCATGATCTCAGAGCGCGGCAACATCGCCGCCTCCTTCGCCGCCGAGGGCGAGGCGGAGGCAAAGCAGATACGGAACGAGGCGGATAAATCCGTCACCATCACACTTTCTGAAGCGAAGGCGCAGGGCGAAAAGCTCAAGGCGGAGGGCGAGGCGGAATATATGCGCATCCTCTCCGAGGCGTATGATACGCCCGCCGAAGCGGATTTCTACGAGTTTATGCGCGCGCTGGACATGGCGAAGAGCTCCCTCACCACCGGGGACAAGACGCTTGTCGTCTCCTCCAATTCGCCGCTGGCGCAGGTATTCATGATAAACTGACATTTAACAGCATACAGTAACGCATACACCACAGCTCCTGGGTCTGATCAGACCCGGGAGCTGCTTTTTATCATCCCGCGAAGTTATATTTTATCGTGTCGGCATAGCGGTAATAGTATTCGCCGCCCTCAGCAATGCCGGAGAGTATCTCGACATGTTCCCCGTCCGACAGCCCGGTCGTGACGTACACGGGATCGGTCAGCTCGTCATTGCGCTTATCATACCCGGTGTAGACGAATACGCCGGAGGCGTCCTCGTTGAGCGCTGCGGCGGGGATGATGACAACGTCCTCGCGCTTTTCCACCGCGCGGCACACTGAAGCGGTCATGCCCGTGAGCATGTCTTCGCTGCGCGGAACGGTGACGGTAACGCTGTACTTTGTGCTGCCGCCGTCGTTCTCGCCCGTGGGGTCGATGGCGGTTATCTCGCCCTCGACGCCCTGACCGGGCAGTGCGTCGAACGTCACGCTGACGCTCTGCCCCACGGCAAGCGCGCGTATGTCCAGCTCGTCCACGGTGACGGCGATCTCCGCCGTGTCATACGGCGTGAGCGTGCAGAGGGTCGTCTCCTCCATGGTGTAGTCGGCGGCGCTGTCGCTCTGCGCCGAGGCGGAGGCGTCCGTGCCGCCCGCCATGCCGCCGCTCATCCCGCCGGACATGCCGCCCATCGCGCTGCCCGCACCCGGCTGCTCGCCGCCCTCCTGCGAGGGAACGTCGGAAGAGCTTTGATAGACGCTTGCGCTCACGAGCGTGCCGTTTTCAAACCGCAGGGCGAGAATGTCGCCCTGCTTTATGCTGAGCGGGTCGGTGCTGCCGGTCTTGCCGGTGAGGTCGGACGTGCTGACGGTGAGCTCGCCGCCGTCGTAGGCGATGACGAGCGTGTGCGTGCCGTCGCCGTTGTCGGTGACGCTACTGACGCGCCCGATGTAATCCACGGCCGTCGTGCCGGGTTCCGGCGTTTCACCGCCGGAGCCGCCCCCGGTCTCGCCCCCGCTCTCTCCTCCGGCCTCACCGCCTTCGCCGCCCGAGGACTCGTCTTCGGCAGGGGAGGAGGCGGTAGCGTCTCCGGTGTCGGAGAGCAGGAGCAGCCTTGCAGAACGCTTATTCTCGGCGGCGAGGAGCAGCTGGGCTGGGGAGTATGCCGCGCCCGTGTACGCCATGGCGGATGCCGTCACGGTGGAGGCGCTCACTGAGCTGCCCGCACTGTCGCCGTCATCGTTCACAATGTCCTCGTTCAGCTCCGTCACGCGCCCGGCGGTATCTGCGCTGATGCCGCCAGTCTCATACGCGGCGAAGAGATCCTGCAGCTCGTCCTCCAGCTCGCGCCGCCGGTCGAGCAGTGTGGCATAACGCCCGGAATACTCGGTGTCTTTGAGCGTGATAAGGGCGTTTGTCGCGCTGACGGGGGCGTTGACGCTCACGTTCACGCTTGACACCGTCCCCGTAAAGCCGGTCACGCGAAGCTCGCTGTGGATATAGAGCGTCCCGCTGCCGACGCTCTCGCCGTCGAGCAGCACTTCCGCCGTGTCTCCGGGGAGCGCCGTCTCGTCCGTGAGCGTCACGGTCGCAGCCCCATCGGAAACGGCGCTGACATGCCCGGACTGTTCCGTTCCGTCCGGCAGCACCACTGTCACCGCCGCGCCGAGCGGCAGAACGTCGGTCTCAATGTCCACCGCCATCAGCCCGTCGAGCGAGAGGAGCATAAGCGCGCCGTGCTCGCTCATCGTCTCCGCCACGCTCGCGCCCGCCTCAGCGTATATCGCCTTGACGCGCCCCTCGCGCGTCGCGCGGATGGAGTTGTCCACCGTGTCATACCGGCTGGACTGTATTGCGCTGTCGAGCGTTTTTATAAGGTCGTTAACGTCCTCTATCGCGGCGAGGACGGAGCTTTTGTCCACTGTCGCGATAAGCTGACCCGCTTCAACGTAGTCTCCCTCGCTCACCGTCCAGCCCGTCAGCTCCACATCGCCCGCGAGCGTGATGCTCCGGCTGCCGGAATCGGCAAGCGTTCCGCCGGTGATGAGCTCGCGCGTAACGCTGCCGCGCTCCGCCGTTGCGGAGATAAGCTCCGTCACGACCTCCTCCGAGCTCTCCGGCATACGGGCGCGTGTGCGCGGGATGAGCACGAGCGAGAGAATGATGCACACCGCCGTCACGAGCGCCGCGGCGGAGATGATAAGCTTTTTCTTTCCGTATTTTTTCAGTATATTCACCGTTCACCCTCCGTAGTGCAGCGCGTCTATCGGCTTCATCTTTGCCGCCTTGTTCGCAGGGTACAGCCCGAAGCCCACGCCGATGGCAAAGCAGAACAAAACCGCGATCAGCACGACCGTTCCGTTCATTTTGAATGTCATGTCAAGGCTCGACACCACCACGCCTATCACCTGCAGAACGCCCCAGGACAGCAGTATGCCGATCATGCACCCAAGCATGCACAGCACCACGCTCTCCATGAGAAACTGCTGCAATATTGCGCCGCGTGTCGCGCCGATTGCCTTGCGTATGCCGATCTCGCGCGTGCGCTCCGTCACGGTGACGAGCATGATGTTCATTATGCCTATGCCGCCCACGATGAGCGAGATGGCCGCGATGCCGCCGAGGAGTATCGTCAGCACGGAAGTTATGCTCGACATTGTGTCCTCCAGCGCGTCCTGCGTCTCGACGGAAAATGCGTCGTCATCCTGCATGAAGCGTTCATAGAGTATGGCGTAAATGGCGGCGTTTGCCGCCTCTACCGTGCCGTCCGGCTCGGCGGAGACATAGAAGGAATCCACAGTGGACGGTACGTCCGTGCTCAGCCGCACAAGCGAGGTATAAGGTATGTACACCGCAAGCGAGCCGCTGCCGAACACAGCCGTGAGCGAATCGTCGTTGTCCTCGAGTATGCCGACGACAGTGTATTTTACGCCGTTTATGCCCAGCTCTTCGCCCAGACAGTCGCGGTAGCCGATAAGCTCCGTTGCGGCGTTCTCGTTGAGCACGCATATGTTGGTCGCGTTGTCCACGTCCGCGGTCTTTATGTACCGCCCCAGCAGCATGCTCAGCCCCTGAATGTCGTAATATGCCGCTGTTGTGCCGTAAAGCTGCACGGTTTCGCTTGTCGCGCCGTATTTGGCGGCGGCGCTCTCGCTCCGCCATGCCGCGATCTGCCCTATGCCGTCCGTCTGCGTCCATTCGGCGAGATCGTCCATGCCCACGGGGTAGCCCTTGTCGTCCGACACGGTCACGGTCAGAAGATTCGTGCCGAGGGCGGAGATGGTGTCCGTCACGGTGCTCGTCGCGCCGTTGACAAGGCTGACGAGTATCACGAGCGCCATAACGCCGATGATGATGCCCAGCATCGTCAGAAACGCGCGCATTTTGCTGCCGCTTATGCTTTTTAGCGCCATGCGCAGCGACTGCATCAGTTGATCCGCCATTTTATTTCACCTCCGTCAGCTTTCCGTCGAGTATATGTACGCTGCGCCCTGCCTGCGCGGCGACAGTGTCGTCGTGCGTGATGAGCACGATGGTGTTGCCCTGCCGGTGCAGCTCGTGGAATATCTCCATTATTTCTTTCGTCGTCTTTGAATCGAGGTTGCCCGTCGGCTCGTCGGCAAGGATCAGCGACGGGCGCGTGACTATCGCGCGGGCGATCGCAACGCGCTGCTGCTGCCCGCCGGACAGCTCCGTGGGAAAGTGGTTGGCGCGGTGCTCAAGATCAACGCGGCGCAGCGCCGCCACCGCGCGCTCGGCGCGCTCCGCCTTCTTCACACCCTGGTATATCAGCGGCAGCTCCACGTTCTCTTCTGCCGTCAGCTTCGGGATGAGGTTGAAGCTCTGGAACACGAAGCCTATCTTGCGGTTTCTTATGTGGGCAAGGTCGTTTTCGGAGTAGTCCTCTATGGGCGTGCCGTCCAGCAGATACTCTCCGCTGTCCGCGGTGTCCAGACAGCCGATGATGTTCATCAGCGTGGATTTGCCGCTGCCTGACGGACCGATTATGCCCACAAATTCTCCCGGCGCGACATGCAGATTTGCATGGTCAAGAGCGTGAACCTCCTCATCGCCGATGCGGTAGGTCTTCGAAAGGTCGGTTATGCGTATCATACCGTCACCTCTCAGCCCATGCCGGGTCCACCGCCGCCTGGCATTCCGCCGCCGGGCATGCCACCTCCGCCGCCACCGCCGGGGAAGTCACCGGACGGCATTCCGCCGCCGCCAAAGTCGCCGCCGGGCATGCCGAACGAGAAGCTGTTGTCTTCCTTTTCGATGTAGTACACCGTGTCGCCCTCGCTTAGCCCGGAGAGTATCTCGGCGTAGCTGGAGTTCGTTATGCCGACCGTCACCTCGACCATTCCGCCGAGCGTGCCGCTCTCCTCGTCGCAGGAGGTATATACATAGTACCCGCTTGACGAGCGGTTCACCGCATCGGCGGGGATGAGCAGCGCGTCCTCCACGCCCTCTATGCTTATTGTCGCGGACGCGGACATGCCGGAGAGCATGCCGTCCGCCTTGGGGATGCTCACCTCGGCGGTGTACACCGTCACGCCGGAGGAGCTTGTCCCTGCACGGTCTATGCCCGTCACAGTGCCTGTGAACGTCTCACCGTCGATCGCGTCCACGCTCACCTCGGCGCTCTGCCCGATGCTGACGGAGAGTATCTCCGTTTCGTCAACAGTCACGGACATGGACATGGTTTTGTCCGGGCTGAGCGTGATGGACTGCGTTTCGTCTTCCGCCGTGCTGGTGCCGGTACTGTCTGTCGACACTGTGGATGCGGATGAAGCGCTTTTCTTCTCATCTGCCGTCTCGGCATTTACGGCGATGACCGTGCCGCTGGATTCCGCGCACAGCGCGCCTTCATTATATATGTTGATGAGCGTTTTCAGCGTGCCCTCAAGCTCACTGCGCTGGGAGAGCAGCTCGTTGTACTCCGCACCCGTCGCTGTATCGGACAGCGTCATGAGCGTCGCGCCCGCACCGACTGCGCTGCCCTCCGCCACGGACACGTAAGCGACAGTGCCCGTGTAGCCAACTATCTTCAGCTCGTCATGGATGTACGCCTCGCCCGTGCCAAGCTCGCTGCCGTCCGCGGAACAGACCGTGACGCTCTCGCCGTAAAGTACGCTCGCGTCGCTCACGAGAACTGTGGCGGTGCTGCCGGTGACGTCGGACACGGTCGCGTCCAGCGCTGTGCCGGAGGCTGTCACGGCGGAGAGCGCGTCGCCTTCTGTCAGACCATCCGCGTCAATGTCAACCGCCATATACCCGTCGAGCGAGAGAAGCGCGAGCGCGCCGTATTTATACATCAGCGCCGCCACGTTGTCGCCGGAGGCGGCGTACACCTTCTTCACCCGCCCGGAGACGGACGAGGAGATGTAACCCGCTGTGCTCGTGTTTGCGGCCGAGGCGAGCTTTGTGTCGACAGACGCGATCTCGTCGTTCACGTCGCTCATCGCGGCGAGAACCGTGCCGAGATCGACCTCGGCGAGCACGTCTCCCGCTTCAACCTTGTCGCCCGCACTGACGGGTATGTCCGTCAGCTCCACGCCGGAGGGAATCTCCAGCGTCTCCACGTCGTCGTCGCTCAGCCGCCCCGAACCGTATACCGAGGTGCTTATGCTGCCGCGCGTGACCGCGGCGGAGCTTATCTCTGTGTCATTCTGCCGCCCGAACTGGCTCGCCACGCGGGAACGGAGCCAGAGTGCCAGCCCCGTCAGCGCCGCGATGGCGATAACGGCGATTATGATGATCTTCCTCAGCTTTTCCCGGCTGAGCTTTACTTTGCGCCTGTCGTTAGTCATGATGGTCTCCTTTGGAATAGGATTTGGAATAGGATATAGTCCGTATAATATCTGCCCGACCTGAAAGCAGACTTAAAGCAAACAAAGGAAAATCATAAATATTCTGTAAACACCCCTGATTCGCTCACGCATGCTTGCTATGCCGGTGCGGGTGTGGTATAATTACATGATAATCATGATAATTCAGGTATAGTAATACATTTTATGAGGAGTTACTATGGACACGAAAAAGCTGCGCGCTTATGCAAAGCTCATCGCGCGAATGGGCGTCAATGTTCAGCCGGGGCAGGAGGTCGTCATACGCACCGAGCCGGAGCAGACGGATTTTCTTGAAATACTAATCGACGAATGCTACCGTGCGGGCGCCGGCAAGGTCAGCGTCGAGTGGCGCTTTGCTCCCGCGCTGCGGCTGGACATAAAATACCAGAGCGATGAAACGCTCGGCACGGTCGAACCGTGGGCGGAGCAGCGCCTGCGTGAGCGCGTTGAAAAGCTCCCCGCGAATATATATCTCGATTCCGACGATCCGGACGGTCTTTGCGGCGTTGATCAGGACAAATGGGCGCGCGCCCAGCGTGCGCGCTTTAAGGTGACAAAGCCGTACAGAGACGCGATGGAGAACAAATACCAGTGGTGCGTTGCGGCGGTGCCGGGGAAAATGTGGGCGCGCAAGGTTTTTCCGGGCTTGAGCGACGGCGAAGCCATTGAGCGGATGTGGCAGGAGATACTCCGCTGCTCCCGCGCCGACGGGGACGATCCCATTGCGGCGTGGCGCGCGCATAACGCCAACCTCAAGCGGCGCTGCGACTGGCTCAACTCGCTCAATCTCCGCCGGCTGAAATACCGCAGTGACAGCACCGGGACGGAGCTTTCCGTCGGGCTTATCCCCCAAATGCGCTTTATGGGCGGCGCGGAGGCGCTTGGCGGTTCGGGCGCGGAGTTCAACGCCAACATCCCGTCGGAAGAGGTTTTCACAACGCCCATGCGCGGCGATGTGGACGGGCTTGCCGTGGCGACGCGCCCGCTGTCATACCGCGGCGTACTGATCGAGGATTTTTCCGTCCGCTTCAAGGACGGGCGCGTCAGCGAGGTGCATGCCGGGAAAAACGAGGATGCGCTGCGCCTGATGGTGTCGATGGACGAGGGCGCGTCAATGCTGGGCGAGTGCGCGCTTGTGCCGTACAACAGCCCCATCCGAGAGAGCGGAATGCTCTTTTATTCCACGCTTTTTGACGAGAACGCCTCGTGCCATCTTGCGCTCGGCGAGGGGTACTCCAGCTGCCTTGAGGATGCAGGCAGCTATACGCCGGAGTCGGCGCGCGCCATAGGGGTGAACGAATCCATGATCCATGAGGACTTTATGATAGGCGCTCCGGATCTTTTCATCACGGGCGTCACGGCGGATGGGCGCGAAGTGCCCATCTTCGTCAACGGCGACTGGGCGGATCAGGCGTAAGCGGAGACCTGCTCTGGCTTAAAGGAGGATGAGAACATGAAAGAAACGAAAGGGAATGCGCAGCCGAAGCCCCGGGCAAAGTTCTATGTTGAAAAAAACAGCGCGCTCGTGCATGCTGCAGTCATCTTTATGGCGCTTTCGGCGGTGTTCCGCCTCGTCGGCTGCTGGGGCATGTGGGGCGATCAGTTTTTTGCCGCCTCGCAGATCGGTCTGCCGCTGGTGTGCAATCTGCTGTTTATTCTCCTCATCCTGCTGTTCGGCGCGCGGGCGTTCTGGCTGACCTCGCTGCCGGTGATCCTCGGCGTGGTGTTTTTCATCATCAAGTCCTTTACCTTCACGAGCTGGCTGCACACTGTGCTGTGCATTCTGCTTTATATGCTTGCCGCAGTGCTCTACACGGCGACGGCGTTCGGCGTTATCCGCACAAAGTGGCTGCTTGTGCCGCTGTTCGGGCTGCCGCTCATCTATCACATTGCGGTGGAGGATGCCGCCGCACTGCGCGCCGGAACGGCGACGTTCGCCGCCGGTATGCAGGAGATTTCAGTGCTGTGCATCATGCTTGCCCTGCTGCTTACGGCGCTTGCAATGAAAAAGCGCGTGACGATAGAAGATGTCGAGCTTCCAAAGATAAAAGACCCGAAGGTAATCGCGCCGGCAAAGCCCGCCGAAACGGCTGCCGCAGCGGCGGATGGCATGGCGCAGCCTGAAAGC
Source organism: Clostridiales bacterium UBA5888 (assembly GCA_002431965.1). Classification (GTDB taxonomy): domain Bacteria; phylum Bacillota; class Clostridia; order Oscillospirales; family Oscillospiraceae; genus Limivicinus. Next base: position 8,981 of record DJEW01000021.1, read on the forward strand.
GGCAGCGCCCCTGACAAAACGGACGGCATAGCGCCCGAAGCCGTGCCCGGAACCGAAGAGAGCGACGCCGGCACGGCTGAGCCTGCTAACGCCGCTGCGGCGGAAAACACAGTGGACGCCCCTGCCGGAACGGGCGATGCAGCATCATCCGGAGTACATATATGAGACAACGAGAAGAAAAGCGATCCTCCGGCGCGACCGGCAGGACGGGGGTGTTTGCCGCCCAGACCGGGCGGCACGAGAACACCGCCGCCGTGTCTGCCGCGCGGGGCAGAGAGAAAACTGCGGATACCGCGCGCCAGCGCATGCATACGGTGCGCCAGCAGCCGGTAAGCCCGGAGGTCATGGCAAGACGCGCCCGAAAGGAAAAGCAGAAGAAGACGCTCTACTTTGTTTTTACCGCACTTGCCGCGGCGTTTATTATCCTGCTTGCAGTTGTGCTGCGCAGCGTGTCGGATAACAAGGCGTTCAATAATTATATGGAGCAGGCGCGCGCCAGTTATTATTCAAATGATTTTGACAGCGCGCTGACCGTTCTGCGCAAGGCGGCGGCGATAGATGCCACGAACGAATGCCTCGCCATGACGGCCCAGTGCTATGAATCGCTCGGCAATTACGACAAAGCGCTTGAGACTCTGCGCAAAATGGACACGTCAGATCCGCAGGTATCCTCATGGATAAACGAGCTTGAGTCGCGGCGCAGCGTCATTCGCCAGTCGAATATGGTCACGGTCGCGGGAAAGCAGTACAAGAGCGACACTGCCGGGCTCGCGCTTGACAATATGGGACTGGGCAACAATGTCATGGACGAGATCCTCCAGCTTTACGCCCTTGATAACCTTTCGCTTGCGGGCAACAACATAACGGACGTGTCCGCGCTCGCCCAGCTCGGCGGGCTTACCACGCTCAATCTCAGCGATAATATGATAACCGACGTGTCCGCACTCGCCCAGCTTACGAATCTGCGCACACTGTATCTTGACAATAACCCTATCACGGATCTCCAGCCTCTTTCCTCGCTCACAAATCTCACGACGCTCAGCATAAAGGGCATCACCATCACGGAATCCCAGCTCGAGCGCCTTGCTTCCGCGCTGCCGACCTGCGCTATCCACAGCGAGGCGACGGAGGAGGAAACACAGGACATAAGCTTCGGCGGCGTAACGTTCAAGACTGACGTGACAGAGCTTGATCTCAGCGGCATGGGGCTTCAGAATATCTCTGCACTTTCCGCGTGCAAAAATATCCAGAAGCTCAATCTTTCCGGCAACATGATCTCTGACCTCAGCCCGCTCATGGACATACCAACGCTTCAGTGGCTGGATATATCCAACAACTACGTGTCAGATCTGCGCCCGCTCATGGGCATCTCTTCGCTCCGCTTCCTCAATGCATCCGGCAACTATTTCAACAGCACAGTTCCGCTTGGCAATATGACAGGGCTGACGGAGCTGCACCTTTCGGACACGAACATCACGGACTTTTCCGGGCTGAGAAAGCTCAAAAGCCTGCAAACGCTGGGGCTGAACAACTGCAGCCTCACAAACGAGGCGCTTTTGAGCCTTGCAACGCTTACCGGGCTTCGCACACTGAATATTGAAAACAACCTCAACATCACGGGCGAAACGGTGACGGAGCTCAACCGGTACCTGCCGTCCTGCCAGATCGTGCATTCGGAGCTTTCCTATCTCGTTGACATCGGCGGATACTCCGTCTCCGACGATCTCACGACCATCGACCTCAGCGGGCTGAACATCAGCGACATCACCAACATCTCCAAGCTCACCAATCCGGAGACGATAAATCTCTCCCGAAACGTCATTTCAAACCTCTACCCGCTGCAGGACGCGGCAAACCGTATGCTTATCCGGAATCTCGACCTTTCGTATAACTCAATCATGGATGCAACGCCGCTTTCGATGCTCTACGGGCTTGAAACGCTGGATGTGTCGTACAATATGATATCATCCGAGCTGCCGTTTATGGGGCTGACAAATCTGCGCACGCTCAATGTCACCGGCACGATGCTCACCGCCCAGCAGGTCGCAACTCTCCGTCAGACGCTCACCGGCTGCAATGTCATAGCGGACTGGTAGTTTCGTTATATCCCACAAAAGTTTGGGGCAAACTCCGTGACTTGTGCCAAATCCGGCAACACTCACAAAAAAGACTTCTTTTTACCGCGGTGTTGTGTTATAATAAACACAACAGAAGGGGGCGCGTGGGCGCTCTGAGCTGTTGAAGACATGAAAGGAGTTGGCAGTATGAAGTTCACTTTTACCGAGAAAAAGATGGATTCTTCCGAGGAATTGAGGGCTTACGCCATACGTAAGATCAGCAAGCTCGACAGATTCTTCAAGACTGAGGCGGAGGCGTATGTCACCTTCAGCATCAGCCGTGGGCGCTTCCTCGCGGAGATAACCATCCACAGCAACGGTCTCTATTACAGGGCGAGCGAACTTACAAACGATATGTACGCCTCTGTGGACTCCGGTGTCGCGGCGATCGAGCGCCAGATCCGCCGGAACAAGACCCGCCTCGAAAAGCGGCTGCGCGAAGGCGCGCTGGAGCGTGACGCCGTGCCGGCGTATGCCCCGTTTGAGGACGAGGAGGAAGAATTCAAAATCGTGCGCTCCAAGCGCTTCTCCATCAAGCCCATGTCCCCGGAGGAAGCGATTTTGCAGATGGAGCTTCTGGGTCATGAGTTCTTCGTTTTTAAAAACATGGACGCGCACGACGCTATTTCCGTCGTCTATAAGCGCACTCAGGGCGGCTACGGTCTGATCTGCGACGACGGCATGGACGAATAAGCTCCTGACATGATATAGTGTATATGTGACTTTAGACCCGGGACACCTCAAGGTGTCCCGGGTCTGTGATTTGATATACTGACCTTTGTGTATCAGCCTTTTACGCCGCCGGAGGTCAGCCCGGCAGTAAGGTGCTTTTCAATGCACATGAAGAGGATTACAACGGGAAGTGTGGCGAGCAGTGAGGCGGCAAAAAGATATTGCCACTCTATCATGTTGAACGATGAAAACTGCGTGATGCCGACGGTGATAGGACGGTTGCTCATCGTGGAGATGAGGACGGTGGAAATTGTGTATTCGTTCCATGCGTTGATGAACACGAAGATGAGCGTGGTGACGATGCCGGGCGCTGCCATCGGCAAAAGCACGTGCAGCAGAGAGCCGACCGTTGTGCAGCCGTCTATCCGCGCCGCCTGCTCCATCTCCGGCGAGATGGCGACAAATGTGCCGCGCAGCAGCCATATTGCAAACGCCTGATTGAACGCTGCGTTGATGAGCATCAGCCCGACAATGGAATCGCTGAGGTTGAGCGTGCTCATAAGCTGCGCAATGCCGATGAGCAGCACAACAGGGGAGAACATCTGGCTCATTATGACAAAGCCTAGAAAGAACTTCTTGCCCTTGAAGCGCATCCGCGCCATCGCATACGCTGCCGGTATGCCGCACAGCAGAGCGATGACCGTAGCGCCGCCTGCGATGAGAAGGGAATTGAGCAGATAACGCGGCACACCGCGGCTCATAATATGTGTGAGGTTGCCAAACTCCCACTTTGTCGGGAAAATATGCTGGAAGTACATATCATTTGTTTCCGCGCTGGAGCGGAAAGCGGTGATGAGCATGACATAGTAGGGATAGAGCACAATGACGCACACGACGGCGATGAAAGCATACAAAAGTCCGCGCAGCAGCACCGGCTGCACTTCTCCGCGATAGAGGTGCACAGCGGCAAGCAGCATGACGAACGCGCACGCCATAGCGCCCCATATACTGCCTGTGCCGTCAAAGGTGAAGGATTTGAGCGCTGTGTCTATACTGTCGCCCGCCAGACCGTCAAAGAGAAAACGGTCGAGCTTTGCATAGAGAGCGTCCATGCCGTCGGTCGTGATGCCGTCGGCGTAGAGCGCAATGCGATGGGAGAATGTATAGGTATTTATCATCGCGAAGACCGGAATCAGCAGAAACGCCGCGAGGGCGAGAACGGCGGATGCGGCGCGCAGCGCGGATTCCCGCGTGCAAACCTCCTGCCATGGCTCGCCCATCGACCATGCCGAGCCGAGCACGGCGCAGGCGGCGGAGGCGGTAAGACACAGCAGCACAAGACTTATGACCCATGAAGAGCCAATGCCCGCTTCAATAAATGCCAGCGCGCTCTTTGTGAACTTTTCGCTGAGCGTGAAGCTGACCATGCTTGTCTGCTGCCCTTTGGAATTTGTGCGTTCAATGACCTCTTCGTTCAGCGTGACATCAAGCCCGTCGCTGCGGTACTGCTCGGCGACGGCGTTCACTTCTGCAAGAACCTCCTGATATTTCTCATCGCCGACGAAGGTGTTGGCGGATTTTTTCGTGTATACGCAGGAGTCAAAGTTGTATGCCGGCAGGGCGAGCAGCGAGTACGCCGCCACGAGCGCGAGCAGCAGCAGTGCAAGCGCAGTGCGGTTTCCTTTTTGAATGGAAGCGTTCATTCCGCGTCCTCCTTCCGCATGACGGTCATCATGTATATGCCGGCGCAGATACACAAAATGAGGAAGCCAATAACAGACAGGGCGGTCGCCGGACCCTTCTTGCGGTCATAGAAGCTGAGCATATAAAGGTAGGTGACGAGGGTGTCCGTGTTGTTGGCGGGCGCGCCCTTGGTCATAGTGAATATTATCGGGAATGAGTTGAACACATATATGATGTTCAGCACTGTGGACACTGTGAGCGAGGGCTTTACGAGCGGGATCGTTATGTTGAACAGCTTATCCCAGAAGCTCGCTCCGTCAATATCCGCCGCCTCGTAAAGGCTTGTGTCAATTGATTGCAGCCCGGACAGAACGCAGAATGTGACAAACGGAATGGTCACAAATATGCCGACCCAGCATTCCCACATGAACTCTATCTGGAACGAGGAACGCCAGTTTATTGCCTGCTTGATTATGCCGAGGTTCAAAAGCACGTTGTTGAGATTGCCGTATTCGTACTTGATTATGTAGTTCCACACGGACGCCTGCACTACAAGAGAGGTCGCCCATGGGAAAACGATGATCGCGCGTGCAAGCTTGCGACCTTTGAAGTCTCTGTTGAGCACCATGGCGAGAATGAAACCGAACAGCGTGGACAGCCCCACCACGGAAACGACCCACCATGCGGTGTTTTTCATCACCGTTTTGAAAGCGGGCAGAGCGACTGCTTCCTTGAAGTTTTTCAGCCCGACGAACCCGCCGACAACACCGGATTTCGAGATCTCGCTGAACGAGAGCTTAAAGACGATGAATATCGGGTATACGAGGAAAATTGCCATGAGCAGGATACTCGGCAGCAGCCAGATATATGGCACTGCCTTTTTTCCAAGCCTGTTGTTCATATCTCGACCTTCTTTCTTGTGGATTTTGCCGCAATGCGCGTTTGTCCTTTTCAAAGGACGCTTCTGCCGTGTAAGTGCCCTTTGAAAAAGAAGAGACCGGGCGCGCGCCCGGTCTCTTTTACCGGTAAATGACTATGCTGTGCTGTACGCGAGCGTGTCAGCCGGCTATCTCAGCCTGAAGTGCGTCAAGCTCGGTCCTGACGTCAGCGCCGGTGAGGGCAGCCTGCTCGGCGGCGATGACACCCTGCTTGACCTGATCCCACTCAGCCTTGGCGGTCGGGTAGAACTTGCAGGACTTGAGAACATCGAGCCATGCCTCAAAGCTGGGGTCGGAGGCGACAAGAGACTCAACAGCGGAGTTCACGGCGGGGAGGAAGCCCTCCATGCTGACCCAGCCGACATAGTTTTCGGGGTCATAGAAGAAGGTGAGGAATTTGCCGATGGCCTCGTCGCGCGCGGCCTGGTCGGGTGCGGATTCATCCTTGAACGCCATTATGCGATCCATAACGCCGACGGAGGAGCTGGTCTTGCCGTCGTTGGCGGGGATGGAGGCGGTCGCCATGTTGACCTTGCTGTCCTTATCGGCACAATAGGTGGGCATGGAGTTGGGGGCAATGCACATTGCCAGCTTGCCCGCGGCAAACATATCCTGCAGGTCGTAGCGGGTCTGCGTCTCGGGGTTGGGGTTGGTGTAGCCGTTTTTGTAAAGGCTGATGGCAAACTCTATTGCCTCAACGTTTGCATCGGAATTGAGCGCCCAGTTGCCGTCGGCATCGACAAAGCCGCCGTCATTGCCCCAGGTATAGTAGGCAAATGCCGCCTGACCTTCGTCGGTGGTCATGTCGATACCCCAGGGGTACACGTCGCCGCCGTAGAAGTCAAGGATGGTCTGTGCGGCGTCCTCAAGCTCCGACCAGGTGGCGGGCACTTCAATGCCCATCTCCTCGAACATATCAACGTTATAGTAAAGCGCACGGGCAGAAGCGAGGTCGGGGACGGCCCAGCAAACGCCGTCAATGACGGACTGCTCAATGAAGGAGGGGAAGAAGTCGGCATAAAGCTCATCCGGGCAGTACTGTGATACGGGCTCAAGCAGACCGTCGTTTGCATAGTTTGCAAAAACGTCAATGTTGAGTATGTCGGGCGTCTGGTTGCTGGCGATGCGGGTGTCAACGACGGTGTATACGTCGTTCCACGAGACGACCTCAAGGTTGAGCTTCACGCCGGGATTTTCGGCCTCAAACTTATCAACGAAGTTTGTGCCGTTCATGCCCGAACCGAGAAACCACTCGCGGGTGTTGGTGCCGTACTCGCAGATAATAACATCCAGCGTTATTTCGTCTGCTGCGGGGGCGGCGTCCTCCGCGGCGGGGGCGGCAGTATCCGCTGCGGGCTGCTCTGCTGCGGGTGCGGTTGTCTGCCTGCAGGCGCACAGAGCAAAGACCATGACCAGTGCCAAGAGCATTGCGAGGAACTTTTTCATTTTCATTCTCCTTTTATGGTTTTTTGTTAAAAAGCATTTCTGCTTCTCATACCGAGTGAGCCGCAGCGCATGAACTGCGTTGTTATATTTGACAAGCCTGCTGCGGTATGTCTATTATACTTGGATGCAAGTTGTGCAGTCTACCCAAATACTTTCGCGTTTCATGGAAAATCTTTCGCAAAGTATTGACATTATTACTCTTGTTCATTCCTGTGCTGCCACAGCATTCCTGAATCGCTGTGAATCCGGCGGTATTCCGACGGCGTAACGCCGACGTATTTTTTGAATGTCTTTGTGAAATAGTTGTAGTCGCTGAAACCGACGTGCCCGGCTACCTCCGTGACGGTTATGCTGCGCTTGGCAAGCAGGGATTTCGCCGCCTCAACGCGCCGCAGCGAGATAAGCGTCGTTATGCTGCTTCCGCCGGGCAGGCTTTTGGCGAGCGCGCACAGCTTTGTCGTGCCTATGCCCAGCTCTGCGGAAATCTTTTTCAGCGTCTGCTTTTCCATATAGTGCTCGTCAATATATTTTTCGAGCCGCTGCTTGTCCGTTATTTCTGCCGAATGTATTATCTGCTCAAGCTGTATGTAGGCCGCGAGCACTTCCAGAATCTCGATGTATGCGGAAAATTCCTCCTGCGGCAGCCGTTTGAGACGCATGAAGGCCTCTTGCAGCGCGCGGATGTCTCCCTTGTACCAGTCCAGCGTTGAGAGAGTATGCTCCCACTGCTCGCTGTATGACCGCATGTCCAGAAGCTGCCCGAATGCGAGGAATGCGATAAGCTCACCGCTGTCAAACAGCGGGATTATCACCTCGCGCAGCCCGGCGTGACAACGATAGCAGTAGGGCTTGCGCGACATGCCGCAGGAATTGACGGCGCGGCAATCTGACTTGATGCAGCGCTCGTGCCCCTCCGGGTCCATGTTCATCATCCGGCAAAAATCCGAATGATTGCCGAAAAGCTGAATGTCGTTGCCATGCTTGTCGTAGATGTTTGTCAGTATTCCGGTGAACATATAAAGGTTTGTGAGAAGCTTTTTTATCTGTTCACTGTTTATCAGTAGATTCATTATCCGCTCCTGTCAGGCGCTCAAAGCCTGCTTTGTCTTCCGGAGGCGCTTATGCCATCGCACGCTCGCGCTCTGAGGCGGTTATTTCCAGCATGGAGTCCCACTTGCTCTCCATGTCCTGCACGAGCCTGAGCTGCGTGCGGCATCGGTCAAGGTTGTGCCCGGGGCGATGCACCGCGAAGTACCGGTCGCCCGCAAGATAGTCCGCCAGAAAGCGCACGCCGCACTCCAGTGTCATCAGCCGCGCCCCGAGCGGCAGACTGCGCGCCTCGGCATCGGTCATGTTCCGGCACACCTGCATATACCCGCGCGTGTATATCCGCAGCAGATCAAGGTCGAGCGACACCAGCTCAAGCTCCCGCTCATCCTCTGCGGCGGTCGATGCGCCGAATCTTATGGAATCGCCGAAGTCATAAGCCATAAGTCCGGGCATGACCGTGTCCAGATCAATGACGCACAGCGCCTCGCGCGTGTCTGCGTCCAGCATAACGTTGTTGAGCTTGGTGTCGTTGTGCGTCACGCGCAGGGGCAGCTCGCCGCGGTGCAGCATATCCTGCAGGGCAGAGGCGGACGCCTCACGCGCGAGATACTCTTCTATCTCCTCTGCGGCGCTTTCGATGCGCCCGGCGTCGGCCGCGTCCAGCGCGGCGTGCAGCTGCCTGTATCTGATGGGCGTGTTATGAAAATTCGGTATCGCCTCGCTCAGCGTATGCGCGGGAAAGTCGGAAAGCTGCTGCTGAAACCGCCCGAAGGCGACCGCGCTCTGGTAAAAATCGCGCGGGCTGTCCGGCTTTTGCAGGCAAATACTGTTTTCCACGAAGTCATATACACGCCAGCTTTTTCCGTCAGCGTTGACATAGTAGTCGTCCCCGCCAGACGTGGGAACAAGATGCAGACATGCGCGCGGATCGGATACGCGCGCGGAAATGTGCCGTGTGACGGATGCAATGTTTCGCATCATGCCTGGTATGTCGGCAAAGACCTGCTCGTTGATACGCTGAAGAATGTACCGCCTGCCGCTGTCCGTGACGAGAAGAAACGTTTGGTTTATGTGCCCAAAGCCGTAGCGCTCGCAGCTATGCGGCTGCCCGGCGAGTGCAAAGCACCGGGCGACGTCTGCCGCGTCTCTCACCTGTATACCTCCTTTTTGTCCGGGCGGCACCGCATAATACGCCTGCGGCGTCTATAATTGCTGCATTATGCGGCGCTGCCCCTGTTTTTTTCCTGAATTTAATGTGTAATCAATTATACAACAAATACAAAGCCTGTACAATACCGTGATATACAAAAATGCGGAAAATCTTTCATCACGGCGTGTGATAATATCTGACCGAACTGTAACCTGACGGCAGGTATTTATATTCCCGCCGTTGCACAACAGCGGGAATTAGTATATAATGCTATAGGCAGTACCGCATAATGCGGCAAGACCAGATGGCGGGAAAATTTGGGTTATGATGACGGCACTTTTTCGCAGGAATACTTTGTGTATTTCAAGAAAAAGTGATTATATCAGAGCACAAATTTTCCGTCAGATGCCGCAGACGTATTGCGCGGTGCTGCCTATATAAAATTATGCAGCACACGGAGTATACAATGGACGAGAAAACACCAGGTACGCTTTACATAGTCGCAACGCCTATCGGCAACTCGCAGGATATGTCGCCGCGCGGGAGAAAGATACTCTCCGAGGTGGACATTATCGCCGCGGAGGATACACGCCGGTCAATGGTGCTGCTTGGCAAGCTTGAGATACGCAACAAGCTTGTTTCAAACCACAAGTTCAATGAGTACGGCAAGGCAAAATATTTCATCGGCGAAATGCTTGCCGGCAAGTCCGTCGCTGTCATCACCGACGCCGGCACGCCCTGCATATCCGACCCCGGGAATGAGCTTATCCGCGCTGCGGTGGAAGCGGGTATCCGCGTTGTGGGCGTTCCGGGCTGCTGCGCGGCAGTGACGGCGCTGTCCGTCTCCGGGTTTGACCTTTCAAGCTTCATGTTTTACGGCTTTTTCCCGCGTGAAAACGCCGAACGCCGCCGCCTGCTGGAAAAGCTTCGCCGCGGCGACACGCGCACCTTCGCATTCTACGAATCGCCCAAGCGCATCATGGAGCTGGTGGAATTCTTTATCGGCGCGGGTGCAAAATGCCGCATGTGCCTTTGCAATGATATGACAAAGCTGCACGAAATGAGCTTTCGCGGCACGCCCGCCGAGGTGCGCGGGCAGCTGCTTGCCAAGGGCAGCTACGACAAGGGCGAGTACGCCGTTATCATCGAAATAGACGAGGATTATATCTTCAATAAGGTGGAGCATACCGTCTCAGCAGAGGCGATGCTTGTCGATGCGATGATCGCCGGGGGCGTGACCGCCAGGGAGGCGGTGAGCGCCGTCATGGCGGACGAGAATAATTCTTACAGCAAGAACGAGCTGAAAGCTGCGGCGCTCAATCTCAAGCGCCTGTTCGGCGGGTGAGACGCAGCGTTCAGTGATATAGAGAAGTTGACGCGCACATGCCGCTTTTCAAACTGCACTCATACCGCAGAACCGGGCTGCGCCGTTCAGGCGGCGCTGGCGGACGCTACGCCGGACACTGCCAATAGAACGAAAATAACGGATCAGACCGGGGTCGGGGAATCTTCCCAGACCCCGTTTTTTAATTGACTGCTTCAAAAACGGCGCTTCCAAATCAAACGCTGCAAAGCGGAATCGCTTATAGGATAGGCGCTGAAAAATCTTGGATATAAAATGTTGACAACTGTGGAGGGAGATAGTATAATGACATTAACTAGTTATACATACATAGCTTATTGCTAAACTAAATGATACGTTGCGTTGCAGTTAGTGTTCCACTGCAAAATAGTTGCTCCATCTTTGAATAATTATCGTTAGACCAGCCGCAAAGTAAGCATTTGACGTTTGGAAAGATGCAGACCGGCAGTAAATCAACCGAGCGTTAATGTAAAATACAAAAGAAAGCGGTGATTCCAATGGGCTAGATCAATTTCCACTCGCAGGGAACAATATCCAACCATCAACGTCAAAAAATACAATGAAAGGAAAACATGAAAATGAAAAAGAGACTTATATCTGCACTGCTGGTGCTCGTTCTGGCAATATGCGTTTTCCCGGTCAGCGCATTTGCGGCAACAAATGAACGCATATGCGCACGAGCAGACCTCCATAACTATCCCTATGGTTTAACACAGCAGAATCAGCGTTTTACCATGACGTATCATACGGAGGTACTGATCCGGCAGGTTGGTGATGGTACGAAGATCGGTCAATTGGATAAAGGTAATAGCGGAATAGTTCTATATCCCAATGACGTGTACTATAACGACATGTATTGGTCATCTGTGAACGCTAATGGAGTCCAAGGGATTTCAGCTTCTTACTATCTGCATTAAAACATGGGGGCGGAGAGGGCATTTTGCCCTCTTTGCCCGGTAAACAGAGTGTGACATAAGATATTGGATGTGAAAGGGGAGGCATTATGAAAGGAAAAAGATATATTACAGTGCTTTTGGCTACCGCGATGCTGCTGGGGCTGTGCGCGTGCGGTGCAACCCCCACGCAGCCAACGCCAACGCCGAGCGCCGCCCCGGCGACGGCGGAACCCACCGCCGCACCCACGCCTGAGTTAAGCGAAAAGCTGCGCGAAACCGTCCTTGGCTACGCTGCCGAGGAAATACCTACCCCGGCGTGGATTCAGGAGCTTGGCGTGTGTGATATATATAATGACACGTTTTATATGGCGGCTAATACGGACAGCGGTGCGGGAGTGGTGAGTTTTGACACGCGGACGGAGCAGTTTCACAAATATGATGTCGATGTGAGCGCACTGCATAATCCACATATAAATGCCATATCTGTTGCGGAGAATTCGATCTGGCTCTATGTTGCCGAACAGTGGACTGTTGAAGAATGTGAGCAGGGGCTTTTTACTGGGGAGACGAATCTTTACATCCTGTATAAGAATACATCAAGCGGGGAGCAGAGCATAAGCCCGATGACGTTTTGGAAAAGCAATCTGCCGCCGTTATATTTGCTGGCGCTCGACAATAACAGGGCGCTTATAGGAAACCACGAGTGCGAACCACAGACCTATCTTATTGACAGCAATGCGAATGTGATCGACATGCCGGACACCGTTGTGCGTGGCATGGGGGTAAGGGCTTGGGTGAATGACAAGCTTTATGTGCAGACGGCTGACGGGCTGGCAGAGCTGAACCGGGACACCTTGACGTTCGGCGCTCCGGTAGAGGAGATTTATAATCAGCCCGCAGTGTATTCCAGCAGCTGTGGTCATTTTCTGACGACGATAGACAATGTGTTTTACTCCGTCGATGCGGCAACAGGAGAAAAGACAGAGATATTTGAATGGATGGATGTCGCGCTTGCTCTTAGCCGCCTTTATGGAACGAATGGATTGGAGAACGAGAATGGAGATTATTATCATTATACAGACCGAATAACAAAAATCACAAAGACTGAGCTGCCCGTAAAGCAGACGCTTATTCTTGCGTGCCTCGGTGATACAAATTCCTATGGCTATCCTAAGGAGGACGGCAGCTTTTTTGCACCATCGAATAAAACATACGTTTGTTCAGACAGCCTTATGGACGCAATAATACGCTTCAACAATTCCGACCCGGATTATAGAATAGAAGTCAAACCGTATATATACAGCAGTGATGAGGAGCGGACGCGGCTGCTTATCGAACTTGCAACGGGTAAGGAAGTCGATATTCTGGATACCAGCCTTCTGCCTGACGATGCGGCGGGCGGGTCGATCCTCGCGGATATGCTGCCGTACCTCGACGCGGACGCGGACATCAGCAGGGATGATTTTATCCCCGGTATATTTGCTGATATGACCAAAAGCGGTGGACTCTATGAATACATTGACAGATATAATGTTATTACGATAACTGCGCGCGCCAGCTTTGCTGACGGACAAAGCTGGACGGTCAGCGATATTCAGCAGATACTTGCCGAGCACCCGGAACTGAGGATCGAAAACAGCGCGGAAAAGCTCAGCTATTATTTCGCGTGGGCGGCTTCTGCGGAATTTATTGATTATGCTGCTGCCTTATGCAGTTTTACGGATGAGGCGTTTTTGCAGTGGCTTGTCCTCATAAAGCAGCTATGTCAGACGGATTACGACTGGGAGAGTGACCCGTATTTGGGGGAGTATGCCTTTTATATAGACACACAATTTCCGGCGAACATTGGGGATATGTCCCGCTGTTACGCAAATGGAGAGTATACAGCGGTGGGCTTTCCGAACGCGACCGGAACAGGCAACTATTTCATGCGTTACGGCGCGCCGACGGCATACGGCACGTGGAGCTATATGCCAAACGGTGAACAGTCCTTTGGGGCGGTATCAAGCGTCGGAATAATGGCGTCGAGCGGTAATATTGACGGCGCGTGGCGATTTATAAAAACATTTATGAGCGGCGCAGAAAATACGGCGCTGTCGAGCGGAATACCGGCACAGAAAGCGTGCTTTGAGCGGGCGGTTGAAAATGAGTTAGCCCGAGAGCAAAGTGATGCGGCAGGGGTTGAAGAGTTTGACGAGAGCGACGCCGAGCAGATAAGGAGCATTGTCTATAACACCACAAAATGCGTCTCCAATAACGATACTGTTACTGGCATAATAAAATCAGCGCTTGATGCATACATTGGCGGTGTTTATTCAGCAGAGGAAACAGCAGCCCAGCTCCAGAGCCGTTTGAGCATCTACCTCGCCGAGCAGTACGGCTGACATATATAAAAGGCGCGGCAGAGTGATCATGCCGCG
>DJEW01000015.1 GCA_002431965.1 Clostridiales bacterium UBA5888
GTGTGCTGCTTTGGGTGGCTGTGAGGACGGTGGGAGCGGTCTGCCAGCGAGTGAATGTCTCCATCATATTTTTTCTTCCAGCGATAGATATTCTGACGGCTGGTCTTATAGCGGATTGCGGCTTTCGTGACACCATGCTTCATCGAATACTCAATTACTGCTTGCTTATACCGCATGTCTTGTGTTATTTTATTCATAGCAAATAGGGTACACACCTGCCTTTCGGTTTTGTCTTGTCAACTCAACCTTAACACAGGTCGCTCCTATTCGCTATCTTTTTTTACTTCCTGTCACTCATCATTGTAACTCCTACAAAATTTTCATTTCCGCGATGTTTATCGCGTTTGCCGGAAAAGCATCTATTCCTCCGGCGCGGTTCTGTCCTCAGCGTCGGGCTTTTCTTCGCCGGTGCTGTCGGCTTGTCGCACAAGCGCTTCGTAGGTCAGACTGCCGGTGCAGGCGGGGTATGAAGCGACATCCCAGCGATAGCTCTCCCAGAAGCTCTGATCTGGCTTTAGGAAATTATTTTCTGCGCTGGCGTTTTCAAGCCCTGCGTCAACATGGTAATACTCACCGTTGACGCGCACGATGTTCCAGCAGTGATCCGCCCAGTCGCGCTGACCGTAAACAATGCGGCAGTCCACGCCGAGCAGACGGCAAAGCTGCACATATGCCAGCGCCGCGCCCTCGCTGTCTGATGCGTGCTCGATAAGTGCGGAATATATCGAGCCGCCCTGCCCCTCGTCCGTTATTTTGCAGTGAGCAAGGAGGTATTCATACGCCATGAGCGCCCGCTCCCACTCGTCGAGCTCCTCAATATTCACATCCCTGAACGGATCAAACGCATCGAGCTGCTTTTTCTTTGCAGCCAGCTCATCCATCGGCATGCCGTAGCGCAGGTTTATTTCATAAAGGCACTGCATATTGGCGCCGGAGTAGATATTCACGCTGACAGCCGGCGCTTTCGGCGCGGTGACGGGGTTTTCCCTATATACGCGCGCAACCGTTCCTTCCATATCCTCCGCGCTGAACGAGCTGCGGTTGATAAGCACGACAAGCTTTGTCTGCCCGTCCTCAAGCGCGGTTTTTATAAGCCGCTCCACTCCGGTGGAGTACGGCAGCTTCACAATGTTTGCGGCGTTCTCGACAGAGGCGGCATAGCGCACGTGCACCTTTGCCTCATAGTATGTGACTATTTTCGTAAGCTCATAGGAGATATTATCCACACAGTAGGCGCAGAGCGCGTCCTGTGTGCGTACCTGCCAGCAGGCGCTCGCCATATCCTCGGTGGCATCGCCGTCATAGTCGGCGTCGAGAATAATGCTGCCGTCGCTCTCGCCGTTGGAGACAAGCGAGCGAATGGTCTGCTTGAGCGCAGCAAAATTGTGCACCGTGACCCGCTCCCCCGTCTGCGCGCTGTACTGCACCGTTGGAACATAGTCCTCTATCTGCACATACTCCTTGTCAAAAACGCTGCCGCAGCCGCTCAGAAGCGAGAGCGAGAGCAGCGCAGCGAGTGCGCAGCAGAGCCTTCTTGTCATGTTTGTTCCCTCCGTACCGCTATGCCTTACTGTTCCTGTATGTTTTCAAAGCCGTTGCCGAACACATTCTTCGCGTCTGACACGACAAGGAAGGCGTTCGGGTCGAGCATACGCACAAGGCGGCGTATCTCAGCGATCTGCGGGCGCTTTATGACGCACATGATGACCTGCTTTTCCTCGTGCGTATACGCGCCCTCGGCATGCAGCAGCGTGACGCCGCGGTGAAGAATTCCGGAGGTTATCTCGCGGACGATAGCGTCGGTGTCATGGCTGATGATGTAGACAATGCTGGAATTATCCAGACCGTAGAGCACAAGGTCAATGGCGCGGCTGACAACGAACATGCAGATGAGCGAGTACATGGCGCTCTCGACGATGTGAAAGATCAGCGCATAGGTCGTGATTATCAGCGCGTCCATCACGAGGATGAGCGTGCCGAAGTTGATGTACGGAAAGCGGCGGCGCAGGAAACGCGCCACTATGTCCACCCCGCCGGTCGTTGCGCCGACATAGTACACCGTGCCGAGCCCGACGCCCTTCACAACGCCGCCGATGATGCTGCCGAGCATGGGGTCGGTGGTGGCGACGATATTGGTCATGGCGGCAAGATCGATGAACACAGAATAAAAAACAGTGCCGACAAACGAGCCGAGAATGAAATCCGAGCCGAATTTCTTCCACGCGGCAATGAAGAGCGGAACATTCATTGCAATGCTCAGCACACCGACGGGCAGCCCCGTCAGGCGGTTGATGATCTGCGCGATACCCGTCAGCCCGCCGGAGACGATGGAATTGGGCTGCATGAAAAGCTGGAAGCCGACCGCACCAACGGCCGAGCCGAGCGCTATGAGCAGATATTTGACGATCTGCGACATTATGGGGCGCTTATCGAGACTTTTTTTGATAGAGTCCATATGACCTCCTCTGAATGGTCTTTACAGCAGCGACATCTGCTGCTCTCCCTTGTCCTCACTCTTCAGAAGCGCGCCGGCGGCGGGCAGACTGCGCACACGGTAGCGTGCGGCGTTGAGTATGCCGGACTCCGCCGCAGGGACGGCGCGCACAAGCATACGCCCGGGCTTGAGCGTCATAACCGCAACGCCCTGCGTGGTGCGGCTGGTCTTGGGCTGGAGGAGCGAGGTGTTGAACATGAGCGCGCGCTCATCGCCGGAGACGCAGACAACGTCCGTTTCCTCTGTCAGCACGAGCACCGAGACCAGCGGGCTTTTATCCGAATATGCATTCACAAGCTTCTTTCGGTTTGTCTTCGTTTCATAGGTGCTCATCTCAACGCGCGCAATCTTGCCGTTGGCGAACGCAAAGAGAATGTTGGCGCGGTAATCGCCGGGGTCAAGCATGGTAACAACGCTCTCTCCCTCGTCCATGCCGAGCTTTGTTGGCAGATAAGTGCCAAGAACGGACGCCTTGCAGTCGTCAAAGTCGGATACACGCGCCTTGTATATCTGCTGCTTATTCGTTATTATCAAAAGCTCGCGGCGGTTGGAGGATTCAAAGCTGATGTTCAGTGCATCACCATCCTTATACTTCTGCTCGCTGCTCATGCGCAGAGACTGGGCGGTTATCTTCTTAAAATAGCCCTCGCGCGAGAGGAAGAGCGTTACGGGATAATCCTCCACCTGCTGATCCTCGGTATATTCCTCAACCTCGCCGGCGTAGACGATAGTGGTCTTTCGCGGCGTGGGGTATTTTTTTATAACCGCGGTCAGCTCGTCTATTATAATGCCGCGTATGCGGCGGCGGTTATTGAGCGTGCTCTCAAGCTCCTCTATCTCTTCCTCGAGCGCCTCGGTCTCCGCCGTGCGCTTGAGGATATACTCGCGGTTTATGTTTCTGAGCTTTATCTCTGCAACATACTCTGCCTGTACCTTGTCGATGCCGAAGCCCATCATGAGATTTGGCACGACGTCGGCTTCAAGCTCCGTATTGCGGATGATCTCTATCGCCTTGTCTATGTCCAGCAGGATACGCGCGAGACCGCGCAGCAAATGCAGCTTCTCCTGCTTTTTTTGCAGATCAAAGTATACGCGCCGGCGGATGCACTCGGCGCGCCACGCCGTCCACTCGTCAAGTATTTCGCGCACACCCATCACGCGCGGGCTGCCCGCGACAAGGATGTTGAAGTTGCAGGGGAAGCTGTCCTGAAGCGTGGTGAGCTTGAATAGCTTCTGCATGAGCTTTTCGGGGTCTGCGCCGCGCTTGAGGTCTATGGCAAGGCGCAGACCGTTCAGGTCGGTCTCGTCGCGCATGTCGTTTATTTCGCGCACTTTGCCGGTCTTTATCATCTCCGCCACCTTGTCGATTATCGCCTCTGAAGTTGTGGTATACGGGATCTCGTATATTTCGATTATGTTCTCTTTCTCAAGATGCCGCCACTTCGCGCGCACGCGGAAGCTGCCGCGCCCGGTGCGGTATATCTCCTCCATCTCGGCGTGGTCATATACGATCTCGCCGCCGGTGGGAAAGTCCGGCGCCGGGAGCGTGGTCATTATGTCGAACTCGCCGTCGCGTATATAGTTTATGGCCGTCTGGCAGACCTCATTCAGGTTGAAGCCGCATATCTGGCTCGCCATGCCGACGGCGATGCCGGAGTTTGCGGAGACGAGGACGTTGGGGAATGCCGTCGGCAGAAGCGACGGCTCTTTCATGCTGCCGTCGTAGTTGTCGATAAAATCCACATTGTCCTTGTCAATGTCCTTGAAAACCTCGGCGCAGATAGCGGAGAGCTTCGCCTCGGTATAGCGCGAGGCGGCATAGGACATATCGCGTGAGTAAACCTTGCCGAAGTTGCCCTTGGAATCCACAAACGGGGTCAAAAGCGCTTCGTACCCTGCGGAGAGGCGCACCATGGTTTCATAGATCGCTGCGTCGCCATGCGGGTTGAGGCGCATGGTCTGCCCGACGATGTTGGCGCTTTTCGTCCTCGCGCCGGTCAGCAGGCCCATTTTGAACATCGTGTACAGCAGCTTTCTGTGCGAAGGCTTGAAGCCGTCGATCTCCGGGATGGCGCGCGAGACGATAACGCTCATCGCATAGGGCAT
>DJEW01000006.1:0-19503 GCA_002431965.1 Clostridiales bacterium UBA5888
TTTTTGACCGCGCTTTCCGCCGGGCATTTTGAAAGTTCTCAAAATGCTGCTGCCGAAATATTTCTATGCCGCCTGCTCCAGCACGCCCGCCGAAGCGAGCATATCCTGTATGCTCACGCCGTAGCCGCGCGTAGGGTCGTTGACGAACACATGCGTCACCGCGCCCACGAGCCGTCCGCCCTGCAATATGGGGCTGCCTGACATGCCCTGCACTATACCGCCCGTCTGTGCGCACAGCGCCTGATCCACAACGGTCAGCATGACGTGCTCTCCCTCCGCGTCGCGGTAGATGCGGTTGATCTCGACCTTGTATTCACGCGGCTGGCTGCCGCTGACGGTGGAGACGATGGTCGCAGGTCCGGTTTTGATGGCGCCGGTCTCCGTCGTGCGCCCGCCGAAGGCGGTGTACGCCTTGCCGAAGATGCCGTGGGCGGTGTTGCCCTCGATGCTGCCCAGCACGCGCTGCGTGTCCGCGCAGCCGTTAAGCTCGCCCGGCGCGCCGGGTGCGCCGCGTGTGACGCTGACGATCTCCGCATCCGTTATGCTGCCCTCGCTGATCGGCATTTTCGTGCCGGTGTCCGCGTCGCTTATGCTGTGCCCCAGTGCACCGTAGACCCCCGTCGCCGGGTCGCAGAATGTGAGCGTGCCGATGCCGGACACGCCGTCTCTCAGCCACATCCCCATCATCCACTGCCCCTCGGCGTTCTGCACCGGCTGCACCGTGACGCGCAGTGTCTTCCCGCCGCGCTGCACGGTAAGCTCCGCGCCCGCGCCGTTGAGCGCGCCCACGGCGTCGATAAGACCGGACGCCGTGTTGACCTCCTCGCCGTTTATCTTTTCTATAACGTCGCCCTTTTTCATGCCCGCGCTCTGCGCCGGGCTTTTCGCGCCGTCCGCCGTTTCCACCTGCGTGAGTCCCGCGACGATAACGCCCTTCGTGCCCACCTGTATGCCCACTGCCTGTCCGCCGACCACAAGCTCCTGCGCCGACGCGGACGCGCCCAGTGCAGAGCACATGCAAAGGCAGAACAGCGTGGCGATCATTGCTTTTTTCATGTATAAATATCCTCCCCGCCGCAAATTCTTTTTCTGTTTTTGCTGCCTTAATAGAGTATATGTCGATCGGGGAAAAATAAAGGAGGGTATTTATACTATAAATTGAAAAATTGTTTTTTGCCGCCCTTTTTACCGCAGCGAGCCGAGATACCCCTCAAGGATGAGGCTCGCGGCGACGGCGTCCACCGTGCGGCGGTGGGTACGCTCCTTTTTGCCCGCGGCATGGAGGATCGCGTGCGCCTCGATGCTCGAGCGCCGCTCGTCCCAGAGCGTCACTGGTATGTCACAGCGCTCGCTCAAAAGCCCTGCAAGCCGGCGGCTCAGCTCGGCGCGCGGACCCTCGCTGCCGTCCATGTTGCGCGGGAGACCGAGCACGAAGCGCTCCACCCCGCGCACTTTTGCCTCGTCGCAGATGCGCTGCGCCGCGCGTTCCATGTTCCATTCCTGTATCGTCCACGCCTCGCCGCAGATAAGCCCCGTCGGGTCGGACACCGCCAGTCCCGTGCGCGCATCGCCGTAGTCTATCGCCATTATACGCATAATATGGCTCTCCCTCCCTTTCACTTCAGCCCGAAGCAGCCTCTGATCTCGCCCGCCATATACAGCGAGCCGACGGCGCACACGACGCCGTCCTCCCCCGCCGCATCCTGCGCCGCGCCGACGCCTTCGCGTATCGAGGCGCAAACGCTCACGGGCTTTCCAAAGCGCTTCAGGCACTCGCCCAGCTTCTCCGCCGGGAGGGCGCGCGGGCTGTCGGGCGTGACGCAGACATATTCGTCCGCCGCAGCGTTGAGTATCTCCGTCATTTTCATGTAGTCCTTGTCCGCCAGCACGCCCATGAGCAGCACATGCCGCCTGCCCGGGAAGTATGCGCGGAGGTTGCCCGCCACGGTCTGGGCGCACTGCGGGTTATGCCCGCCGTCTACCACAAAATACGGGTCGTCCGCCACGATCTCAAACCGCGCCGGCCACGCGACGGCGTACAGACCGTGCTCCACATCGCTCTGGTCCAGCCTCCAGCCGCGTGCTCTGAGCACCTGCACCGTCTCTATGACCACGGCGGCGTTTCTGCGCTGATGCGCGCCGAGCAGCGGCAGGGCGTAAGCGTCGCCCTTATACGTGAACACCTGTCCGTCAAGGCTGTCGAATTCGCTCACAATTTGCGAAAAGTCCGCAATGTGCAGCGCCGCGCCCTGCTTTTCGCATTCCGCGCGGATAACCGCCGTCACGCTTTCGCTCTGTTCGTAGAGCACCGCATCGCACCCGGGCTTTATTATGCCCGCCTTTTCCCACGCTATCTTTTCCACGGTGCCGCCGAGCACCGCCGTGTGGTCAAGCCCGATGTTCATTATCACCGCCGCCTCTGGCGCGGCTATCACGTTCGTCGCGTCATACCGCCCGCCGAGTCCGACCTCCAGCACCACGACGTCGCACTTCTCCTCCGCAAACCACAAAAGCGCCGCCGCGGTCATAAGCTCAAACTCCGTGGGGTGCTCGTCCATAGCGTCCGCCAGCGGGCGCACGCGCGAGACGACGCCGGCGAGCGCGTCGTCGTCTATCTCCCTGCCGTTGATGCGCATGCGCTCGTTGAAGCGCGCAAGGTAGGGCGATGTGAAAAGTCCGGTTTTGTATCCGGCGGCGCGCAGCACGGAGGCAAGCATCGCCGAGGCGCTGCCCTTGCCGTTTGTTCCCGCGACGTGCACGAATTTCAGACCGTTCTGCACGTCGCCCAGGCGGTGCATCAGCTCGCCGATGCGCTCAAGCCCCGGCTTCGAGCCGAACCACGCCACGCCGTTTATATATTCCAACGCTTCCTTATAGTCCATAGTACATCCCCAATATGATTTCTTTTGCGAACTGACTATATCACTAATGCGCCGCGGGCGCAAGCAAAGCCTTGTATTTTCAACAAATTTCAGCGAAAAAAGTTGTTGACGCAGAGTGTGCGCTGTGATATATTATGTATTACCTGTCGACCGAGAGGTCTATTTTTGCGCGCGTTTTTGCGCGGACAGGGAGGCAATGCCGGCGCGCCCGGGTAATCGGACAAGCCGGTAAATAAAATAGGAGGTGCCGAAAAAATGGCTGCTGACGCAAGGATCAAGATCACCCTTAGATGCGAAGAATGCAAGCAGAGAAACTACAACACGGTCAAGAACAAGAAGAACACCACCGACCGTTTGGAGCGCAACAAGTATTGCCCCTTCTGCAGAAAGCACACCAAGCACGTGGAAACAAAGTAAAGTCTGAAAGGATGCGTGAAAATGGCTGAAGAAAAGAAGACGAACTCCGCTCCTGCAAAGCCTGTCACCGCCGTCAAGAAGGACGATACCAAGCCCGGCTTCTTCAAGAGGATCGGCAAGTGGTTCCGCGAGATGAAAAGCGAGCTGAAAAAGGTCATATGGCCCACGCCGAAGACTCTTCTCAACAACGTGCTCGTCTCCGTCGTGATGATGGTGGCTTCCGCAATAGTTATCTGGGGCTTTGACGAGCTGGCGCAGATGCTCGTCAGGGCGCTGTTTACACTGGCGGGTTAAAGACATGGCCGAAGAAGCAAAATGGTACGTAGTGCATACGTACTCCGGTTATGAAAACGCAGTGGCAGCCGCGGTTATGAAGGCGGCTGAAAACCGCAGAATGACAGACCTGATCAGAGAGGTCAGCATTCCCCTCGAGACCGTCACGGAGATCACGGACGGCAAGGAGAAAACCGTCGAGCGCAAGGTCTTCCCCGGCTACGTGCTGGTGAAGATGATCCTCACGGACGAAAGCTGGCATCTGATCCACAATGTCCGCGGTGCAACGGGCTTCGTCGGCTCGGACGGCAAGGCCATCCCCCTGACGGAGCAGGAAATTTACGATCTGGGTGTCGAACACAAGGAGATCGTCGTGGGCTATGAGCTTGGCGACGAGGTCAGGGTAAACGACGGTCCTCTGGCCGGCT
Source organism: Clostridiales bacterium UBA5888 (assembly GCA_002431965.1). GTDB lineage: Bacteria > Bacillota > Clostridia > Oscillospirales > Oscillospiraceae > Limivicinus. Next base: position 4,001 of record DJEW01000006.1, read on the forward strand.
TCAACGGCATCGTGGAGGAGCTCGAGCCCGAAAAGAACAGGGTTCGTGTGGTCGTCTCCATGTTCGGCAGGGAGACTCCGGTGGATCTGGAGCTCGATCAGGTCGATGCAATCAAAGAATAATAAGAAAGAGGTGCTGTAAATGGCACAGAAAGTAGTAGGATACGTTAGATTCCAGGTTCCTGCCGGCAAGGCGACTCCGGCGCCCCCCGTCGGACCGGCTCTCGGTCAGTACGGCGTTAACATCGGTCAGTTCACAAAGGACTTCAACGAGCGCACCAAAAACGACATGGGCATGATGATCCCCGTCGTCATCACCGTGTACTCCGACCGCAGCTTCACCTTCATCACCAAGACTCCTCCTGCCGCACTGCTCATCAAGAAGGCCTGCGGCATTGAGACCGCTTCCGGCGTTCCCCAGAGAGACAAGGTCGCGACCATCAGCAAGGAAGACGTCCGCAAGATCGCCGAGCAGAAAATGCCCGACCTCAACTGCACCGACATCGAGTCCGCAATGAGCATGATCGCGGGCACGTGCCGCTCCATGGGCGTCATCGTCGGCGACTGAGCCGGCAGCAGGGCATGAATGCCTGACGTGGGAGGATTTATCCATCCGACTCAACCACATTTTTAGGAGGAAAACAAAGTGTTCAGAAGTAAAAATTATAAAGAGAGCTCCAAGCTCATAGATAAACAGGCACTCTACGATCCCATGGAAGCGCTCACCCTCGTCTGCAACGCCAGCAAGGCAAAGTTTGACGAGACCGTTGAGCTGCACGTCAAGCTCGGCGTTGACGGCCGTCACGCCGACCAGCAGGTCCGCGGCGCTATCGTTCTCCCCAACGGCACCGGCAAGTCCGTGCGCGTGCTGTGCTTCTGCAAGCCCGAGCGCGTTGAGGAAGCCATGGAGGCCGGCGCAGACTATGCCGGCGGCATGGAGCTTGTTGAGAGGATCCAGAAAGAGAACTGGTTTGAGTTTGACACCGTTATCGCCAGCCCCGACATGATGGGCATCGTCGGCCGTCTCGGTAAGACCCTCGGTCCCAAGGGGCTGATGCCGTCCCCGAAGGCGGGCACCGTCACCCCCAACATCAAGCAGGCCATCAACGAGGCGAAAGCCGGTAAGGTCGAGTACCGTCTGGACAAGACCAACATCATCCACTGCCCCATCGGCAAGGTCAGCTTCGGCGCGCAGAAGCTTTATGAGAACTACGCCGCTCTCATCGGCGCCATCATCAAGGCAAAGCCCGCGTCCGCAAAGGGTCAGTACATCAAGTCCTGCGTCACCGCCTCCACCATGGGTCCCGGCGTGAAGATCAACGCCCAGAAGCAGCTGTGAGCTGATATACGCAGACTTCATAAACGCCATAAAACCGCCTCGAATTCGAGGCGGTTTTCCGTTTACCTTTCATTTCCCCATAATTACTTCACATTCTTGCAATGGACATTTTGCGCGGTGTATTGTATAATATCTGGTACACTGGAATTAAGGAGTGTTTACCATGAAAAACAAGCTTGTTGCTGTTCTCTTTATAGTCGTGTTTGTGCTGCTCGTGGCGGTGATATTCTCGCTTCTCAACGACGGGCAGGACACCACCAGCATCGACGATGTGCGTCTTGACGCGAAGGAGACGCAGTCTACCGTCGTCACCTCCGTGCCGACGTTCGCGCCCGCGGAGGCGACCGCAGAGCCTACGCTCCTCCCCCTGCCGATGGAAACGCCCGCACCCACGCCCATCCCCACGCCCACGCCTGCACCCACGCCCACGCCCGTTCCTGCCGGAACGGAGCTTGGCAGCGGCAGCTTTGAATCCGCCTCCCCGGTGCAGGGGCTTAATATCGTGGCGGACTGGTCGGCAAAGTCCGTGGACGACAGCACCGTCGCCGTCACCGTCACCGTCAGCACCATGTCATACAGCCTGCACCTTGAGCCGGCGCGTTCGCTGAACATCGCGCTCAACGGGGAGTATGCCACGCTCGATGTCGGCGCGATCACCTATGACGGCAACACCATGGCGAAAAACGAGCTGGCGTCCAAAACGTTCAATGTCGATCTGCCCGTGGGCAGCTCGAATTCCTACACGCTCTCGGTGGAGTGGCACTTCGGCGGCGCATATATGAACACGCCCATCGACGTGCTCGAGTGCGGCGGCAGCATCAGCCTTGTGAGATAAGCATGCTGCCGCAGAGAGATATAGATGGGATCGTCGCGCTGCTGCTGGCAGAGTATCCGCAGGCGGGGTGCACGCTCGACTGGGGCAAGGACTATGAGCTTTTGTTCTCTGTGCGCCTTGCCGCGCAGTGTACGGACGAGCGCGTGAACAAGATCACTCCCGCCCTCTTCAAACGCTTCCCGACGCTGGAGGCGTTTGCCTCGGCGCGGGTGGAGGATGTGGAGGAATACGTGCGCTCCTGCGGGTTTTACCACGCAAAGGCGCGGGACATCGTCGCGTGCGCGCAGATCCTCCTTGAAAAATACGGCGGGAAGCTGCCGCACACGATGGAGGAGCTGACCGCGCTGCCCGGCGTCGGGCGCAAGACCGCAAACCTCATACTGGGCGACGTTTTTCACGTCCCCGGCGCAACCGTTGTGGACACGCACTGCATCCGTCTGACAAACCGCCTCGGCATAGTTGACGGCGTCAAGGACCCCGTGAGGATCGAAGCCGTGCTGCGCAGAGTGATAGATCCGGAGAAGTCCTCCGCCTTCTGTCACGCGCTGGTGCTGCACGGACGCGCCGTGTGCACCGCGCGCCGCCCCCGGTGCGAAAGCTGCTGCGTGCGGCATCTGTGCCGCAGTTTTTCAGGATAAGGAGCAAGGAGAGACATATGCCTAATACTCCCGCGAGGGCGCGCGAGATCAACCCCGATCTCATACGCTGCATTGCCCTCTTTTTCGTCATGGGCGTGCATTTTTACACCCACTGCGATATATATAACGCCGGGTTCACCGGGATAGGCGCAGTAGTTTCGGAATTTGCGCGCACGTCGTTCACGCCGGCGCTTGCGCTTTTCCTGATGCTGTCGGGCTACTTTCAGCGCGGGCGAAAGCTGAGCGCGCGCTATTATCTCGGGATACTCCGCCTTCTGGAGATGTACCTCATCTGCGCCGTGCTCGACCTGCTGTATTCGCACTTCTGGCTTGGCACGGAGCTGACGGTGCGCAGCTTCTTTGGCTCTATCGTCAACTTCACGGCGTCGGAGTACAGCTGGTACATTCTGCTCTACGGCGGGCTTTTTCTGCTGATTCCGTTTCTCAACCTCATGTATTCCTCCCTCTCCTGCCGCGGGCACAAGCGCATACTTGTTTTCAGCGTCGCCGCGCTCTCGTGCCTGCCGTTCTCGGCGCTCAACGCCTTTGTCAGCCTCTGCCCCTACTGGTGGCAGCGCATCTGGCCGGTAATGTTCTACCTTATGGGCGCGTACATCGGCGAATACCGCCCGCAGCCGGGCAAAAAAAAATGCGGGCTGTGGCTGCTCGCAGCGTGGTGCGTGTTCTCGCTGTATAACTTTTTTGTCTATTCGCCCGCATCGCCCGTCTCGCTGCCGTATACGCAGGCTTTTCTATATGCGCATGAGAGCCTGCAAAACGCGGTTTTATCGCCGCTGCTCTTCCTCTTTGTGCTGAATCTCGACCTGTCGCGCTGCCCGGCATGGCTGGCACGGCTGACGGAGGCGGTTTCGAAGTATTCCTACGGCGCGTTCCTTTTCTCGTCCATTACTGACTCGTTCATCTACGGATGGCTGTCGGCGCTCGTGCCGGAGGCGGCGCGGCGGCTTATCCTCTTCCCGCTCGCCCTGCCGGTGAGCTACGCTCTGGCAGTGTCGCTGTCCGCCGCGGCGGACAGGCTCGTCAATGTGATCGACCGGGTGATTCGCCCGGCGGTCGAAAAGCTCGTCACATGGGCGTACCGTTCTCTCGCCCCGGACGCGGCGGAATAAAGAAATAATATGATACTGCAGAAGGTGCACGGTCGCTCGACCGTGCACCTGTTTTCTTTATTTTCCGGCATTTTCCGCCGCGCAGTCAGGGGATCCTCACCTTATAGCCGGGAGGGAGCGTCGCGCGCGGAGCGGGAGGAAAAATTTTTTCACCGCAGCACGACGTTCTCTTCTCCCAGCATTTCCTTCAGCTCGTCAATGAGCGCATCATGGATGAGGCAGTTGGCGGTGAGCTTTTTCTTCTCCCGCTCGCAGTAGATGACAAGCTGCTGCGTGCCGGGGAACATCTCAAGTATCAGCTCTATGCGCTTTATGCGCGCATCGTCCTCCGAGGGCAGCTTCACCCAGAGCTTTTGCCCCGCATGACCGCCCGATGTTCTCCGCGCGCCGTTCGCCTTCGCGCTCTCCGCTGCGGAGCGCACTGCGTCCGCGTCCGATATGGGGCGGATGGTGTCCACCATGAGCTGCGGCTCCTTCTCGTCGCGCACGGAGATGCGCCCCTTGACGATGAGCGCGGCGTTGTCCTGTATGAATTCGCCGCTGCGGTCAAGCACGCGCTGGAACGCGATAAGCTCCATCGTGCCTGTGTCGTCCTCAAGCGTTATATAGCTCATGAGCGAGCGGTTTTTTGTCGGGCGGGTCTTCACTCCAGCGACAACGCCCGCCACGGTGATGTACTGCCCGTCGGAATAGCTTTTGGGTCCTTCGTCCCCGGCAAAGTCCGCCATCACCGCGCCAATGGGCGACGCGCCTATTTTGCGCACCGCATCGCGGTATTCGTCCATGGGATGCCCTGTGAGATAAAGCCCGGTCGTCTCCTTCTCCATCGCCATTTTCTCGCGCGCGGAAAATTCCTCGATATCCGGGATGGGTATGGTGACGGGGCGCGCCGCGTCCTCACCCTCGTCTGCGCCGAAAAGATCCATCTGCCCGGAGATATTGTCCCGCTCCGCCTGAGCGATGCTGTCGATGACCGCGTCCGCGATCTGCATGAGCGCGCGGCGCTTATAGCCCAGCGAATCGAACGCCCCCGCCTTTATGAGGTTTTCGACCGCACGGCGGTTGAGCTCCTTACCGGACATGCGCCGGCAGAAGTCCTCAAAGCTCTCGAAAAGCCCGCCGCGCTCGCGCTCGGCGACGAGGGCGTTTATCGCGCCCCAGCCGATGCCCTTTATCGCCACAAGACCGTAGCGCAGGTTCTCCCCCGAGACGGTGAAGTTCGCGCCGGACTCGTTCACATCGGGCGGCAGCAGCTTTATGCCGATCTCCCGGCATTCGGCGATATATTCGGCGACCTTGGGGCTGTTGTCGAGCACGGAGGTCAAAAGCGCCGCCATGTACTGCTGGGGGTAGTGACGTTTCATGTACGCGGTGCGGTAGGCGACGATGGCGTAGCACACCGCGTGCGCTTTGTTGAAGGCATAGCTTGCAAAGTCGAGTATCTCGTCATATATGCTGTTTGCCACGCTCTCGCTCACGCCGTTTGCCAGCGCGCCCGGAATGCCGCGGCTTGGATCGCCGTGGATAAAGGCGACGCGCTCGGCATCGATGACCTTGTGCTTTTTTTTGGACATTGCGCGGCGGATCATGTCCGCCTGACCGAGCGAGAAGCCCGCAAGGCGGCGGAATATCTCGATGACCTGCTCCTGATAGACGATGCACCCGTAGGTGACGGAGAGGATGGGGCGGAGAAGCTCATGCTTGTAGCTTGCCTTCTCCGGGTGGGCGGAGCATTCGAGAAAGCGGGGGATGCTGTCCATAGGACCCGGGCGGTAGAGCGCGATGAGGGCGGTGATGTCCTCAATGCTTTTTGGCTTCAGCCCCACGCACACGCCCGTCATACCCGTGCTTTCAAGCTGGAACACGCCGCTCGTGCGCCCCTGGGCGAGCATCTCATACGTCGCCGCGTCGTCCTCGGGCGCGTCTTCTATTTTGAAGCCCGGCTCCTTTTCCTGCACGAGCCTGACCGCATCGTCAAGCACCGTGAGGTTTCTCAGGGCGAGAAAATCCATCTTCAGCAGCCCCAGCTCCTCCAGCGTCGTCATGGGGTACTGGCACACGACGGATTCGTCGTTCTTCGCCAGCGGCACGTATTCATACACCGGCTTTTCCGTTATCACAACGCCGGCGGCATGGGTGGAGGCGTGGCGCGGCATGCCCTCGAGAGCACGCGCCGTGTCGATAAGGCGGCGAAGGGTGTCGTCGCTCTCGTACATTTCGCGAAGTGGCTTTGAAAGCCTGATCGCCTCGTCGAGCGTCATATTCAGCGCGCCCGGACCGGAGGGTATCTGCTTTGCCACAGCGTCCGTGTCCGCATAGCTGACGGAGAGGGCGCGCCCCGCGTCGCGCACGGCGTTTCGCGCCGCCATCGTGCCGAATGTGACGATCTGTGCGACGTGATCCTCGCCGTAGACGCGCTTGACGTAGTCTATGACCTCGCTGCGGCGGTTGACGCAGAAGTCCACGTCTATATCCGGCATGGAGACGCGCTCGGGGTTGAGAAAGCGTTCAAAAAAGAGGCTGTATTTTATGGGATCGACGTCCGTGATGTGCAGGCAGTAGGACACGACGCTGCCCGCCGCGCTGCCGCGCCCCGGACCGACGGGGATCCCGTTTCGTTTGGCATAGCCGATGAAGTCCGAGACGATGAGAAAATAGTCCACAAACCCCATTTTTTCTATCATCTCCAGCTCATAGTCGAGCTGGGCGTGCACCTCGGGGCTGTTGGGGTAGCGCTCGGCAAAGCCTTTTTCGCAGAGCTTGCGGAGATAGGCGCTGCTGTCCGTCTCCCCCTCGGGGAGCCTGAAGCGCGGAAGGTAATAGTGCCCGAAGCGGAAGTCGAAATTGCAGCGCTCGGCAATGTCGGCGGTGTTGTCCGCCGCCTCCTGCCAGTCCGGGAAGAGCGCGCGCATCTCCTCCTCGCTCTTGAGATACAGCTCCTGCGATTCAAAGCGCATGCGGTTGGGGTCGTCAACGGTCTTGCCCATCTGTATGCACATCAAAACGTCCTGATAATATGCGTCCTGCTTTTCTATATAGTGCGCGTCGTTTGTGACGACAAGGGGAATGCCCGTGTCCTTATGGAGCGCGATAAGCTCCGCCGCGGCACGCTTTTCGTCGCGTATGCCGTGATCCTGTATCTCAAGGAAGAAATTCCTCTCGCCGAAAAGCTCGTTCAGCTCCAGCGCGCGCGCCTTTGCCCCGGCATAATCGCCGTGTAGGAGCTTCTGCGGTATCTCCCCCGCGAGGCAGCCCGACAGGCAGATCAGTCCCTCGGCATGCTCGTGCAGCAGCGCCCAGTCTATGCGGGGCTTTGTGTAAAACCCCTCGGTGAACGCCGCGGAGACGAGATAGCAGAGGTTGCGGTAGCCCGTCTCGTTTCTGCACAGGAGGATAAGGTGGGAATAATCGCTGTCGAGCATATGGTCGCGGTCGGTCATGCCGCGCGGGGCGACATATACCTCGCACCCGATTATCGGCTTTATCCCCGCTTCCCTGCACGCCTTGTAAAACGCGACCGCGCCGTACATCACGCCGTGATCGGTCACGGCGAGGGCGGTCTGTCCCAGCTCCGCCGCTTTTTTTGCGATTTTATCTATACGGCACGCGCCGTCGAGCAGTGAATACTCCGTATGCACGTGAAGATGTACAAAGCTCATCTGTGGTCTTGCTCCTGTGGTATATATACTCTATTCCTCTTCCGCGTCCGGGACGAGGCTCATTATCTTCCTGAACCTGTGGCTCAGGCAGCTTTTTGTCACTGGCGGATTCGACAGCTGCGCGAGATCGGCAAGGCTCGCCGCGGGGTTTGTTATCCGCAGCAGCGCCGCGTCGCGCAGAGGCTCCGGCAGCGCGTCCAGCCCGTATTCGCGCGCGATGCGCCGTATTGCGCGAAGCTGCGCCTCCGCGGCGAGGACGGTTTTGTCCGTGTTTGCCGAGTCGCAGTTGATCTGCCGGGTTATGGTGTTGCGCATTTCCTTGTCAACCTTCGCGGTCATCACCTTCATTGCGGTGGAGGGCGCGCCTATCGTGGTGAAAAAATCCGCTATCGCGTCCGCCTGCTTGAAGTACAAAAGCGAGTTGCCGCTGCGCTCGGTCTCCCTGGGGGCAAAGTCCATGTCCAGCAGCATGGAGTATACCTCGCGGCTGACGCTGCGATGCGGCGTGGCAAGCTCAAGATGGTAGCGCTTGTCCGGGTCCGTGACGCTGCCGCCCGCGAGAAATGCCCCGCGCACAAATGCCGCGCGGCAGCAGTCCTCCTCCAGCACGCCGTAATTGACATGGTGGGTGAGCAAGGTGTCGATATCCGCGCCGTAGCAGTCGAGTATTTTTTCTATCTTGTCGCGCGATGTGACGGTGAACGTCTTTTTCCCTGCCGCGCCCTCGGGCGGCACGGTGTCGAACGCTGTCGAAAAGGCGCGGCGGAAAAGCCGCGGCAGGCGCGCCGAGAAAGCGTCGCTCGCCGTGATCACACGTATCTCGCCGGGCGAGAACGTGTTGCAGTACATCAGAACGCCGTAGCACTCCGCCACGGCGTCGCACCGGCGGTCTATCTTCTGCTGGCAAAGCTCCGCCTTGGCTTCGGATGAAAATGACATAGCTATTTCTCCACGTCGCGGTTTATGTTCACGGAGTTTATCCCCCTGGCGGTGAGATAGTCGTTGAGCGCGGAGGCGATGGCGACGGATCTGTGCCGTCCGCCGGTGCACCCGATGGCGACCGTCAGCGACAGCTTTCCCTCCTCGATATATAGCGGAAGGAGAAAATCTATAAGCTCCTCTAGCTTCTGCATGAAGGTGCGCGTCTGCTGATAACCGAACACAAACTCAAAGACGGGTCTGTCCAGCCCGCACAGCGGGCGCAGATCGTCCACATAGTAGGGGTTTGGCAGAAAACGCGCGTCGAAGACAAGATCCGCATCCATCGGCAGCCCGTGCTTATAGCCAAAGCTCATCACCGTCACGTCGATCTCGCGCTTGCGCCCCGCCCCGGCGAAGAGGGAGAAGAGACGGTTTTGCAGCATGCCCAGCGTGAGCGAGGAACTGTTGACGATAAAGTCCGCCCGTTCGCGCACCGGGGCGAGCAGCGCCTGCTCCTTTTTGATGGCTTCCTCCACGCTCATGCCGCGCGTCTGAAGCGGGTGGCGGCGGCGGGATTCCTTATAGCGCTTTACAAGCGTCGCCTCGTCCGCGTCCATATAGAGGATGCGGCAGGTGCAGTCCATATCCTTGAGCTGGTCAAGCGTTTTCAGAAGCTCGTCGAAGCCGTCCTTCTCGCGCACGTCGGTGACAAGGGCGACGCGCTCATAGCGCCCCTTTGTCGCCATGCACAGCTCCGCAAAGCGCGGCATGAGCGCCACGGGCATGTTGTCCACGCAGTAATAGTCCAGATCCTCCAGCACGTCCGCCGCGCGGCTCTTTCCCGCGCCGGACAGCCCCGTGATTATAAGAAATTCCATTTATTTGTCCTCTTGCTGTGCATCGTCCGGCATTGCGATAACACCGGTATCGACGAATCTGTTGCGCGGCACCTGCGGTCCGCGATCCTCAAGCTTATAGTCCGGCGGATAGAGTATTATCTCCGGCTCCAAAAGCACACCGGAATGTGCATACACGCGCCGGCGCACCTCTTTCAAAAGCTCGTGCACATCTCTGGCGGTGGCGCTGCCGGTGTTGACAACAAAGCCCGCGTGCTTCTCGCTGACCTGCGCGCCGCCCACCGCGAAGCCCTTCAGCCCCGCCTCGTCGATAAGCGCGGCGGCGTAGCGCCCCTCGGGGCGCTTGAAGGCGCTGCCCGCAGAGGGGAGATCGAGCGGCTGCTTTTCGCGGCGGCGCTCGTTCAGCTCGCGCATTTTTGCGGCGATCTCGTTCTTATCCCCCGGCACAAGGCGGAACACCGCGCTTATTATGACGTTGCCGGGAACTTTTTTGAAAAAGCTGCCGCGGTATTCAAAGCCGCATTTCTCCGCCGGGATCTCATAAAGCCGCTGCTCGGGCAGATAGTAGCACACGACGCTCTCCACCGTGTCCTTCATCTCCCCGCCGTATGCCCCCGCGTTCATCATCAGCGCGCCGCCTACCGTGCCCGGGATGCCCGAGGCAAATTCCAGCCCTGCAAGGGCGTTCTGCTGGGCAAAGGCGGCAAGGCGGCTGAGCGGCACGCCCGCCTCGGCGTATATCGCTCCGTCCGGCAGCAAAAACATTTTCGTCAGCTTTTCGGTGCTGACTGCAAAAACGTCCGGCATACCCTCGTCCGGGAAGACGGTGTTCGTGCAGTTGCCGAGCATGAGCGGGGCAAGCTCGTGCTCCTTGAGGATGCAGCAGAGCTTCGCAAGGCTCGACACGTCGCCGGGGGAGGCGAGCGCGCGTATCGCGCCGCCCACGCGCATGGAGGAATGCGCGCTCATGGGCTCGTTCTCGAGTATTTTCATGCCCGGGAATGTTTTTTTTATCTCAACTATCGCGTTTTCAAGCTTCTCCATACGGTTTATCGCTCCTTTACAGCGTTCCCGCGTCTATCGCGGCGTCATGCGCGGCGGCAAGCGTCTCCGCGGCGTTGTAGCCCATCTTCTTCTGGCGGTTGTTCATCGCGGCAAGCTCCACAATGACGGCGAGATTGCGCCCGGGGCGCACCGGTATGGTCACGAGCGGGAGGCTAACGCCGAGTATCTCCTCCTTTTCATCGATGAGACCGAGCCTGTCATAGGCTTTCCCCTCGACCCACGGCTCCATGCGCACGACAAGGTCGATGCCGCCCTCCGGCTTCACCGCGCCCACGCCGTAGATATGGCGCACGTTGATAACGCCGATGCCGCGCAGCTCCATATAATAGCGTATCAGCTCCGGCGCGGAGGCGAGCAGGGTATAGCGGTCGATGCGCTTTATCTCCACCGCGTCGTCCGCGATGAGGCGGTGTCCGCGCTTTATAAGCTCAAGCGCGGTCTCGCTCTTGCCGATGCCGCTGTCGCCCATCAGCAGAACGCCCTCGCCGTAGACCTCCACCAGCACGCCGTGCACCGTCTGCCGCGGGGCGAGATAGTGGTGCAGCGAGCCGATGACGTTCGCCTGAAAGGTGGATGTGTCCTCGTTTGTGATGAAAACGTTGCGGTCGTATTTTTCCGCCATTTCCATGCATTCGGAAAACGGCGCGACCCCATGGCAGATGACGAGCGCGGCGATGTCATACTGCATGAAGCGCTCCAGCGCAACAAGACGCTCCTCATGACTGAGCGTGTCGAGATACGTGCTCTCCACGCGCCCGATTATCTGCAGGCGGTGCGGGTCAAAATAATTATAAAACCCGGTCAGCTGCATTGCGGGGCGGTTGACGTCCGCCGTTGTGAGCACGGCGTTTTCATAGTCGGTGGAGGTGTGCAGCGGGTGCAGCTCATGCTCGGCGACTATGGTTTTCAGCTTGACGGTGTATTTGTTGCGCACGTCGGTATTCTCCTTTGTTTTTCTGCTCATTATTTATAATATTATATTCTAAACCCCCGTCCTTTTGCAAGAGCAAATACACGCAGCCGGGCGTTGAAATCCGCACGGCTGCCGCCACGGCAACAAAATTATGGCTGCGGCAAAATTCTTCTTGCATTTTGGTTACGGTTCTGCTAATATATAAAAGCTGTCCAAAACAGCCAAACACAAGCAAGGAGGTGCTTCAACACATGGCAAAGTGTCAGTTCTGCGACAAGGACATGGCTTTCGGCATCAAGGTCAGCCATTCCCACAGACGCTCCAACCGTACCTGGAAGCCCAATGTGAAGCGCGTCAAGGCCATCGTGGACGGAAGTCCCAAGCATGTTTACGTCTGCACGCGCTGCCTGCGCAGCGGCAAGGTCACCCGCGCTGTGTAATTTTACATTACCCGAAACAAAGCCTGTCGAAGCCGACGGGCTTTTTTCGGTTCACCGGTTTTATCACCTCTTTTTTCACCGCTTTTATCTTTCAGGGAGGATACCACCATGAAGCTTCTGGAGCAGCGCATACTTGCCGACGGGAAGGTCAGACCCGGCGGGATACTCAAGGTAGACAGCTTTCTCAACCATCAGCTTGACCCCGGGCTTTTCTACGATATGGCGCAGGAATTCAGGCGCCTTTTCGCGGGGGAGCGCGTCGATAAGATTCTCACGGTCGAAGCTTCCGGCATCGCGCTTGCCGTCATGACGGGGTACGTTTTCGGCTGCAAGGCTCTTTTCGCCAAGAAAAGCAAGTCCAGAAACATCTCCGACGACGTTTACTCCGCCGAGGTCGTCAGCTTCACGCACGGCAGCACCAACACCGTTATCCTCTCCAGGGAATATCTCCATGCGGGCGAGCGCGTTCTCATCGTGGACGATTTTCTTGCCACCGGCGCGGCGCTTGAGGGGCTGCGCGCGCTCGTCGGGCAGGCGGGGGCTGTGCTTGTCGGCGCGGGCATCGCCGTAGAGAAGGTTTTCCAGGGCGGGGGGGACGCTCTTCGCGCGCAGGGCGTGCGCGTGGAATCCCTCGCGCGCGTCGCCTCCATGTCCGACGATGGGCTGACGTTCGTGCAGGATTGACAAAATCGCGCGTCAACTTCTGTGAAAACTGTCGAAAAACGTCTCTTGACTTTTTCGGTGCAGACTGGTAGTCTATAAACGTAAATTGAATAACTCCTTCGATATAATCAAATGATATGGATTTGAAGTCTCTACCCGGACGCCGTAAATGACCGGACTATCGGAAGCTATCGAAGGCGCAGTTTATCCATCTGCGTCTTTGTGTTTTCATTGCCCTTTATTATTGCGTACCGTGTGCCGGTTTAAAGACCGGCATATCGCCCGGTGCGCATTTTTATTTCGTTCAAGCCCGCTCACGCGGTTTTGATAAATTCTTATATGAAATATGAGGAGAAATTGTAGAATGAAAAAGATCATCGCAATGCTTCTGGCGCTCGTCATGGTGTTTGCCCTGTGCGCCTGCGGTCAGTCCTCCGCCCCCGCCGCATCCGATGCCGCATCCGATGCCGCACCCGCGCCCGTCGCCGCCGATTCCTTCAAGGTCGGCTTCATCTTCCTGCATGACGAGAACTCCACCTATGACCTCAACTTCATGAACGCTGCCAAGGCCGCGTGCGAGGAGCTGGGTCTGAGCGAAGATCAGTACATTTTCAAGACCAATATACCCGAGTCTCAGGAGTGCCAGGAAGCGGCCGAGGAGCTTGCCGACGCCGGATGCAGCATCATCTTCGCCGACTCCTTCGGTCACGAGCCCTACATGATCGCCGCCGCCAAGGAATTTCCCGAGGTTCAGTTCTGCCACGCGACCGGCACCCGCGCCCACACCGAGGGTCTTGCAAACTACCACAACGCTTTTGCTTCCATCTATGAGGGCCGTTACCTTGCCGGCGTCGCCGCCGGTCTCAAGCTCAACGAGATGATCGACGCGGGCGAGTTCACCGCGGACGAGGCGAAGATAGGCTACGTCGGCGCGTTCACCTATGCCGAGGTCCTCTCCGGCTACACCTCCTTCTTCCTCGGCGCGCGCTCCGTCTGCCCCAGCGCCACCATGGAGGTCACCTTCACCGGCTCCTGGTACGATGAGACCGCCGAGAAGGAAGCCGCAAACACCCTCATCAACAACGGCTGCAAGCTCATCAGCCAGCACGCCGACTCCATGGGCGCGCCCACTGCCTGCGAGAGCGCCGGCGTTCCCAACGTTTCCTACAACGGCTCCACCATTTCCGCCTGCCCCAACACCTTCATCGTTTCCTCCCGCATTGACTGGACGCCGTACTACGTCTACGCCATGACCGCCTGCCAGAACGGCGAGGCTATCGACGCCGACTGGACCGGCACGCTTGCCACCGGCTCCGTCGTGCTCACCGAGGTCAATGAGAAGGTCGCCGCCGCCGGCACTGCCGAGAAGATCGCCGAGGTCAAGTCCGCGCTTGAGTCCGGCGAGCTGCACGTGTTCGACACCTCGACCTTTACCGTCAACGGCGAGACCGTCACCTCCTACATGGCCGACGTTGACACCGATGAGGCCTACACCGGCGACACCGAGGCCGTCTCCGACGGTTACTTCCACGAGAGCGAGTACCGCTCCGCCCCGTACTTCGATCTCCGCATCGACGGCATCACCCTCCTTGACGAGGCTTACGGCTGATAATTCATCCTCCATATAAACCATACCGGGAGACCCGACATACACGCCGGGTCTCCCCCCGCCCTTTACGCAGCACCGTAAAGGGCAGTGCGGCGCTACTCTCCGGTGTCGTGCTGCCCTTTGCGGTACTGTACACTTATGGCAAACCGCGAATTTCGAATACTTACAGGAGGGCACTGCTCTTGGACAATAAGATACCCGCCGTTCAGATGCGCAACATCACAAAAACGTTCGGCAAGGTCGTGGCAAACGACAAGGTCTGGCTGGACATATACAGGGGAGAGATCCTCGCGCTGCTCGGCGAGAACGGCAGCGGGAAAACGACGCTTATGAATATGCTCTCCGGCATCTACTTCCCGGACGAGGGGCAGATATTCATCGACGGGAAAGAGGTCGTCATACGCTCCCCCAAGGACGCATTTGATCTCGGAATCGGCATGATACATCAGCATTTCAAGCTTGTGGACGTGCTCACCGCTGCGGAGAACATCGTGCTGGGGCTGAAGGAGCCGGGGCGGCTCGACCTTGAGCGCGCCGGGCAGCGCATTGAGGAGATATGCGCCCTTTATGGCTTTGAGGTCGATCCCCGGCAGAAGATATACGATATGTCCGTTTCACAAAAGCAGACCGTGGAGATCGTCAAGGCGCTCTATCGCGGTGCGGACATACTCATTCTCGATGAGCCGACCGCCGTGCTGACCCCGCAGGAGACGGACAGGCTTTTTGCCGTGCTGCGCAACATGCGCGACGCGGGGAAGGCAGTCGTCATCATCACGCACAAGATGCACGAGGTCGAGACGCTCTCCGACCGCGTCGCCATACTCCGCCACGGGCAGTTCATCGGCGATATGCCGACAAAGAGCACAAACGCCCAGGAAATGACGAACATGATGGTCGGGCACGCGGTGACGCTCAACATCGCCCGCCCCGAGCCTGTCAATCCCAAGCCGCGCATCGAGGTGAAAAACCTCACCGTGCGCAGCATTGACGGCATCGTGAAGCTTGACGACGTCAGCTTCACGGCAAACTCCGGCGAGATACTCGGTATCGCGGGTATTTCCGGCTGCGGTCAGAAGGAGCTGCTGGAGGCTATCGCGGGGCTGCAGCCCGTGGAGGGCGGCAGCATTGATTATATCAGGGACGACGGAACGCGCGAGCCGCTGCTGGGCAAGGACCCGCTCGCCATCGCCGATCTGGGCGTTGCGCTGTCGTTCGTGCCGGAGGACAGGCTCGGCATGGGGCTTGTGGGCAGCATGGATCTTGCCGACAATATGATGCTGCGCTCATTCCGCAAGGGACGCGGCATATTCACTGACAGAAAATCCCCCCGCAAGCTTGCAGAGGACGTCGTGATGGAGCTGGAGGTCAGCACCCCCGGCATCAACACCCCTGTGCGCCGTCTCTCCGGCGGCAACGTGCAGAAGGTGCTCGTCGG
>DJEW01000006.1:19615-38028 GCA_002431965.1 Clostridiales bacterium UBA5888
TCCTACACGATCTATGACCTCATCAACCGCCAGAAGCAGGCGGGCGTGGCGGTAATATACGTGGGGGAGGATCTGGACGTGCTGCTGGAGCTTGCAGACCGCATACTGGTGCTCTGCTCGGGCAAGGTCAGCGGCATCATCCCCGGGCGCGGCGCGAAAAAGCGCGACGTCGGCATGATGATGACAAAGCTGGGAGGTAACAACGCAGATGAATAACGGCAAAACAAGCACCCCTCTTTTACATATCGTCAGGCGCGGCACTCTGCCGTGGTACGCCGCGTGGGGCATACGCGCGTGCGCAATTATTCTCGCGCTCGCCGTGTGTGCGCTCATCACCGACATTACGACCGGGCTTGACCCGCTCACCGTTTTCGGCACGATCATCTCCGGCGCTTTCGGCACGGCGCGCAAGACCTGGATAACGTTTCAGAATATCGCGATACTTCTCTGCATCTCCCTTGCCGTCACTCCGGCTTTCAAGATGCGCTTCTGGAACATCGGCGCGGAGGGGCAGGTGCTCATCGGCGCGCTTGCCGCGGCGGCGTGCATGAAGTGCCTCGCACCGGCGCTGCCCAATGCGGCGCTCATCGCGTCAATGACGGTCGCCTCCATCCTCGCCGGCGCCGCGTGGGCGGGCATTCCCGCCATATTCAAGGCGAAGTGGGGCACGAACGAGACGCTTTTCACCCTGATGATGAACTATGTCGCCACGCAGCTTGTCGCGTTCTTTGTCATTGTGTGGGAGGTTCCCAAGGGCGCGGGACAGATCGGCATCATCAACCAGAACAGCGAGGCGGGCTGGCTGCCCGTCGTCGCAGGGAACAAATACCTTCTAAGCATCATTGTCGTTGCGGTGCTGACCGTGATAGTTTATGTCTATCTCAACTACTCCAAGCACGGGTATGAAATATCCGTCGTGGGCGAGAGCGAGCGCACGGCGCGCTATGTCGGCATCAAGGTTGACCGGGTGATCGTGCGCACGATGCTCCTCTCGGGCGCGCTGTGCGGCGTGGCGGGGCTGCTGCTCGTCGGCGGGATAAACCACACCGTCTCCACGAGCATCGCCGACGGGCGCGGCTTTACGGCGGTCATGGTGTCGTGGCTTGCAAAGTTTGACCCTGTCATCATGATCTTCACAAGCGCGCTGCTCGTCCTTCTCGATCGCGGCGCGGGGGAGATCGCCACGCAGTTCTCTCTCAACCAGTCCTTTGCCGATATACTCACCGGCATTATCCTTTTCTTCATCATCGGCTGCGAATTTTTCATCAGCTATAAGATCAGCCTGCGCAAGGCAGCAAAGGAGGCGTGAGCGATGTTTGATTTTGTTTCCTTCTTCCCCAGAGCCGTCGCGCAGGGCATCCCGCTGCTGTTCGGCAGCACCGGCGAAACGCTCACCGAGAAGTCCGGCAACCTCAACCTCGGCATCCCCGGCATTATGTACGTGGGCGCGATAAGCGGCGTTATCGGGGCTTTTCTCTATGAGCAGGGCTGCGGCACGGCGGCGAACATGAACGGCTTTCTCACAATTGCCATCCCTCTTCTTGCAACGCTTGCAGGCTCGCTTCTTATGGGGCTTATCTACTGCTTTCTCACCGTCACGCTGCGTGCCAACCAGAACGTCACCGGTCTTGCAATGACTACGTTCGGCGTGGGCATCGGCAACTTCTTCGGCGGCTCGCTCATAAAGCTGACGGGCAGCGAGGTGCCTTCCATCGCCCTGTCGGCGACGAGCCTCGCCTTCTCCCGTTCGCTCCCCGCGGCGGAGAACATGGGCTGGTTCGGCAAGCTCTTCCTCTCCTACGGCTTTCTTGCCTACCTTGCGGTTATCATCGCACTTACTGCGTCCTACATGCTCAACCATACGCGCGTCGGGCTCAACCTCCGCGCCGTCGGCGAAAGCCCGAACACCGCTGACGCCGCGGGCATTAACGTCGGCAGATACAAGTACATGGCCACCTGCATCGGCAGCATGATCGCAGGTCTCGGCGGGCTTTACTATGTGATGGACTACGCCTCGGGCGTCTGGTCGAACGACGCCTTCGGCGACCGCGGCTGGCTTGCCATTGCGCTTGTGATCTTCACCGTCTGGAGACCGAGCATAAGCGTGCTTGCCTCCATTCTCTTCGGCGGGCTTTATATTCTTTACATCTTCATCCCCACGGGCGGGAATCTCGCCGTGAAGGAGCTTTATAAAATGCTGCCGTACCTTGTCACGATCATCGTGCTTGTAGTCACGAGCATGCGCAGCAAGCGCGAAAACCAGCCGCCCGCCTCTCTCGGTCTTGCGTTTTTCCGCGAGGAGCGGTAATATACAATCGAACACATATTAAAATATCCCGTCCGCTTCTGCGGACGGGATTTCTCTGTTATTAAACTTTAATATGCCTGAGCGTTTACCACTCAAGGTTTTTGTCGTTCTCCTTGGAGAACACGTGCGCCACATTGCCCTCGAACGAGAAGCGGACGGTGTCGCCCATGGCGTAGTGACCCTTCATGTCGATGGTGGGAACTATGATGATGACGTCCTTGCCCTCGGCGGAGACGTGCAGATGCACGGACGAGCCCATCATCTCGCTCACATCGACCTTTGCCGCAATGCCGGTATCGCCGACGATGGTATGCTCCGGACGGACGCCGAGCGTGACCTCCTGCGGCTGGACATTTTTCGCGGCAAGGCGCGCCTCCTTCTCCGCGTCAAGCTCCACCTTGTAGCCGCCGAGCTCGACAAAGTACTTGTCGCCCTCGCGGGTGAGCTGTGCGTCAAAGAAGTTCATCTGCGGCGTGCCGATGAAGCCTGCGACGAAGAGGTTGCGGGGGTTGTTGAACACTTCCTGAGGAGTGCCGATCTGCTGGATATAGCCGTCGCGCATGATGACGATACGGTCGCCGAGCGTCATTGCCTCGGTCTGGTCGTGGGTGACGTATATGAAAGTGGTGTCTATGCGTTCACGCAGCTTGATGATCTCGGCGCGCATCTGGTTGCGCAGCTTTGCGTCGAGGTTGGAGAGAGGCTCGTCCATGAGGAAGACGGCGGGATCGCGCACGATGGCGCGCCCGATGGCGACACGCTGGCGCTGACCGCCGGAGAGCGCCTTGGGCTTGCGGTCGAGATACTGGGTGATGTCGAGTATCTCCGCAGCCTCGCGGACCTTCTTGTCGATAACGTCCTTTCTCTCCTTGCGAAGCTTGAGAGAAAACGCCATGTTCTCATAGACGGTCATATGGGGGTAGAGCGCGTAGTTCTGGAAGACCATCGCGATGTCGCGGTCCTTCGGGGCGACGTCGTTCATGAGCTTGCCGTCGATATACAGCTCGCCCTCGGTGATCTCCTCAAGACCTGCGATCATGCGCAGCGTCGTGGATTTGCCGCAGCCGGACGGACCGACGAGAACGATAAATTCCTTGTCGGCGATGTCAAGGTTGAACTCCTGCACCGCGACGACGCCCTGATCGGTGATCTGAAGATTTGCCTTCTTCTCCTCGCCCTCGTCCTTCTTCTTTTTCTTCTTCCTCTCACCGCTGATGAACGGGTAGATCTTCTTGACGTTTTTGAGCTGAACAGTTGCCATACTTCCCGGCTCTGATCACGCGGCCTCTGCCTGACGTGACCTCGCGGCCGCCTGAGCGCGCCGCCTTGCGGCAGGTCTCCACACTGCCGTACCCTGAGCCGCAGGGACTGCGATATTCCTCCTTGTTAATGCTGTATGCCGCTTAATAATAATGGAGAGCGACACACGCAGTCAGATTTTTCGGCTATAAAGCCGTATATATTATACAGGTATTTTTTTGCTCTTGCAATCCAAAAATCGCCGGGCAAATTTGTGCATACTGCACGGAAACCGGCGCATATATTTTTCCATAAAAGCTTTCACTCTGCGCAATGAGGAGGACATGACCATGAAAACTCTGCGGCTTGGAAGTATAGGTCCGTCGGTGCAGCTTTTGCAGCTGGCGCTCGTGCGGGCAGGCTATGCCCCGCTCTCGACTGACGGCATTTTCGGCGCTGCGACGCAGTACGCCCTGCGACGGTTCCAGCAGGATAACTCGCTCACGCCGGACGGCGCTGCCGGGGCGCTGACGCACAGGGCGCTGCTGCCGTGGTACACGGGCTTTCTCGTTCATACCGCCGCGCCCGGGGACACGCTCTCCTCCGTCGCCGCGCGCTACGGCACGACGGTGAACGCCATACTCATGGCAAATCCGGACGCTGCCGCGCAGAATCCCGCCCCGGGAAGCGCGCTGATCGTGCCGCTGCCGTTCGACGTTGTGCCCACGACGATAGACTGGTGCTCGGCTCTGGTCGGCTACTGCGTGCGCGGGCTGTCGGCGCGCTATCCGTTCATCGCGTCAGGGGAGATAGGCAAGAGCGTGATGAGCCGCCCGCTCTGGTGCATGACGCTGGGCAGGGGAGAAAACCGCGTGCTCTACTCCGCCGCGCATCACGCCAACGAGTGGATAACCGTGCCTCTGCTGCTGAAATTTACGGAGCAGCTCGCCCGCGCGTATTCCGAGGGCGGCTTCATATACTCCCAGAGCGCGGCAGAGCTGCTGGATTACGCGACGCTTTTCATTGTCCCCGCCGTTGACCCGGACGGCATGGATCTTGTCACGGGCGAGCTGACGGCAGGGGAGCACTACGATGCGGCGGTCTCCATCGCATCGGCATATCCCCAGTATCCGTTTCCCGCCGGGTGGAAGGCGAATATCCGCGGCGTCGATCTCAACCTGCAATACCCCGCCGGCTGGGAGCAGGCGAAGGCGAACAAGGCGGCGCTCGGCGTAACCTCTCCCGCGCCGGCGGATTTTGTCGGCGCGTCCCCGCTCTCCGCGCCGGAGAGCCGCGCCCTGTATGACTACACTCTGTCCGTCTCACCCGCGCTCATCCTCGCCTACCACACGCAGGGAGAGGTGATATACTGGCGCTACGAGGATCACGCGGCGGAGGGCGCGGAGGAGATAGGCGCGGCGTTCGCGCAGCTTTCGGGCTACGCGCTTGAGGATACGCCTTACTCCTCCGGCTTTGCCGGATACAAGGACTGGTTTATCGACGCTTTTGACCGCCCGGGGTACACCGTGGAGGCGGGGCTTGGAACAAACCCGCTGCCGATTGCCGATTTTGACGCGATATACGGGCGCAATCTCGGCATACTCACGCTCGGCGCGCTCGTGACGTGAGGGCGAACGCGCAGACAGGGGAGCGCGGTACGATTCCGCGCTCCCCTGAGATATATATTCTCTTAATTCTCTTATCAGAAGTCCGCGTTGCCCGTGGTGCGGGGGTGAAGCTCCACATCGCGGATATTGCTCACGCCGGTGAGGTACATGACCATGCGCTCAAATCCGAGACCGTATCCGGCATGGCGGCAGCTGCCGTAGCGGCGCAGGTCGAGATACCACCAGTAGTCCTCTTCCTTCAGCCCCAGCTCATGCATGCGCCTGACAAGCATATCGTAGCGCTCCTCGCGCTGCGAGCCGCCGATTATCTCGCCCACGCCGGGGACAAGGCAGTCCGCCGCCGCGACGGTCTTCCCGTCGTCGTTCATGCGCATATAGAATGCCTTGATGTCCTTGGGGTAGTCCGTGACGAAAATCGGCTTTTTGAAGACCTTTTCGGTGAGATAGCGTTCATGCTCGGTCTGCAGGTCGATGCCCCACTCGACAGGGTAATCGAACTTCTCGCCGCTCTTTTTGAGTATATCCACCGCCTCGGTATAGCTTATGCGCCCAAAGTCGTTGCTGACGACGTTGTGCAGACGCTCCAGCAGCCCCTTGTCCACAAAGGCGTTGAAAAACTCCATCTCCTGCGGGCAGCGCTCGAGCGTGCGGTTAATGATGTACTTGACCATCGCTTCTGCGGTGTCCATATAATCGTTGAGGTCGGCAAACGCCATTTCCGGCTCGATCATCCAGAACTCCGCCGCGTGGCGCTGCGTGTACGATACCTCGGCGCGGAACGTCGGACCGAAGGTATACACGTCGCCGAACGCCATGGCGAAGTTTTCGGCGTTGAGCTGCCCGGAAACGGTGAGGCTGGTGGGCTTGCCGAAGAAGTCCTTGCTGTCGTCGACCGTGCCGTCCTCCTTACGCGGGAGGTTGTTGAGATCGAGCGTCGTCACGCGGAACATCTCGCCCGCGCCCTCGCAGTCCGACCCTGTGATAATGGGGGTGTTGACGTACACAAAGCCGCGGTTCTGGAAAAACTCATGCACCGACTGCGCCGCGACGCTTCTCACGCGGAAGGTTGCGGAGAAAAGGTTTGTGCGGGGTCTGAGATGCTGTATCGTGCGCAGAAACTCCACGCTGTGCCGCTTTTTCTGCAGCGGATAGTCCGGCGTGGACGTGCCCTCTACGCTTATTTTGTCCGCCTTCAGCTCAAACGGCTGCTTTGCCTCCGGCGTGAGGACGAGCGTGCCGTGCACTATAAGCGCCGCGCCGACGTTCTGCCGGGCGATCTCCTCATAATTTTCAAGCGTGCCGCGCTCAAAGACGACCTGAAGCGACTTGAAGCAGCTTCCGTCGTTAAGCTCGATAAAGCCGAAGTTTTTCATGTCGCGGACGGTTCTGACCCAGCCGCAGACTGTCATGCTCTTCCCGCCGAGAGCGGCGGCGTCGGCAAATATGCCGGAGATTTTCTGGCGTTTCATAGCTGTACCTTCTTTAATCAGATTTTTTTGTATTATATACACTTTCTGCTTCTTTTTCAACTAGAATATAAAGTCTATGCCTGCCGCGTGATTTTTCAGCGTGATGTCGCGGTACTCCCCGCCTGCCTCGCCGTCGCGCGTCCAGGCGACGTCCTTTTCAAAGATGAATCGTGCGGATCTCGTGTGCAGGATGATGAGTCTGTCGCTGTCAAAGCGCTGGGTGAGCACGCTTGTGACGATTTCGCTCAGTCCCTCTATCGTGCCCGGGTCGCGCACAAGGACAAGCTCGCTCATCCCGTCTCCCAGACACACCATCTCCTCGCGCAGCTTCACAATGCCCGCGACCGAGGTGGAGTTTGACATGCTGCCGTAGACAAGCTCTCCCTCAAATACGCCGCCGTCGTACTCCACACGGGTCTTATAGCTTTCTATCTTCGGCAGCGCCGCCATACCCTCGAGAACATATGCAAGGTGACCCAGCCGCTTTTTCCTGTCCTGCGGCGTGGCATAGCTCACCTCCGTGAACGCGCCGAACGCCGCGATATACGCAAAATACCCGTTTTCACCGAAGCCGCCCACGTCATAGGGATGCGCCCTGCCGCGTACAATGCGCCGCGCCGCGGCGAGAGTATCGTTTTTCGGCAGGGAAAGGGTCGAGGCGACGTCGTTCGCCGTGCCCATGGGGATGTAGCCGAGCGGGGGGCGCGCGCTGCGCTCAAGGCGCATCAGCCCCGTGATCACCTCGCTGAGCGTACCGTCGCCGCCGATGCAGGCGACGGCGTCAAAGCCTGCGGCGTACTGCGCGGCGAAGTCCGTCGCCTCGCCGGAGGCGGTTGTGTAAAAAAGCGTCGTGCGGTATCCGCCGTCGTCGAGCGTTTTGAGTGCCTCGGTGAAGCCCTGCTTATATCCGCCGCGTCCGGCGGCAGGATTGACGATGAGCATAAGTTTTTTCTTCATACGCGCCATCCTTTTATTTGATTTTCTGTCTCTAATCTAGCCGCGTTTGCTGATATTGTCAAGAGGGCAGCTGCGCTCTCCTGGCAAAATTATCTGCGGATACGGCAAAACGGGATGCAGATGCATCCCGTTCACGTTACCATTTTCAAATCAAGCCAGCTCGTTGAGCTTGTGAGCCATCGCGGACTTCTTGTGCGCTGCATTGTTCTTGTGCAGCAAACCCTTGCCGGTCGCGCGGTCAACTGTCTTAACAGCAACTTTATAGGCACTGACGGCTGTGTCACGGTTGCCCTCGGCAACTGCTGCGTCAAACTTTTTAATCATGGTCTTGAGCTCGGTCTTCTCAGCGCGATTCTTTGCTCTGAGCTCCTTGGACTTTTCGTCCCTCTTGGCAGAAGATTTAATGTTGGCCATGTTTCAATCGCCACCTCCTCCTATAAAATTGAGTCACAAACAACTCGCGTTTAGAGATTATAGCAAATATTATATTGAAAATCAAGGGGTTTTTAAAAAAAATCCGAAGATTTTTTCACTTGTGCTGAGCTTGATTTTTCCTTGCATGGAAGACACAATATGTTGGGTATAATACCTGTATCTAAACTGTATCTATCGGAGGTGCGGATATGCCTTTCAACTGCCGGACGGACCTTGCAAGCGAGGCGCGGGAGCTGCTTTCAAGCGATATTGGCGGAGCGCGCGGTATACGCGCGCACGAGGAGACGCTGAATGCGCACCGCGTTGTTGCCGTTGAAATTCTTAACGGCGATGGTGCGGCGCTTCTCGGCAAGCCCGCCGGTAAATATTTTACTCTTTTTCTGGACAGACGCTTTGAGCGCGGTTCTGCGCATTTTGAGGATGCGGCGCAGTCTGTCGCGGAGCTTATACGCCGCTGCATCGGAGAAAGGCAGATAAGCTCCTGCCTAGTTGCGGCGCTGGGCAATCCGGACATCACGCCGGACGCTCTCGGCTCGCTTGCTGCCGGGTGCATACTCGTCACACGCCATCTCAAGCACGCCCGCGTCGGCGGCTTTGAAGGCTTCATTTCCGCGTCGCTGTGCCGCACCGGCGTGCTTGGCACAACGGGCGTTGAAACTGCGGCGCAGATACGCTCTCTCGTGCGTGAGACGCAGCCGCAGCTTGTCGTTGCGATAGACGCGCTGGCAGGGAGCGAGCTTGGCGGGCTGTGCCGCACTGTACAGATATGCGACAGCGGTATCGCGCCGGGTTCAGGCGTCGGCAATGACCGTGAGGAGCTTTCGCGTGAAAGCATTGGCGTTCCTGTCGTCGCCGTGGGCGTGCCGACGGTGATTGACGCGGCGGCGCTCGCCGCCGAGCAGGAGCTGCGCGGCATGTTTGTCACGCCGCGCGATATTGATTCGCTCGTTCGCGCGGCGGGGCGGCTTATCGGGTACGGCGTGAATCTCGCGCTCCACCCGGGGCTGACCGCTGCGGACGTGGATATGCTGGTGGACTGATGTTTCACGTGAAACAAGCAATAAAAAAGTTTCACGTGAAACATTGCAATATAAAAACGTCCCTGTTATAATAAGCGGGAAAAATAAAAACATGAGGTACGGCATATGGCAAAAATCATAGCTGTGGCGAATCAGAAGGGCGGCGTCGGAAAAACGACGACAAGCGTCAACCTCACGGCGGCGCTGAAAACGCTCGGCAAGCGCGTGCTGCTGGTTGACGGAGACCCCCAGGGAAACGCAAGCACCGGCATGGGCGTGCCGAAAAGCACACGCCCGAATACATACGACATGATGATAAACGGCACGCCTGCAGCGGACTGCGTTGTGCATACGGAATACGGCGACGTGATACCGGCAAGCAAGGAGCTTGCGGCGGCGTCAGTGGAGCTTATCGGGGCGGAGCAGAGAGAATACGTGATGCGCACGGCGCTCATGGCACTTTACAGCGACTATGATTACATGTTTATCGACTGCCCGCCGTCGCTTGAGCTTCTTACGGTCAACGCGCTTGTCGCCGCGGACAGCGTGCTCATTCCCATGCAGTGCGAATACTATGCGCTGGAGGGTATTGCAGACCTCGTGACAAGCATAAAGATGTGCAAAAAGCGTCTCAACAGGCGCCTTGAGGTGGAGGGCATCGTGCTGACGATGTATGACGCGAGAGCAAATCTCACAGCGCAGGTCGCGGCAGAGCTGAGAAAGTATCTTGAGGGCAAGGTGTACGACACGGTCATTCCGCGCTCGGTGCGGCTTTCGGAAGCGCCGAGCCACGGACAGCCGGGCATCGCATATGACAGATTCAACAAGGGCAGCCGGGCATACCTTGAGCTTGCGCGTGAGTTTGTTGAAAGAACAAAGCAGTAAAGGAGAGACGGATGGCAGCAAAGGAAAAGAAGGGTCTCGGCACGGGACTGGGCGCGCTTTTCGGCGAGGATATATTTGAGGAAGATAATCAGGAGATACTGACGCTTCCGATAACGAAGGTCGAGCCAAGGAAGGAGCAGCCCAGAGAGTACTTTGACACGGCGGCGCTCGAGGAGTTATCGGAATCCATAGCGCAGTTCGGTCTTATTCAGCCCATTGTCGTGCGAAGGCTCGACACGGGGTATTATCAGATAATTGCGGGCGAGCGCCGCTGGCGGGCAAGCCGCATGGCAGGGCTTAAAGAGGTTCCTGTGCGGGTGATAGAGGCGGACGACCGGCGCACGGCGGAGCTTGCGCTCGTGGAAAACCTGCAAAGGGAGGATCTCAACCCGATAGAAGAGGCAAAGGGCTATAAAACGCTCATAGAGGTCTACGGTCTGACGCAGGAGGAGGCGGCAAAGAGCGTGGGGCGCTCGCGCCCGGCGATAACAAACTCCATGCGGCTGCTGTCGCTGAGCGAGGAGGTGCTGTCGCTTGTGGAGACGGGGAAGCTCTCCGCCGGGCACGCGCGCGCTCTCGTGCCGATAACTGACGCAAAAAAACAGCTTGCCGCAGCGAACGAGGTCATAACCAGGGGTCTTTCCGTGCGCAAAACGGAGGAGCTTGCATCAAAGGCGCAGAAGCCGGAGGCGGCGGCAAAGCCAAAAACGGCGGGGCTGTCGGTAGATTATGCGGCAGAGGTGTCAAAGGAGCTGACGGCGCTGCTCGGGCGCAGGGTGCATCTGACAGACGGAAAAAAGACCGGAAAAATAGAACTTGAATTCTACGGCAGCGACGACAGGGAAGTGCTGATAGAAAAGCTCAGAAAACTGAAATAAAGCCTTACCTGTCAAACAACATATCTGAATAAGGAGAAATAAGATCATGCTTGATATTAAATTTGTAAGAGAGAATCCGGAGACAGTCAAAGAGAACATAAGAAAAAAATTTCAGGATGCAAAGCTTCCTCTCGTGGATGAGGTGCTCGACCTTGACGCGAAGAACAGAGCCGCAATAACAGAAGCAAGCGAGCTTCGCGCAAGCCGGAACACACTCTCAAAGCAGATAGGCATGCTGATGGGTCAGGCAAAGAAAGACCCAGCCAAGGCGGAGGAGGCAGAGAAGATAAAAGAGCAGGTCAAAAAGAACGCGGACCGTCTTGCCGAGCTTGAGGAGCTTGAGGAAAAGTACGCAAAGCGCATCCATGAGATAATGCTGAACATTCCGAACATAATCGACCCCTCCGTTCCGATCGGTCCGGACGACAGCTTCAACGTTGAGGTGCAGCGCTTCGGTGAGCCGGTCGTTCCCGATTTTGAGATACCCTATCATACGGAGATAATGGAGAGCTTCAACGGCGTGGACATGGACGCGGCAGGGCGCGTCTCGGGCAGCGGGTTCTATTATCTTCTGGGCGACATTGCGCGGCTTCATTCCGCAGTGCTTGCCTACGCGCGCGACTTTATGATAAATAAGGGCTTTATCTACTGCATCCCGCCGTTCATGATACACGGCAACGTCGTCGAGGGCGTCATGAGCCAGACGGACATGGACGCGATGATGTACAAAATAGAGGGGGAGGATCTCTACCTTATCGGCACGAGCGAGCACTCCATGATCGGCAAATTCATTGACCAGATCATTCCCGAGGAGACTCTTCCGCAGACACTTACAAGCTATTCGCCGTGCTTCCGCAAGGAAAAGGGAGCGCACGGCATAGAGGAGCGCGGCGTGTACCGCATCCACCAGTTTGAAAAGCAGGAAATGATAGTCGTGTGCAGACCTGAGGATTCCATGGACTGGTACGAGAAGATGTGGCGCTTCTCCGTGGAGCTGTTCAGAAGCATGGAGATCCCCGTGCGCCAGCTCGAGTGCTGCTCGGGAGATCTCGCCGATCTCAAGGTCAAGTCCTGCGACATTGAGGCGTGGTCGCCCAGACAGAAGAAATACTTTGAGGTCTGCTCCTGCTCGAATCTCGGCGACGCTCAGGCGCGCAGGCTTAAAATGCGCGTCAAGGGCGCGGACGGAAAAATGTATCTGCCGCATACGCTCAACAACACCGTCGTCGCGCCGCCGCGTATGCTCATCGCCTTTCTTGAAAATCATCTGCAGGCGGACGGCAGCGTAACCATACCCGAGGTCCTGCGCCCATACATGGGCGGCACGGAAGTGCTCATCCCTAAGAAGTAAAACGGATCTCCGCATACGTACTATGCGGCGCCATTCAAAAAATATAAACGCCAAACTGCGCCGTACAAACGGCGCAGTTCTTGTTCTACTTTATTATATTATAGATATTGCATTGGAGAGCAAAATTTGATATAATGACATGATTAAATTTATTATCATGCGAATACTGCGCGGTTTTATAAAAAAGTAAGAGGTGGCATATGAATTCTCTCAACGACATATGGCAGGAGATAATGAAAACTCTCGCCAAGCATCTCACGCCCACGGCGATAGACACCTGGTTTGCCGACTGCGAGCCGGTGGAGATCGACGATTGCCGCCTTGTCATACACACAAGCTCCGACTTTAAACGCGGGATAATCATCAACCGCTTTTCCCAGACGATAAAATCCGTGCTGTCGGATCTCTTCTCGTGCGACTTTGAGCTTACGGTGCTCGCCGGGGACGAGCTGAACGACTACGTCAATAACAAAGCGGAGGACAACCTGCTGCCGGAAATGGCGGGATACACCTTTGACCGCTTCATCGTCGGCAACTCGAATAAATTTGCACACGCCGCCGCGATAGCCGTGGCGGAGAAGCCGGGGCAGACGTATAATCCGCTTTTTATCTACGGCAACTCAGGGCTTGGAAAAACGCATCTGCTGCTCGCCATCGGTCAGTCTATACACGAGCGCGAGCCGAATAAAAAAATTGCCTACATAAAGGGCGATGAATTCACAAACCAGATGGTCAAAGCCATAAAGGACGGCACCGTGGAGGATTTCAGGCTCAAATACCGCAATGTTGATCTCTTCCTTGTGGACGATATCCAGTTTATCGCCGGCAAGCGCTCCACGCAGGAGGAATTCTTCCATACCTTCAATAACATCTACGAAGCCGGGCATCAGATAGTCATAACCTCTGATCGTCCGCCGCTTGAAATGTCGCTTTTGGACGAACGCCTGCGCACAAGATTCGAGGGCGGGCTGATGGCAGACATACAGCCGCCGGATCTTGAAACGCGCATGGCGATAACCCGCAACAAGGCGGCGCAGCTTGGGTTAGTGCTGACGGACGATGCCGTCACATACATTGCGACCAATATAACGGCGAACATCCGGCAGATAGAGGGCGTCATAAAGCGCCTGACCGCGTATAAGGAAATTCTGGATTACACCATCACGATAGACTCAGTAGAACGCGCAATAAAGGACGTTATCCGCCGCGGGGAGTATATCCCCTCGCCGGAGCATATCATCTGCGAGACGGCGCGCTACTATTCGCTGCGTGAGGAGGATCTGCGCGGGCAGAACCGCTCAAAGAACACCGCCATCGCGCGGCAGGTCTCAATGTACCTTATGCGCTCGCTCACAAACCTTTCGCTGAAGGACATCGGCGCAGAGTATGAGGACAGAAACCACGCCACGGTGCTAAGCTCCATAAGAAAGATAGAGGATCTTCTCAAAAACGATCCGGCAATGGCGGGAACGATAAGGGACATAACCTCAAATATCAATTCAAACGTGTAAAGCGCCGGTGAAAAAGTTTTAAACAATCTGCTGTGGACAATGAAAACTTTGCTGTTGAAAACCGTATGTCCAACAGGTCATGTTTAAAACCTGAAAATAATCAACAATTTTTATAACACGGAAAAACCGGTAATATCAACGGTTCTGAGGACTTTTCAACAATAATTTCGCCTAATACTAATTATACTAAAATATTATCCTTTATATACTTACAGAAAAAACGGAGGAAGCTGAAATGAAATTCACCTGTGAAAAATACATCCTGCAAAACGCCGTCGGCATGGCGTCAAGGGCTGCGGCAGGAAAAAGCCCCATCCCCGCGCTTGAAGGGCTTCTGATCTCTGCCGGCGCGCAGGTGCGCATCACGGGCTACGATCTCAAAAAGGGCATATATACGAATATAGAAGCCGACGTACAGCAGCCGGGCGAGATCGTCGTGGGCGCGCGGCTATTCGGCGAGATGATACGGCGCATGCCGGATGGTATAGTCACGGTTTCCTCCGACAGCAATAACTCCGTCGAAGTTAAATGCGGGAAAAGTGAATTCAATTTTATCGGCATCAGCCCCGACGATTATCCCGAGCTTCCCACGGTCGACGGAAAAAACAACATCACCGTGCCGCAGAAAATACTCAAGAGCATGATAAACCAGACCATCTTCGCCGTGTCCGACAGCGACGTGCGCCCCATATATACAGGCGAGCTTTTTGAAGTCGGCGAGGATACGCTCACAATCGTTGCCGTGGACGGTTACCGCCTTGCAAAGCGCACGGAGAAGATAGAGGGCGGCAAGCTTGAAGAGTGCACGTTCGTTGTTCCCGGCTCGACGCTGACGGATATAGAGCGCATCTGCACCGATGAGGACGACGCCATGCTGGAGATTGCGGTGGGGGAGAAGCATATATCCTTTGTCATCGGCAGCACGGTCGTTGTTTCACGCCGCCTTGAGGGTGAATTTTTAAACTACAGGAAATCACTGCCGACGGAATTCCGCTTCACGCTCGGCGTTGACCGGGCGGAGCTTATCCGCGCGATAGACCGCGTATCGCTCATCGTCAGCCAGAAAAACAGCAGCCCTGTGCGCATGACCTGCAATGACAGCGCAATAGACCTTCTCTGCGTCACGCCCATAGGCAAGGCGGAGGACGTGTGCACCTGCGAGGGAGACGGAGCGGGAATGGAGATAGGCTTCAACGACAGATACCTCACCGACGCGCTTAAGGCCGCGGGCGTGGACAAGGTCAATCTCAATTTCAACACCTCCTCATCTCCGTGCATCATTACCTCCGACGACGGAACGGATAATTTCACGTATATGATACTTCCCGTGCGTCTTCGCGCGGGTGACTGATTGGAAAAGAGCATAAATGGAGAAAATAAATATAGTAACCGAATATATCAAGCTCGATTCGCTTTTGAAGCTTGCCGCGCTTGTCGGAACAGGCGGCGAGGCAAAGTACGTTATCGGCGAGGGCATGGTGAAGGTCAACGGAGAGGTATGCACGCAGCGCGGCAGAAAGCTGCACGGCGGCGACCACGTGAGCTTTGCCGGAAACGAGCTTGAGATAACAAAAGAATGAGAGTAAAAAAAATCGCGCTCAGCGGTTTTCGCAACTATGAGTGGGATACGGCGGAATTCGACCCGGGAACAAACGTTATAAGCGGCGCAAACGCGCAGGGCAAAACAAACCTTCTGGAGAGCGTGTATATGCTCTCGACCGGGCGGAGCTTCCGCACAAGATTTGACCGCGAGCTTGTGGGCTTCGGCTTCTCTGCGGCGGAGATACTCGCCGATGTAGAAAGCCACGGACGCGAGCAGACCGTCAATATCGTCCTGCGCCCGGGCACGGCGAAAAAAATAAGCGTGAACGGCGTGAAAAAGACCGCGTCGGAGCTGTGCGAGACCGTGAACACGGTGCTCTTCTGCCCGGATGACCTAAACCTCATCAAGGAGGGCGCGGCGGTCAGAAGGCGGCTTCTCGACAACGCCATAAGCCAGATACGCCCCAGATATGCGGAGTTTCTCGCACAGTTCAATAAGCTTTATGAGCATAAAACGCGCATACTCAAGGACTGGCGCGACAAGCCCTCGCTTCTTGACACGCTCGACGATTTTTCCGACGGGATGTGCCGCGCGTCGGCGCAGCTCATCCGCTACCGCGCCGCATTCGCCGCGCGGCTTGACAGAACAGCCGCGCCCATACACGGCGATTTTTCCGGAGAGGGCGAGCGTCTTGAGGTGCGATACAGGACCGTCGGCACGGTTACGGACCCCACAGCGCCGGCAAAGGAGATATATTATCAGCTCTGCGACCATCAGGAGCGCCACCGCCAGGCGGAGCTTGACGCGGGGCAGTGCCTGACCGGCGCGCATAAGGACGATCTTGAGATTTATATAAACGGCAATCTCGCGCGCTCCTTTGCCTCGCAGGGGCAGACGAGGACGGCGGCGCTGTCTTTGAAGCTTGCCGAGCGGGAGATATTTCTCGCGGAAACCGGCGAGTACCCGATACTTCTGCTCGATGACGTATTGTCCGAGCTTGACGCAAAGCGGCAGGAATTCGTGCTCAATAGCATAGGCGGCGGGCAGACGCTCATCACCTGCTGCGAGGACGAGGGCATATCCAGCCGCACAGGCGGCAGGGTGCTCTTTGTCGAAAAAGGTCGAATTAAATTATGAACTACATTCATCTCGGAAAAGGAAGCGTAATAAATACAGGCGGGATAATAGGTGTTTTCGATCTTGACATAACCTCGCAGTCGCACCTTACGCGCGCCTACCTTGCCGCATCGGAGAAAGCAGGACAGGTCGTAAACGCCGCAGAGGATATACCCAAGTCCTTCATCGTGACGGAGGAGGGCGGAATAAGGCGCGTTTATCTCAGCCAGCTTGCCTCCACGACGCTCCTCAGGCGCGCCGAGAGCGGGAAACTGTAAACATATATAACGCTGATTGTTGAAAACTACGTGATTTGGAGAAAAACTATGGCAGACATGCAAGACGTGAACAAAAATAACGCACAGCAGTACGACGCATCGCAGATACAGGTGCTGGAGGGTCTCGAGGCGGTGAGAAAGCGCCCGGGCATGTACATCGGTTCGACCTCATCCTCCGGTCTTCACCACCTTGTGTATGAAATTGTGGATAACTCCATCGACGAAGCGCTCGCGGGATTCTGCACGCATATAAAAGTGACGATAGAAGAAGGCGACGTTATCCGCGTGGAGGATAACGGACGCGGCATCCCTGTCGATATTCAGGAGCAGACGGGGAAAAGCGCGCTGGAGGTCGTGTTCACGGTGCTGCATGCGGGCGGCAAGTTCGGCGGCGGCGGATACAAGGTGTCCGGCGGTCTGCACGGCGTGGGCGCGTCCGTTGTGAACGCGCTGTCGGAATGGCTGGAGGTCGAGGTATGCAAGGACGGACAGCGCTACGGCATGAAGTTCTCCCGCGGCGATATAACCGAGCATATAAAAAAGCTCGGCGCGACGGAAAAGCGCGGCACGACCGTCCGCTTCAAGCCCGACCCGGAGATGTTCGACGATACGGTGTATGACTATGAAATACTTCATACCCGCATGCGCGAGCAGGCGTTTTTGAACGGAGGGCTGACTATCACCCTGCGCGACGAGCGCGAGGGGAAGGAGCAGGGGGAGGAGCTGTGCTACGAGGGCGGCATACGCGAATTTGTGTCGTATCTCAATAACCACAAAAACCCCATCCATGAGGACGTCATATATCTCTCCGGCGTGAAGGGCGACGCCGTCGCCGAGATCGCGCTGCAATATAACGACGGCTACAGTGAAACTCTCGTGTCGTTTGCAAACGACATACACACGCCCGAGGGCGGCATGCACGAGACCGGCTTCAAAACGGCGCTCACCCGCGTCATAAACGCCTACGGCGTAAAAACAAACATAATAAAGGGCGACGACAAGGTATCCGGCGAGGATGTGCGCGAGGGTATCTCCGCCGTCATCTCCGTGAAGCTGCCGGAGGCGCAATTCGAGGGGCAGACAAAGCAGAAGCTCGGCAACGCATATATAAGAACGCTTGTAGACGGTATAGTAAACGACCAGCTCACAGAGTATTTCGAGGAGCACCCCGCAACGGCGAAGGTCATTCTCGAAAAGGCGATGATGGCAAACCGCGCGCGCGAGGCGGCGCGAAAGGCGAAGGAATCCGTCCGGCGCAAAACAGGGCTTGAAAGCGGACAGATGCCCGACAAGCTTCAGGACTGCAACGAGCGCGACCCGTCGCTGTGCGAGATATACATCGTCGAGGGCGACAGCGCCGCAGGCTCTGCCATACAGGGGCGCGACAGCCGCTTTCAGGCGATACTTGCCATGTGGGGCAAGATGCTAAACGTTGAGAAAGCCCGCGCCGATAAGATCTACGGCAACGATAAGCTCTATCCTCTTGTGCTGGCGCTCGGCGCCGGAATAGGGGAGGAGTTCAATATGGACAAGCTCCGCTATCACAAGATAATCATCATGGCGGATGCCGACGTTGACGGCAGCCATATAAGAACGCTTCTTCTGACGTTCTTCTTCCGCTATATGCGCCCGCTGATAGAAAACGGGTACGTTTACTCCGCCGTGCCGCCGCTTTATAAGCTCACGCGCGGAAAGCAGCAGCGCGTGGCGTACTCCGACGAGGAGCGCGACCGTCTCAGCAGCGAGATGCGCGCGGATAACCCCAACGTCAAGATCGACATATCCCGCTTCAAGGG
>DJEW01000006.1:38079-54438 GCA_002431965.1 Clostridiales bacterium UBA5888
CTGGGCGAGATGGACCCGCACGAGCTGTGGGAGACGACCATGGACCCCGAAACGCGCACGCTCCGGCGCATAACGCTCAACGACGCGATACATGCCGACCAGGTGTTCACCGTTCTAATGGGCGAAGAGGTAGAGCCGCGGCGCGAATGGATAGAGCAGAACGCCAGATACGTCGTCAATCTCGACATTTGACGAAGCGGCAAATTGGAGGAACAAATGGCACATAAAAGAGACTATAAACCGGAAGATATAGCGTTCCCGAATCAGGTTATAACGGAGTCGGAGCTTGTCAACGAAATGCAGACAAGCTATATCGACTATGCGATGAGCGTGATAGTCGGGCGCGCGCTGCCGGACGTGCGCGACGGTCTGAAGCCCGTGCACCGGCGCATACTGTATGCGCTTTATGAGGATAACCTGACATCCGATAAGCCGTTCAAGAAATCCGCCACCTGCGTGGGCGACGTGCTGGGCCGCTACCACCCGCACGGCGACGCTTCCGTGTACGACGCGATGGTGCGCCTTGCGCAGAGCTTTTCCATGCGCTATATGCTTGTCGATGGGCACGGCAACTTTGGCTCTGTTGACGGCGACCCCCCCGCCGCCTACCGTTATACCGAGGCAAGGCTGTCGAAGATCTCCAACGAGATGCTGCGAGACATAGACAAGGACACGGTTGACTGGGATCCGAACTTTGACGAGACGCGAAAGGAGCCGCGCGTGCTCCCCTCGCGCTTTCCAAACCTTCTTGTAAACGGCTCGTCCGGCATCGCCGTCGGCATGGCGACGAACATACCGCCGCATAACCTCACCGAGGTCATAAACGCCTGCATATGCGTGCTGGATAATCCCGACGCACAGCTGAACGATCTCATGCAGTATGTCAAGGGACCGGACTTTCCCACAAAGGGCATCATCATGGGGCGCAGCGGCATCCGTCAGGCTTACGCCACCGGGCGCGGGCGCGTGGTTGTGCGCGCGCGCACGGAGTTTGAGGAATACGGCAAGGACAAGCGCACAAGAATAATCGTGACGGAGCTGCCCTATCAGGTCAACCGCCGCCAGCTGATAAAAAACATTGCCGATCAGGTGCACGAAAAGCGCCTTGAGGGCATATCCGACCTGAGAAACGAGAGCGACCGCAACGGCATGCGCATTGTCATCGAGCTCAAGCGCGACGCAAACCCCCAGGTGGTGCTCAACCGTCTTTTCGCGCAGACTGCGCTGCAATCGAGCTTTTCAATAAACATGCTCGCCCTCGTCAACAACCAGACCCAGCCGAAGATACTCTCCCTGCGCCATATACTTGACGAGTATCTGGCGTTTCAGGAGGAGCTTATCGTCCGCAGGACGAAGTTCGACCTTAAAAAGGCGGAGGAGCGGGCACATCTGCTGGAAGGGCTGCTCATCGCGCAGGATAATATCGACGAGGTCATTCATATTATCCGCTCAAGCTACGACAACGCAAAGCAGCGCCTGATGGAGCGCTTCGGACTTTCCGACGTTCAGGCGCAGGCGATATGCGACATGCGCCTTATCTCCCTGCAGGGGCTAAACCGCGAGAAGCTTGAAAACGAATATAAGGAGCTTGAGGGCAAGATCGCTTATTATAAAGAGCTTCTTGCAGACCCGGAGAAGATTAAAAAGGTTCTGAAGGACGAGCTTATCACCCTGCGCGACAAATACGGCGACGAGCGCCTCACGGAGATACAGGACGTTGCGGACGAGATAGACATAGAGGATCTCATCGACGAGGAGGAGTGCGTCATCACCCTGACGAACGGC
Organism: Clostridiales bacterium UBA5888; assembly: GCA_002431965.1. GTDB lineage: Bacteria > Bacillota > Clostridia > Oscillospirales > Oscillospiraceae > Limivicinus. The sequence goes on from DJEW01000006.1 coordinate 39,865, forward strand.
GGGTATATAAAGCGCCTGCCGGTCAGCGAATACCGCAGCCAGGGGCGCGGCGGCAAGGGCATCCGCGCAATGACGACGAAGGATGAGGACTATGTCAAAACCGTGTTCACCGCGTCCACTCATGATAATATTCTCTTCTTTACAAGCAGGGGAAGGGTATTCATCAAGAAGGGCTACAATATCCCCGAGGCGGGGCGCACCGCGCGCGGCACGAACATAGTGAATATAATCCAGATAGAAAATGCCGAGGAGGAAAAGGTCAGCGCAATGATACGCGCCCGCGCGCTTGAGGAGGAGAACTATCTTGTCTTCGTCACGCGCAACGGCACGGTCAAGCGCATGCAGCAGTCGGCGCTGAAAAATATCCGCGCAAACGGCATCCGCGCGCTCTCGCTTGAGGAGGGGGACGAGCTTATCACCGTTATCCCCACCACCGGCGACGAGGATATACTCATCGCTACTGCAAACGGCATGGCGACCTGCTTCAACGAGGGCGACGTGCGCGCCATGGGGCGCACGGCCGTGGGCGTGCGCGGCATAAGACTGCGCGAGGGCGACTATGTCGTCGGCGCGGGGAGCACCGCCGCGGGCAGCGCGCTTCTGACGGTCACGGAGCGCGGCTACGGCAAGCGCACGCCGTGCGACCAGTACGGCGTCAAGGGGCGCGGCGGCATAGGACTGAAAAACTACAACGTCACTGAGAAGACCGGGCTTATTGCCGCGGTGAAGATAGTGACCGGGGATGAGGACGTGCTCGTCATCACGGACGATGCGACGATCATAAGAATACCGGTAGACCGCATAAGCCTGCTCGGACGGGCGACGCAGGGCGTGCGTATAATGCGCCTTGCCGCTGGCAGCCGCGTCATATCCATAGAGACGACGGAGAAAAACCCCGAGGAAGAGACCGAGAACGCAATGCCGGACGACGCTTCACCTGAGGGCGAAAATGAAAACGGTTGAGATATATACCGACGGGGCATGCAGCGGGAATCCCGGTCCGGGCGGATGGGGCGCGATACTGCGCTATAACGGCAGGGAGAAGGAGATCTCCGGCGGCGAGGGGCAGACCACGAACAACCGCATGGAGCTTTCCGCCGTCATCGCGGCGCTGGAGTGTCTGAAGGAGCCGTGCACCGTCGAACTTTACTCCGACTCCAGGTACGTCATTGACGCGCTTTCAAAGGGCTGGGCGGAGTCGTGGCGAAAAAAAGGCTGGATAAAATCCGACAAAAAGCCCGCGCTCAACGCCGATCTCTGGGAGCGGCTTCTCGCGCTCACGCAGCGGCACGAAATGCGCTGCCACTGGGTCAGGGGTCACGCCGACAACGAGTATAACAACCGCTGCGACGCGCTCGCTGTGGAGCAGAGGGACAGATTCGCATGAATATGAAAAAACCAGACTATTCGCAGAGTCCGTTCCGGATATTCATGCGCTATATCGCCGGGCAGAAAAAGCTCTTCATCATTGATATGACCTGCGCCGTGCTCGTCGCGCTTATCGACCTTGCGTTTCCGTATGTGTCGCGTGCTTCGATGTACAAGCTTCTCCCGGGAAAGCTCTACACGGTGTTCTTTGCCGTGATGGCGATAATGGCGGCGGCGTTTGTGCTGAAGGCCGCGCTCTACTATGTCATAACCGTCGTGGGGCATAATATGGGCGTGCTGGTGGAATCGGATATGCGGCGGGACGTTTTCACGCATATGCAGGAGCTTTCGTGCAGCTATTATGACAATAACCGCACGGGCGTGCTGATGAGTCACATAACCTCCGACCTTTTTGAGGTGACGGAGCTTGCCCATCACGGACCGGAAAATATCCTCATCTGTACGCTCACCATCGCCGGCGCTCTCGGCGTGATGTTCACGCTTGACTGGCGGCTCGCGCTGGTGCTGGCTGTGCTGCTGCCCGTGTGCCTGTGGTTCACAATGTCGCAGCGCGTGAGAATGAAATCGGCGAACGTTGAGGTCAAGCGCAAAACCGCGCAGATATATGCCGCCATAGAGAGCAGCATCTCCGGCATACGCACGGCGAAGGCCTTTGCAAACGAAGAGCAGGAGCATGAGAAGTTTGAGCAGGCGAACGAGCTTTTCCGCGGCTCAAAGGCGGAATACTACCGCGCGATGGGACTTTTCATGAGCGGGATGGAGTTCACGATGAGCATTATGCAGGTCGCGGTCATTGCCGTGGGCGGTCTATTTATCATGGGCGGCACGATGGACTATATCGACCTTGTCACATTCTCCCTCTATGTCTCCACTTTTGTCACGCCGGTAAAAAAGCTCGCGCAGTTTGCCGAGGTATATATGCAGGGCACGGCGGGCTTCTCGCGCTTTCTTGAGGTGATGCGCACAGAGCCAGCGATAAAGGACGCGCCGGACGCAAGGGAGCTTGAAAACGTGCGCGGCGATATAGAATACAAAAACGTCTCCTTCGCCTACGCAAACGGCGTGCCGGTGCTGAAGAATATCGACCTGCACATCGCGCCGGGGGAATGCCTTGCGGTCGTCGGACCCTCCGGCGGGGGGAAGACGACGCTGTGCCAGCTTCTGCCGCGGTTTTACGACGTGACCGCCGGCGCGGTGCTCGTTGACGGTCAGGACGTGCGCAGCGTGACGCAGGACAGTCTGCGCCGCGCCATCGGGCTTATCGCGCAGGATGTTTTCATGTTTGCCGGCACGGTGCGCGATAATATCCGCTACGGCAGACCCGACGCCACGGATGAGGAGATCGTCGAGGCGGCGGCGCGCGCGGAGATACACGACGAGATAATGGATATGCCCAACGGGTACGATACATATATCGGCGAGCGCGGCGTGATGCTCTCAGGCGGGCAGAAGCAGCGCATATCCATCGCGCGCGTGTTTTTGAAAAACCCGAAGATTCTGATACTCGACGAGGCGACCTCCGCGCTCGACACGGTGACGGAGCAGCGCATACAGGCGTCGCTCGACCGTTTGAGCAAGGGCAGGACCACCATCGTCATCGCCCACCGGCTCTCCACGGTCGCCGCGGCGGACAGGATTGCCGTTGTAGAGGGCGAGCATATCGCAGAGCTTGGCACGCGCGCGGAGCTTCTGAAAAAGAACGGAGAATACGCCCGGTTGTGCCGGGCGCAGGAAATATAGGGAGAGAGAGCCATGATAAGCATAAGAAAAGGCGGTCACAGGGATCTTGAACGCTACTACCCGGCGATGGAGATGGATTTTGACAGCGAGGAGCTGCTGCCGAAGCTTGCCATCCACAAGGCGATGCTCAACGGCAGCCAGGAGCTTCTGGTCGTGTACGACGACGAATCCCAGCTGGAGCTGGGGTACGCGCTTGTGTGCCTCAAAAGCCTTTACGGCTATGTGCTTTTGAAATACTTCGCCATATTGCCGTGGTACAGGGACCGCGGCGTCGGCATAGAGGCGATGCGCCTGATGAACAAGCGCTATGCCGACCGGCAGGGCATACTTGCCGAGCTGACGGAGTTTGACGACCCGGACGAAAACCATCTCAGGAAGCTTTTCAAGTTCTTCGCGCGCTTTGGCTATGTGGAGGTGCCGTGCGAGTATACCATAGGCGGCACGCGCGCAAACCTTATGGTCAAGCCCATAAATGGCACGGCCGAGCTTGCCCCCGTCGCCCACCGCGTGATAACGGATATATACTCCCGCCTGCTGACCCCCGGCGCAATGAGCAGGATGATAGACATAAAGCCGGTGAAAAAAACCGGGGAATAAATGAAAAAGACAGATATTCGCTCAAAGGGGTATGACCTGATTTTTGTGACGCTGTGTGCGGCTATACTTGTGTTTTTCGTGCACATCGCGCAGTACGGCTACAACGGATATGACGAATCCTTCTACCTGACTGTGCCGTACAGGCTTGTTCAGGGAGATGTGCTGCTGCGCGACGAATGGCATCCTGCGCAGCTTGTGGGCTTCATTATGTACCCTGTCATGTGGCTTTACATGAATATATCCAGAAGCACGGACGGGATGATACTCACCTTCAGGTACATATATATAGCGGCGCAGGCTGCGGCAGCAATCTATATTTACGTGCGCCTGAAAAAGCTTTCTCCGGTCGGCGCAATAGCCGCATCCGCGGTCTTCTTTCTCTTTGTGCCCTACTACAGATTTTCCCTTTCGTACAACACACTTGCGATAATGCTGCTGCTTCTTTCCGGAATAACTGCGGCAACGGCAAAAAGCGCAGCTGCGTATGCAGCATCCGGACTGATGTTCGCGGGTGCCGTTCTGTGCTGCCCGTATCTTGTCATAATGTATGTGCTGTACACGGCTGCAATAATTGTTTACAGCATCGCAAAGAAATGCGGCATGAGGGAGTGGTCTCTTTTCACCAGTGGATGTGCGGCACTGGCAGCAGTGTTTTTTGCAGTTTTGCTGTCAAGAGCAGCACCGGCGCAGCTTATTGCCGGCATCCGCAACACATTGCAGGATCCCGAGCACAGCGGCTTCTCCGTTTTGGCATTGATGGGTCTTTACATAAAGCATATGTGCTTTTCAAGGCTCTGTGCGCGGGTGAGCACATTCGGGTGTCTGATCATAATACTGCTGATAAAGCTCGATAAACGAAGAAATGAGCACAGCTGGGCATACATGCTTGCTTCCTCAATCATATGCATGGGGTATCTTGCGCTTTCCCTCAACGGGTATACATATAGATATATAAACTACTATATGGTACCGCTGAGCGTTCCGGGGATAACGGCTTACCTACTTCTTGACAGAAGACCGAAACGTATATTCTGGCTGGTTTTCATACCAGGATGGATTTTTTCCTTTTTTAAATGCCTTTCGTCGAATCAGTTTTACTATGCGCTGTCAGAGGGGCTATGCGTATCCAGCGCGGCAAGCGCGTTTTTTATCGGATGCAGGTACAGTGAATATATATTACAAAAAAGACAAAAGGCGCTTAAGGAAAAAGTTTCGGCTGCGGTTTCTCTTGCAGCCGTAGCGATGCTCTGCTGTATGCTCGTGCGCGACAATGCGGAGATCTGCGCCGGAAACTGCCGCACAACTGGCATTGACCTTACGGAAACTCTTACCGAAGAAATGGACGGCGGCGTGGCGGACGGTCTCTTCGCAACGCAGGAGGAGAACAGCAGCTACCGCAGATATATTGAAGGAACGGAAGAAATCCGTACATATGAAGGGAAAAAAGTGCTCTATTTCACATGGGAAATGTGGCTATATCTGATGGACGGCAAAGAAAACGCGGCATTCTCGGCATGGCTCTCATTCGCGCAGCCGGACGTGGCGGCGGAGAGAATGCTGGAATACTGGCGCTTGAATCCCGAGAAAAAGCCGGACGCGATATTTATAGACAAGGATTTTTCCGACGCAGAGGAATATGCAGAAAAACTGAATACAGAGAACTTTCCCGTAAAGGAAAGCGAGCTTGGCTACATACTGCTGCGTCCAGAACGCTGAGAAGCTTACGGCATAAAAGCGATAGACGCACTGTGCAGGTAAAAAACCTAAACCCAAATTAAAAACCCACGCTGCTCAGTCCGGATTTCGGTGTTATCCGCGTCCGGGCTGCGCTATAATAGAACTGACAATGAAAACACTCATCAGGCAAATATTCAACAACAAGGAAGCATCCGCGCTCCCCGGTCTCGTGGAGGGCGGCGGGCTTCCTGCGCTCGTTTCCGGGCTGTCGGCGGTGCACAGGGCAAACCTCGCCGCCGCGCTGCGCCTTGAGACGGGACGTCCCATCTTCGTCATCTGCCCGGACGATACCGCCGCGGAGAGCTTTGCGCGCGATCTGAGGAGCATGCTCGGCGAGGAGTGCGGCACGCTCATTATGCGCGACTATACGTTTTATGCCGCGGAGGCCGCCTCCCGCCAGACGGAACAGCGCCGCCTTGCCGTGCTCTACGGTCTTGCCGGGGGGCGCAGCGCAGTCACCACGGCGTCCGTCTCCGGGCTTATCCAGCGCACGATACCGCGCGATACGCTCATGCGCGCCGCGTTCACCGTCAACGACGGCGGAAGCTATGCCATTGAAGACATCGAGGATGCGCTCATCCGCTGCGGGTACAGCCGCTGCGATCAGGTGGAGGGGCAGGGACAGTTCGCGCGCCGCGGCGGGATACTGGACTTCTATTCTCCCGCAGAAAGCGAGCCTGTGCGCATAGAGTTCTGGGGCGACGATATAGACTCCATGGGTCACTTCGACATTGCCACTCAGCGCCGCACCGAGCAGATAAAGGAATGCACCATCCTCCCCGCAGCGGAGACGCTGCCGCAGCTTACCCACGGCGGCACGGAGGCGCTCTGCCGCGAGATAGAGGCGTTTGCCGATAAATATACACGCCGCCGCACGGGCGAGAACGCCGCCGCGCTCGCCGCGACCATGTGCGCCGACGCGGACAGACTGCGCGGCGGGGTTCTGATGAGCGATGCGGACCGCTATCTCCCGCTCATCTATGAAAATGCCAGCGGCGCGGACTATATCCCGCAGGACGCCATCGTCGTGCTCGACCAGGCAACGCGCTGCGGCGAGCGGGCGCGCGAATACATAAAGCAGCTCGGCGAGGATATACGCGAGCTGCAGCGCCGCGGGCAGATAGCCATGAACGCAGACAGCTACTATCTCACGTTCGAGGGGCTGTGCCGGCGGCTGGAGGACTATCCGCTTTACATGGCGGATGCGTTCACACTGTCCAGAAATCCCATACCGCCGCGCACGATAACCAGCATCCCCGCAAAGCAGCTGCCCTCCTACGCGGGCAACGCCGAGGCGGCGGCGGACGATGTGCGGCTGTATCTGAAGGAAAACTACCGCGTTGTGGTGCTCGCTGCGGACGAGCGCCGCGCAAAGGTCTTGCAGGAGTTTTTCGCAAACCGCGACATACCTGCGGTAATATACCGCGAGCTTGAAAAGCTGCCGGACGAGGGGCGCTGCGCCATAACCATCGGCGCGATCTCCGCCGGGATGGAATACCCCGGGCTGCGCCTTGCCGTGCTTACGGATTCTCAGCTCGTGCGCGAGCGGCGGGAGAAGAAGCTGCGAAGCGCAAAGAAGCTGCCGCCGGGGCGGCAGCGGATAGAATCCTGCGCGGACCTCTCGGTGGGGGACTACGTCGTGCATGAAAACCACGGCATCGGCCGCTTCGCAGGCATCGTGAAAATGCAGGTGGACGGCTTTGAAAAGGACTATATAAAGCTTACCTACGCGGGGTCGGACACACTCTATGTCCCTGCAACGCAGCTCGACCTTGTCAGCAAGTACACGGGCGCGGGCGAGGAGCGGGTGGTGAAGCTGTCGAAAATGGGCGGCACGGACTGGGCAAAGACCCGTTCGCGCGCAAAGAAAGCCGCCAAGGACATGGCAAAAAAGCTCATCGCGCTCTACGCGCAGCGCCAGCGCCTGCCCGGGCACGCCTTCGCGCCCGACAGCGAGTGGCAGCGCGAGTTTGAAGAGAACTTCGGCTATACGGAGACGGACGATCAGCTCAGGTGCATATATGAAATAAAGCAGGACATGGAATCGTCCGTGCCCATGGACAGGCTGCTGTGCGGCGACGTGGGCTTCGGCAAGACGGAGGTCGCACTGCGCGCGGTGATGAAATGCGTGCTCGACGGAAAGCAGGCGGCGATACTCGTGCCCACGACCGTCCTTGCGCAGCAGCACTACCAGACTGCGCTTCAGCGCTTTTTCGGCTTCCCGGTGAATATCGCGGTGCTCAGCCGCTTCAAGACCGGCGCGCAGTCAGGTAAGGTGCTCTCGGACATTGCCACGGGCAAATGCGATCTTGTCATAGGCACGCACCGGCTTCTCTCAAAGGACGTGCACTTCAAGGATCTGGGGCTTCTCGTCGTGGACGAGGAGCAGCGCTTCGGCGTGACGCACAAGGAGCATATAAAGGAGCTGAGCCGGGGCGTGGACGTTCTGACGCTCTCGGCGACGCCCATACCGCGCACGCTCAACATGGCGATGTCCGGCATACGCGATATGTCCACCATCGACGAGCCGCCGGAAAACCGCCTGCCTGTGCAGACCTTCGTGATGGAACACGACTGGGGCGTTCTTGCCGACGCGATGCGCCGCGAGCTGCAGCGCGGCGGGCAGGTCTACTACCTCCATAACCGCATTGACGACATTGACCGCACCGCCGTGCGCATACGCGAGCTTCTGGACGGTGAGGCGACGGTTGCGGTGGCGCACGGGCAGATGGACAGGACCATGCTTGCAAACGTCATGGAGAGCATGGCGTCGGGCGAGGTGCAGATACTTGTATGCACCACCATTATCGAAACCGGTATCGACATACCCAACGTCAACACCCTCATCATCGAGGACGCGGACAGACTGGGGCTGGCGCAGCTTCACCAGATACGCGGGCGCGTCGGCCGCTCTACCCGCCGTGCATCGGCTTATCTCACGTTCCGGCGCGACAAGGTGCTCAATGAGGACGCGGAAAAGCGCCTGAACGCAATACGCGATTTTGCGCAGTTCGGCTCGGGCTACAAGATCGCCATGCGCGACCTTGAAATACGCGGCGCGGGCAATCTTCTCGGCGCGGAGCAGTCCGGGCACATGATCGACGTGGGCTACGACATGTACATGAAACTGCTGAGCGAGGCGGTGCTGGAGGCGCGCGGCATAGAGGTGCCGCAGAGGGCGGAGTGCTCTGCCGATCTCGCCGTCGCGGCAAATATACCGGAGCGGTATATATCCTCCGCCGAGCAGCGCATGGACATCTATCGCCGCATCGCGCTCATCCGCACCGAGGAGGAGGCGGACGATCTCACCGACGAGCTTATTGACCGCTTCGGCGATACGCCGCCCGGCGTGAACGCCCTCATCCACGTGGCGCTGCTGCGCGGCGAGGCGGGACGCGCCGGCATCACAGACATCGCCCAGAAGCAGGGCTTTCTGCGCTTCACGGTGCGCGATTTCGACATGGAAAAGGTCTCGCGCCTTTATGCACTGCCCGAGTATGCCGGAAGTCTGCGCGTGGAGGCGGGGACAAAGCCCTGCCTGAGCGTAAAAATAAAGGACAAAAAGCGCGTCATAGACGAGGCGCGGAAATTCGTGTCTCTCTGGGCGGAGGAAAAGACCAACGCTCAGCCCGACGCGCAATAAATGAACGTCAGGTAAATTCCGCGCGGGGACGCTTGTTATCAGGCTCCGCCGGTGCTATAATCAGGAAAACAATATACGAGAGGGAATGACCATGAAAAAGTTTCTTGCATTGCTTATCGCGCTGTGCCTTGCATTCGCCGTGTTCACCGGATGCAGCCAGAGCGCCGCATCCACTGCCGCCGGCGATGCCGCCGCGCCCGAAGAGACGGCAGCTCCGACAGCGACACCGACGGAAGACAGCGCCGGCACGGATGAAGCGGCTGACGCTGACGAAGCCACGCCTGCCGTAGAGACGAAGAGCGTCGATTTTGCCGCGCTTTATGAGACGCGCGAGCCTTCTGAGATCGTCGCCACGGTCGATGGGCACGACGTGACCTGGGAGGAGTATTTCTACTGGCTTTATATGCAGGCAAACCAGATAAACAGCTATTTCACCCAGATGAGCTCGTACTACGGCATCCAGTACGACTGGAGCGACCCGTATGAAGAGGGCGGCGACGTGACATATGCCCAGCTTGCCGTCGATAACGCGGGGCGTATGCTCTGCCAGCTTTACGGCATAGAGGGCTACGCCGAAAAGCACGATATAACGCTCTCCGCCGCCGATGAGCAGGCGATAGCCGAGGGGCATAAAAGCGACGTCGCCGCCGCCTGCGGCGAAAACGGTACGGAGGAGCAGTTCAACGAAAAGCTCGCCGAGACGTATCTTCCGCGCGCGCTCTATGACCGCATCAGCCGCATTGACCGGCTCTATGACGCGGGCTTTGTCGCCGAGTACGGCGAGAACGGGAGCAGGATAAGCGATGCGGAAGCCGTAAAGTACCTTGAGGATAACGGCTATCTCTCCGCAAACCATATCCTTCTCATGACCATTGATCCTTCAACGAGCGAGAGCCTCACGGATGAGGAGATAGCGGAGAAAAAGATGGAGGCGGAGAAGATCGCCGACGAGCTTGCCGCGATAAAGGATCCGGATGAGCTTGCAAAGCGCTTTGCCGAGCTTAAGGACGAATACTGCGAGGACACCGGGAAGAGCGCCTATCCCGACGGCTATGTGTTCACCGAGGGCACAATGGTCAGCGAGTTTGAGGATGCAGTGAAGTCGCTCAAGCCCGGAGAGGTCTCGGGCGTTGTGGAATCCGACTACGGCTATCACATCATCATGCGCCTTGCCGACGACGCCGACCGCACCGTCAGCTACTCCAGCGACGGCTCGACCGCCTATTCCGCGCGTTATCTCGCCGCAAGCAGCAAATACGCCGCCGAGGTCGAAAGCTATGTTGAGACCCTCAGCGTAAAGTACGCCGACGGGTTTGAGGTCAATATCGCAGATTTTGTGAAGTAACAAACAGTAAATGATGAAAAACGCTGTGACGGACAGGTCACAGCGTTTTTTTCACACGCCCGGCAATATACACGCCCGGAAGCAGCACCAGCGCCACGGCGAGATTTGTCAGCGGAATAATGCGCCGCGACCAGACGTTCAGCGTGACGGCGTCGCGCGCCAGCACGAGCGCGAGGGTGATGCACAGCGCCGCGCACACCCAGATCACCCAGCGCCCGCGGGCGAGCGAGAGAAATTTTTCCCCGCCGCACGGAGGGCGGATGCCCATCGCCAGCCGCAGGCAGCGCTGTGCCGCGAGCAGGCACGCCGAGATCACCACAAAGTCCGAAAACACCCACAGCGACACCACCAGCGCCTCCATGCGCTCGAGGTTTTTGAAGAAGACAAGGTTTTTCACGAGCATGAAGAAAGGATGCGTAAGGCGGGAGGTAAGCTCCGCGCCGAACATACCCAGAATGTCCGCCATGAGCCACGCGAGAAGAGCCGTCATCCCCACGCCCCACATCAGCCCTGCGCGAAGGGCGCCGGAGGCGCCGCGCCGAAGCCCCGGCAAAAAGCACATGATATACACCGGCGTCACCGTTACGTCGAGCGCCGCAAGCGCGCCCTGCGCCGCGCCCGGAAAATCCGGCAGCGTAAGGGGCAGCAGATTATCCCGCTGCAGCGAGAAAAGCGCGAAGAACAGCACAATGAAGAGAACCCCCAGCACCGTCACGAGAAAGAGATTCGCCGCGCGCACGAGAGTACGCGCGCAGTCGAGCGCCGCGATGAATGCAAGCGCGCCCATGGTGACGATGAAAAGCTCAGCCCCGGCGTTGGGATACATTGTCGTGACAATGCGCTCCGCGCCGGAGCGCAGCATGAAGCTGCCGTAGAGAAGAAACCACGCCGCCAGCAGAGCAAGCATCGCCCGCGCCGCGTGCAGACCAAGCGAGCGGCGCACCAGCTCGCCCAGACCCTCGCCGTCCTCGCGCCGGGAGAGAAACGAGCGGATAAAAATTATATACGCCAGTACCGGCGGCAGCGCCAGCAAAACGGACAGCCACGCCGCGCGCCCCGCAATGCGCGCCGCCGCACCGGGCACAAGCCGCAGCGCCGGAGCGAGAAAGAAAACGGTGCATGCTGCGAGAAGCTGCCTGGCGTTAAAGCTATAATCGGTATTCACGTATTCACCACCTGCTGCACGGATCTGCGGATGTCGTTGGAATGGCTGAGCTGACCCTTCACTGAAACATGCATCTCAAGCTCGCCGAGATATGAATCGAACGGCAGGGGGAGAAGCCTGTAAAGCGTGGGGGCGCTTTGCTCCGCCGCGCTGCCGAGGGCGAGAAAGTCGGACTCGAGCTTCGCCGACAGGCGCAGCACCGCGCTCATTCTCTCCGTCACACAGCGCTCAAGCTGCTCTGTGAGGTATGCCGAGTAATCCACGCTGTCAAGGTCGGCGCGCCCGCCGCTCTCGAGCACCGTTGCGCTCACATTGGCGCGAAAATCCATGCGCGTCAGCGTCCCATTGCTCGCCCAGCGGGGGATAATGTCGCAGCCGCCGTCCGTTATCTCCAGCGTCACGGTCTCGCCGCCGCGCCCGGGGACGACGACGTCGTTCACGCGGACGGTGTTTTTGATGAAGTCCACGCCTAGTGCGTTCTCCAGGTCTATGAACGCCGCAAGCTTCATGTCCTGCATCACGGCGTAGCCCGCCGCGGCGGCAGTCGCGCCCGGCTCCGTGGCGCCGCCGGATGTGCCGGTATCGGCGCTCCCGGCGGTGCTCTGCTGTATACCCGGCGCGTATTCCAGCGCTCCGACAAGGGCGCTGCCGTGGCGCAGCGTCTCGCGCGCGAGGTCGGAAACCGTATACGCCGCCGCCCCGCGGTCGTCGAGATATTCGCGCACGCCGCTGAGTATCTCGGCTATGCCGTTTTTGTCGTCGCCCGTCTGCGCCATAATGGTCTCGGCGGTGCTTCCTTTGATAATATATATAGGTATATCCATGCGGATGTTCGGAGCCTGACAAACGTAGTCAACGTATTCGCCCACACCGCGCTTTGCCGCATCCTCGCCCACAAGCATGGTGCTTATATGCGAGAAGAAGAGCGATTCCTCAAAGGAGTAGTTCTGCGCGCGTTCAAAGCCCGAGGCGATGCTCGCCCCTGTCACGCGAAGGCGCACCGGCGGCGTTCCGCGCTCACTGTCCGCGCCCGACGCGAGCGAGAGCACCACGCCCGCCTCCGCCGCGTCCAGCCCCATCGTGCGTATCACCAGCAGCTCCTCCATCTCGCGGTAGTTGGAGTATACGGACGCGCACGAGGAGAGCGCGGGAAGCATGGAGAGCACGAGGAGAACGCTGATAAGCCTTTTCATCTCTGCCGCCTCCTGTCAGGAGCGCCGACGAGCGGGTCGCGGTATCTGTCCAGCCTTTTCGGCAGACGCACGAAAAGCCGCACCAGTCCGCCGGGCATGCCCTCGCTCAGAGGCGCGGTGTAGTTGACGCCGAAGCTGTCCATCCGCGCAAGAAGAAACACCACAAGACACGTGACAGCCGCCACCCCGAAAAGCCCCGCCGCAATGGCCGCAATCACAAGAGCAAAACGCACAAGGCGCACGGCGCTGCCCATGTCCTGACTGGGCAGGGTGTAGCACGCGATGCCCGACAGCGCGACAACTATGATCGCAATGGGAGACACCACGCGCGCTTCCACCGCCGATTGCCCGACTATCAGCGCCCCGATTATCGAAACCGTGTCGCCGATGGGGTTGGGCAGGCGAAGCCCTGCCTCCTGCAAAAGCGCGAACGCGACAAGCATGCCCATCACCTCCAGTGCCGTTGAGAATGGCACGTCCTGCTTCGCCTCTATTATCGACAGCAGCAGCCTTGTCGGTATCATCTCCTGGTGATACATCGCCACCGCAACATATAAAGCCGGCAGCAGCGCGCTCAGTGCGAGCGCGAAATACCGCAGCACGGCAATGACGGTGGTCACGAGAAAGTGAAAATTAGCGTCGCTCGTCACGCGCATGAACTCTGCAAAGGTCACCGGCACGATAAGTCCGACCGGAATGCCGTCCACCAGCAGCCCGACGCGCCCTTCCAGAAGATACGCGGCGAAGCGGTCGGGGCGCTCGGTGTGCAGGAGCTGCGGAAAGGGGGAGGCGGGCGCATCGACTATGCCCTCCTCCAGCAGCCCGACGGACACGAGCCCGTCCGTGTCAAGCGTGTCCAGCCGGGATGCAAGCTCGCGCACGGTCTGCTCCGGCGCGACACCCTCCACGAACATCACCGCCACGCGAGTGGCGCTTTTGCGCCCGACGGTGCTCTCAACTACTTTCAGCTCAGGCGAACATATCCTCCGGCGAACAAGCGCGGTGTTGACGCGGAGGGTCTCCACGAAGGAGTCCTTTGCGCCCTTTATTGACTTTTCAAGCGTCGGCTCGGACACGCCGCGCGCCTTGTCGGACTTCACCTCAAAGCACAGCGCCGTTTGCAGCGTGTCAAATATCACGGCGCAGTGTCCGTGCGTCAGGGCGGAGACGGCGTCGTCCGCTGCGGCGCACTCCTTCACGGAGCAGCTGTATACCCCGCCGTGGAGCACGGCATAGAGCGCCTGAGCCTCGTCGCGTGCGTTCGCGGCGCGCGCGGACTGCGTCAGCGGCCGGAGCACGCAGGTGGATACCTCGTCCGCAGAGACTATGCCGTCCAGCCAGCACACGCTCAGCCGCACGTTCTTTTCAAGCCCGAAGGCGATCTCGCGCATCTGAAAATCGGCGCAGGTCGCAAATATACCGCGCAGCGCCTTTGCCGTCAGCGGCACGTCGTATTCCGGCAGCCTTATCGGGTGGTAAGGTCCGGTTTCATATTTAGACTTGTACATATGAGATAGCATTTCCAATGTGGCGCGGAAGTATGCGGAACACAAGATATAGTGTATTAAAAATTTGTTGCGGAAAAATGAAAAAAGTTGTTGACAAGCGGCGGAATCGGTGGTATATTAGCCAAGCGCTCGAGAGAGCGGCACAAGTTTCCCTGAGAGCCGGACAGATTCGCCTGAAGAAATTCAAAAAAATCTGAAAAAAGTTCTTGACAAACGGAAACCTCTGTGGTATAGTAAACAAGCTGTCGCCGAGAGGG